>NZ_CP084930.1:1380000-2083333 GCF_023822065.1 Sphingomonas morindae
TCGACTTCCGCACCCAGGGCCGCGCCAATCTGGTGGCGGCGGCGGCGGGCGCGATCACCGCGCCGCTGTGTGCGCTCGCCGGGTTCGGCGTCTGGACGCTGGTCGCGGCGCCGCTCGCCCTGTTCGGAACGCGCGCGCTGATGCTGGGGCTGCTCGGCCGCTGGTGGATCCGCCCGCGCTTCGCCATCGCCGGCGCGGGCGATCTGCTCGCCTATGGCGGCACGGTGCTGGTGAGCGACATTCTCTGGTTCGTCCAGAACCAAGCCGATATCGTGATCGCCGGCCGGCATTTCGGCGCGGCGGCGCTCGGCTGCTATTCCGAGGGCCTGTTCCTCACCCAGCTTCTCGTCAACAAGTTCGTGCCCGCGCTCAACGAGGTCGCCTTTCCCAGCTATGCCCGGCTCCAGGCCGAGCAGGGCGCGGTGGGGGAGAGTTTCGCGCGCGCGGCGGGCGCGATCATGCTGGTGGCGCTGCCCTGCTATGCCGGGCTGGCGGCGACGGCGGCGCCGCTGATCCTGGCGGTGATGGGCCCGCGCTGGGCGGACGCGATCCCGATCGTGCGCGTGCTCGCGCTCGCCATGCCCTTTGTGACGCTGCACATCCTCTACCCGCCCGCGACCAACGCGCTGGGCCGCCCCGGCATTGCCGCGCGCGCCACCGCGGCCGGCGCGGTGCTGCTGCCGCTCGCCTTTCTGGTCGGCGTGCGCTTCGGGCCGGTCGGCATGGCGGCGGCGTGGCTGGCGACGATGCCGGTGCTGCTCGCCATCTCCACCTATTTGTCGCTGCCGGTGCTGGCGCTGCCGGCGCGCCGGCTGGGCGCGCAGATCCTGCCGCCGTTGCTGGCGGCGACGCTGATGGGGCTCGCGGTGGCGCTGGCCGATCGGCTGCTGCCCGCGCTCGGGCCCTGGCCGAGGCTGGGCCTGCTCGTGGCGTTGGGCGTCCTGAGCTATGGCGCGCTCGCCTGGCTGGTGGCGCGGCCGGTGGTGAGGACCGCCTTCGCCATGGTGCGCGGGCGCGGCGCGGCGGCCTGAGCGCCCGCGCGACCGGCGCGCCGCCTAATTGCCCGCGATATAGTGACGCATCGCCTCGGCTTCGGCCTCGATCCGGTCGATCCGCAGCTTGACCAGATCGCCGATCGAGATGAAGCCGACCAGCGCCTCCCCCTCGATCACGGGCAGGTGCCGGATGCGGCGGTTGGTCATCACCGCCAGCGCCGAAAGCAAGGGCGTGGTGGGGCTTACCGTCACCACCGGGCTCGTCATCACCTCGCCCACGCTGCGCGCGAGCAGGGCGGCGCCCTCGCGCGCCAGGCCATAGATGATATCGCGTTCCGAGATGATGCCGCTCACCCGGCCGACCTCGTCCAGCACCGGCATCGCGCCGATCCGCTGCTCGGCCAGCCGCGCCACCACCTCGGCGACGCGCTCATCGGCACGCGCCGATAGGATGGACTTGCCTTTCCGCTCCAAAATCGCTGCGACCGTCATCGCCGCCTCCTCTCGTCCACCGGTCTGGCGCCGGCGCGGCGATGATCCCATGTATGGCGACGGAAGGAAAGCCATGGCCGATCCTGAACCTGCCCCGCCACGGCCCGGCATCGCGAGCCAGGCGGCCTGGGCGCGCTATCGCCGCATCATGCGCGGCATGACCGCGCTCGCCCTGGTCTGCGTGCTGGTCGCGCTGGGGGTGCTGCGCGCGAGCGGGCCGCTGCATCTGCACGAGGCGATCGCCACCGCGCTCGGCGTCTTCTTCACGGTGCTGGTGGGCACCGGCCTGATGAGCCTCGCCTTCCTCTCCTCGGGCAGCGGGCACGACGCCGCCGCCGGCGCGGTCTTCACTCCCGAACGCCCGACGCGCAAACGCCGCCGTCCCGGCTGGGACGACGGCGTCTGAATTCGCTTCCGCGCCGGAGCGCGGGCGCGGCGGCTCAGGCGGCGGCGACGCTGTCGCCACCCTCCTTCACCACGCGGCGGGTACGGCGCTTCTTGGGCGCAGGCTCGTCCCCGCCCTCGCCGGGCGCCTCGGCGGCGGCATGGCCGTTGGCGAGCGGCGGCGTCTGCGGCTCGGCCTCGGAGAAAGCGGGCGGCAACCGGTCCATCTCGAGCCGGGGCTGCTCGTCGCCGCCCTCGGGGCGACGGCTGCGGCGGCCACGGCGGTTGCGACGCGCCTCGCCTTCCTCGCTCGTGTCGGCGGCGATCGGCGCCTCGGCGCCATTGGCCGCCGGCGCGGCGACGGGCTCCGGTGCCGGCTCGTAGCGACGATCGGCGCGGGGTTCGCGGCGCGCCGGCGCGGGCCGCTCGAACTCGCCCTCCTCGCCGTCATTATCGTCGCGATCGCCATCGTCATAATCGAAATCGTCGCGCGGACGGCGCTGCTGGTTCTGCTCCTCGAAGCGCTGCCGGCTCTCGCCCAGAACGCGGAAATAATGATCGGCGAACTGCAGATAATATTCGGTCATCACGCGATCGCCCTGCATCTGGGCGTCGCGCGCGAGATTCTTGTACTTCTCGTGAAGCTGGGCGGCGTTGCCGCGCGCCCGGTTATCGATCCGATTGCCCCGGTCCGAGCCATTACCCGCGCCGTTACGCACCTGCGGGCCGCCGCGGCCACGGCGGCGGCCGTTCTGCCGATTGTTGATCAACGTCTGCTGGTCCTCGTCACTGGTGGACTAAGCTCACCGCTCCTGCCGGAAATCCCCTCCGGCTCACCCTCCGGAACATCCGGACGGTCGGTTTCGCCGATCGCACAGCGTGCGCAGGGCCATCCGGGAGCCGGAACTCCCAGCCCGCGTCCCGCCGGGGTGGCGGCCGCCAAAGGCTACGGCTTGGGGTCGGGGCGCGCCATGTGCGCGAAAAACACCTCGCGCAGACATCGGCCACTCGCTGACCCCCGATGCCCCATGTAGTGTGGGAAGGTTACGAAACCAAGCACATTCTCGCGAAAATCAACCTGTGATGGCAAGGCAGCGGGCATGTCCGGCGAGATCGTGACGCACCGCCACGCTCAGGCCCTGCGCCCGCGCCAGCGCCGCCACGGCATCCGCTTGGGACCAGCCGATTTCCACGCAGGCGACCCCGGCCGGCGCCAGCTGCGCCGGGAGCAGCGGCAGCAGCGCGCGATAGGCGTCCAGCCCGTCTTCCCCGGCGAACAGCGCGCCGTGCGGCTCATGCTCCACCACGTCGCGGGGCAGGGTCTCGCCCGTGCCGATATAGGGCGGGTTGCACAGGATGAGATCGAACCGATCGCCCGTGCCGCTCCAGTCGCCGGCGCGGATCTCGGCGCGCGCGGAGAGGCCGAGCGCGGCGGCATTGGCGGCGGCGGTGGCGAGCGCCGCCTCGGCGCGATCGATCCCGACGCCGCGCGCGGCCGGCCAGTGGCGCAGCGCCGCCAGCAGCAGCGCGCCCGAGCCGGTGCCGAGATCGAGGATGGTGCGCGGCCCGGCGCTTCCCGCGAAATGCGCGATCGCGGCTTCGATCAGCGTCTCGCTGTCCGGCCGCGGGATCAGCACGCCCGGCCCCACCGCCAGGTGCATGTCCCAGAAATCGCGGCCGCCCACGATATAGGCGATCGGCTCGCCGGCGGCGCGCCGGGCGAGCCGCGCGGCGAAGCCGTCGGGCACCGGTCCGTCCGCGCCGAGGAGCAGCGTCTCGCGCTCGATGCCGAGCGCGTCGGCCATCAGCAGCTCGGCGTCGAGCCGGGGCGTGGCGCTGCATGCGGCGAGCTGGGCGGCGGCGCGGCGCAGTGCGGCGCGGCGCCCCTCAGCCGGCATCCAGCGCGGCGAGCCGGCCCGCCTCGTCCTCGGCGATGAGCGCGCCGATCAGCTCGTCCATCTGCCCCTCCAGGATTTCGGGAAGGCGGTGGAGGGTGAGGCCGATGCGATGATCGGTCACGCGGCCCTGGGGAAAATTATAGGTGCGGATCCGCTCCGAGCGATCGCCCGAACCGACCATGGAGCGGCGCGCGCCGGCCCGCTCGGAGGCGAGCCGCTCGCGCTCCAGCTCGTACAGCCGTGCGCGCAGCACCTTCATCGCCTTGGCCTTGTTCTTGTGCTGGCTCTTCTCGTCCTGCTGGCTCACCACCAGGCCCGAGGGCAGATGGGTGATGCGCACCGCGGAATCGGTGGTGTTGACCGATTGGCCGCCCGGCCCGGACGAGCGGAACACATCGATGCGCAGATCCTTGTCGTCGATCTGCACGTCCACATCCTCGGCCTCGGGCAGCACCGCCACCGTCGCCGCCGAGGTGTGGATGCGGCCGCCGCTCTCGGTCACGGGCACGCGCTGCACGCGGTGCACCCCGCTCTCGAACTTCAGCCGGGCGAACACGCCCTGGCCGGTGACGCTGGCGACCACTTCCTTGAAGCCGCCCAGCTCGGCCGCGCTGGCCGAGATCAGCTCCACCCGCCAGCCATGCTGCTCGGCATAGCGGCCATACATGCGGAACAGATCGCCCGCGAACAGGGCGGCCTCGTCGCCCCCGGTCCCGGCGCGGATCTCGAGTATGGCCGAACGCTGGTCCGCCGCGTCGCGCGGCAACAGGCTGAGCGCGAGCTGGCGCTCGGCATCGGGCAGGCGCTCGCGCAGCGCCGCCGCTTCCTCGGCCGCCATGGCGCGGATCTCGGGATCGGGATCGCCGTCCATGCCGGCCAGCACCGCCAGCTCGGCGCGCAGCCGGCGCACCTCGGCGGCGGCCACCGCGACCGGCTCGATCTCGGCATAATCGCGCGACAGCTGAACGAATTGCTCGGCGGCGAGGTCGCCGCGCGCCATGGCGGCGGCCAGCTCGTCGCGCCGCGCCTCGATCGCGGCGATCCGCTCCGACGTGATCGTAACCATCAGCCGCGCGTCTCGAGCCCGACCCATTCGGCCAGGCGATCCAGCGGCACCGCCGCCTGCTCGCCGGTGTCGAGCCGTTTCACCGCCGCCTCGCCGCGCGCCAGCTCGTCCTCGCCGAGGATGACGGCGAAGCGCGCGCCGGCGGCGTCCGCCTTCTGCATGCGCCGCTTCATATTGCCCTTATACGCCATGTCGCAGGCCAGACCCGCGCGGCGCAGCGCGGCGAGGATGCCGCCCGCCGCCGCCTCGCCCGCCGCGCCCATCGGCACCACCGCCACGTCGATCCCCGGCGCGGCCGGCGCGTCGATCAGCATCGCCAGCCGCTCGATCCCCGCCGCCCAGCCGACGCCCGGCGTGGCCGGGCCACCCAGCGCCTCGATCAGCCCGTCATAGCGGCCGCCCGCCAGCACCGTGCCCTGCGCGCCCAGCCGATCGGTCACGAACTCAAAGGCGGTATGGCGATAATAATCGAGCCCGCGCACCAGCCGCGCATTGCGCGTCCAGGCGACACCGGCCGCGTCCAGCCCGCGCGTCACCGTCTCGAAGAAGAGCGCCGCCTCGTCAGTCAGGAAGCCGTCGATACCGGGCGCCGAGTCCGCCACGGGGCGGTCGCGCGGGTCCTTGGAATCGAGGATGCGCAGCGGGTTCTTCTCCAGCCGGACCAGGCTCTCCTCCGAAAGCTGGTCGCGATGCGCGGCGAAATGGGCGACCAGCGCCGCGCGCCAGGCATCGCGGGTCGGCTGGTCGCCGAGCGTGTTGAGCTCCAGCGTCACCCCCGCGATGCCGAGCGTGCGCAGCAACTGATCGGCCATAGCGAGCAGCTCGATGTCCGCCTGCGGCTCGGCCGCGCCGATGATCTCGGCGTCGATCTGATGAAATTGCCGGTAGCGTCCCTTTTGGGGACGCTCATAGCGGAAGACCGGGCCGTGCGTGGCGAGCTTGAGCGGCACGAATTGCTGCCAGCCTTCGCTCAGAAAGGCGCGCGCGAGGCCGGCGGTGAATTCCGGCCGCAGCGTGATGGAGTCGCCCCCGCGATCAGTGAAGCTGTACATCTCCTTGGAGACGACGTCGGTGGTTTCGCCGATGGAGCGGGCGAAAACCGCGGTTTGCTCGATCACCGGCACCGCCACCGGCGCGAAACCGTAGAGGCGCGAAACCTGGGCGAAGGCGGTCGTCACGGCCTGGTGCCGGCGTACCGCCTCGCCCAGCAGATCCTGCGTGCCACGAATGGGGTGGGGAATATCGGCCCGGCTCATAGCGGCGGCGTCCTAAAGGAAAATATGGAACGGGAAAATAGCTTCGCACATGCACAAAAGAGCCGCTTGTCCGGCCCCCGCCCGGCAAGCTATGTCCGGCAGCGCTATGAACATCGATCTCATCCCCATCGGGACCAACCCGCCCCACGAGCTCAACGTCATCATCGAGGTGCCGGTCGGCGGCGAGCCGGTGAAATATGAGTTCGACAAGAAGTCCGGCGCGCTGTTCGTCGACCGGATCCTCCACACGCCGATGCGCTACCCGGCCAATTACGGCTTCGTGCCGCACACCCTCTCGCCCGATGGCGACCCGCTCGACGCGCTCGTCGTCGCGCGCTCGCCCTTCATCCCGGGCTCGGTGGTGCGCGTGCGGCCGGTCGCCGTGCTCAAGCTCGAGGACGAGGCCGGCGGCGACGAGAAGCTGCTCGCCGTGCCGGCGGACGCCACCTTCCCTTATTATTCCAAGGTCGGCGAGCGTAACGATCTGCCCGAGATCGTGATGCAGCAGATCGAGCATTTCTTCACCCACTACAAGGATCTCGAGCCGAAGAAGTGGGTGCGCGTCGGCTCGTGGGGCGATGCCGAGGAAGCGCGCCGCATCGTCGTCGAGGCGATCGAACTGGCCGCCAAGAAGCGCGCCGAACACGGCACCGACGCCGGCGTGAAGCAACTCTGATCCGGCGCCCGGCGCGCCGCTATATGTAGAATCCGAAATATGTGAAATCTGACCGCCGCGCTCTGGACCTGGGGCGCGGCGGACGGCATCCCTGGCTGATAACCGCCAGGGAGACCCCCGACAGATGACCCGCTTCGCCCGTGCGCTCGCCAGCGCCGCGCTCTTCGCTCTCGCCGCGCCGCTCGCGGCCCAACAGCCCGCCACCAACAGCCTGCCCCAGCCGCTGCCGATCCCGGATACGATCCCGGCGGCGCAGGATACGCCCTATCCCGGCACCATCCGCCTGGCGGTCGACGCCAGCGACACCAGCCAGGGCATCTTCAAGGTGCGCGAGACGATCCCCGTCGCCGCCGCCGGGCCGCTGGTGCTGCTCTACCCGCAATGGATCCCCGGCACCCACAGCCCCACCGGGCCGATCTCCAAGCTGGCGGGGCTGCGCTTCACCGGCAACGGCCAGGTCATCCCGTGGACGCGCGACAAATACGATGTCTATGCCTTCCATCTCGACGTGCCCGCGGGCGTGACGAGCGTCGAGGCCGTGTTCGACTATCTCTCGCCGACCGATGACAATCAGGGCGGGCTGGTGATGACCCCGGACATGCTCAACCTGGATTGGAGCGCCATGTCGCTCTACCCGGCGGGCCATTTCGTCCGCCGCATCCTGGTGAGCCCAAGCGTCTCCTACCCCGCCGGCTGGAAGTCGGCGAGCGCGCTGATCCCGGGCCTGTCGGGCGACAAGGTCGCCTATCCCACGGTGGATTACGAGACGCTGGTCGATTCGCCCGCCATGGCCGGCCGCTATGCCCGGTCCGAGCCGCTCTCGCCCAAGGTCAATCTGAACATCATCGCCGATCGCCCGGACCAGCTGGTGATCAAGCCGGAGCAGCTCAAGCCGCATAAGGAGCTGGTCGTGCAGGCGCGCAAGCTGTTCGGCGCCGAGCATTACGATCATTACGACTTCCTCTTCTGGCTGTCCGACACGATGGGCGGCCAGGGGCTGGAGCATCACCGCTCCTCGGAAGACGGCGTCGACGGCGATTATTTCACCGATTGGGATGGCGCGATCCGCGATCGCAACCTGCTGCCGCACGAATATACCCATAGCTGGGACGGCAAATTCCGGCGCGGCGCCGATCTCTGGACGCCCGATTACCGCCAGCCCATGGGCGACAGCCTGCTCTGGGTCTATGAGGGCCAGACCCAATATTGGGGCTATATCCTCCAGGCGCGCTCGGGCCTCGTCAGCAAGGCCGATACGCTGGATCAGCTCGCCGCCACCGCCGCCTATTACCAGAACTCGCCCGCCAAGACGTGGCGCACGGTGGTGGATACCACCAATGATCCCACCATGTCGCAGCGCCGCCCGCTCGGCTGGCGCAACTATCAATGGTCGGAAGATTATTACGAGGCCGGCAAGCTGGTGTGGCTCGATGCGGACCAGCTGATCCGCGAGAAGACCGGGGGCAAGAAATCGCTCGACGATTTCGCACGGCTCTTCTTCGGCATGCGCGATGGCGATTGGGGCGTGCTCACCTATCGCTTCGAGGATGTCGTCGATACGCTCAACAAGGTCATGCCCTATGATTGGGCGAGCTTCCTGAAGGAGCGCATCTATGCGGTGCGCGATCAGGCGCCGCTCGATTGGATCACGCGCGGCGGCTATAAGCTCGTCTATACCGATACGCCGGGGGCGGCCTGGAAGGCCGGCGAAACCCGCCGCAAGATGAAGGATTTCAGCTACTCGATCGGGTTCGCCGTGGGCCGCGAGGGCCGGCTCGCCTCGGTCGCCTGGGATAGCCCCGCCTTCAAGGCCGGCCTCACCCAGGGCACCAAGCTGCTGGCGGTGAACGGCCACAGCTATGACGACGACCAGCTCAAGGTGGCGATCGTCGCGGCGCAGACCAGCAAGGCGCCAATCCGCTTCGTGATCCTGCAGAATGATCAGGTCCGCACGATCGACATCCCTTATGCGGGCGGCCTGCGCTACCCGCATCTGGAAAAGACCGGCAAGGGCGAGGGCGGCCTCGACAAGCTGCTCGCCCCCAAGGCCTGATCCACCCCGCCCGCGCGCCTGTGCCGGCGCGCGGGCGGCCCCGCGGCGCGCGCGCCGCCACCTCAGCCCGCCAGGCGCAGCCCCGCGACGCAGGCGATCAGGCCCGCGATCAGCGCCATCCGCGCGGCGCCCAGCGGTTCGCCGAAGCAGAGCGCGCCCACCAGCACCGTGCCCAGCGCGCCGATCCCGCCCCACACCGCATAGGCGGTGCCCATCGGGATGGTGCGCGCCGCCCATTCCAGCGCGCCCATGCTCAGCGTCACCGAGGCGAGGAAGCCGGCGGTCCAGCCGATATTGCGGAACCCATCCACGAAGCGCAGGCAGGTGGTGAAGCCGACTTCGCCCAGCCCCCCGATGATGAGCAGCACCCAGGCCATCGTCCAACTCCTGACGAAATTGTCACATGCGCCGGCCGCGCCGCCGCCTATGCTCGCCGCCATGGCATCCCCCTCCTCGCTCGGCAATCGCATCGCCCCCGCGCGCTTCCTCGTCTTCTTCGCGCAGCTGGTGGTGCTGGCGCCGCTGCTCACGCCGTGGATGGGCGGCCGGCATGCGGTGATGGCGGCGTTCGATGCCAGCGCGGCGCTGTTCCTGCTCTCGCTCTGGCCGCTGTTCCGCGATGGCCGGCCCAAGGGGATGCGCGCCCACGCCGCCGCCAACGATGCCAATCGCGCGCTGCTGCTGGCGATCACCGTGTCCGTCACGCTGGTCATCCTGATCGCGATCGGCTCCGAGCTGGCCGATCGCCACGGCCTGCGCCCGGCCACCATCACGCTGCTGATCGCCACGCTCGCCTGTGCCTGGCTGTTCGCCAACACCGTCTATGCGCTGCATTACGCGCACATCTACTACAGCCAGGGCGATACCGACGGGGATGGCAGCGAGGAGGATCTCGGCGGGCTCGACTTTCCCAAGACGCAGGAGCCCGGCTACTGGGATTTCCTCTATTTCGCCTTCACGCTCGGCATGACCTTCCAGACATCGGA
This sequence comes from Sphingomonas morindae, assembly GCF_023822065.1. Lineage (NCBI taxonomy): Bacteria > Pseudomonadati > Pseudomonadota > Alphaproteobacteria > Sphingomonadales > Sphingomonadaceae > Sphingomonas > Sphingomonas morindae. Next base: position 1,389,807 of record NZ_CP084930.1, read on the forward strand.
CACCCAGCTCACCACCACCAAGATGCGCATCGTGGTGGTCTTCCACTGCCTCGCCGCCTTCGTCTTCAATCTCGGCGTGGTCGCCTTCACCGTCAACGTTCTGGGGAGCAGCTGAGCGCGGCGATCGCGGCGGCGGTGCGGCGGCGATATTCGCCGCGCGCATAGCGGTGGGTGCCGACGAAATGGAGGAAGCGCGCGTCCGGCGCGACCGGCTCGGCCCAGTAATTGCTGTAGCGGGCATAGGGCAGCAGCACGGGATCGGCGCTGTTGGCGATCAGGAAATTGGAAGCGACCTGCTCGCTGCCCCAGCGCGCCCAGCTCGCCGCGCCGACCACCGCCTCGGCGGCGCGGCTGAACCGCTCCGCCGCCTCGGCGCCGAAGCCGCCCCGCGCGAAGCCGGCAAAGCCCGCGCAGCCCCGCACATAGCGCGCGTCGCGCCAATCGGGCAGGCGATCCCAATTGCTCTCGATCGCGCGCTGGACATGCGCCGGCCCGCGCGGATCGACCCCGCCCTGCGGATGATAGGCGGCCAGAAAGCCGGGCAAATCGAGCAGGCCGTGCCGCTCCACCCCGGCATCGCCGAGCAGGGTGAAGCTGCGATTGGCGGCGATCGCCGCCGCCACCTCCGGCACCGGCCCGAGCGTCACCGTGTCCGAATCGAGCTGGACGACATAATGGTCGCCGGTGCGGCCGAGCAGCGCCAGCAGCCGCTCCCAGCAGCCGCCCTGCGGGCACGCGCCGCGCGCCACCGCGGCGATCGGGACTATCTCCGCGCCGCCGCACTGCCGGTCCAGCAGCGCGCGATCGGCGGCGGTGAGGCTGCCATCGTCGAGCAGCACCACCCGCCCGCGGCCGAGCGCGGCATGGAGCGATTTCACGGCCACCAGATAGGGCAGCACCACCCGCGTGCCGATCATGGAGAAGAGCAGCACGCCATCGTCACGCGCGGCGATCGGCGGCGCGGCCAGCACCCGGCGCGCCGTCCAGCGATGGCGACGCGCCTCCACGGCGCGGAAAAGGCGGGCGATCATGCGCCCGGCCTAAGGCGCAGGGGTTAAGATATGCTGGCCCCGCTCGGCTCGTCCGCGAGCAGGCCCGCGAGCAGATCGCGAATCGCGCGCAGCTCGTCGAGCAGCGGATCGGGCGCGGCGGACGCGGGCGAGCCCGGCTGCGGAGCGGCGGACGCGGACGGCGCGGGTGGAGCGGTCGCCGCATGCCCGTTGGCGCCGGCGCCGCCACCCTCCGGCGCGGGCGCAGACGTAGGCGTAAGCGTGGGCGGGGCGGGCGCGTCGGCGAGCAGCTTCTGCACGCCGCGCACCGTATAGCCCTGCTCGCCCAGCAGCGACTGGATATGGCGCGCCAGCGCCACGTCCTCGGGCCGGTAGTAGCGGCGGTTGCCGGCGCGGGTCAGCGGCTTGAGCTGCGGGAACCGGGTTTCCCAATAGCGCAGCACATGCTGGGGCACACCCAGCGCCGCCGACACCTCACCGATGGTTTTGAAGGCCGTGTCAGACTTGGTCACGTCCCTCGCAACGCTCAGCCCGCGCGCGCGATCCGATCCCGCAACATGGTGGAGGCGCGGAAGGTAAGCACGCGGCGCGGCGCGATCGGCACCTCGACGCCGGTCTTGGGATTGCGGCCCACCCGCTCGCCCTTGTCGCGCAGCACGAAGGTGCCGAATCCCGAGATTTTCACATTCTCGCCCTTGGCCAGGGCTTCGCACATATGGGCGAGCACGCGCTCCACCATCCCGGCCGAATCGGCCCGCGACAGGCCCACTTCGGAATGAATACGATCGGCGATGTCCGCCCGTGTCAGCGTTCCAACTTCTGCCACACCCTTCCCCCTGGTTACGGAGATTAGCTTTTAACGCGGGGATTTCCGGGATGAAAAGACCGTAAGACTATCAATATCGTATGATCGCGGCGCCCCAGGTGAAGCCGCCGCCCATCGCCTCCAGCGCGAGGATCTGGCCCGGCTGCACGCGCCCGTCGCGCACCGCCGCGTCCAGCGCCAGCGGCACCGAGGCGGCCGAGGTGTTGGCGTGGCGATCCACCGTCATCACCACCCGATCCGGCGAAAGCGCGAGTTTCCGGGCGGTTGCCTCAAGGATCCGGGCATTGGCCTGATGCGGCACCAGCCAGTCGATCGCGTCGGCGGCAAGGCCGATCTCGTCCAGCACCTCGCCCAGCACGGCGGCGAGATTGACGACCGCGTGCCGGAACACCTCGCGTCCCTTCATCCGCAGCTTGCCCACCGTCCCGGTGGTGGACGGGCCGCCATCGACATAGAGCAGGCCATTGTGCCGGCCATCGGCGTGCAGCCGGGTGGCGAGCACGCCGCGCGCCTCGGCGGGGTCGGCCGGCTCCATCGCCGCCGAAAGCACCACCGCGCCCGCGCCGTCGCCGAACAGCACGCAGGTGGCGCGGTCCTCCCAATCGAGGATGCGGCTGAACGTCTCGGCGCCGATCACCAGCGCGTGACGGAAGCCGCCGCCGCGAATCATGCTGTCGGCCACCGTCAGCGCGTAGAGAAAGCCCGAGCAGACCGCCGCCACGTCGAACGCGACGCAATCGTCGATGCCGAGCAAGGTCTGCACCTTGGTGGCGGTGGCCGGGAAGGTCTGGTCCGGCGTGGCGGTGGCCAGCACGATCAGATCGATCGACTCGGGCGCCAGCCCCGCCGCCGCCAGCGCGGCCCGCGCGGCCTCGGCGCCCAGCGTCGCCGTGGTCTCGCCCTCGCCGGCGATGTAGCGCGCGCTGATGCCGGTGCGCTCGACGATCCACTCGTCGCTCGTGTCCACCCGCTGCGCCAGTTCCGCATTGGTCACCCGCCGCGCCGGCAGCGCCGATCCGGTTCCACTCAGCACGGCGCGGCGAATCAGGGCGTCGGTCATTGCGCGGGGATCGCCTCGCTGGGGGTGGCGGCGCGGTAGACATCCAGATCGCGCGCGATGCGCCGCACGAGATCCTCGCGCGCGAGCTTGGCCGCGAGCGCCACCGCATTGGCCACGCCCTTGGCGTCGGCGCCGCCATGGCTCTTCACGACAATGCCATTAAGCCCCAGAAAAATGGCACCATTATGGTTATTCGGATCCAGATGCACCTTGAGCAGGTGCAGCGCCGGCCGCGACAGCAGGAAGCCCAGCTTGGAGCGGAGCGAACTGGTGAAGGAGCGGCGCAGCAGATCGGTGACGAACCGCGCCGTGCCTTCCGCCGTCTTGAGCGCAATATTGCCCGAAAAGCCATCCGACACGATGACATCGACCTCGCCGCGCGAAAGCCGGTCGCCCTCGATGAAGCCGCTGAAGCTGAGCGGCAGCGGGCCGGCGGCGCGCAGCGCGGCGGCGGCGTCCTTCAGCTCCTCGGTGCCCTTCAGCTCTTCCGTGCCGATATTGAGCAGCGCCACGCGAGGCGTCGGCAATTCCATCGCGGTGCGCGCATAGGCCGCGCCCATCAGCGCGAACTCGATCAGATTGCGGGCGTCGCACTCGGTATTGGCGCCGAGATCGAGCATCACCACGTCGTTGGCGCCGAAGGTCGGCAGCAGCGCGGCGAGCGCGGGCCGATCGATCCCCGGCATCGTCCTGAGCGCGAGCTTGGCCATGGCCATCAGCGCGCCGGTATTGCCGGCGGACACGGCGGCGCTGGCGCGCCCCTCCTTCACGGCGGCGATGGCGAGCCCCATCGAGCTGGTCTTGGCGCGCCGGATCGCCTGGCTCGGCTTGTCGTCGCCCAGGATGCGGTCGGGCGCGTGTTCGATCTCGCAGGCGTGCGCGAGCGACCGGTGCCGATCAAGCTCGGCCCGGATCGCCGGCTCGTCGCCGACCAGCAGGAAGCGCAAGGACGGATCGGCGCTCAGCGCCCGGGAGACCCCGGCGAGCATGATGGCCGCGCCACGATCTCCGCCCATCGCGTCGATGGCGATTCGCGGCGTGTCCACGCCCCGTCCTTTCGCAGTGACGCCGATCAGGCTTCGACCGAGACGATCTCGCGCCCGTTATAGTGGCCGCAGGCGTTGCACAGATTGTGCGGACGCTTCAGCTCGCCGCAATTCGGGCATTCCTGGAAGGACTCCACGGTCAGCGCGTGGTGGCTGCGACGCATGTTGCGCCGCGAGGGCGAGGTCTTTCGCTTGGGGACGGCCATCTCGGCACCTATTCTGATCTACACAAGGATGCGGGGCCGATATGCCACCGAACGTGCCCGGGGCTCCCACCCACGGATTCGCAGGCAGCCGGCCTCGACGCGAAGCGCGGCCTATAGCGATTTCGGCCGCTGTTGCAAGCGCGCGTGCGCCATGCGAGCGAGACGCTCCCTCCTCCTCCTGATCGGAGCCCGTCCATGCTGCCCGTCTCGCTCACTCTGGCCGCCGCCTTGGGCCTGCTCAGCCTCTGGCTCGCCTTCCGCCTCTCGCGGATGCGCATGGCGGGCAAGGTGATGATCGGCGATGGCGGCGATCCGCGCCTCGCGGCCCGCATGCGCGCCCATGCCAATTTCGTGGAATACAGCCCCTTCGTCCTCGCCCTGGTGGTACTGATCGAGCTTGCCGGCGCGCCCCGCCGCGCCTTGTGGCTGGTCGCCGCGCTGTATGTGGTGGCGCGCGTCGCCCACGCCTTCGGCATGGACAATCCGCGCCGCAACGCCGCCCGCGCCGGCGGCGCGCTGGTCACCTGGCTGGTCCTGCTCGGCCTGTCGCTCTGGGCGATCGTCATCGCCAGCCACGCCCCCGGCGCCACCGGCCATGTGACGCTGTTCTGAGCCGCAGGCGGCCGCCGCCACCTCAGCCGGCGGCCGCCGCCAGAACGTGATCGGCCACGAAGGGATTGCTGCGCCGCTCGATCCCGAAGCGCGAGGCCTGGCCATGGCCGGGCACGAACACCGTATCGTCGCCGAGCGGCCAGAGCTTGCCCGTGATCGACGCGATCAGCGCGTCATGATCGGACCGGGGAAAGTCGGTCCGTCCGATCGAGCCCTGGAACAGCACGTCGCCGACCTGGGCGAAGCGCGATTCGGGATGGTGGAAGATGACATGGCCGGGGGTGTGGCCCGGCGTGTGGTAGACGTCGAGCGTCAGCGCGCCCACCGTCACCTGATCGCCATCCTCCAGCCAGCGATCGGGCTCGAACACCCGGCCTTCCAGCCCGAAGCCGCGCGAATCATCCTCGAGCCGCGCGATCCAGAAGCGATCCTCCTCCTGCGGCCCTTCGATCGGCACGCCCCGTTCGGCGGCGAACACGCCCGCCAGCCCGCAATGGTCGATATGGCCGTGGGTGAGGAGGATCTTCTCCAGCGTCACGCCATGCTGCGCGATCGCCGCCGCGATGCGATCGAGATCGCCGCCGGGGTCGATCACCGCCGCGCGCCGGGTGGCGGTGCACCAGATCAGCGTGGCGTTCTGCTGAAAGGCCGTCACCGGGATCACGGCGGCGCGCAAGGGGGGCTCGATCTCGCTCATCCGTCAGACGATGGGGGAGCGCGCCGGCCCGCGCAAGCGCGCAGGCTTGCGGCGGCCGGCCCGATCGCGGCAGGAGGCGCCATGCTCGATCCCGCCTCCTGCTTCGTCCTGCTCGATGATGCCAGCGGCCCCGATGCCGCGCCGGCGCGGCTCTACCAGCATCCGCGCGACCAGGTGATCGCCCACGCGCCGGAGGAGATCCCGGCTGCGCTCGCCCGGCTGCGCGCCGCGCGCCACGCCGGCCTGCATGCCGCCGGCTATTGCGCCTATGAGGCGGGCCCCTTCGGCGACGGCGCCGCCCGCCCGGGCGACGGCGCGCCGCTGCTCTGGTTCGGCCTGTTCGACGGCTATCGCACGATCGCGTCCGACGCCGTGCCCGCGCTGCTGCCGGATGGCGCCGGCGCCTGGGCGAGCCCGCCCGCCCCGCTGATCGATCGCGACGCCTATATCGCCGCCGTGGCGCGCATCCAGGCCTGGATCGCGGCGGGCGACATCTATCAGGCGAACCTCACCTTCGCCGCCGCGCTGCGGATCGTCGGCGATCCGCTGGCGCTCTATGCGCGCATCCGGCGCCACGCCGCCGCCGGCTGGGGCGGGATCATCCGCGACGGGACCGAGCGGCTGATCCTGTCCTTCTCGCCCGAACTCTTCTTCCGGCTCGACCAGGGCCGGATCACCGCCCGGCCGATGAAGGGCACGGCGCCGCGCGGCGTCGATGCGGCGTCCGACGCCGAGGCCGCCCGCGCGCTGGCGCGCGATCCCAAGCAGCGCGCCGAGAATCTCATGATCGTCGATCTGCTGCGCAACGATCTCGCGCGGGTGGCGGTGCCGGGCAGCGTGGCGGTGCCGGCGCTGTTCACCGTGGAACGTTATCCCACGCTCCACCAGCTCACCTCCACCGTCACCGCCGCGCTGGCGCCGGGCCTCGACGCGGTGGCGGTGCTCGAGGCGGCCTTTCCCTGCGGCTCGATCACCGGCGCGCCCAAGCTGCGCGCCATCGCCCTCACGCAGGAGGTGGAGTCCGCCCCGCGCGGCCTCTATACCGGCGCGATCGGCCGGATCGACGCCGATGGCGACGCCGCCTTCAATGTCGCCATCCGCACGCTGGTGGTGACGGGGGAAGCGGCGCGCCTGGGCCTGGGTTCGGGTATCGTCGCCGATTCGCACGGGGCCGCCGAATGGCGCGAGTGCCGCGCCAAGGGAGAATTTGTGAGCCGCGCCTGCCCGCCTTTCGACCTTCTCGAAACCATGCGCTTCGATCCGTTCGACGGGCTGCTCGAAACCGAGCGCCATCTCGCGCGGCTCAAGGCCTCGGCCGAGGCGCTAGGCTTCGCGGTGGATCGTCACGCGGTGCGCAACGAGCTTCAGGCCGCCACCTTCCGCCTGCGCGAGCCGGCGCGGGTGCGCGTGCGCGCCGCGCCGAGCGGGCGGGTGGCGATCGAGGTCCGGGCGCTGCCCGCCACCCCCGCCGCGCCGGTCGCGGTGGCGATCGTGCCGCTGCCCGTCGCGCCCGAGGATTTCCGGCTGCGGCACAAGACCAGCGCCCGCGATTTCTACGACGAGGCGCGCCGCGCCGCCGGCTGTTTCGAGGTGGTGTTCGCGCGGAGCGATGGCTGGCTCACCGAGGGCAGCTTCACCTCGCTGTTCGTCGAGCGCGACGGCCGGCTGCTCACGCCCCCGCTCGCGCACGGGCTGCTGCCCGGCATTCTGCGCCAGGCCTTGCTCGAGTCCGGCCGCGCGATCGAGGCGCCGCTGCGCGCCGAGGATCTGCGCGATGGATTCTTGCTCGGCAACGCCGTGCGAGGATTGATTCAGGCACGGTTGAACGATCGGGCGCCATGAGGCTATAGGCGCGCCCGCGTCTCCCGCCTTCATGGAAAGTGTCTGTCCCATGCGAACCACGTCGCTCGCGCTCGGCCGCATCGCGCCCTCCCCCACGCTCGCCATGACGTCGCGCGTGCTGGATCTGAAGCGTCAGGGGGTCGATGTGATCGGCCTCAGCGCCGGCGAACCGGATTTCGACACGCCGGACTACGTGAAGGCCGCCGCGATCGAGGCGATCCAGGCCGGCAAGACCAAATACACCAATGTCGACGGCACCGCCGAGCTTAAGGCCGCCATCGCCGCCAAGTTCGAGCGCGACAATGGCCTGCGCTTCACCGCCGATCAGATCAGCGTCAATGTCGGCGGGAAGCACACCCTGTTCAACGCGCTCGTCGCCACCATCGACGCGGGCGACGAGGTCGTCATCCCCGCGCCCTATTGGGTGAGCTATCCGGATATCGTCCAGTTCGCGGGCGGCGTGCCGGTGTTCGTCCCCGCCGGCGCCGATCGCGCCTACAAGATCACCCCCGAGCAGCTGGACGCGGCGATCACGCCGCGCACCCGCTGGGTGATCCTCAACTCGCCCTCCAATCCCACCGGCGCCGCCTATAACGAGGCCGAGCTAGCGGCGCTGGGCGAGGTGATCGCGCGGCATCCGCAGGTCTTCGTCCTGTCCGACGATATCTACGAGCATGTCGTCTACGACGATTTCCGCTTCACCACGCTCGCCCAGCTCCGCCCCGATCTGGCCGACCGGATCCTGACGGTGAACGGCTGTTCCAAGGCCTATGCGATGACCGGCTGGCGGATCGGCTATGCGGGCGGCCCGGCCTGGCTCATCAAGGCCATGGCCAAGCTCCAGTCGCAATCCACCTCCAATCCCTGCTCGATCGCCCAGGCGGCGGCGGTGGCGGCGCTGAACGGTCCGCAGGATTTCCTCGCGGAGCGAAACGCCGCCTTCAAGCGGCGGCGCGACATGGTGGTGGCGCGGCTCAACGCCATTCCCGGCATCAGCTGCCCGACGCCCGAGGGCGCCTTCTACGTCTATCCCGACGTGTCCGGCGTGATCGGCAAGACCGCGCCCGACGGCACGCGGATCGAGAATGACGCCGTGCTGGCCGATCAGCTGCTCGCCGCCGGCCGCGTCGCGGTGGTGCACGGCGCCGCCTTCGGGCTCGAGCCGGCCTTCCGCATCAGCTACGCCACCTCGGACGAGGCGCTGGCCAGCGCCTGCGATCGCATCGCGGAATTCTGCACCGCGCTGCGCTGAGCCGGCTCAGCCGCCGCGGCGGCGCGGCGGCACCCGGCCCGCCACCGCCGCGTCGAGCATCGCCGCGAGGCGGAGGCCGCCCTTCGCGATCTGCGCCCGCACCAGCGGCGTGAGGCGCTGGATCGCGGCCTCGTCGAGATGGCCCGGGCCGGGCTGCGCCGGGCAGGCGGGCGCGCCGCCGCTCGCGCTGGGATAGACGGTGTCGCGCGCGATCCCCCAGCTTTCGCGCGCCCAGTCGAGCGGGCGGCCGGCCACCACCGCCGCCCGCTCGGCCGGCGGCACGGCCGAGAGCAGCCCCGCCACGCCGGCCGGCGGCGTCGTCAGCGCGCGCTCGGCGAGCAGCCCGTCCCAAATCGAATGGAGGTTGCTCGGCACGCGACCGTACAGCGCCTTGGCTTTGTTGCCGCCCTGATCGCCGTCGCGCTCGGCGGCATGCAGCGGCTGGTGCAGATCGCCGACGAGATGGACCAGGAAGATCAGCGCCATCAGCCGCTCGCGCGGGTTGAGCGTGCGATCCGCGAGCAGCCGCTGGTTGCGCTCGATCTGCGCGGTCACGCACTGGCCGCCGGGGCAGGTGCCGCGCTCGGTGAAGGCGGTGCAGACGTCGAAATCCTGATAGTGCCAGGCATAGGCGTAGCTGAACCGGTCCCCCAGCGTCTTCACGCAGTCCGGCCAGGTCGAAGCCTGGGCGAGCGTGCGCGCCGGACAGGTCGGCGTGTCGAGCCGGCGGGACTGCGCCAGCAGCCGCTGCAGCGCGGCGCGCGTGGCGGGGCGGATCTGCGCCCAGGCGATCCGCGCCACCATCTGGTGGCCATAATCCCACCAGGCCGCCGCCGGCGAAAGCGGCAGCAGGGCAAGCAGCAGGGCGAGCAGCGCGGATCGGATGCGAATCATGTCGCGCCCTCTACTGGATTGATCCCGCGCCACAATGCCAGCGCTGCAACAGAGGCTCAGCGATAGATGGCGATTTCGGCGGGCGTATCGGCCGCGATCCGGCCGCGATACATGCCGGGCGTGTTGAACCGCCAGCACGCCTCGCCTCTGGGCGTGACGAGGATGAAGCCGCCCTTGCCGCCGAGCTGGCCCAGCTCGGCCAGCACCGCGTCCGCCGCCGCGTCCGGGGTGGCGCCGGCGAGCCGCAGCCGCGCGCACAGTTCGTGGGCAAGGCCCATGCGGATGAAATGTTCGCCCGATCCCGTGCAGGAAATCGCGGCGGCGCGATCATCGGCGTAGGTGCCGGCGCCGATCAGCGGCGAATCGCCGATCCGGCCCCAGCGCTTGGCGGTGAGGCCGCCGGTCGAGGTGGCCGCCGCGACATGGCCGGCGGAGTCGCGCGCCACCGCGCCGACCGTGCCGTATTTCATGCCCGAATCGAACGGCAGGTCGGGCCGCGCCTTGATCTCGTCGAGCTGGCGCCGGCGCTCGGGCGTGGCGAACCAGTCCGGCGGCGCCTGTTCGGCCCCGCGCGCCCTGGAAAAGGCGTCGGCGCCCGCGCCGGCCAGCAGCACATGCGGCGTATCGCGCATCACCGCGCGCGCCAGGCTGACGGGATTGCGGGTGGCGGTCAGCCCGGCGGCGGCGCCGGCGCGGCGATCCCGCCCGTCCATGATCGCCGCGTCGCACTCGATGCCGCCCTCCCAGGTGAAGACGGAGCCGCGCCCGGCGTTGAAATGCGGATCATCCTCCAGCACCCGGACCGCCGCCTCGACCGCGTCCACGGCGCTGCCGCCCGCCTCTAGCAGCGCGGCGGCGGCGGCCAGCGCGGCCCGCAGCCCGGCGGCGGCGCCCTGCTCCTCCGCGGCGCTGAGCCGGCCGGGCGCCATCGCCCCGGAACCGCCATGGATCATCACCGTCCAAGCCATCGCTCTCGTCCACCCGCTTACTTTACGCCGTGCGAGCGCCTATAGAGGCGCGGAGAGCAACCGTTAAGGCATCCCATGTCGCTTCGTCCTTGGCGTGACATCACGCGCCGCCAGAGCCGCCAGATCATGGTCGGGAACGTCCCCGTCGGCGGCGATGCGCCGATCACGGTGCAGACCATGACCAACACGCCCACGCCGGACATCCGCGCCACGGTGGACCAGATCCGCCGCTGCGAGGAAGCGGGCGCGGATATCATCCGCGTGTCGTGCCCGGACGAGGAAAGCTCGGCCGCGCTGCGCCAGATCACGCGCGCCGCCCGCGTGCCGATCGTGGCGGATATCCACTTTCACTATAAGCGCGCGCTCGAGGCGGCCGATAACGGCGCGGCCTGCCTGCGGATCAATCCCGGCAATATCGGTTCGGCCGCGCGCGTGGCCGAGGTGGTGCGCGCCGCCAAGGCCAATGGCTGCTCGATCCGGATCGGCGTCAATGCCGGCAGCCTCGAGAAGGATCTGCTCGAAAAATATGGCGAGCCCTGCCCCGAGGCGCTGGTGGAAAGCGCGCTCGATCACATCAAGCTGCTGCAGGACGCCGATTTCCACGAATATAAGGTGGCGGTGAAGGCATCCGACCTGTTTCTCGCCGTGGCCGCCTATCAGCAGCTCGCCGAGGCGGTGGATTGCCCGCTGCACCTCGGCATCACCGAGGCCGGGGGCCTGATCGGCGGCACGGTCAAATCCGCGATCGGCATTGGATCGCTGCTCTGGTTCGGCATTGGCGATACGATCCGCGTCTCGCTCTCGGCGGAGCCCGAGGAGGAGGTGCGCGTCGGCTACGAGATGCTCAAGGCGCTGGGCATCCGCACGCGCGGCGTGCGCGTCGTCTCCTGCCCGTCCTGCGCGCGCCAGGGCTTCGACGTGATCCGCACCGTGGAGGCGCTGGAATCGCGGCTCCAGCACATTTCCACGCCGATCTCGCTCTCGGTGCTGGGCTGTGTCGTCAACGGCCCCGGCGAGGCGCGCGAGACGGATATCGGCGTCACCGGCGGCGGCAATGGCAAGCACATGATCTATCTCTCGGGCGTGACCGATCACACGATCGGCGACGAGGCGATGATCGATCATGTCGTCAAGCTGGTCGAGGCCAAGGCCGCCGAGATCGAGGCCGCCAGCGCGGCGGCGACGGCCCAGGCCGCCGAATGAGCGTGCACGTCCGGCGCGCGGCGCCGGAGGATGTGCCCGCCTTGCTCGGCCTCGTCCGCGCGCTCGCCGCCTATGAGCGCGCGCCGGACGCGGTGGAAGCCGATGCCGCGGCGCTCGATCGCGCGCTGTTCGGCGCGACCGCCCACGCCCATGCGCTGGTCGCCGAACGGCATGGCCGCGTCGTCGGCATGGCCATCTGGTTTCTCAGCTTCTCCACCTGGACGGGGCGCCCCGGCCTCTATCTCGAGGATCTTTTCGTCGAGCCCGAGGCGCGCGGCCTCGGGCTGGGCCGCGCGCTGTTCGCGGCGCTGGCGCGGGAGGCGGTGGCGCGCGGCTGCGCGCGGATGGACTGGGCGGTGCTCGACTGGAACCGCCCCGCCATGGATTTCTACGAGCGGCTCGGCGCCGCGCCCAAGGCCGAATGGCAGGGCTGGCGGCTGGAGGGCGCGGCGCTGCGCGCCTGCGCGGCGGACGGTGGCGCCGCCGCCTAGCCGCGTTCCGGGCCGAGCGTCGGATCGAGATCGCGCGGGCGGACGAAGCGGATCAGCTGGCCCCCGCCCGGCGCCACCGCGCTCCACCGATCGGCCTCGAAATGCAGCTCGGCGATCGCGGCGGTGGGATATTTATCCTCCACCGAACCGCGCGTCGCCAGCTCCTCCTCGCCGCCGGCGCCGGCCAGCAGCAGAACCAGCTCCTCGATCCCGGGATTATGCGCCGCGATCATCAGCGTCTCGACGCCATCATCGGCCTCCTGGATCGCCTCGAGCAGCGTCTGCGCGGTGGCGAGATAGAGGCGGCGGTCCCAGGCGGGGGTGATCCGCCGGCCATAGCCGTCCGCCATCGCGTCCAGCGTCTCGGCCACGCGCACCGCCGGCGAGGCCAGCACCGCATCGAAGACCAGCCCCAGCGTCCGCATATGACGGCCCATGGTGGCGGCGGCGCGGCGGCCCTTGGCGTTCAGCCCGCGATCGAAATCGCGCATGGTCGGCTGGTCCCAGCCGGATTTGGCGTGGCGGAAGGTGATCAGACGCTTCATGCCGCGCTCCCCGCCGCTCAATCTCCGGAGGCCTGATGCCCGATGGCGACCGGCTTGGGAAGGCCGCTCGCCACCCGCGCCACCACCTCGTCGAGCGGGAGGCGCCGGATCGGCACGCCGGCGGGAAAGGCGGTGAGCAGCCGCGAGGGGGTGGCGGAGGAGAGCAGGACGAACTGGCCGCGATCGCGCGCCGAGCGGATCAGCCGGCCAAAGCCCTGCGCCAGCCGCGCCCGCACCACCTCGTCGTCATAGCTGCCGCCGCCGCCGGCGGCGCGCCGCGCGGCGTGCAGCACCGTCGGCCGCGGCCAGGGCACCTGCTCCATCACCACCAGCCGCAGCGATTCGCCGGGCACGTCGATGCCGTCGCGCAGCGCATCGGTGCCGAGCAGCGAGGCGCGCGGATCGTCGCGGAACATGTCGACCAGCGTGCCCGTGTCGATCGGATCGACATGCTGCGCGAAGAGCGGCAGCCCCTCGCGCGCGAGCCGGTCCGCGATCCGCGCATAGACGGCCTTGAGCCGCGCGATCGCGGTGAACAGTCCGAGCGCGCCACCGCCGCTCGCCGCGATCAGGCGGAAATAGGCATGGGCGAGCGCCACCGGATCGCCGCGCGGCACGTCGGTGGCGATCAGCACCTCGGCGGCGGCGGCATAGTCGAACGGGCTCGCCACCGCGAACCGTTCCACCGGCGCGTCGAGATGGCGCACGCCGGTGCGCGCCTCGGCATGATCCCAGCCGCCGCTGCCGGTGAGCGTCGCCGATGTCACCAGCACGCCCTGCGCCGGCGCGAGCACCGCGGCGGCGAGCGGCCGGCCCGGATCCAGCCAGCGGCGATGCACGCCGATGTCGAATTCGCGGCCTTCCACCCGATCCACCGCCAGCCAGTCGACGAAATCGGGATCGGGCGCGCCGCCCAGCCGGCCGAGCAGCGCGATCCACGCCGCCAGGGTCCGCGCGCGCTGCGCCAGCCCCGCCGCCGCGCCCTCGATCCGCGCCCGCGCCGGCCCGTCCAGCCAATCGGGCGCTTCCTCCAGCACCGCCAGCAGCCGGCCGCCCAGCGCCACCATCGGCCGCATCAGCTGCTCCAGCGCCGCCGACGCGGCGGTGGCGGCCTCAATCACCGGCCCGTCGAGCGCGGCGACCTCGGTCTCGATGCCATAGCCGGCATCGGCGGCGGTGGCGCGGGCCAGCACCACCTGCCGCACCGCGCCGAGCAGCGCCTCGATCGGGCCGCGCGGCGCGCCTTCCGCCAGCCGGCCGAGCCATTGGTCGGCGGGCAGCGCCTCGGCCGCCTGGATGATCGCGTCGAGCGCCGCCGCGCCCGCCTCGTCATAGGAGACGACATCGGCGAGCCGCGCCGCCAGCCCGCGCCGCCGCCCGCGCGAGGCGCGCTCCGGCCCCACGATCCAGCGGCGCAGCTCGATCCCCTCCTGCCCGGTCAGCGCCGCCGCGAAGGTCGAATCGGCGGCGTCGTGGAGATGATGGCCCTCGTCGAAGATGATCCGCCCGAGCGCGCGCCCCTCGTCGCGCCGGCGTTCCGCCAGCAGCATCACCAGCGCATGGTTGGCGATCACGATGTCCGCCTCCTCGGCGCGGCGGATCGAGCGCTCGATGAAGCAGCGGCGATAATGGGGGCAGCCGGCATAGACGCATTCGCCGCGCCGGTCGGTCAGCGCGGTGGCGCCGGCGCGCCGGAACAGGCTGGGCAGCCAGCCGGGCAGATCGCCGCCCACCATATCGCCGTCGCGCGTATAGGCCGCCCAGCGCGCCACCAGCTGCGCCAGCACCGCCGCGCGCCCGGCGAAGCCGCCATAGAGCGCGTCTTCCAGGTTGAGGAGGCAGAGATAATTCTCGCGCCCCTTGCGCACCGCCACCTTGGCGTGGCGCGCCGCCGGATCGGGGAAGAGCCGGTGCGTCTCCTTGTCGAGCTGGCGCTGGAGCGCGCGCGTATAGGTGGAGACCCAGACGCTGCCCGACGCCGCCTCGGCCCAGAGCCCGGCGGGCGCGAGATAGCCCAGCGTCTTGCCGATGCCGGTGCCCGCCTCCGCGAGCAGCAGCCGCGGCCGGCCCTCGGCCGCGCGCGGCGCGAAGGCATGGACCGCCGCCGCCGCATAGGCCTGCTGCCCCGGCCGCGCCTCGGCACCCTGGCCGGTGAGGCGGGTGAGCGCCGCCTGCGCCTGATCGGGCGTGATCACCACGCTGCGCGGCTGCGGGCGCGGCGCCGCCTCCTCCCATTCGGGCAGCCGCGCGAACAGCCCGCGCTCGCTGCGCTCGGGCATGGTGAGCCGGGCGAGCAGCTGCTGCGCCCAGGGCCAGCGCAGCCGCGCCAGCGCCTGCGCGACCGTCCAGGCGCCGTCGCGCTCGGGCCAGTCGGCCGCGCCGGTACGGGCCAGCAGCGCATCGGCGATGTCGAGCAGCGTGGCGGCGGCGACATCGTCGCCGGCCGGCGGCGCGAGCCCGAGCATGCGCGCCAGGCCCGCCGGCGTCGGCACCGCGAAGCGGGCGGGATGCACGAAGGCGAACAGCTCGAGCAGATCGAGCCCGGACAATTCGGCATAGCCCAGGCGCTGGCCGACCAGAGGCGCGTTGAGCAGCACCAGCGGCTGCTCGGCGGCACGCGCGATCGCCTCGCCGCGCGCCAGCGGCCGCACCGGCGCGCCACGCTCGGCCAGCCAGATGCCGCCATGGGTGGCGTGGAGCGCGGCGGAAACAGGAGGAAGCATCGGCCGCCGCTATAGCGCGGTCGCGAACGAAAGGAAAACGCGGAAGCCGCATCGCGGCCCTGCCACAGGGCTGCTATAAGACCATCATCCCTGATCGAGGCGTGCGCCATGTCGATGCTCCTGCCCTTTGCCGTGCCCCTGATCCTGCTGCTGATCGCCGCGCTGAAAAGCTTCGGCATCAACCAGGAATATGAACGTGCCGTGGTGTTCCGGCTCGGCCGGGTGATCGAGCCCAAGGGGCCCGGCTGGTATTGGCTCGTGCCCTTCATCGATCGCGCGCAGCGGATCGACACGCGCACCATCACGGTCGCGCTCGATACGCAGGAAACGGTGACGCGCGACGGCGTGCCGGTGCGCGTCAATGCCGTGCTCTGGTTCCGCGCCACCAATCCGGTGCGCGTGCTGACCGTGGTGGAGCAATGGCAGCGCGCGGTGCTCCAGGCGGCTGAGACCGGCCTGCGCGACGCCATCGGCCAGTCCGATCTCGACCAGCTGCTCAAGGATCGCAGCGCCATCAACGAGCGGCTGATGGGCATGCTGGGCCGCGCGGTGGCGCAATGGGGCGTCGCGATCGACGCGGTCGAGATCAAGGATCTCGACATTCCCGAGGCGATGCAGCGCGCGATCGCGCGCGAGGCCGAGGCGATCCGCGAGAAGCGCGCGCGGATCATCAAGGCCGAGGGCGAGCGCGAGGCGGCGCAGACGCTGGCCGATGCCGCCGCCACCATCGGCACGAGCAGCGGCGCGCTCGAGCTGCGCCGCCTGCAGACACTGAGCGAGATCGGCGTGGAGCATAACAGCACCGTCATCGCGCTGCTCCCGGTCGAGCTGCTGGAGGCCGCCAAGGCGATCGGCACCCGCGCCAGCGGCGGCTAAGTCCGGGAAAGCTTGCGGATTGCTGACAAAGCAATTCAGTCGCGCGTCAGCGCCGCCGCGCCAGAAGGAAAGCCTGGGGCGCGGCACGCTCGCCGCCGCCCGCCGAGTCCGGAAAGGCTCATCCGATGCGTCCCTGGCTTGCCGCGCTTCTCGTTACCGCCGCCACACCGCTCCTCGCCCAGCCGCCCGCCCCGCCCGCCGGCCCCGCGCCCGCGCAGCATCCGGGTGGCGGCGGCTGGCATCATGACGGGCCGTCCCCCGGCGGCGCGCGGCCGGCGCCCCCGCCCGGTGCACCGGGCGGCCCGGGCGCGCCCGGCGGCGTCAACCCGGGCGCGCCGCGCGGCTGGGGCGATCATCCCGGCGGCGCGGGCGATCCGCGCGGCCAGGGCTGGAACGGCGGCCGGCCGGGCGGCGCCCCCGCGCCGTCCCCCGCCGATCGCGGCGGCTGGCATGATGGCCGCCAGCCCTGGCCCGCGGGCGGGTGGAACGGCGCGCGTCCGCAGGGCAATGGCTATCCGGCGCAGGCCGATGGCGGCTGGCGCGACGGCCGTGGCGCGGACCGCCGACCCGATGGATGGCGCGACGATCGCCGCGGCTGGGGCGGCGGCGCGCCCGGCTGGACCGGCGATCGCCCCCTCCCGCCCGGCGCGGGCCGCGGCGGCTGGGATCGGAGCTGGCACGATCAGCCCCGCTATGATTGGCGCGGCTGGCGCGACACGCATCGCGATCTCTACCGCCTGCCCCCCTATCGTCCGCCGCTCGCCTATGGCTATCAGCGCTTCGGCATCGGCGTCCGGATCGCGCCCGCCTATTTCGGCGAGCGCTACTGGATCGGCGATCCCGAATATTACCGCCTGCCTCCGGCCTATGGGCCCTATCGCTGGGTGCGCTATTTCAACGATGCGTTGCTCGTCGACATCTATACCGGACAGGTGATGGACGTTCTGCCGGACTTTTTCTGGTACTGATCTTTCGGAAAGATGAAGCAGACGTTCCGCCGTCATTCACCGGCGGCGCCCTATACCGGGCTCATGGCCAGTCCGGCCATGCCGATACAGTCTTTGATTGAAGGGAGAGTTCATGCGTAGGCTTATTTTCGGCGCGCTGCTCGCCGCCACCCTCGCTCCCGCCGCCATGGCGCAATCCTATGGCGAGGTGCGTCGCGATGATCGCGATGTCGCCCGCAGCCAGCGCGATCTCGACCGTGCCTATGCGCGCGGCGATCGCGACGATATCCGCGACGCCCGCGCGGACTTGCGCGATGCCCGCGCCGAACGCCGGGAGGATTGGCGCGATTTCCGCCGCAGCCATCCCGATGTCTATCGCGGCCCCGCCTATGTCGGCCCGACGGGCGACTGGCGCTATCGCCCGATCAACCCGGGCTATCGCTTCGAGCCCGCCTATTATCAGCGGCGCTACTGGATCGATCCCGCGCGCTACCGCCTGCCCGCCGTCTATGGCCCGCAGCGCTGGGTCCGCTACGGCAATGACGTGGCGCTGGTCGATATCCGCAGCGGCCGCGTGCTGCGCGTCTATCCCCGCTTCTTCTACTGACCGGCGCCGTGCGCTTCGGCCGGCTCAGCCGAGCTGGCCGAAGGGCAGGAGCTGCTTGGCCAGGCTCGCCGCCGCCGCGCCGTCGCCCCGGCGCAGCGGCGGCAAGAGCCGCACCGCCGCGCGCTGCACGATCCGGTCGAGCGGCGTCGGCGCCGGCGCCGCGGCGGCGCGTTCCGCCAGCGTGAGCGGGGTCTGCGTGTCCTTGGGGTCGATCCGGGCGCGGATCAGCGCGGCATAGGCCGGGAAGAAGGCACGGCCGCCGCCGAGCGCCAGCGCCCGGTCCAGCGCGGCATAGCCGCTGCTTTTGTCCGCGCCCAGCAGCGTGCGGGCCAGGAACGGGCCGAGATCGCTCACCGCCGTCAAATGCCAGCCCGCCACCGCGACCTGCACCTCGGGATCGCGGGGATAGGCCTGGGCGAGCGCGAACAGCGCGGTACGGGCCGCCTTGGCGTCGCCGGGCGAGCGGCGCAGCTGGCCGCGATAGCCGGTGCCGAGCGCCTGTTGCAGCCGCGCCTCCTTGTCGCCGGGCCGCGCCGTCAGCTCGCCCCGCGTCTCGTCGATCGCCTGATCCACCAGCGCCAGCGCCGCCGCCTTGTCGTGCGTCTCGAAGGCGGCGCGCAGCAGCGTGTCGCGTGGGCTGGCCGCCATAGCCGGCGCCACCGCCAGCAGCGTGGCGGCGGCGAACAGGCCGAGGCGGCGGGCCAGAGGCGGCGGACGAAGAGCGGAGGTGCGGCGCCCCGGTCGGGCCGAAAGGAAGCTATCCATGCCGGTCAACGCGGAAACCGGCCACAGGTTCGTGGCTTTTCGGTTACACCGTAGTGGAAACGGCCTGACCGATCAGCGCCCGCGTGTTGCCGAGACCGTAGAGCGCGGCGAAGCTGCCCATGCGCGGCCCCTGGCTGGAGCCGAGCAGCACCTCGTAGAGCACGCGGAACCAGTCGCGCAGCGGCTCATAGCCGGCGGCCTTGCCCGCCTCATAGACTTCGGTCTGGATCGTCTCCGCCGATGCCGTCTCGGGCAGCGCGGCGAGCCGCGCGTCGAGATCGCGCAGCGCCGCCGCCTCGCGCGCGTCGGGCGCCCGCCGCACCAGCGATCCCGCCACGAAATCGCGGAAATAGGCGATGGCATGGCCGATCAGCGCATCCAGCACGGGATGCGTTTCGGGCGAGGCCTGGGGCGCGTAGCGGCGGACATAGCGCCACAGCAGCGCGCGATCGTCGGTCGCGGCGACGCCGACCAGGTTGAGCAGCAGCGAGAAGCTCAGCGGCATGTCCACGCGCGGCACGCGGCCGAGATGCACATGGTGCACCGGATTGCCCAGCTTCTGCTCGATCGGCTGATCGGGATAGG
The DNA here is from genome assembly GCF_023822065.1 of Sphingomonas morindae. Lineage (NCBI taxonomy): Bacteria > Pseudomonadati > Pseudomonadota > Alphaproteobacteria > Sphingomonadales > Sphingomonadaceae > Sphingomonas > Sphingomonas morindae. Next base: position 1,408,962 of record NZ_CP084930.1, read on the forward strand.
CGGCGAGGAACTGGAAATATTCGTCCACCGCCTTGGGAATGACGGAGAAGCTCAGCGCCCGCGCCTTTTTCGGCTCGCGATAGATGTAGAAGGCGAGGCTCTCGATCGGCGCGTAGCGCAGCCATTCCTCGATCGTCAGGCCATTGCCCTTGGTCTTGGAGATCTTGGCGCCATGCTCGTCGAGGAACAGCTCGTAATTGAAGCCCTCGGGCGGCCGCGCGTCGAGCACGCGCGCGATCTTGCCCGATTGCGTCACCGAATCGATCAGATCCTTGCCGGCCATCTCGTAATCGACGCCCAGCGCGACCCAGCGCAGCGCCCAATCGACCTTCCACTGCGCCTTGGCCTGACCGCCCAGCACCGACTGGACGCGCCGCGCGCCGGTGTCCGGATCGGCATAGGCGATCAGCCCGGCCTCGGCGTCGACCACCTCGATCGGCACCTGCAGCACCTTGCCGCTGTCGGGATGGATCGGGAAGATCGGCGAATAGGTCTTGCGGCGCTCCTCCCCCAAAGTGGGCAGCATCACCGCCATGATCGCCTCGTACCGCGCCAGGATCGTCTTCAGCACCGCATCGAAGCGCCCCTCGGGATAGGCTTGGGACGCGGCGAGAAATTCATAGTCGAAGCCGAAGGCGTCGAGAAAGGCGCGCAGCCGGGCATTGTTGTGCGCGGCGAAGCTCTCGTGCGTGCCGAAGGGATCGGGCACGCGGCACAGCGGCTGATCGAGATAGGCGAGCAGCCGCTCGGCATCCGGCAGATTGCCGGGCACCTTGCGCATCCCGTCCATATCGTCGGAAAAGGCGATCAGCCGGCTCGGCGCGTCGGAGAGTTCGGCGAGTGCGTTGCGCACCATCGAGGTGCGCGCCACTTCGGTGAAGGTGCCGATATGCGGCAGGCCCGAGGGGCCATAGCCCGTCTCGAACAGGATCGGCGCGCCGCCCGGCTTGCCCTCGGGCCAGCGCTTCAGCAGCTTGCGCGCCTCCTCATAGGGCCAGGCCTTGGAGCTGTGGGCGGCGGCGCGCAGCGCGGGATCGATGTCGCTCATGATCGCGCGGGCATAAACAGCCGCGTCGCGCGAAACAATGGCGGAGCGCCCGGGTGCCGCGCGCCGCACCCAAGGCCGCGCATGAAAAAGCCCGGCCCGCGCGTGGCGGACCGGGCCTTTCAGCCGAAGCGGGCGGTGCTTACTGCGCCGCCTGCAGGTTCACGGCGGCGTACTTGCCGCGGCGATCCACCTCGAGCTCGAACTCGAGCCGATCACCCTCGTTGAGGGTGGTCATGCCGGCGCGCTCGACGGCCGAGATGTGGACAAAGGCGTCCGGCTGGCCATCATCCCGCTGGATGAAGCCGAAGCCCTTCATCGGGTTGAAGAACTTCACCACGCCCGAGGCGCGCTCGCCGGTCAGCTGGCGGGCCGGGGCGCGCGGCGCCTCGGCCACGGCGATCGGCTCGCCCTCGATCTTCAGCTCGGTCGCAGAGATGCGGCCGCCGCGATCGACGAGCGTGAACTCCAGCGGCTGGCCCTCGGCCAGCCCGGTGAGGCCCGCCTGCTCGACCGCCGAGATGTGCACGAACACATCCTCGCCGCCATCATCGCGCACGATGAAGCCGAAGCCCTTCTGGCCGTTGAAAAACTTCACGGTGCCCTTGGCGGTGCCAACGATCTGCGCGGGCATGCCGCGGCCGCCGCCGCCAAAGCCGCCACCGCCGCCCCGGCCACCGCCGAAACCACCGCCGCCGCCGAAGCCGCCACCACCGCCGCCATAGCCGCCGCGACCACCGCCGCCGCCGCCACCGAAACGGTCACCGCCGCCGCCGCCGCCGAAGCGGTCACCACCGCCAAAGCCGCCACCGCCGTAGCGATCGCCACCGCCGAAGCCACCGCCGCCATAACCGCCGCCGCCGAAATCGTCGTCGCCGCCGAAGCCGTCGCGCTTGTCCCTGCCGCGCTGCCCGCGCCGCCCACGATCAAAACTCATCTGAGACGTATCTTTCCCGGTGTGCCCGTAATCAAATGAAGCGCGCGAGAGGACACAGCCCGCGTCTCCGGGCGCGAAATCTTGCACGCCTGCGTCTGTCATAGCGCATCTACCCACAGGCGGCGAGCCATTTTGTCGCCACAATAGGACGCCCAGCCGCAATCGGCGCGTCTGATGCAGCCGCGCCACGGCGGGCGCGACGCTTGCGGCTTTCCGCGCTTTTCGGCAGCACGAGCGGGTCATGTCCAGCCTCCTCGCCAGCTTCGCCGCGCCTTCCACCTGGCTCGCGCTTGTCACCTTGATCGTGATGGAGGTGGTTCTTGGGATCGACAATCTTGTCTTCATATCGATTCTTTCGAATCGCCTGCCGCCCGCCCAGCAGCAGAAGGCGCGGCGGCTGGGGCTCGGCCTGGCGCTGGGGCTGAGGCTGGCGCTGCTCTCCACCATCGCCTGGCTGGTCGGCCTCACCGAGCCCGTGCTCGATCTCGGCCTCACCGGTCCGCTGGTCGATGGTCATCCCGCCTTCGAGACGGCGCTCTCGCTGCGCGATTGCATCCTGCTGGCGGGCGGCCTCTTCCTGATCTGGAAGGCGACGCGCGAAATCCACCACAGCCTCACGCCCGAGGAGGAGAAGGCCGGCACCGCCAGCCCCGCGCCGGGCTTCGGCGCCGCGATCGTCCAGATCCTCGCGCTCGATCTCGTCTTCTCGATCGATTCGATCCTCACCGCCATCGGCATGACCAATGATCTGCCGGTCATGGTGGTGGCGGTGATCGTCGCGGTCGGGCTGATGCTGCTCGCGTCCGGGCCGCTCGCCCGCTTCATCCAGCGCAACCCCACGGTGGTGATGCTCGCGCTCGGTTTTTTGCTGATGATCGGCGCGGTGCTGATCGCGGATGCGCTCGGCGTCCATGTGCCCAAGGGCTATATCTATGCCGCCATGGCATTTTCCGCGCTGGTCGAGGCGCTCAACATGGCCGCGCGGCGGCGGCGCGCAAAGCATTGAGCCGCGGCCGCCAAGTCTTTATGCGCGGACTCCATGACCGTCTATTTTCATGAAGAGGATCTGCCCGAGGACGCGCTCGCGCCCGGGGCGGTGGCCGTGGACACCGAGACGATGGGGCTCATCACCCCGCGCGATCGGCTTTGCGTGGTGCAGATCGCCGATGGCCGGGGGGATGAGCATCTCGTCCGCTTCGGGCCCGGCAGCCGCTTCGAGGCGCCGCGGCTCAAGGCCGTGCTCGCCGATCCGGAGCGCACCAAGCTCTACCATTTCGCCCGCTTCGATCTCGCGGCGATCCGCCATTATCTCGGCGTGGTGGCGGCACCCGTCTATTGCACCAAGATCGCCTCGCGCCTCACCCGCACCTATACCGATCGCCACGGCCTGAAGGAGCTGGTGCGCGAGCTCCTCGGCATCGAGATCTCCAAGCAGCAGCAATCCTCCGATTGGGGCGCCACCACGCTGAGCGACGCCCAGAAGGATTATGCCGCGTCCGACGTGCGCTATCTCCACCAGCTGCGCGAGCGGTTCGACGAGCGGCTGGTGCGCGAGGGCCGGATGGCGCTGGCGCAGGCCTGTTTCGATTTCCTGCCCGCGCGCGCCGAGCTTGATCTCGCCGGCTGGCCCGAGATCGACATTTTCGCCCATGCCTGAGGCCGCCGCCGGCCCGCTCTCGGCGGCGGCGCGCGAAGGCCGCGCCCGCCGCCGGCGCTGGGCCGTGCCCGGCTCCGGCCATGATCGCCTGATCGCGGTGGCGCGGGTGGTGCTCCCCGCGCTGGCGCTGGTGCTGGTGCTGGTGCTGGCCCTCACCCCCGTCACCACCGGCCATGAGATCAGCTTCGTCCTGTCCAAGAACCGCGTCGCCACCGCGCCGGAGCGGATGCGCGTGACGCGCGCTTTGTACCGCGGCGAGGATGATTCGGGGCAGCCCTTCGCGCTCTCCGCCGCCTCGGCGGTGCAGGCGCGCTCGGCCGATCCCGTCGTCCAGCTCAAGACGCTGCGCGCCCGCATCGGCCTGGCCGGCGGCCCGGCCACGCTCACCGCGCCCACGGGCGCGTACAATATGGACAATCAGAAGGTGGCGCTGAACGGCGCGGTGCAGTTCCGCAGCCAGGACGGCTATCATATCGATACCCATGACGTGGATCTCGACATGAAGACGCGGGCGCTTTCCAGCCGCACTCCGGTCACCGGCCGCATGCCGCTCGGCACCTTCTCGGCGGATCGGATGCAGGCCGATCTCGACGCCAGATCGGTGGTGCTTACCGGCAACGCCCGCTTGCATATCGACCAGGGACACGGCAAGGCGCAGCCATGATCCGGCGTTCGCTCGTGCTGCTCCTTCTCCCCGTCGCGAGCGCGCTCGCGGCGCAGGACAAGCCGCATGACAGCAACGCGCCGATCGATTGGGAAGCCGATCGCATCGAGGTGCAGGATCGCGAGCACAAGGCCACGCTGATCGGCAATGTCCATGTCCGCCAGCAGGAGATGACGCTCACCGCCGATCGCGTCGTCGCGCTCTATACCGGCAGCATCGCCAACAGCCAGGGCAATAGCGGCGGCGAGGCGCTCAAGGTGCAGCGGCTCGATGCCAATGGCCATGTCGTCGTCACCCGTCCCAACGAAGTGGCGCGCGGCAATTACGGCATCGATGATCTGCAGAAGAAGCTGATCACGCTGATCGGCAATGTCAGCCTCGATCGCAACGGCTCGGTCGTGCGCGGCGGCCGGCTGGTGATCGATCAGACCACCGATCGCGCCACCGTCGATGGTTCGGCGGTCGGCGGCGCGGGCACCACCGGCAAGGGCGGCCGCGTCTCGGGTCGCTTTGTCGTGGATCAGGATTCGAAGAAATAGCCGCCGCGCCGCGCGGGCGAGGCTTGATCGCGCCCCCGCAAAGCTGCCACATGCCCGTCCTATGGTCTTGGTTCGCCCCGCATGACGACAATCGCGCTCCCCGCCCGCGACACCGCCGCACCGCCGGCCACGGCGCAACGCGGCCTCGCCATCGTCTCGATCGCCAAGGCCTATGACAATCGGCCGGTGCTGCAGGATGTCAGCCTCGAGGTGGCGCGCGGCGAAGTGGTGGGCCTGCTCGGCCCCAATGGCGCCGGCAAGACGACCTGCTTCTATTCGGTGATGGGGCTGGTCAAGCCCGATGCCGGCCGCATCCTGCTCGACGGCGAGGATATCACCGGCCTGCCCATGTATCGCCGCGCCGTGCTGGGGCTCGGCTATCTGCCCCAGGAAACCTCGATCTTTCGCGGGCTCACGGTGCAGCAGAACATCTCCGCGGTGCTCGAGATGAGCGAGCCCGATCCCCGCGTCCGCGCCGATCGGCTGGAGCAGCTGCTCGGCGAATTCCATATCGGCCATCTTCGCGATGCGCGCGCCACCGCGCTGTCCGGCGGCGAGCGGCGGCGCTGCGAGATCGCGCGCGCGCTCGCGGCCGAGCCCTCGATCATGCTGCTGGACGAGCCGTTCGCCGGCATCGACCCGATCTCGATCGCCGACATCCGCGATCTGGTGAAGGATCTCAAGCGCCGCGACATCGGCGTGCTGATCACCGATCACAATGTCCGCGAGACGCTCGACATCGTCGATCGCGCCTGCATCATCTATGATGGCAAGGTGCTGTTCCAGGGCGCGCCGGCGGCGCTGATCGCCGATCCGGACGTGCGCCGCCTCTATCTTGGCGAGGGCTTCGCGCTCTGATCATGCAGCGCCGCCGCTCACTGTCCGGGCTCGGCTGACACAATGGGCCTCGGCCCGCGCCTCGATCTCCGCCAGACCCAGTCGCTGGTCATGACGCCGCAGCTCCAGCAGGCGATCAAGCTGCTGGCGCTCTCCAATCTCGAGATCGAGGCGTTCGTCGCCGAGGAGCTGGAGAAGAATCCGCTGATCGAGGCGGGCGGCGAGGATGGCGCGGCGGAGATCGCCGAGACGATCGAGCCCGTCGCCGATCCGCTGCCCGATTCGCTCGCGGGCGGCGGCGAGCAGGCGCTGGACATCGATCCCGGCGAGGAGCGATTTCAGGATTCGGCGGCGGACGCCATGGCCGGTATGGCCGCCACGGCCGGCGGCAGTGGCGAGGATGCGCCCGATCTCGATCAGTTCGCCGCCGCCCTGCCGACGCTGGCGGAGCATCTGGACCAGCAGATCGGCACGCTCTGTTCGGGTGAGGATCTCGCCATCGCCCGGCATCTGATCGCCTGTCTCGACGAGGCGGGCTATGTCGCCGTGCCGCTGGACGAGGTGGCGGCGCGGCTCGGCCAGCCGCTCGCCCGCGTCGAACGCGCGCTGGCGGCGGTGCAGAGCCTCGATCCCACCGGCGTCGGCGCGCGCGATCTCGCCGAATGCCTGGCGCTCCAGGCGCGCGAGGCGGACCGCTATGATCCCGCCATGGCGACGCTCATCGGCCATCTCGATCTGCTCGCGCGGGGGCAGATCGCCGCGCTGCGACGGCTGTGCGGCGTCGACGAGGAGGATTTCGCGGACATGGTGCGCGAGCTGCGCGCCTATGATCCCAAGCCCGGCGCGCGCTTCGCCGCCGCCGAGGCGAGCCCGGTGGTGCCCGACATCTTCGTCACCGCCACCACCGCCGGCGGCTGGTCGGTGGAGCTGAACGCCGCCACCCTGCCGCGGCTGATCGTCAACCGCCGCTACCAGGCCGAGCTGGGCCATGCCGCGCGCGATCCGGCGAGCAAGGCGTGGCTGGCCGAATGCGCCACCAGCGCCAATTGGCTCATCAAGGCGCTGGATCAGCGCGCCCGCACCATCGTGCGTGTCGCCACCGAGATCGTCCGGCTCCAGGATGGCTTTTTCCGCCACGGCGTCGAGCAGCTGCGCCCGCTCACGCTGCGGACCGTGGCCGAGGCGATCGGCATGCACGAAAGCACCGTCAGCCGCGTCACCTCCAACAAATATCTCGCCTGCGGGCGCGGCCTGTTCGAGCTCAAATATTTCTTCACCAGCGCCATCCAGGCGGCGGATGGCGGCCAGGCGGCCTCGGCGGCGGCGGTGAAGAACCATATCGCGCGGCTGATCGCCGAGGAGCCGGCCGATGCGGTGTTGTCGGACGATGCGCTGGTCGATCTGCTGCGCGCGCGCGGCTTCGATATCGCGCGCCGCACCGTCGCCAAATATCGCGAGGCGCTGGGGCTCGGCTCGTCGGTGCAACGGCGGCGGCAGCGGCGCATCGCCGGATGACAGCCTTGTCATCGCAAAAAAAAGGCCGGCTTCGAGAGCCGACCTTTGAAAGTTTAGGAGAGGATGCCTGAAAGGCCCGATCCTTTTGCCTTTAACCAAGATGAGTTGCAAGACGGAACATAGTCTCGGTCGTTGCGCGCTTCGTACCTGCGGATGCGCGCGATGCAATCGTCATCAGGCGGCCGCGCGCGCCTCGCCCTTCTCCGCCTCCGCCGCCTGGCGCGCCCATAATTCGGCATAGCGGCCGCCCGCCGCCATCAGCGTGGCGTGGCTCCCGCGCTCGATCACGCGGCCGGCATCGAGCACGACGATCTGATCGGCCTGGGTGATGGTGGAGAGGCGGTGCGCGATGCTGATCGTCGTGCGGCGCTGCGCCACGCGGTTAAGCGTCTCGAGAATTTCCGCCTCGGTCCGGCTGTCGAGCGCGCTGGTCGCCTCGTCCAGCACCAGGATCGGCGGGTTCTTCAGCAGGGTGCGTGCGATCGCCACGCGCTGCTTCTCGCCGCCCGAAAGCTTGAGCCCGCGCTCGCCCACCTCGGTGTCCATGCCCGCCGGCAGGCTGGCGATGAAGCCGTCGATCGCCGCGCCGGCCGCCGCCGCCTGGATCGCCGCGGCATCGGCGCCATCGCGGCCATAGGCGATGTTATAGCCGATCGTGTCGTTGAACAGCACCGTATCCTGCGGCACGATGCCGATCGCCGCGCGCAGCGAGGCCTGGTCGACCTGCGCGATATCCTGGCCGTCGATGGTGATGCGGCCGCCCTGCGGATCGTAGAAGCGGAACAGCAGCCGCGCGATCGTGGATTTGCCCGCGCCCGAGGCGCCGACGATCGCCAGGCTGGTGCCGGCGGGCACGTCGAGATCCACGCCATCGAGGATCAGCCGCTCCGGCTCATAGCCGAAGCGCACATTCTCGAAGCGGACATGCCCCGCCGCCACGTGCAGCGGCGGCGCGCCGGGGCGGTCCACCACCTCCGCCTCGGTATCGATCAGCGCGAACATGGCGGCCATGTCGATCAGCCCCTGGCGCACGGTGCGATACACCATGCCGAGCAGATCCAGCGGCCGGAACAGCTGCGACAGCAGCGTCGAGACGAGCACCGCGTCGCCCGGCGTGAAGCGGCCCTTGGCCCAGCCCCACGCGACCATCGCCATGCCAATCGCCAGCATCGCGTTGGTGATCAGCGACTGGCCGATATTGAGCCAGGCGAGCGAGGTCTCGTTGCGCGTGGCGGCGCGGGCATAGGCCGTGATCGCTCGGTCATAGCGTTCGGCTTCGCGCGCCTCGGCGTTGAAATATTTGACCGTCTCGAAGTTGAGCAGCGAATCCACCGCATGCGCCACCGAGCGCGTGTCGAGATCGTTCATCTTCACCCGCAGCGCGTTGCGCCAATCGGTGACGATGCGGGTGAAGGCGATATAGGCGATCACCATCGCGATCGTCGTCATCACCAGCCAGCTGCCGAAGCGGCTGCCGAAGATCTGCAGCACCAGCACCAGTTCGAGCAGCGTCGGCCCGATGTTGAACAGCAGGAAATAGAGCATCGTGTCGATGCTCTTGGTGCCGCGCTCGACGATCTTGGTGACGGCGCCCGTGCGCCGCGACAGGTGGAAGCGCAGCGAGAGCGCGTGGAGATGGCGGAAGACATGCGCCGCCAGCCGCCGCCCGGCATCCTGCCCCACCCACTCGAACACCGCGTTGCGCAGATTGTCGAACAAGGTGGTGCCGAAGCGCGCGGCGGCGTAGCCCGCGACCAGCGCCAGCACGAGGCCGATCTCCCCGCGCGATCCCGCCGCCATCCGGTCCACCGCGCCCTGCAGCGCGAAGGGCGCGCCATAGACCTGCACCAGCTTGGACAGCAGCACGCAGACAAAGGCGGCGACGATCCGCAGCTTCAGCCCCGGCGCGTCGGCGGGCCAGAGATAGGGAAGGAATCGGCGCAGGGCGGCGAGCCCCGCCTCGCGCGGCGCCGGGCCGGTGGTCGGTGCGTCAGGTGGCATGATGGTTGAGAGATAGGCGGTGCGCGCAGCGAGGCCAATGGCCGATCCACAAAGATCGCGGACAAAGAACGCCATTGTTCGGTGACGTACACCGATAGTCGGCGCGATCCGCGCGTTCCCCGCGCGCCACCGCCCCAAAAGCCCCCGCCGCACGGCGCTTCGGGCAGTTGGCACGGCCCCTGCATAATGATGGGCAGGCCGCCAATCCGGCGGCCACGAAAAAGGGATCATCGCCATGTTCGCCAAGTTCACCAGCCTCCGCGACACCGCCGTCTCCGCCGCCGCGTCGCTGCTCTTCTCGGGCCTGCTCGTCGCCGCCGCCGTGGTGCCCGCGCAGACCGCCATGGCCGCCACCTTCGGCCTCTGAGCCTTCCGCATCCCATCAAGGATCCGTGCCATGTCTTCCTTTGTCAGCGATCGCCGCCAGGGCCTGTGGCTCGGCGTGTGCCAGGGTTTCGCCCAGGCGACCGGCGCGCCCGTCGGGCTGGTGCGGCTGGCCGTGCTCTTCCTGACGCTGGCCGGCCTCGGCCTGCCCGGCATCCTCGCTTATGTGCTGATCGGCTGGCTCACCGGGCCGCGCTGAGCCCTTGCCGAACCCCGCGCCCGACCCAAGATGAACGGGATGGACAGCGCCCGCGACCTGATCGAGACCCTCGCCCTCTCCGAGCATCCGGAAGGCGGCTGGTATCGCGAGACCTGGCGCGCGGAGGCGGCGCCCGGCATCCGTCCCTCGGCCACCGCGATTCTCTTCCTGCTCGAGGCGGGGCAGCGCTCGCACTGGCATCGCGTCGACGCCGCCGAAATCTGGCTATGGCACGCCGGCGCGCCGCTCACCCTCCGCATCGCCGCCGCCGATTCGGCGGGGGTGGAGGCGGTGACGCTGGGCGGCGATGTCCGCGGCGGCGCCCGCCCGCAGCAGCTCGTGCCCGCCTATCACTGGCAGGCGGCCGAGGCGGACCAGGGCGGCTGGAGCCTGGTGTCGTGCATCGTCTCGCCCGGCTTCGATTTCGCCGGCTTCACCTTGGCGCCGCCCGATTGGGCGCCCGGTGCATGAGGCGATCGCGGATGCGCCCCGCATCCGCGCGCTGCTCATCGCCGCCGCGCGCGATGGCCGGGCGCTGAGCTATTCGGAGCTGCTCGCGCAGCTCGGGCTCGGTTTTTCGCGGCCCAAGATGCGCGCGCTGTGCAAGACTTTGGGCCGGATCGATGAGGAAGGCGCCGCGCTCGGCGAGCCCGGGCTCGCGGTGCTGGTGGTGCGCCAGTCCGATGGCCTGCCGGGCCAGGGCTGGTGGACGGGCGGCCAGGCGCTCGCGCTCGGCCATGACGGGCTGTGGACGGGCCCCGAGGCGGAGGCGCTGGTGCGGCGGCTGCAAGGCGCCGCCTTCCGCTATTGGCGGGATGCCGATCCCGCCGGAAAGGAGAAGAGGGCGTGTTGAACCTTGTCTCGCTCTGCGTCGGCGGCATCGCGCTGTTCTGGGCGATGCTGGCCTTCCTGCCGCTGTTCGGCTGGATGTACTGGTTCATCCTGCCGTTCGCGCTGTTCGGCCTCGCGCTCGGCGCGCTCTCGCGCCGCTCGGCCGGCCGCACGCTCAACCTCATCGTCCTCGCGGTCGGGCTGATGCGCCTGATGATCGGGGGCGGGCTCGTCTAGCGGCCCGCCCCCCCTGCCTCACTCCGCCGCCGGCAGATAGATCTCGCCGCCGGTCGCGCGGAACTTCTCGCTCATCTCGGCCATGCCGGCCTCCGCATCCGCCGGCGCGGCGGCGAGGAACTGGTCCGCCGGCGCATTCTGGCGGGCGGCGAAGTCCCGCACCTCCTGGGTGATCTTCATCGAGCAGAATTTCGGCCCGCACATGGAGCAGAAATGCGCCGTCTTGGCGCCCTCGGCGGGCAGCGTCTGATCGTGATAGGCCTCGGCCGTGTCGGGATCGAGCGACAGGTTGAACTGGTCGCGCCAGCGGAACTCGAACCGCGCGCGGCTCAGCGCATCGTCGCGCAGCTTGGCGGCGGGATGCCCCTTGGCGAGATCGGCGGCGTGCGCGGCGAGCTTATAGGTCACCACGCCCACCTTCACATCGTCGCGGTCGGGCAGGCCGAGATGCTCCTTGGGCGTGACATAGCAGAGCATCGCGGTGCCGAACCAGCCGATCATGGCCGCGCCGATCGCGCTGGTGATATGATCATAGCCGGGCGCGACGTCGGTGGTCAGCGGCCCGAGCGTGTAGAAGGGCGCCTCGCCGCAGGCCTCGAGCTGCTTGTCCATGTTCTGCTTGATCTTGTGCATGGGCACATGGCCCGGCCCCTCGATCATCACCTGGCAATCATGCTTCCAGGCGATCTGCGTCAGCTCGCCCAGCGTCGCCAGCTCGGAGAATTGCGCCTCGTCATTGGCGTCGGCGATCGAGCCGGGGCGGAGGCCGTCGCCCAGCGAGAAGGCGATGTCATACGCCTTCATGATCTCGCAAATCTCCTCGAACCGCTCGTAGAGGAAGCTCTCGCGGTGATGCGCCAGGCACCATTTGGCCATGATCGATCCGCCGCGCGAGACGATGCCGGTCACGCGCTTCGCGGTCATCGGAATATAGGGCAGGCGCACGCCCGCATGGATGGTGAAATAATCCACTCCCTGCTCGGCCTGCTCGATCAGCGTGTCGCGAAAAATTTCCCAGGTGAGATCCTCGGCGATGCCGCCCACCTTTTCCAGCGCCTGGTAGATGGGCACGGTGCCGATCGGCACCGGCGAATTGCGCAGGATCCACTCGCGCGTGTCGTGGATGTTGCGGCCGGTGGAGAGGTCCATCACCGTGTCGGCGCCCCAGCGGATCGCCCACACCATCTTGTCGACTTCGCTGGCGACATCCGAGGCGACCGCCGAATTGCCGATATTGGCGTTGATCTTCACCAGGAAATTGCGGCCGATCGCCATCGGCTCGGTTTCGGGATGGTTGATATTGTTGGGGATGATCGCGCGGCCGCGGGCGATCTCGTCGCGCACGAATTCGGGCGTCACATAATCGGGGATGGCGGCGCCGAAATCCTGGCCGTCGCGCACCAGCTGCTCGGCCAGCGCCGCACGGCCGAGATTTTCGCGCGTGGCGACATATTCCATCTCGGGCGTGATGATGCCGCGCCGGGCATAGTGCATCTGGGTGACATTCTGCCCCGGCTTGGCGCGCAGCACGCGCCCGCGCACCTGCGGGAAGGGCGGCACGCCGCCCGAGCGGTCGGGACCGAGCTGGCCATTATCCTCGGGCCGCACCTCGCGCTGCGTAACCTCCTCGACATCGCCGCGCCCGCGCACCCAGTCGCGCCGCAGCTCGGGCAGGCCGGCCATGATGTCGATTCGCGCGTTCGGATCGCTGTAGGGGCCCGATGTATCGTACAGCCGCACCGGCGGCTCCTTGGCGCCGGGCTCGAGCATCACCTCGCGCATCGCCACGCGGTGCGGGCCGACATGAATCTTGCGCGATCCCCGGATGGGGCCGGTCGTCACCTTCATTTCCGTGCGCGCGGGAATATCGGCCATGTCACGCTCCTCGCTGGGCGGAGGCGGAAACGGATACCGGCAAGGCGGCCGCTCCCTCCCTCCGCCGGTATCAACCGGTTCAGGTTCGACGGGTCGCGGCACCGGCGCCGCCTCTCAACCCTTGCGGGTTCCCCGGGGAATGGAGCGCAAACTAGGGCAAAGCCGGCAGCCGGTCAAAGCCTCGCTTGGCGACGGAGACCCGCAGGACATCGCGCGTTCAGCCGCAGCGGTGGATCGGGATGGCCGTGAAGGAGGAGGAGGATATGCAGGTTCGACGTCCATGGAAACTGGCGGGCGCGCTGGTGGCGCTGCTGCCGCTCGCGGGCTGCTACGAGGATGGCTATGGCGCGGGCGGCTACGGCGCGCCCCCGCCGCCGCCGCCTCCGCCCGGCTATTATCAGGATCGGCCGCCGCCGCCGCCGCCCGGCTATTATGGCGATCGGCCGCCGCCGCCCGGCTATGATCGCGGCTATGACAATCAGGCCGCCCCGCCCCCGCCGCCGCCCGGCACGCGCGGCGATGACGGTTATCGCGACGAGCCGCCGCCCCCGCCCCCGCCGCCGCAGGATGGCGGCTATCGCCAGGCGCCCCCGCCCGCCGATTGGCAGCGCTATGACGAGGGCCGGCCCCCGCCCGGCCAGGACGCCTATTATGCGGATCGCTACTACCGGCCCGATCCCGGCCAGGGCCGCGCGCTCGGCCGTGACGATCGCGTCTATCGCGGCCAGGACGGGCGCTATTATTGCCGCCGCTCGGACGGCACGACCGGGCTGATCGTGGGCGCGGTCGCCGGCGGCATCCTCGGCAATCTCATCGACGGCGGCCATAGCCGCGTGCTCGGCACGCTGCTCGGCGGCGGCGGCGGCGCGCTGCTCGGCAAGTCGATCGATCAGGGCCAGGTGGTCTGCCGCTGACGGACCCGGGGCGGGCTCTGGCCCGCCCCGCCATTTGCCGGTGCGATTTCCCGAAGCTTGGCGCGATCGTCACGGACCCTAAACGGACTTGGGCCGGATTCCGGGCGATCGGCCAATTGGCACGGCTCCTGCAACGCTCCTGGCATCCGCAGCGTCGCGGAAAGCCAAGGAGCCTGCCATGTCGAAGATCCTGTCCCGCCTGCTCGTCGCCGCCACCGCCGGCGTCGCGCTGCTGCCCCTCGCCGCCCCGGCCCAGGCCGAGGATGTCCGCCAGGTCGAGGTGCGCTTCAACGATCTCAACCTGCAGAGCAGCGCCGGCCAGGCCCTGCTGCACCGCCGGCTGAGCAGCGCCACCAGCACGGTCTGCGAAGAGACGAGCGCGCTCGCCACCCAAACCTGCCGGCTCGAGTCGCTGCGCCGCGCCCGCGCCGAGCTTGCCAAGAAGGGCGTGCCGGCGGCGTGACGCCGTCCGCCTCTCAGAGAAAGTAGCGCAGCTTGACCATCTCGTCCGTGGCTTGGCCCGTCACCGTGATTTCCGCCGCGCGGAAGCTGGGCGGGCCAAACCAGAGGCGCGGATTGTTGGAGAAGCCCACGCCCTCGATCGGGATGCCGAAGCGCGTGTCGATCCGGCCATTGCCGTTCTCGTCATGGAACAGCGCCACGGCATAGTGGCCGCTCGGCAGATCGTCGAAGCGCATCCGCGTGGCGGCGGCCGCCGCCACGGTGCGCCGGCGCGCCACCGGATCCTTGTCGCACGCCGGGAAATGCGCGGGATCGGCGGTGATGCACACCTGCACCAGCCCCTTGGTGGAGCGCAGCCCCTCAAGCCCGATGTCAAGACTGGCGAGCGGGGCGGCGCCGCCCAGCCCGCCCGCCGCCAGGACGAGCAGCGTCGAACGAGCCCAGCCCCTGATCGGTGCCGCAGGCGCGGTCCCAGAAACGGAAATAGAGTCCATAATTGCACCTATAGTGCTCGTGGTGGCGCTGGTGATGGCTGGCGGTGATCAGCCAACGCCCGGCCGGCCCTTCCACCAGCGCGCGCGGAAAAATTTCCCAGCCCATGTGATTGGTCACGCCCATCACGGTCATGATCGTCAGCACCGTGGCGAGCGCGGTGACATGGATGGGGATGAGGAAGACGAGCGCGGGGATCACGATCGCCCCGCTCACCGCCTCCCAGGGATGGAAGCTCATCGCCGCCCAGGCGGTGGGCGGGCGGCTGGCATGGTGCACGGCATGGGCGATGCGGAACAGCCGCGGCCGGTGCATCAATCGGTGCGTCCAGTAGAACCAGCTGTCGTGCAGCAGCAGGAAGAGCAGCACCGAAGCCGGCCACCAGAGCAGCGGATAGGCGTGGATATCGGCATAGATGCGCGTGAGCCCGCGCGCGCGCCACGCCCAGGCGACCAGCCCGGCCGGCACGCCGTAGATCGCGGCCGACACCAGCGACCAGCCGATCTCGCGCCGGATCTGGCGGGCGAGGCCGGCATAGCGGCCGGGATGCCGCAGCCGCGTCGCCAGCGCGAAACCGCCGCTCGCGAGCAGATAGCGCACCGCCACGATCATCGTCATCGCGACGGCGGACAGGGCCAGGGCAGCGATCGGCATGAGCCCCTTATACAGAGGGGGCGGCCCTCGGCCAGCCCCGGCTCAGCGCGCCAGCCGCCCGTCGTGCAGCGCCTCGACGGCGAAGGGGAAGAGCGTGGCGGGATCGGGATCGGCGATCTCGGCGGCGATCGCGGGCGGCGCCGCGACGCGCAGGATATGCCGGATCACCGCCAGCCGCGCGCGCTTCTTGTGATCGGCGCGCACGCACATCCACGGCCCCAGCGGCGTGTGGGTGCGCTCCAGCATCGTGTCGCGCGCGGCGGAATAGCCGTCCCATTTCTCCTGGGCGACATTGTCGAGCGGCGAGGTCTTGAGCGCCTTGAGCGGATCGGTGCGGCGCGCGGACAGGCGCTTTTCCTGCTCTTTTTTGTCGATATCGAGCCAGATTTTGACCAGTTTGATGCCGCTTTCGACCAGCATCCGCTCAAAATCGGGCGCATCGCGCAGGAATTCGGCCTGTTCGGCGGGAGTGGAGAAGCCCATCACCACCTCCACCCCGGCGCGGTTGTACCAGCTGCGGTTGAAGATCACGATCTCGCCCGCCGCCGGCAGCTGCGCCACATAGCGCTGGAAATACCATTGGGTGCGCTCGCGGTCCGAGGGCTTGGGCAGGGCGACGCTGCGCGTAAGGCGCGGGCTGAGATGCTCGGTGATGCGCTTGATCGTGCCGTCCTTGCCGGCGGCGTCGCGCCCTTCCAGCACGATCACCAGCCGCTCGCCGCTGTCCGCCATGGCCTGTTGGGTCCGCACCAGCGCCAGTTGCAGCGCGGCAAGCTCATCCTGATACTCGCTCATCGCGCCACCATGGGTGGCCGCCCGTTTCCGGTCAAACCCTTAAGCGGCGAACGATCCGTCGCGCGGCACCGATCACCGCGTCGCGCACGGGCGGGGCGGCGGCGCGCGCACGGGCGAAGCCGGGGCAGGCGGCGCGCAGCGCGCGCGGGCCATAGGCGCCGGCGCGCAGCCCGCGCCGGGCGATCGCCCACCAGGTGGCGGCGGCGGCGCCGGGCGCATAGTCGGGCGCGATCGCGCCTTGCGTGGCGAGCAGGCGATCGAGCACCGCGCCGCACGCCGCCAGCGTCGCGGCGTCGGGCGGGGCGTGGGCGGCGGCGGCGTGGCGGCTCATCAGCACCCCCGCCGCCGCCGCCTCCGCGCCGAAATCCGCCGCATAGCGCTCAGCCAGCACCGCGCCGGCCGCCAGGATCATGCGCTCCTCGAACAGGCGCGAGCTGCCGCCGGCGTGCAGCCGGTAGCGCACCAGCGGCTCGGCGAGCCGGCCGATCCGCCCGAAGGCGCGGATGCGGTGGTAAAAGTCGAAATCCTCGGCATAGCGCCGCGCATCGCGCTGGAAGGGCTGCAACCGCAGCGCCGGCTCGGCGCGCATCATCACGCTCGACCAGGCGAGCGGGTTGGCGACCAGCAGCTGCCAGTCGATCGCATCGGGATCGGTGAGCGCGGGAAAGGGATCGGCCCCCGCCTGCGGGCCAAAGGGCGCGATGGTGGAGGCGAGCAGCACCGCCTCGGGATGCGCCTCCAGCCAGGCCACCTGCTTGGCGAAGCGGGTGGGATGGCAGAGATCGTCCTGGTCCAGCCCGGCGATGTAGCGGCCGCGCGCCAGCGGCGCGCCGAGGCTGCGCGCGCGGGCCGGGCCGCCATTTTCGGGCGCGCGCACCACGCGGATGCGGGGATCGCCCAGGCTTTCCACCAGCGCGACGGTGTGATCGGGCGAGCCATCGTCGATCACGATGATCTCGAAATCCTGCACCGTCTGCGCGCGCACGCTGTCGATCGTCTCGCGGATCAGCGCCGCGCCCTTGTAGCTCGGCATCACCACGCTGATGAGCGGCGCCGTCATGGCGTCAGGCGACCGCGCGGGCACAGGCGGCCTCGGCGCGGGCGAGCAGCTGCGCCGCGATCCGCTGGCCGACATCGTTCTGCCAGAGCCACAATCCGTTGGCCTGGCCCCGGAAGCTCGGCTCGCCGCCAAGCGCGCCGCTCGGCACGAAGCCGGCGGCGAGACCGATGCCGAACACCCCGTCCAGCGGCTCGCCCGCGGCATCGACGACGCGGCACTGATCGTCCACCATCGGCCCGTGCGCGGGCGCGTCGGCGCGCAGCCGGATCGCGCGGCCGGCCTGATCGATCAGCGGCAGCGCATGGGGGCGGTAGCCGAACGCCGCCACCACCAGATCGGCCTCGTCCAGCAGCCGCGCCGCCACGGCATCCTCGGCGCCGCCGAGCCGGTGAAGACGCAGCCGGGGATCGCCCGCGCGGCCGCCAATGCCGAGCGCATGGACGACCAGCTCGCGCGCCTCCAACCGGAAGCCGGCCAGGCGGTAGACGAAGCCCGAGACGGGGCAGATATCGTCGGGCCCGAAATCCTCGAAGCCATCGGCGCGCGCCGCCGCCGCCGAGGGATAGAAGGGCCGGAGCGGCCGGCGGTGCAGCAGCGCCAGCCCGCCCGGCGCGAGCGGCACGCCCGCCTTGAGCAGCCGCACCGCCGCCGTGACCGCGCTGGTCGAGCCGCCGACCAGCGCGATCCGCAGCGGCCGGCCGGTGGGCAGCGACGCGAGCGCCGCCTCGACCCCGCCCTCGCGCAGCAGCGCGTCCGACTGGATCAGCCGGTCGCCGCAGCGCTCGATCAGCGAACGGCCCGCCACCAGCTCCTCGGCGAGCCGCGTCGCCGGCTGGTGGCCGCCGGTGGCGAGCACGAGGCTGTGCCCATGAAGCTCGATCGCCTCGCCATCGGCGCGGCGGCGCGCGCGCACGCGCCAGCCGCCGCCACCCAGCTGCTGCGCCGCCACCACCTCATGGCCGGTGAGCAGCACGCCGCCGAGATCGTCGAGCCGCTGCGCCAGCCGCGCGCCGAGCCGATCGAGATAGGCGCCGACCTTGGCCAGCGGCACGCCAAGGCCGCCGATATGCGCGCGCAGCGCCTTGGCGACCGCCTCGTCCTCCAGCCGCAGCGCCGGCGGCAGCGCGGTATCGGCGGTGAGGAAGGTCTCGGCGGTGGAATCGGACGCGATCGCATAGGCGCCGAGCTTGCCCGATCCGATGTGCGGCGCGCGCTCGATCACCGCCAGACCGGCGGCGGCGAGCGGCTCGAGCTGGCCGGCCTTGGCGGCGGCGCCGATCAGCGCGCTGCCCGCCGGCCCGCCGCCGACCAGAATCGCGCCGAACAGCCGCGAGCGCGGCGTGGCGGGCTGCGCACGCGGCAGGCGCGGCTGGCGGCGACAGGCCTCGATCAGCGCGTCGGCGACGCGGTCGACATCGGCGATCGTCATCGCGTCCGTCACCGGCAGCACCAGCATGCGGCTGGCGATCGCGTCCGTCACCGGCAGCGGCTCGATCAGACAGGTGTCGCGGAAATGCGGCTGCTCGGCCAGATGCGGGCTGAAATAGCGGCCGGCGCCGATCCCGGCCTCGGCGAGCCGGGCGATGATCGCCTCGCGGTGCGGCGCCAGCGCGGCGGGCAGCAGCACGGGCATGAACTGGAGCGCGGGCCGGCGACCGCGCGGAACCTGCAGGGTGAAGCCCGCCAGCCGGCGGCGATAGTGGTCCGCCAGCGCGGCGCGGTGCGTCGCCACCGCCTCGATCTCGCCCAGCTTCTCCAGCGCGAGCAGCGCGGGCACCTCGGCCAGCTTGGCGTTGAGGCCCGGCAGCGTCGCGCTGCGCCCCGCCTCGAAGCCGAAATTGGCCATGGCGCGGAGCCGCTCGACCAGCGCCTCGTCGCGGCAATAGATGAGCCCGCCCTCGCCGGTGGCGAAGGTCTTGGTGGCGTGCATCGAGAAGACGACGGGGAAGGGGCAATCGGTGCCGAAGCCGCGATCCGCCTCGTCGCGCGCGCCGAGCGAGGCGGCGGCATCGATCACCACCGCCAGATCGTGGCGCCGCGCGAGCCAGGCATAGCGTTCCCAATCGAGCCCGTTGCCGAAGGTGGCATAGGGGAGGATCGCCCCGATTCGCGCGCCGTGCCGCGCGAGCAGCCGCTCCTCCTCGGCCGCCGCCAGCGCCCAATCATCGGGATCGCAATCCGCCAGCACCGGGGTGAGCCCCACCCATTGCGCGGCGTGCGCGGTGGCGGCGAAGGTGAAGGCGGGGAGGATCGCCAGCGTCCGGTCGCGGCGGCCGAGCAGGCCGTGGCGCAGCGCCAGCATCAGGCCGAGCGTGGCGTTGGCGACGGCGACGCAGGCACCGCGCCCGCCGAACAGCCGCGCCGTCGCCTCCTGCTCGAAGCGCCGCGCGACCGGGCCGGAATTGCTGTAGATGCCGCTCTCCTCGATCGCCTCGAGCGCGGCGCCGAGCCGGCTCAGCCGGGGCGGAAAGGGGCGGATCAGCGGCAAATCCATCAGGCGCTCCCGAGCGGCGGCCGCCGGGCGCGACGGCGCCCCTGGCCGGCACCGGCGCCTGTCCAAACACGGCACAGTCTCGCGCTCCGCTATGCCAAAGCGGGTGCTAAGAAAGGCTTACGCCAGCACGCCGAAGGGATCGAGCGCATCTCGGGACTTCGCAGTTGCACAAGCCGGCGCTATCACGGCGGTGTCATGGGAAGCTGCGCGGGCCGTCGGGCGCGCCACGGCGCGGAGCGAGCGGGAGACGGCATGAGGAAAGCGGGCGGCCTTATCGCGAGCCCGGTGGCGCTCGCGCTGCTGGCAAGCGCCTGCACGGTCGGCCCGCGCTACCGGCCCCCCGCGCCGGGGTCGCTGGGCGTGCCGGACGCCTTCGCCGCCGCCAGCCCCGCCTTCGCCGCGCCCGCCGATGCCGCCGAGCTGGCGCGCTGGTGGACCGGGCTCGGCGATCCCGTGCTCGATGCGCTGATCGGCGAGGCGCTGGCGCGCGGGCCGGATATCGTCGCCGCCGGCGCGCGGCTGCGCGAGGCGCGCGGTTCGCTGCGCACGGCGCGCGCCACCCTCTTCCCCAGCCTCAGCGGATCGGCATCGGCCGGCCATACCACGCTGCTGGGCAAGGGCGGCGACGTGCTGATCGCGCCGCCCGGCAGCGGCCTTGGCGCGGGCGGCACCGGCGGCGCCGCCACCTTCAGCACCGGCGGCAGCAGCACCAACATCTCGGCCGGGCTCGACGCCAGCTACGAGGTGGATCTGTTCGGCGGCGTGCGGCGCGGCGTGGAAGCGGCGCGCGGCGACGAGGCCGCCGCGCTCGAGGCGCTGCGCGATACGCAGCGCACCATCGCCGCCGAGGTCGCGCTGGATTACATCACCGCCCGCGCCGCGCAGGAGCGGCTGGCGATCGCCCGCGCCAATCTCGCCAGCGAGGACGAGACGGTGGCGATCGTCGGCTGGCGGGTGCAGGCGGGGCTCGTCTCCGCGCTCGATCTCGCCCGCGCCCGCGCCCAGCGCGAGCAGACCGCCGCGACCATCCCCTCGCTCGAGACGAGCCTGGTCGAGGCGGGCAGCGCGCTGGCGATCCTGTGCGGCCTCACCCCCGAGACGGTGCGCGCGCGGCTGGCGGCGGCGGCGCCGATCCCGCCCGCCGACCGGATGCTGGGCGCCGACGTGCCGCTGGCGATGCTGGAACGCCGCCCCGACGTGCGCGCCGCCGAGCGCCAGCTGGCGGCGGCGAGCGCGCGCATCGGCGTGGCGCGCGCCGCGCTCTATCCCGCGCTGCGGCTCAGCGGCACGCTGGTCGGCAATGGCGGCTCGATCGGCGATCTCACCCGCTTCGCCACCGGCACGCTGCTCGCCAACCTGACCGCGCCGATCTTCGACGGCGGCGCCATTCGCGGCCGCATCGAGACGGCGCGCGGCGCCGCCGACGAGGCGCTCGCGACCTATCGCAAGACGGTGCTGACCGCGCTCGGCGATGTCGAGAATGCGATGACCGCGCTCGCCAACAGCCATGAGCGCGCGGTGTCGCTCAGCCTCGCGGCGGATCAGTCGCAACAGGCGCTGCTGCTCGCGCAGAGCCAGTATCGCGCCGGGCTGGTCGATTTCCAGACGCTGCTGGACAGCCAGCGCACCCTGCTCGGCACGCAGGACGCCGCCGCCAGCACCCGCGCCGATCGCGCCACCGCGCTCGTCCAGCTCTACAAGGCGCTGGGCGGCGGCTGGCAGGCGGCGCCGATGCCCGTCTCGGCCCTGCCCCTCACCCCGGCGGCGATCGAGCTGCCCGACCTCGCCGCGCCGGCCCCCGCCGCGCCGGCCAACCCGCAAGGCCAGTGATGACCGAGCCGATCGCGCCCCCGGCCGACCAGGATATCGACAGCTTCCTCGGCGTGGAGCGTCCCACGCGGCGGCGGCGCATCGCCCGCCGCCTCGCGATCGGGGTGGCGCTGGTGCTGGTGCTGCTGTTCGTGGTGCGCTGCGCCTTCGGCACGCGCGAGCCGGAGCATTATGCCACCGCGCCGGCGCGGCGCGCGGATCTCACCGTGTCGGTGGCGGCCACGGGCAATCTCACCCCGACGCGCCAGGTGAATGTCGGGTCGGAAGTCTCGGGCATCGTGACCCAGGTGTTCGTGCAGAACAACGATCATGTCGCCAAGGGCCAGCCGCTGGCGCGGCTCGACACGGCGCGGCTCGAGGATGCGCTGCGGCTCAGCATCGCGCAGCTGCGCGCGGCCGAGGCGGCGGTGGCGCAGAACCAGGCGACGCTCGACCAGTCCGCCGCGACCTATCGCCGCTATCAGGAGGTGGCGCGGCTTTCGGGCGGCAAGGTGCCCTCCAAGACCGAACTCGACACCGCCCGCGCCGATTTCGAGCGCGCCCAGGCGAATCTCGCGGCGGCGCGCGCGCAGGTCGACCAGAACCAGGCGACGGTGAGCAGCAACCGCACCAATCTCGCCAAGGCGACGATCTACTCGCCCGTCGACGGCGTGGTGCTGTCGCGCCAGGTCGAGCCCGGACAGACGGTGGCGGCGCAGTTCAACGTCGCGACGCTCTTCACCATCGCCGAGGATCTCGCCGCGATGAAGCTGGACGTGAAGGTGGACGAGGCCGATGTCGGCGAGGTCCATGCCGGCGATCCCGCCAATTTCACGGTCGACGCCTATCCCGGCCGCGTCTTTCCGGCGCGGGTCGAGCGGATCGATTTCGGCGCCAACGCCACGCCCACGGTGAACAGCGCCGGCAGCAGCACCAGCAACGCCACCACCGCCGTGGTCGCCTATACGGCGTCGCTCTCGGTCGCCAATCCCGATCTCGCGCTGCGGCCGGGGATGACGGCGAGCGCCACGATCATCACCGCCGTCCGCCGCAACGTGCTGCTCGTGCCCAATGCCGCGCTGCGCTTCCGCCCGCGCGACCAGGCCGAAAGCGGCGGCTTCCTGCTCGGCGGGCCGAAGGATGGCAGCGGCGGCTTCGGCCAGGCCGGCCAGGACAAGAGCGGCGCGATCGGCCGCGGCAGCCGCCAGGCGGTGTTCGTGCTGCGCAAGGGCAAGCCCGTGGCGGTGCCGGTGGTGGTGGGCGACAGCAATGGCAGCCTCACCGCCGTCTCCGGCGCGGGGCTGCGGCCGGGGGTGGCGGTGATCACCGGCACGCTCGCCCATGCCGCGAGCTGAGCGGACGCCATGGCCGATCCGCTGATCCGGCTCACCGCCGTCACCAAGCGCTACGGCAGCGGCGACGCCGCCGTGCATGCGCTGCGCGGGATCGATCTCGCGGTGGAGCGCGGCGCCTTCCTGGCGGTGATGGGCCCGTCGGGCTCGGGCAAATCCACCGCGATGAACATTCTCGGCTGTCTCGACGTGCCGAGCAGCGGCAGCTTCCTGTTCCGCGGCCAGGCGGTGGAGGCGCTCGACCGGGATCAGCGCGCGCTGCTGCGGCGGCGCTATCTCGGCTTCGTCTTCCAGGGGTTCAACCTGCTGCCCCGGACCAGCGCGCTCGAGAATGTGGAACTGCCGCTGCTCTATCGCGGCGCCGGCCGGCATGCGCGCTATGCGCTGGCCATGGCCGCGCTGGAGCAGGTCGGCCTCGCCGACCGCGCCGACCACACGCCCGCCGAACTTTCGGGCGGGCAGCAGCAGCGCGTCGCCATCGCGCGCGCCATCGTCACCCAGCCCGACGTGCTGCTCGCCGACGAGCCGACCGGCAATCTCGATTCGGAGCGCTCGGTGGAGATTATGGGGCTGCTCACGCGGCTCAACGAAGAGCAGGGGCTGACCATCCTGATGGTGACGCACGAGCCCGAGATGGCCGCCTATGCCCGCACCATCGCGCATTTCCGCGATGGGCTGGTCGAGCGCATCGCCGCGCCGCCGGCGCGCGCCCCGGCATGACGCACGCGCCGCTTCCCGCGCCGCCGCCCGTGCGCCGCATCGCCACCGGCCGGCTGATCGCCACCTCGGCGCTGCTGGCGGCGCGCGCCATCCGCCGCCACCTGCTGCGCTCCTTCCTCACCGTGCTCGGCATCGTGATCGGCGTGTTCGCGGTGGTGACGATGGTGACGCTGGGCAATGCCGCGACCCGATCGGTGCGCGAACAGATCAGCAGCCTTGGCGCGAACGTGCTGACGATCCTGCCGGGCGGGGGCGCCGGGCGCGGCGGCGGCCAGGTGCCGCCGCCCTTCAAGATCGCCGATGCCGAGGCGGTGCGCGACCAGATCGCCGGCGTGACCGAAGTGGCGCCGCAGGTGCAGACCAGCGCCACCGCCGTGCGCAACGCCGCCAACTGGTCCACCACCGTCACCGGCGCGGGCAACGCCTTTCTCGATACCCAGACCTGGCTCGTCAGCGACGGCCGCCGCTTCACCCAGAGCGAGGAGGAGGCGGGCAAATCCGTATGCCTGCTCGGCAGCACGGTGCGCGCGCGCCTCTATCCCACCGAAAACGCGCTGGGCAGCCGGCTGCGCGTGGGCGGGATCAGCTGCGTCGTCGTCGGGCTGCTGGCCACGCGCGGCCAGGGCGGGTTCGGCCAGGATGGCGACGATATGGTGATCATGCCGCTCAAGGCGGTTCAGCGCCGCTTCACCGGCAACCAGGATATTCGCGTGATCACCGTATCGGCCGATCCCGCCTATGACAGTGCCGCCATCCAGAACGCCATCGCCGCGCTGCTGCGCGAGCGCCGCAACATCACCGGCACCAAGCAGGATGATTTCACCATCTTCGACCAGCGCCAGATCGCGGACACGCTGTCGGGCGCGACCACGATGCTGACGACCTTCGTGGGCGCGGTGGCGGCGATCTCGCTGCTGGTCGGCGGCATCGGCATCATGAACATCATGCTCGTCTCGGTGACCGAGCGGACGCGCGAAATCGGCATCCGGCTGGCGATCGGCGCGGTCGCCGCCGAGGTGCGCATGCAGTTCCTGGTCGAGGCGGTGGTGCTGTCGATGCTGGGCGGGCTGATCGGCATCGTGCTGGCGCTGGGCGCCTGTTTCGGGCTGACCCGCGCCTTCGGGCTCGGCTTCGCCTTCGAAACCAAGATCAATCTCGCCGCCTTCCTCTTTTCGGCGCTGATCGGCGTGGTGTTCGGCTATTTCCCGGCGCGCCGCGCCGCCCTGCTCGACCCGATCGACGCGCTGCGCCACGAATGATCCGCCGCCTGCTGCCGCTCCTGCTGCTCGCCGCCGCGCCGCCCCCGCCGGCGCCGCCCGCGCCGCCGCCGGCCAGCGCGGGCGACGATATCCTCGTGCAGGGCCGACCCTATGGCCCGTGCGGGCCGCGCTACGCGCCGCTCTATATCGCGCCGATGGGCGAGCCGGTGCGCACCAACGGCCATAGCGATCCGATGGCGCGCTGGTTCGCCGCCGCCGACGCCGACCATGACGGGCGGCTCACCCAGGCCGAGCTGGCCGCCGACGCCGAACGCTATGCCCGCACGCTCGACACGGATGGCGATGGCGAACTCGATCCCCAGGAGGTGAGCGCCTATGAGAATGACGAGGCGCCCGAGATCAAGCTGTACCAGCCCGGCCTGTTCCGCGAGCCGCACGACAGCAAGGGCCGGCGCGCGGCCAAGCGCGAGGCGCGCGAGCGGGTGGACTATGTCGCCGCCTATGGCGCGGGCCATTATGCCTCGCTCAACGTGCCCGAACCGATCGCCTCGGCCGACCTCGACATCAACCGCGGCGTGTCCATGAGCGAGATCAGGACGGTCGCCGCGCAGCGCTTCGCGCTTCTCGATCCCGGCGCGCGGGGCTATCTCAGCCTTGATGCGTTGCCCCGCTCGCCTGCCCAGCAGGCGATCGACGCCTGCTTCGCGCGCCAGGAGAGCCAGAAGAAATGAATGATGCGGCCGCCCCCCGATTGCTGGTGGTCGACGATGACGCCGAACTGGTGGATCTGATCGCCGGCTTTCTGCGCGATCATCACCTCACCGTCGACACCGCCGCCGATGCCACCGCCATGGACGCCGCGCTGGCGCGCCAGCGCTATGTTTGCGTGATCCTCGATCTGATGATGCCGGGCGAGGACGGGCTTTCGGTGCTGCGCCGGCTGCGCACCCGCGATCGCACGCCGGTGATCATGCTGTCGGCGATGAGCGAGGATGTCGATCGCATCGTCGGGCTCGAAGTCGGCGCCGACGATTATCTCGGCAAGCCCTGCAATCCGCGCGAGTTGCTGGCGCGGGTGCGGGCGCTGCTGCGGCGCGCGGCCGAGCGCGGCGCCGAGCCCGCGCCGGGATCGCCGCGCCGCCGCTTCGGCGATTGGGGGCTCGATCTGGTCGAGCGGGTGCTGCATCGCACGGGCTTTCCGCAGGCCCCGCTCACCGATGCCGAGTTCCGCGTGCTGACCGCCTTTCTGGACCGGCCGCAGCGCGTGCTCTCGCGCGATACGCTGATCGAACTCGCCAAGGGCTCCGACGCGGACGTGTTCGACCGCGCAATCGACGTGACGATCAGCCGGCTGCGCAAGAAGCTCGGGCCGGGCGATCCCATCCGCACCATCCGCAATGAAGGCTATATGTTCGCGCTGCGGCCCGAGGAGGGCTGAGATGCCGGCGCGGTTCCGATCGCTGCCGATCTTCTGGCAGACGCTGGCGCTGCTGCTGGGCGGGCTGGTCGTCTCGCAGATCGTCGCCATCCTGCTCATCATGTACCTGCCGGCGCCGCGACCGGACTTCTACACGATGAGCGAGATCGCCGAGGCGCTGGCGAGCGAGGATGCGACGCCGAGCCCGCTCGCGGCGCAGCGCCGCGCCACCGCGCCCGGCCCCCAGCCGGGCATGATCGCGACGCCCGGCCTGAGCCAGCGGCTGGCCGGCATGGTCCATCGCCCGCTCGGCGAGGTGCGGCTCTTCTTCCAGGCGGATCAGTCGGAAAGCTTCCCCTGGGGACGGCGCACCGGGCGCGGCGCGGTGCCCATCCACCATGGGCAGCCCTATTTCTTCAACACGGTGGAGGCGGCGCTGGCGCTGCCCGAGGGCGGCTGGCGGGTGGTGCGCACGCCGCCGCCGCCGCTGATCTCCTCCTGGCAGAAGCGGACCATCATCTGCTTCGGCTTCTCGGCGCTGGCGATGCTGCCCTTCGCCTTCCTGTTCGCGCGCGCGCTCACCCGGCCGATCCGCCGGCTGGCGGCGGCGGTGGAGCGGATCGATCATGACGCCGCCGCGCCGCCGGTGCCGGCGGAAGGGCCGAGCGAGCTGCGCCTCACCGCCCACGCGCTCAACACGCTGCGCACCAATCTCCACGCCTATCTGCGCGAACGCACCGCGATGATCGGCGCGATCGCGCATGATCTGCGCAGCCCGCTGGCGCGCATCGCCTTCCGCATCGAGCGCGCGCCGCAGGCGATCCGCGTGCCGGTGCAGCACGATATCGAGCAGATGCAGGCGATGATCGCGACCACCATCGGCTTTGTGCGCGATGGCGCGGGCGTGGGCGAGCGGCGCCCCGTGGAATTGTCGGCGCTGGCGCGGCGGCTGGCGCAGCAGGCGCGCGAGACCGGATCGGAGGTGCGGCTGGGCAGCGTCGTCGCCGCCACGGTGGAGGGCGATCGCGGCGCGCTGGAACGGCTGGTGCAGAATCTCATCGACAATGCGGTGAAATATGCCGGCGGCGCCGAGCTGACGATCGAGCGCGCCGAGGATCGCGCACGGCTCTGCGTCACCGATCGCGGCCCCGGCATCGCCGAGGAAGCGCTGGAGCGCATGTTCGAGCCCTTCGCCCGCGCCGATCCCTCGCGCAGCCGCTCCACCGGCGGGATCGGGCTTGGCCTGGCCATCGCCCGCTCGATCGCCGCCGCGCATGGCGGCAGCATCACCGCCGCCAACCGCCATGCCGGCGGCCTGGCGATGACCGTGGAACTGCCGCTGGCCGATTGAGGCGGGGCCGAGGCGGGTCGCCGCCCCGGCGCGCCTCAGCCGCTGTTGCGCAGCGCGGTCGCGATCGCGTTGATCGAAAGCTCGATGCCCTCGCGGATGCGGGGATCGTCCTCGCCCGCGCGGTGGCGCTTGAGCAGCTCCACCTGGAGCAGGTTGAGCGGCTCGATATAGGGAAGGCGCAGCCGGATCGAGGCGTCGAGCGAGGGATGTTTCTCGAGCAGCCGCGTCTGGCGGGTGATAGCGAGCAGGCTGTCGTGCGCGCGCGACCAGCCGGCCTTGATCCGGCCGAAGATCGCCTCGGCGGCGGCGCGATCCTCGACCAGCGGCAGATAATGTTCGGCGATGGCGAGATCGGATTTGGCGAGCACCATCTCCATATTGGCGAGGGTGGAGGCGAGGAAGGGCCAGGCCTCCACCATCTCGCGCAGCAGGGCCATGTCGCCGAACGCCGCCAGCGCATCGCCCACGCCGTACCAGCCGGGCAGCATGATCCGCGCCTGCGCCCAGGAAAACACCCAGGGGATGGCGCGCAGATCCTCGATGCGATCGGATTTGGTGCGGCTGGCGGGGCGCGATCCGATCTTCAGCCCGGCGATTTCGGGCAGCGGCGTGATCTGGCGGAAGAAGTGGCGGAAGCCCTCGGTGCCGTAGACAAGATCGCGATAGCTGGCGAAGGCGGCCTCGGAGATGCGCGCCATGGCGTCGCCGAAGCGCGCCTGATCGGCGGCCGAGAGCGCGGGCGCCTCAAGGCTCGCCAGCAGCGTCGCCGAGGCCATCGCCTCCAAATTGGTCGCCGCGCTTTCAGGCGTGCCATATTTGGCGGCGATCACCTCGCCCTGCTCGGTGATGCGGATACGGCCCTGCACCGATCCCGGCGGCTGGGCGAGGATCGCCGCGAAGGAGGAGCCGCCGCCGCGCCCGACCGCGCCGCCGCGGCCGTGGAAGAGCTGCATCGTCACCCCGGCTTCCTCGAACACCGGGGCCAGCGCCTGGCCGGCGCGGTGCAGCGACCAGACCGAGGTGAGATAGCCGCCATCCTTGTTGCTGTCCGAATAGCCGACCATCACTTCCTGATGGCCGCGCGCGCGGGCGAGCGCGCCGATCTCGGGCAGCGCGAACCAGGCGCGCATCACATCGGGCGCGTTCTGGAGATCGGCGATCGTCTCGAACAGCGGCACCGCCATGATCCGCGCCTCGGGGGGCGCCTCGCCCTCGCCCGGCCGGTACAGCCCCGCCTCCTTGAGCAGGACATGGACCTCGAGCAGATCGGACACGCTTTCGGACTTGGAGATGTTGTAGATCTGGATGCAGCCGGCGCCGTAGCGCGCCTGCGCCTCGGCGGCGGCGCGCACGATCGCCAGTTCGGACAGGGTTTCGTCCGAATAGCGCGCGAAGGGGCTGGCAAGCAGGCGCGGCGAGGCCAGTTCGCGGCGCAGCAGCGCGATGCGTTCCGCCTCGTCGAGCGTGGCATAATCGGGCGTCACCCCGGCATGGGCGAGCAGTTCGCCCACCACCCGCTCGTGGACATCGGCATTCTGGCGCAGATCGAGCGTGGCGAGGTGGAAGCCGAAGCAATCCACCGCGCGGATCAGCCGCGACAGCTTGCCGCCGGTGGCAAGCGCGCCCGCGCCCGCGCGCAGCGACTGGGCGATCGTCACCAGATCGGCGCGGAAGGCGGCGGGATCGGCATAGGGCTCTCCGGAGACGCGCGCCGCGCGCGGCGGGGCCTGGCCGGTGAGCGCCTGATAGGTGGCGGCGAGCCGGGCATAGAGGCCGGTGAGCGCGCGGCGATAGGGCTCGTCGCCGCGCGCGCGGCCGGGATCCTGCGCCGCCTCGGCCAGCGCCGCCAGCTCGGGCGTCACCGCCGCCAATTCGGTGGAGATGGACAGTTCGGCGCCGAGTTCGTGGACGCCCTCGAGATAATAAGCGAGCACCGCCTCGGCGGCGCGCGCCAGCACCAGCCGCAGCGTCTCAGCATTGACATAGGGGTTGCCGTCGCGATCGCCGCCGATCCAGTTGCCGACGCGCAGGAAGGACGGCGCGCGCGCGCCGAGCGCGCGGTCCCAGCGCGCGTAGAGGGCGGGCAGCGCGGGCAGGAACACCTCGCGCAGATAGGCGAGCACGGTGTCGATCTCGTCGGCCACGAACAGCCGCTCGCGGCGCAGCGCGCGCGTCTGCCAGAGCAGCGCCACCTGCCGCGCGATGGCATCCTCCACCCGATCGCCGCTGGCCGTCTCGGCGACGCCGCGATCGCGCAGCGCCATCAGCTCGGCGATATGGTTGCGGTGATCGATCATGCTCTTGCGCCGCACCTCGGTGGGGTGGGCGGTCAGCACGGGCACGATCAGCGCGCGCTCGAGCAGCGCCATCACAGCGGCGCGGTCCAGCCCCTTGGCCTCGAGCCGGGCGAGCGCATGGGCGAGATCGGCCTCGGGCTCGGCGGCGACGCCCTGCCGATCCTCGGCGAGGTTGGCGAGCATGGAGAAGAGCATGAAGCCCCGCACAAAGGCCAGCATGTCGTCGAGGCCGAGCGATTCCAGGCCGCTCGCGATCGAATCGCCGCTGAGTATGCCGCGCGCCCGGTCCACCGAGGTGGAGCGGATATATTCGATGCGGCGGAACAGCGCCTCGCCCGAGGTTTCGCGAATGACATCGCCGAGCACGCGGCCCAGGAAGCGGATGTCGGGGTTCTGCGTGATCGAAGGCGCGGCCATGCGGCGATGCTGCAATGCGAAGCGGGCCGGGTCAATCGCGCACTGCGCCGCGGCGTGCGCGGCGGCCACGCCATGGCTCGCTTCGCCGCGCGCGGACCGCTAGGAGCGGGGCAACGGACAAGAAGCGAGGAGGCGGAGATGCGGACCATCGGCGTGATCGGAGCGGGGCAGATGGGGGCGGGGATCGCCCAGGTCGCGGCGCAGGCGGGCTTTCAGGTGCTGCTCGCGGACCGCGCGATCGAGCTGGCCGAGCGCGGCAAGGCGGGCATCGCCAAGCGCCTGGGCAGCGCGGTGGAGAAGGAGAAGATCAGCGCCACCGATGCCGAGGCGGCGCTCGCCCGCATCGAGGCACTGGGCGATACCAGCGGCTTCGGCGCGGCCTTTCTGGTGATCGAGGCGGCGACCGAGCGCGAGGAGATCAAGCGCGCCATCTTCGCCGAGGTCGGGCCGCGGCTGGACGCGGACGCCGTGCTCGCCACCAACACCTCGTCGATCCCGATCACCCGGCTCGCCCAGGCCGCGCCCGATCCGGCGCGCTTCCTCGGCGTCCATTTCTTCAATCCCGTGCCGGTGATGAAGCCGATCGAGCTGATCCGCGGCCTCGCCACCTCCGATGCGGCGGTGGCGGTGGTGCGCGACTTCGCGGCGGCGATCGAGAAGGTGATCGTCACCGTCGAGGATGCGCCCGGCTTCGTGGTGAACCGCGTGCTGATGCCGATGCTCAACGAGGCGATCTTCGCGCTGGGCGAAGGCGTGGCGGGCGTGGCCGATATCGACGCGGCGGTGCGGCTCGGGCTCAACCATCCGATGGGCCCGCTCACTTTGGCCGATTTCATCGGGCTCGATACCTGTCTGGAAATCTGCCGCGTGCTCTTCACCGGCACGGGCGATCCCAAATTCCGCCCGGCGCCGCTGCTGGTGAAATATGTCGAGGCCGGCTGGCTCGGCCGCAAGACCAAGCGCGGCTTCTACGATTATAACGGCGCCGAGCCGGTGCCGACGCGCTGAGCGCCCGCGCCGCTCAGGGCGCGAGCAACAGGCCGGCGAAGGCGGCCGACATGAGATTGGCGAGGCTGCCCGCGATCAGCGCGCGCAGCCCCAGCCGCGCGATCGTCGGCCGCTGATTGGGCGCGAGATTGCCCGTCACCGCCATCTGGATCGCGATCGAGGAGAAATTGGCGAAGCCGCACAGCGCGAAGGTGACGACCGCCACGGTGTGCGGGCTGAGCCGGCCCAGCTCCTTGCCGAGCGAGATATAAGCGACGAACTCGTTGAGCACGATCTTCTCGCCGAACAGGCCGCCCGCGATCCCCGCCTCGTTCCACGGCACGTTCAGCAGGAACATGACCGGCGCGAAGACATAGCCCAGCAGCCGCTGGAAGGTGAGATCCTCGATCCCGAACCAGTGGCCGAAGCCGGTGAGCAGGCCGTTGCCCAGCGCCACCAGCGCGACGAAGGCGAGCACCATCGCGCCGACCGCGACCGCCAGCCGCACCCCGGTCTGCGCCCCCTGCGCCGCCGCCATGATGAGGTTGGCGGGCACCTCGTCGCCATGCGGCGCCTCCGCCACGGCGACCGCGTCGGTCTCGTCGAGCGGCGCGCCGCGGACGCGGTCGGGCATGATGATCTTGGCCATCAACAGCCCGCCCGGCGCCGACATGAAGCTGGCGGCGAGCAGATAATCGATCCTGATCCCCATCGCCGCATAGGCGGCGAGGATGGTGCCGGCCACGCCCGCCATGCCGCTGGTCATCACCGCGAACACCTGGCGCTCGTCGAGCGCCGCGAGATAGGGGCGGATCACCAGCGGGCTCTCGCTCTGGCCGACGAAGATGTTCGCCGCCGCGCACAGCGATTCGACCTTGGAGGTGCCGACGACGCGCTCGATGCCGCCGCCGATCCAGCGCACCACGAACTGCATGATGCCGAGATGGTAGAGAATGCCCACCAGCGCCGCGAAGAAGATGATCACCGGCAGCGCCTGGATGGCGAACATCTGGCCGAGCCGATCGCTGGCGAGCGCGCCGAACAGGAATTGCGTGCCGGCGCTGGCATAGCCGAGCAGATTGGCGACTCCGGCCGAGAGCACGCCGAGCGCGGCGCGCCCCCAAGGCACGTGCAGCACCAGCACCGCGATGCCGGCCTGGAGCGCGAAGGCGCTGCCGACGACGCGCGGCCGGATCGCGCGGCGATCCACGGACAGTGCGTAGGCGATCGCCAGGATCACCAGGATGCCGGCCAGACCAATGAGATATTTGAGCATGCACCGCCGCGGGAAGAGACTGAACGAAGCACCGGCGCCCCCGCCCATGCCGGGCGCGATACTACACGCCCCGCCGGCCGGGGCCAGCCCGTTCAACGCGGGTTCAGTCGTCCGCGCCATCATGGCGCCGGCATTCGATGCTTCTGCAAGAGAGAGGGAGACGATGCGCTTTTCCAAGACTGTGGCGCTGGCCGGCTCGGCCGCGCTGCTCGCCGGCCTCGGTGTCGCCGCGACGGCCGAACGGCCCGCCGATCATCTTCTGCGCGTGCTGCTGCCGGACGGATCGGTGCGGCAGATCCGCTATAGCGGCGATGCCCCGCCCCGGCTGGTGATGCTGGCGCCGGTGGCGCCCGACCCGCTGGACGCGATCGCGGCGCTGATGGCCGACGAGGCCGAGGCCATGTCGGCGCAGATGGCGGCGCTGCACCAGGCCGCGCTGGCCGGCATGGCGGCCACCCCGGCGGCGCCCGGCGCGCCGCTCAGCCTGACCGGCGCCACGGCAGGGGCGCTGCCCGCCGGCACCGGCTATAGCTATGTCTCGACCGTGACGGTGAACGGCAAGACCTGCACCACCCGCATCCACAGCGTCGCCGGCGCCCAGGGCGCGGCGCCGCAGCTGCTGCGCCAGGTGTCGGGCGATGGCTGCACCGCCGCCGCGCCGAGCGCGCCGAAGCCGCCGGTGCCGCCCGCGCCGCCCGCCACGCCGCGCCCGCCGGCGCCCGACACGATCTGATCGCCGGCCGCGCCCCGCCCGCCATCGCGCCGGGCGGGGCGCTGTTTTTCTTTGCGAAGGCGCGCCGCCGCGGCTAGCCAGACCTATGGCATCTTCCGCCCCGGCGACGGCCCTGCCCCGCTCGCTCTTCTTCTTCGCGCTGCTCTATGGCGGCATGGTGTGCATGGCCGGCGTGCTGGGCAACAAGCTGCTCGCGCTCGGGCCGCTGGCGGTGGAAGGCGGCATCTTCGCCTTTCTGATCCTGGTCGTCACCTCGAGCGCGGTCGCCGAGCTGCACGGCGCGGCCATGGCCAATCGGCTGGTGCGCTGGGGCTTCGTGCCGATGCTGGTGGCGATCGCGCTGATCCAGCTGATCCTCGCCCTGCCCGCCGCCGGCGCGATGGAGCCGAGCCGGCTGGCCGCCTTCCACACCATC
This sequence comes from Sphingomonas morindae, assembly GCF_023822065.1. Classification (NCBI taxonomy): domain Bacteria; kingdom Pseudomonadati; phylum Pseudomonadota; class Alphaproteobacteria; order Sphingomonadales; family Sphingomonadaceae; genus Sphingomonas; species Sphingomonas morindae. The sequence continues at coordinate 1,442,548 of NZ_CP084930.1, forward strand.
CTCGCGCAGGGCGCGCGGCTGATGTTCGCCGGCCTGATCGCCTATGGCACGTCGCAGACGCTCAACGTCACCCTGTTCAGCGCGCTCAAGGGGCGCGAGGGCGGGCGGCTGCTGTGGCTGCGCGCGGGCATCGCCAGCATCGCCAGCCAGGTGGTGGATACCTTCCTGTTCGTGACGATCGCCTTTTACGGCGTGTTCCCGATCACCGGGATCATCATCGGCCAGATGATCGCCAAGGTGGTGCTCTCGGCGGTGCTGGTGCCGCCCGCCGTCTACGCCATGGTCGCGCTCGGCCGCCGGCTGGACGCCGGAATCCCGGTTGGATAAGCGCGGCGGCGCCGCTATGGCGCGGCCATGACCAGCTTTCCCGATATGGCGCCCGATCCGGCGCTGCTCGCCAAGGCCGAAACGCTGACCGAGGCGCTGCCCTATCTGCAGCGCTATGCCGGGCAGACCTTCGTGGTCAAATATGGCGGGCACGCCATGGGCGATCCCGACATGGCGCGCAGCTTCGCCGAGGATGTGGTGCTGCTCAAGGCGGTGGGCATCAACCCGGTGGTGGTGCATGGCGGCGGCCCGCAGATCGGCGCGATGCTGAAGCGGCTGGGCGTGCAATCGCGCTTCATCGACGGGCTGCGCGTCACCGATGCCGAGACGGCGCAGATCGCCGAAATGGTGCTGGCGGGATCGATCAACAAGGAGATCGTCTCCTGGATCGGCCAGGCCGGCGGCAAGGCGGTGGGCCTGTCGGGCAAGGACGGGCGGATGGTGGTGGCGGACAAGGTGGGCCGCGCCGCGCCCGATCCGCTCCAGGGCATCGAGCGCCATGTCGATCTCGGCTTTGTCGGCGAGCCGCGCCGGGTCGATCGCGCGCTGCTGGACACGCTTTCGGGCCAAGGCTTCATCCCCGTGGTCGCGCCGATCGCGATCGGCGAGGACGGCCATACCTACAACGTGAACGCCGATACCATGGCCGGCGCCATCGCCGCCGCGCTCGGCGCCGCGCGCTTCTTCCTGCTCACCGACGTGGCGGGCGTGATGACGAAGGACAAGCAGCTCGTCTCCGATCTCACCCCCGCGCTGATCGCGGCGCTGCGCGAGGACGGCACCATCTCGGGCGGCATGATCCCCAAGGTGGAGACCTGCGTGCGCGCGGTGGAAGCCGGGGTGGACGCGGCGGTCATTCTCGACGGCCGGGTGCGCCACGCCATGCTGCTCGAAATCTTCACCCGCCGCGGCGCGGGCTCGCTCGTCCGCGCGGGCTGAGCCGGCTCAGCCGGGCGCGGCGGCGAGCCGCGCCGCCTCGGCGCGGATCTCGGCCAGCAGCGCCGCCGGCGCCACGCCCGCCGCACGCAGCGCCGCCAGCGCGGGCGCGCCGTCGCGCTTGGCGAGGCGGCGGCCATCGGGCCCGCGCATCAGCCCATGATGGTGGTAGAGTGGCGTCGGCAGCCCCAGCAGCGCCTGGAGCAGGCGGTGGACATGGGTGGCGGCGAACAGATCCACCCCGCGCACGACATCGGTGACGCCCTGAAAGCCATCGTCGATCGTCACCGCCAGATGATAGGCGGCGGGCGCATCCTTGCGGGCGAGCACGACATCGCCGAACGGCGCGGGCGCCGCCTCCACAAGGCCGGCGCGGCTGTCGTGCCACGCCAGCGGACCGGCGAGCGCGAGGGCGCGCCGCATGTCCAGCCGCCAGGCATGGGGCGCGGCGGCGCGGCGGGCGGGATCGTCGGCCAGGCCCCGGCAGGTGCCGGGATAGACGCTTCCCTCCGGCCCGTGCGGCGCCGAGGCGGCGGCGGCGATATCGGCGCGCGAGCAGAAACAGGCATAGAGCAGGCCCATGGCGCGCAGCCGCGCGAGCGCCGCGCGATAGGCGGGCAGGCGCGTCGACTGGCGCAGCACCGGCCCGTCCCAGGCGAGGCCGAGCCAGGCGAGATCCGCGACGATGCCCTCGACAAAGGCCTCGCGCGTGCGGCCGGGATCGATATCCTCGATCCGCAGCAGGAAGCGGCCGCCGGCGGCGCGCGCGCGATCATGCGCCAGCACCGCCGCTACGGCATGGCCGCGATGCAGCCGTCCGGTTGGGCTCGGGGCGAATCGGCTGATCACCGCATCATCCTGGCCCGACACCCTATTGACCATGAGTCATCGCCCGTGCTGTCATGCTGCCGTCACCAGAACCGTGCACGGGGTTCGGCGACGAAGTTGACGCGGCCGGTACGGCATCGCGTCCTGGGTGCGACAGGGCTGAAGCCGCAGCGGGCGTGATCGCGCACCGTGGAGGTTCATGTCGTCCCATGTATCATCCCGATCTGATCCGCCACCCCGATGGCTGCCCGACCCTGGTGCTGAACGCGGACTATACCCCGCTCAGCTATTACCCCCTCTCGCTCTGGCCGTGGCAGACGGCCGTCAAGGCCGTGTTCCTCGAACGGGTCGATATTGTCGACACCTATGAGCGCGCGGTCCACTCGCCCAATTTCTCGATGAAGCTGCCTTCGGTGATCGCGCTGCGCCAGTTCGTGAAGCCTTCGGCGCATCCCGCCTTCACCCGCTTCAACCTGTTCCTGCGCGACAGCTTCGCCTGCCAATATTGCGGCGCGCGGCATGATCTCACCTTCGATCATGTCGTGCCGCGCGCGCAGGGCGGGCGGACCACCTGGGAGAATGTCGCGACCGCCTGCGCGCCCTGCAATCTGCGCAAGGGCGGCCGCACGCCGGCCCAGGCGCGGATGACGCTGGCGACGCGGCCGGTGCGGCCCACCAGCTGGGCGCTGCAGGAAAATGGCCGCCGCTTCCCGCCCAATTATCTGCACGAAAGCTGGCGCGACTGGCTCTATTGGGACGTGCCGCTGGAAGCCTGAGCGGCCCCGCTCAGGGCGCGGCGGGGGCCGGCCGCGCCTCGGCGAGCAGCAGCGCGAAGCGATCCTCGGCGTCGGTCCATTCCGCCCGGGGCTGCCAGCCGCCGGCGCGGAGCAGCAGCCGGGCATCGCGCGGGCCATATTTGTGGCTGTTCTCGGTGTGGATCGTCTCGCCCGCGCCGATCTGGAAGGCGCGGCCCGCCACGGTGAAGCGGCAGGCCTCGCGCGCCTCGAGATGCATCTCGATGCGCGCCTCCGCCTCGTTCCACCGCGCGACATGGCGGAAGCGATCGACCGGGATATCCCCCTCCAGCTCGCGATTGATGCGGTGGAGCAGGTTGAGATTGAAGGCGGCGGTGACGCCGGCCGCATCGTCATAGGCGGGCACCAGCACGGTGGGCGACTTGATGCGATCGATCCCGATCAGCAGCAGCGCGCCCTCGCCCAGCGTGTCGGCCATGGCGGCGAGCAGGCCGACGGCGGCCTGGGGGCCCATATTGCCGATCGTCGAGCCCGGGAAGAAACCCAGGCGCGGCGTGCCGGCGATGGAGCGGGGCAGCGTCAGCGGCCGCATGAAATCGGCCTCGACGGGATGGACCGGCAGCCCCGGGAAGCGCGCCCCCAGCGCGGCCGCCGAGGCGCGCAGAAAGGCACCCGAAATATCGATCGGCACATAGGCGCTGGGCGCCACCGCGCCGAGCAGCAGCGGGGTCTTGGCGGAGGAGCCCGAGCCGAACTCCACCACCGCGCGGCCGGCACCGACCCGCTCGGCGATGGCGGGGGCGGCCTCGGCCAGGATCGCACGCTCGGTGCGGGTGGGATAATATTCGGGCAGCGCGGTGATCGCCTCGAACAGCTCCGAGCCGCGGCGATCGTAGAACCAGCGCGCCGGAATGGCGCGCGGCCGCGCGGCGAGGCCCGACAACACATCGGCGCGGAAGGCGGGATCGACCATGTCCGTTTCCGTCGCCGCCTCGCGATCGCGGTCCATCAGCATGTCAGAGGTCCTTGGCCAGGCGCACGCCGGTGAACTGCCAGCGCTGGTGCGGGTAGAAGAAATTGCGGTAGCTGGCGCGGACATGGCCGCGCGGGGTGGCGCAGCTGCCGCCCTTGAGCACGAATTGGCCCGACATGAACTTGCCGTTATATTCGCCGACCGCGCCCTCGGCCGGGCGGAAGCCGGGATGCGGCAGATAGGCCGAGCCGGTCCATTCCCACACATCGCCGAACATCTGCCGCAGCCCCGCGCCGGCGGCCGCCGGCCTAGGCCGCACCGGGCCGGCCTGGTCGAGCAGCGTGCCGCGCGTCGGATCGAGCCCGGCGGCGGCGCTTTCCCATTCCGCCTCGGTGGGCAGGCGCGCGCCCGCCCAGCGCGCGAAGGCGTCGGCCTCATAATAGCTGATGTGCCGCACCGGCGCCGCCAGATCCATGAGATCGAGCCCGTCCAGGCCGAAGCGCCGCGTCCACCCGCCGGCCTCGTCCTGCCGCCAATAGGCGGGCGCGACGATGCCCTCCGCCTGCACCCAGGCCCAGCCATCGGCGAGCCACAGGCTGGCGGTGCGATAGCCGCCATCCTCGACAAAGGCGCGCCATTCGCCGTTGGTGATCGGGCGATCGGCCAGCGCATGCGGCACCAGCCACTGAACGTGGCGCGGCCCTTCGCAATCGAAGGCGAAGCCGGCGCCGTCATGGCCGATCTCGACGGCGCCGCTGCGCCCCTCGACCCAGGCGAGCGGCGCGGGCGCGGCGCTCGGCCGGCGCGGCTCGGCGGCGAAGGCGGCGGGAGCGAGCGGATTTTGCGCGAACAGATGCAGCAGATCGGTGAGCAGCAATTCCTGGTGCTGCTCCTCATGCTCGCAGCCGAGCGCGATCAGCGCGCGCGCCGCCTCGTCCAGCGCGGGGAGCGCCGCATCGAGCGCCGCGTCCACCGCCGCGCGATAGGCGCGCACCTCGTCCAGCGAGGGGCGGGTCAGCAGGCCCCGGCGCGGCCGCGCCATGCGCGCGCCTTCGGCCTCGTAATAGCTGTTGAACAGAAAGGCCCAGCGCGGATCATAGGGCGTGTAGCCGGGCACATGATCGCGCAGCACGAAGGTTTCGAAAAACCAGCTGGTGTGCGCCAGATGCCATTTGGCGGGCGAGGCATCGGGCATGGACTGGGCGCTGGCATCGGCGTCCGAAAGCCCCGCGGCGAGCGCCATCGTGCGCGCGCGCACGGCCTGCAACCGCAGCCCGAGTGGATCCGCCGCCTGTCCGCAATCCGCCGACGCCGCCCGCGCCTCGTGCCCGCCCGCCATGAACGCCCTTTCCAATGACCCAGGTTAACGAAGCGGCCCGGCGAAAGGTTGCCGCGCCCGAGGTTCGCATCGATTTCAGGTAGATGCTCTTAGCGGGTCGCGCCCGGCCGCCAAAGCGGATCGCCACCGCCGGCGGCGTTGAGCTGGCGGCAAAGCGTGAAGAGATGATCCGACAGCCGATTGAGATAGGCGAGCGCGGCCGGATTGAGCGCCTGTTCCGCCGCCGCCGCCATCGCCGCCCGTTCGGCGCGGCGCGTCACCGCGCGGGCAAGGTGCAGCGCCGCCGCCGCCGCGCTGCCGCCGGGCAGGATGAAGGAGGCGAGCGGCGCAAGATCCGCGTTCATCGCGTCGATCTCGGCTTCCAGCCGCGCGATCTGCGCGGGCAGGATGCGCAGCGCGCCATCGCCGCCCTCGAAACCGTCGCCGGGCGTGGCGAGATCGGCGCCGAGATCGAACAGCTCGTTCTGGATGCGGCCGAGCATGGCGCGCGCGGCATCGCCCTCCGGGCCGGCGGCGAGCGCAGCGACCGCGACGCCGATCGCCGAATTGGCCTCGTCCACCTCGCCGATCGCGACGATGCGCGCATCATGCTTGGCGACGCGGCTGCCATCCACCAGCCCGGTGGTGCCGGCATCGCCGGTGCGCGTGTAGATGCGCGTCAGCTTCACCATCGCCGGGGTTCAGCCGCGCGGATGGATCAGCAGCAGCAACAGCACCGCCGCCGCGACGGCGAGGAACTGGAACTGGATGCGGCGCCACATCATGCGGTTCTGGCGCAGGCCCGAGCGACTCGGCCCCTCGCCGGTGCGGCGCAGCGCGCTATCCTCGGTGCGGAGGAAGATCACGATCCCGCGCACCAGCGCGCCGAGCGCCGCCAGCGCGAACACGATCACCAACAGGGTGAGCAGGATCGTCATGCCCCCATCCTACGCGGTTGTTGCCGCCATGGAAAGCGGCGAGCGGCTCGGCTAGGAGGGGCGCACGGGAGGACCACCGCATGTTCGCGATCTACCAGATTCTCCAGCTGCTGCTGACGATCCTTTTCTGGATCATCATGATCCAGGTCGTCATCTCCTGGCTCTTCGCCTTCAACGTCATCAACCATCACAACGAGATGGTTCGCTCGATCGTGCGCGGCCTCGATGCCGTGACCGAACCCATCTATCGGCCGATCCGGCGCATCCTGCCCGATTTCGGCGGGCTGGATTTCGCGCCCATGGTGGTGCTGCTGCTGATCTACATCCTCCAGCGCATCCTGCTGCCCTCGATCTTCGCCTCGCTGATCGTGCCGGGGGCGATGTGAGCGACGCCGCGATCATCGACGGCAAGGCCCATGCCGCCGCGCTGCGCGCGCAGGTGGCGGACGGCGTCGCCGCCTTCGCCGCCGCCGCCGGCCGCGTGCCGGGGCTCGCCGTGGTGCTGGTCGGCGAGGATCCGGCGAGCCAGGTCTATGTCCGCTCCAAGGGCCAGGCCACCGAGGCCGCCGGCATGGCGAGCTTCAGCCACCGCCTGCCGGCCGAAGCGTCCGAGGCGGAATTGCTCGCGCTGATCGCGCTGCTCAACGCCGATTCCGCGGTGGACGGCATTCTCGTCCAGCTGCCGCTGCCGCACCAGATCGACGAGGACCGGGTGATCGCCGCGATCCATCCCGACAAGGATGTGGACGGCTTCTCGATCGCCAATGTCGGGCGGCTCAGCGTCGGCCAGCCGGGCTTCGTGCCGTGCACGCCGCTCGGCTGCGCGATGCTGCTGGAGGACCGGCTCGGCGACCTGGCCGGGCTGGATGCGATCGTCATCGGCCGCTCCAACATCGTCGGCAAGCCGATGGCGCAGCTGCTGCTGGCGCGCAACTGCACCGTCACCATCGCCCATTCGCGCACGCGCGACCTGGCCGAGAAGGTGCGCCGCGCCGATATCGTGGTGGCGGCGGTGGGCCGCCCGCATTTCGTGCGCGGCGACTGGATCAAGCCGGGCGCGACCGTGATCGATGTCGGCATCAACCGGATCGAGGCCGGCGACGGCAAGACCCGGCTGGTGGGCGACGTCGCCTTCGACGAGGCGCGCGCGGTGGCCGGAGCGATCACGCCCGTGCCCGGCGGGGTCGGGCCGATGACGATCGCGGTGCTGATGCGCAACACGCTGGTCGCCGCCCATCGCACCGCCGGCCTCCCCTATACGGGGATCTGATGCTCGAACATTTCCTCAGCGCCTTCGTCACTTTGTTCGTGGTGATCGATCCGTTCGGCTGCGCGCCGATCTTCGCCGGGCTGACCGGCGGGGCGAGCGCGCAGCATCGCCGGTCGATGGCGGTGCGTTCGACCGCGATCGCCTCGGTGATCCTGCTGATCTTCGCGCTGCTCGGCGAGCCGCTGCTCAAGGTGCTGGGGATCAGCCTGGATGCCTTCCGCATCGCGGGCGGGGTGATGCTGGCGCTGATCGCGCTGGAGATGGTGTTCGAGAAGCGCACCCAGCGCCGCTCGGAACGCGCCAGCAAGGTCGCGCGCGAGCCCGGGCCGGTCGAGGATATCGCCGTCTTCCCCATGGCCATGCCGATGATCGCGGGCCCCGGCTCGATCGCCTCGGCGATGCTGCTGATGGGCCGCAGCCATGGCCTGATCGAGCATGCGCTGGTGCTCGCCGCTTTGGGCGCGGTGCTGGCGCTGATGCTGCTGTCGCTGCTCGCGGCGGGCGCGCTGATGCGGCGCGTGGGCGAGAGCGTGGAAGGCGTGATCACCCGGCTGCTGGGCGTGCTGCTCGCCGCGCTGGCCGTCCAGTTCATCCTGGACGGGCTGCGCGGCGCCTTCCACCTCTAGCGCGGATCAGGGGCGCAGCCGCCAGATCCGCCACGGATTGCCGGGCGGCAGCGCGATCGGGATCAGCCAGGCCGGGGTCCAGCCCCCGGCCAGCTTGGCGTAGAAGCCGCCCGGCGCCTCGGATCGGTAGATGGTCGATTCCGACATATTGGGGCAGACGAGCAGATAGTCCGCCCGGTGCGCCAGCATGATCGCATGCGCCTGTTCCGGCGTGCCGCGCATCGCATGCTCGACATCGAGGATCGCGCCGGCGTTGCGATGATAGGGTCCGGCCACGGCGCTGTGATGGGTGAGCGCGATCAGCCGCGGCCCGGCATCCACGAAGGTGAAGACCACCCCCTTGGGCAGCCGGCCGATCGGCCGCAGCGCGGGGATGGTGGGGCAGCGCCGATTGGCGCGCCGCACCGGATCGGGCCGCGCCTTGCCCGCGCGCGGCCGCGCCTTGCCGGGCAGCCAGGCTTCGAGCGGCGTCATCAGCCCGCCCGAGAGCAGCGCCACGATCGCCGCCCCGGCGACGCCGCGCACCCAGAGCGGGCGATCCCCCAGCCGCAGGATCAGCGTCCAGCAGGCCCAGGCCACCACCGGCACCGCCAGCATCTGCGCGCTGGCGATGGTGCGGAACTGCCAGAAGGTGAGCGCGAAGGCGAAGAGGCCGAAGGCGAGGCCCGGCAGCCAGGGGCCGAGCAGGCGCCGCCGCCCGGCGCTCCACAGCAGCGCCAGTCCACAGGCCAGCCCGATCGCGGGGAGCGCGGCGGCGGGCAGCGCGACATCGCGCGGATGCGCGGTGATCGGCCGCGCCTCGCGGACATGGCTGAGCCACAGCCGCTCGGCCTCGGGCGGGATATTCTCCAGCCGGTGGCCCCAGCATTGCGGGAAGAGCAGGCGATAGGCGAGCAGCGCCACCAGCCCGGCGGCGCAGACGAGCAGCAGCCGCGTCACCCGGCCGCGCGCCGGAACCAGCGAGAGCCCGGCCAGCAGCAGCGCCGCCAGCACCACCGTGACCAGCCAGACCGGGGTCAGCGCATCGCAGCGCGGCGCCCAATTGTCGGTGGAGGCGAAGGCGAGAAAGGCCGCGCCGGTGGATCCCGCGAGCGCCAGCCCATAGGCGCGCATCCGCAGCGCGGCCTCCGCCTCCCACGCCCAGCGGAGCGCGATCGCCGCGCCGGCAAAGACGATATAGGGCAGCATCTCCAGCCCGATCGCCAGCGACAGCGAAGAGGAGAGCGCGACCAGCACGCCCGCGCGCACCGGCCGGGGATCGCTGAGCCCGGCGAGCGTCACCATCAGCAAGGCGAGCTGCCAGCCATGATGATCGATCCGCAGGGGCGACCACATCAGCATCGCCGATCCCGCGCAGCACAGCAGCACCAGCGCCACCGGATAGGCGAGCGGCGCGATCAGCCGGCGCACCACCAGCGCCAGCGCCAGCATCGCCACCAGCATCGGCAGCAGCGGCGCCACCGCCACCGCGAACCGCCAGGCATCCAGCGTGCCGAGCAGCGGCCGCGCCAGCAGCACCAGCCCCGCGATCGGCAGGTCCACCAGCCGCGACCAGTGGATGTTGAAGCCCTGCGGCGGGTTCAGCCGATATTGGCGGAGATCGTACCAGCCCTGCCCGCCCAGCCAATCCCGCACCTGGACGAATCGGATATTGTCATCGGTATCGCCGAGCGCGAGCCAGTGGATGGCGGCCCATTTCTGCCACAGCAGCACCGCCGCCGCGCCGATCCAGAACAGCAGAACCGCCAGTCGCCAGCGGCGATCTAGCCAATCGGCCAGCGCGGCCAGGGTCCGGGCCATAAGTCGTAACGCCCCTCAGGATTGAGATTCCAAGGGAGCCGCTCTAGTCGGGTTGTCGACGGGGGCAAGGGCTGCAGGCAAGGACGGGAACGGGTGCGATCGGGCATAGCCAGGCTCTGGCACATTTTGGAGGACGATCACCGCGTGATGGTGGCGCAGCTCGCGCGCTACGGATTCGCGGGCGTGGGCGTCACCCTGTTCCAGATCGCGGTGTACAACGCGCTGGCGGGGCCGCACGGCTATGCGCCGCTGATCGCCAACAGCTTCGCCTTCGTGGCGGCGATGCTGCTGGGCTATACCATCCACAGCCGCTTCAGCTTTCAGGGCCATGGCCGCCGCGACAATGTCGCCCGCTCCGCCGGCCGCTTCGTCATCGCCTCGCTGATCGGTTTCGCGATCAACAGCTTCTGGGTCTGGTCGCTGACCGGGCTGCTGCACCTGCCGCACTGGGCGCCATCGCTGCCGATGTTCTTCGTCACCCCCTTCGCGCTGTTCTGGCTCAACCGCCGCTGGGTGTTCGGATGATCGATCCCGGCTTCAGCGCGGGGGCGGCGGCGCGCCCGCTGATCACCATCCTCGCCCCGGTCAAGGATGAGGAGGCCGCGATCGGCCCCTTTGTCCGCCGCGTCGCCACGGTGCTCGACGCGCTCGACGAGCCCGCCGGCTGGGAGATCCTGTTCATCGACGATGGCAGCCGCGACGCCACGCTCGCCGCCATCCTCGCCGCGCACGCCGCCGATCCGCGCATCCGCTGCCTCTCGCTCTCGCGCAATTTCGGCAAGGAAGCGGCGCTTTCGGCCGGGCTCGATCATGCCGCCGGCCAGGTGGTGATTCCGCTCGACGTCGATCTGCAGGATCCGCCCGAGGTGATCGGCACCATGTTGGCGAGCTGGCGCGAGGGCAATGACGTGGTCTATGGCGTGCGCCGCAACCGCGAGGCCGACACGCTGCCCAAGCGGCTGACCGCCGATCTCTATTATCGCGCGCACAATTGGCTCTCGGCGGACAAGATCCCCGAGCATGCCGGCGATTTCCGGCTGCTCGACCGCAAGGTGGTGGACGTGATCCGCCGCATGCCCGAGCGCAACCGCTTCATGAAGGGGCTGTTCGCCTGGGCGGGCTTCCGCCAGGCGGCGGTGGAATATGATCGCGTCTCGCGCGATGTCGGCACCACCAAGTTCAACTATTGGAAGCTCTGGACGCTCGCGCTCGACGGCATCACCTCCGGCTCCACCCTGCCGCTGCGGATCTGGAGCTATCTGGGCGCGATGGTGGCGGTGGTGGCGCTGTTCTACGCCGTGTTCATCGGCGTGCGCACGCTCGTCTTCGGGGTCGATGTGCCGGGCTATCCCTCGCTGATGGTGGCGACGCTCTTCTTCGGCGGGGTGCAGCTCATCTCGCTCGGCGTGCTGGGCGAATATGTCGGGCGCATCCTGGTGGAGACCAAGCATCGCCCGATCTACGTGGTGCGCGAGCGGATCGGTGCCGAGCTTCAGCCGGTGGCGTGCTGATGGAGCGCGCCATCTATGAGCGCATGGCCGAAATCGATGGCGAACATTGGTGGTTCACCGCGCGGCGGCAGATCGTGGCGCAGGCGATCCGCGACCGGGTGACGCTGCCGCCGGCGCCGCGCATCCTGGAGATCGGCGCGGGCACCGGCGCCAACCTGCCGATGCTGGCGGCGTTCGGCACGGTCGACGCGGTCGAGCCCGACGAGGCGGCGCGCGCGCTCGCCAGCCGGCGCAGCGGCATCGCGGTGAAGGGCGGGCTGCTGCCGCACGCGGTGGCGCTGCCCGATGGCGGCTACGACCTGATCGTGCTGCTCGACGTGCTGGAGCATATTCCCGACGATCGCGGCGCGCTGACGGTGCTGCGCGCCAAGCTGGCGCCGGGCGGAACGCTGCTGATGACGGTGCCCGCCGCGCCCTGGATGTGGAGCGCGCACGATGTCGCGCATCATCACCACCGCCGCTACACCGCGCGCAGCTTCGCCGCGGTGATGCGCGACGGCGGCTTCCGGGTGCGGCATCTCAGCCACTTCAACACGCTGCTCTTCCCGCTGATCGCCGGGGTGCGGCTGCTGCACCGGCTGACCGGCCGCGAGGGCGGCGACGACGCGCTGCCGGGCGCGACCACGAACCGGATGCTCGCGCGCATCTTTGCGGCCGAGCGTTATTGGGTGACGCGGCGCGCGCTGCCCTTCGGTGTCTCGCTGCTGGCGATCGCCGAGCCGTCCTGATTGGCGGTGATCCGGTAGAGAATGCCGAAGCGCCGCCCCGTCCACACCGGGACGAGGCCGGGATCGCGCGGCCAGCGATCGCGCGGCATGTCGATCATCCACAGATAATCGAACGCGGCGCGCGGGAATTTGGCGAGCGCCAGCTCGAGCACGGGCTCGTTGCGGGCGCGGCAATCCGGCCGGCGCAGCAGCTGCGAGGGATCGTGGCTGAAATAGCGGCCGGCGGCGCGGTAGCGGATCCTGAGCAGCTGCGCGCCGGGCGCCACCCACTGATCGTTGACGAAGGAATGGCGCCGCACCGTCGCCATCGAGCTCAGATGCTCCATGCGCGTGGTGTACCAGACATTGCGGCACGGCACCGTGGCCAGCACCATCACCCGCGCGCCCATCGGCACATGATCGAGCGCCTTGAGCTGCGCCTGGTAATTGCGCTCATAGCGGAGGAAGGCGGCGGTCGAGACGGCGATGCGCGCGGCGAAGAAGCCCGTCGCCACCAGCGCCACCGCCAGCGCCACGCGCGGGCGCGCGATCGGCCGCAGCGCGAGGATGGCGAGCGCCAGCATATAGGGGACCAGCCGCATATCGGCATAGGCCGAGCTGAGCAGGACGCGCGGCAGGCAGACGAACACGATCGCCAGCAGCAGCGCCGCCAGGCCGAGCACGGCATCGTAGCGGCGGCGCGGCGCCACCAGCCCCGACAGGGCGACGGCGTAGAGCAGCGCCGCGCCGGCGCGATCCCACAGCTCGACCCGCTCGCGCAGCACCGAATAGAGCCAGCGCCATTTGAAGTTCCAGTTGAACCAATCGAAGGTGCCGCGCGGGGCGGCGCCACCGCGCCACGGCAGCAGCAGCAGCGCCGGCGGCGCCAGCGGCAGCACCGCCAGCCCCGCCTTCCACAGCGCCGGGAGCCAGGCCATGCCGGCGCGGCGGCCGCGAACCGCCTCGGCGATGAAGCAGAGCAGCCCCAGCGTGCCCCAGGCGAAACTGTGCGCCACCCAGATGAGGAAGGCGACGACCAGGAAGATCCAGGGCCGCGCCGCCAGCCGGCCGGTGCGCGCCAGCCGCAGCCACCAGGCGAAGGCGATCAGCATCAGCGCCATCGCCAGCGCGAAATTGAGGAAGCCGAACTGGAAGGGATAGCCATAGGCGAGCGGCAGCGCGAACAGCGCGGTCGGCGGCACGCGGCCGTGGATCTCGCGCGCGAGCAGCAGCAGCCCGGCCACGGTGAGCGGCGGGATGGCGAGCACGATCAGCTTGACCGCCAGCTCGAGCCCGAGCAGCGGGCCGAGCAGCTCGACCAGCAGATCGCAGCCGAGATTGCCGATCAGCCCCCAGTCGAAGCGGTAATAGCGGCCGAGCCAGGGCGAGCTGCCGATATCCAGCTGCACGCGATAGCGGCCCATATGGCCCATGAGATCGGTGAGCGGCGGGATCGGCGGCAGCAGCAAGGGTATCGCCGCCAGCGCGATCATGGCGATGGCGAACCAGCGCGTTTCCCACCAGGCGTGTTTCGGGGAGGCGTTCATCGGACCGGAAGAGCCTTAGAGCCTGATCGGTCGCGGTGGAAGCGTCTGTCGCGGTGGAAGCGGCCAAGGCGCTTCCCTACACGGCCCGGCTCGGGCAGAGCGGATCCTCGTGGATCGAAGGACGCCGGTGCCGCCATCATCGCTGACCGAACGACGCGCGCGCGCCGCGCTGCTGCTGCTGGCCGTGACGCTGCTCGCCGCCGGGCTGCGGCTGTGGCACGGCTTCGCCCACCCCTTCTGGCTGGACGAGGCCTATAGCGCCTATGCCGCCGATCACGGCTTCGCCTTTCTGTGGCACGTGGTGCCGCGCTACGAGACGCATCCGCCCTTCTATTACTCGCTGGTGCGGCTGTGGAGCCTCGCCTTTGGCGAGACGCTGGCGGCGCGCCGCTCGCTGGGGCTGATCGCGGGGATCGCGGCGGTGCCGGTGGCGATGCTGGCGGCGCGCCGGCTGGCGGCGCTGATCGGGCTCGCGCCGCGCCGCGCCGCGCTGCTGGCCCTGCTGGTGGGGCTGTTCGCCGCCTGCCATCCGCTGATGCTGCAGATGAGCCGGCAGGTGCGGCCCTATCCGGTGATGACTTTGGTCTATGCGCTGGCGCTGCTGCCGCTGTTCCGCCTCGCCGCCGCCGCGCGCGCCGGCCGGCCGCTGCCCACCGGCGCGCTGGCGGGCTTCGCGCTCGCCGAGGCGGCGATGCTGTGGCTCCATTCGCTCGGCCCGCTGTTCGGCGCGGCGCTGGGGCTGGCGCTGCTGCTGGTGACGGTGCGCCCCGGCCTGGCGCGGCGCGACGCGGTGGCGCTGCTCGCCAGCCAGGCGCTGGCGGGCCTGCTCTACCTGCCCGCCTTCGCGATCATGCTCGGCCAGGCGCCGACCTGGATCCAATCGACCTGGCTGGTGTTCCGCCCGGCCACGCTGATCGCGCAGCTGGGGCTGATCTACGCCAGCTGGAACCGCTGGGTGAGCCTGATCGCGCTGCTCCTCGCGCTGGCGGGCGCGGCGAGCCTGGGGCGCCGCCATTGGGGCGGCCGCGTCGCGGCGGCGCTGGCGATCCTCGCCATCCTGCCGGTGGCGGCGGCGATCCTGCTGTCGCTGACGGTGGCGCCCGTCTTCCTCACCCGCACGCTGAGCCCGGTGACGGTGCCGGGGCTGCTGCTGATCGCCGCCGGCGCGGCGCAGACCGGGCGGCTGGCGCTGGCGACGCTGCCGCTGGCGGCGCTGCTGCTGACGGGCGAGGCGGCGGTGACGCGCCTGATGCTGCGCGCCGGCCCGATGCAGGACTGGTATGGCGCCATCGCCTGGCTGCGGCCGCGCATGGCCCCGGGCGACACCCTATGGGCCTATCCCAATGAGGGAGCGCTGCCGCTCTCCTACGCGCTGCGCGACGAGCGGCGGACCCTGCCGATCCGCGCCATTCCGGCGCCGGTGCCGGCCTTTGGCATGGGCGGCTATTTCCCGACCGGCAGCCGCGGCGTGGTGTCGCTCTACCCGGACCAGATCGCCCGGCTGATGGCGAGCCCGGCGGCGCGCACGCCACCCACCATCTGGGTGCTGCGGCTGGGGCCGTGGAAATATGATCCCGGCGACCGGCTGGTCCGCGCGCTGGCGGCGGACCGGCGCGTGGTGGGCCATTTCCGGCGCGGCGCGATCGACCTGATCGGTCTGCGCCGCGCCGGGGACGGGCTCAGCGCCCGTCGCGACGCCCCAGCAGCCGCAGACGCAGCGCGTTGAGCTTGATGAAGCCGGCCGCGTCGCGCTGATCATAGGCGCCGGCATCGTCCTCGAAGGTGACGACCTTCTCGGAATAGAGCGTATCGGGCGACTTGCGGCCGACGACCGAGGCGAGCCCCTTGTAGAGCTTGAGCCGCACCGTGCCGTTGACGCGCGCCTGGCTGTGATCGATCGCGGCCTGGAGCATCTCGCGCTCGGGCGAGAACCAGAAGCCGTTATAGACCAGCTCGGCATAGCGCACCGCCAGCTCGTCCTTGAGATGGGCGGCGCCGCGATCGAGCGTGATCTGCTCGATTCCGCGATGCGCGGCATGGTAGATGGTGCCGCCCGGCGTTTCGTACATGCCGCGCGACTTCATGCCGACGAAGCGGTTCTCGACCAGATCGAGCCGGCCGATGCCATGGGCGCGGCCGAGATCGTTGAGCCGGGCGAGCAGCACCGCCGGCGACAGCGCCTCGCCGTTCAGCGCGACGCCGTCGCCGCGCTCGAAATCGATCGTGATATAGTCCGGCCGGTCGGGCGCATCCTCGGGATTGACGGTGCGCGAATAGACATAGTCCGGCACTTCCTGCCACGGATCCTCGAGCACCTTGCCCTCGGACGAGGTGTGGAGGAGATTCGCGTCGGTGGAGAAGGGGCTTTCGCCGCGCTTGTCCTTGGGCACCGGAATCTGGTGCGCCTCGGCATATTCGATCAGCCGGGTGCGGCTGGTGAGATCCCATTCGCGCCAGGGCGCGATCACCTTGATGTCGGGCTGGAGCGCATAATAGCCCAGCTCGAAGCGGACCTGATCATTGCCCTTGCCGGTGGCGCCATGGCTGACCGCATCGGCGCCGACCTGGCGCGCGATCTCGATCTGGCGCTTGGCGATGAGCGGCCGCGCGATCGAGGTGCCGAGCAGATAGAGCCCCTCATAGGTGGCGTTGGCCCGCATCATCGGAAAGACATAGTCGCGCACGAACTCCTCGCGGAGATCGTCGATGAAGATATGCTCGGGCTTGACGCCCATCAGCTCGGCCTTGGCGCGCGCCGGCTCCAGCTCCTCGCCCTGGCCGAGATCGGCCGTGAAGGTGACGACCTCGCACTGATAGGTCTCGCGCAGCCATTTGAGGATGACGCTGGTATCGAGGCCGCCCGAATAGGCGAGCACGACGCGATTGACGGGCTGCGTCATGGACTGATCCTTACGGCTAGGGGTATCGGAACGCGCGGGCCTGTGCCATCGCGACCGCCTCGGTTCAAGCGTCGGATGCGCGAATGATGAAGAAGACCATCGGCCTCGCCCTGCTGGCCGCCGCCGGCGCCGCCTGGGCGGACCCCCCGCCGGTGGCGCGCGCCACCGTCGCCGCGCGCGCCGCCACCATGTTCGGCAAGGCCGACACCGACCGCGACGGCTGGCTGAGCCGCGCCGAATATCGCGCCGCCGTGCTCGCCGTGGCGCGTCGCTACGACCCCAAGATCCCGAGCGAAGGCAAGGGGATGGACGCGGCGCTGGCGCAGTTCGACAGCCTCGACCGGCGCCATGAGGGCCGCATTCCGCGCGCCGATTTCATCGCCGCCGCGCTCGCCCATTTCGACGGCGCCGATCTCAACCATGACGGCGTCATCACCCCCGACGAGGCGCGGCGCGCCGCCAAGATCAAGCAGAAGGCGATTCTCTCGGCCAAGCCCGCCGCCGCGCCCGCGACGCGCTAGACCGGCTCAGCCCTGGGCGAGCAGCGCCTGCTCGCGCTCGGCCATATAGTCGCGCGTGATCGGCAGGCTGTGCCGGTTGCGCGCGAATTGCAGCTGGAAATTGACCATGTCGGCATGGCGGAAGGCGGTGCAGGCGCCGGCGAGATAGAAGCGCCACATGCGGTAGAAGCGCGCATCGTACATGCGCTCGATCTCCGCGCGGGCGGCGCCGGTGCGCGCATACCAGTGCGCCAGCGTCAGCCCGTAATGGAAGCGCAGCACCTCGACATCGGTGAGCGCGAGATGCGCCTTCTCGCTGGCCGCGACGGTTTCCGACAGCGCCGGGATATAGCCGCCGGGGAAGATATATTTGGCGGTGAAGCTGTCGGTGTAGCTGGGCGGCCCGAGCCGGCCGATGGTGTGGACCAGCGCCACGCCATCCTCGGTCAGGAGATCGTGGACGCGCTCGAAATAGGCGCGGAAGTGCGGCGCGCCGACATGCTCGAACATGCCGACCGAGACGATGCGATCGAACCGGCCCTCGAGCTGGCGGTAATCGATCAGCTCGAAGCGGACGCGATCCGCCACGCCGGCGGCGCTGGCGCGCTCGCGCGCGATCTTGAGCTGCTCCTCCGACAAAGTGATGCCGAGCACATCGACATCGGCGACGCGGTTCAGATACAGCGCCATGCCGCCCCAGCCGCAGCCGATATCGAGCACGCGCTGGCCGGGTCGGAGATCGAGCTTGGCGGCGATATGCGCCTTCTTGGCGAGCTGCGCCTGATCCAGATCGGTCTCGCCGCCGGCGAAATAGGCGCAGCTATATTGCCGGTCGCGATCGAGGAACAGCTCGTAGAGACGGGCCGAGAGATCGTAATGATGGGCGACGTTGCGCTTCGCCTGGATCAGCGAATTGGCGCGGAACAGGCGCATCAGCAGCGGCGACTCGCCGATCGCCAGCGCGCCGCGGACATGGCGCTCCCAGCTGATGTTGAAGCGGAAGAGATCGAGAAAGGCGAGGATGTCGTCGCCCTCCACCTCGATCCGGTGATCCATATAGGCTTCCGGAAAGCCGAGCACCGGCCGCCGCATGATGTCCAGGGGGACTTTCGCGTCGGCGAACCGGATATGGACGGGCGCGCGCCCCGGATCGGGGCTGCCATAGCGATGCGTCGTGCCGCTCGCCTCGGTCACCACCAGTTCGCCGGTGGTGATCAGGCGGCGCAGATAGGTGTCGAGTAACATTTCGGGGCCGTCTGTAGGCGCAGGCGGCCGCCGCTGACAAGCTCAGTCGAGCGCGGCCTGTTTTTCGGCGGCGATCCGATCCAGCTCGGCGCGGCTCTTGCGCTCGGCGGCCGATTTCAGCTGGCCGCAGGCGGCCATGATGTCGCGGCCGCGCGGGGTGCGGACCGGCGCCGAGATGCCGGCCTGGAAGACGATCTCCGAAAAGGCGCGGACCCGCTCGGGCGTCGAGGTTTCGTAGGGCGCGCCGGGCCAGGGATTGAAGGGGATGAGGTTGACCTTGGCCGGCAGGCGATAGTGGCGCAGCAGGCGCACCAGCTCGCGCGCGTCGGCGTCGCTGTCATTCTTGTCCTTCAGCATCACATATTCGAAGGTGATGCGGCGGGCATTGTTGGCGCCCGGATAGGCGGCGCAGGCGGCGAGCAGATCGTCGATGCCATATTTCTTGTTGAGCGGCACGATCTCGTCGCGCACCGCCTTGGTGACGGCGTGGAGCGACACGGCGAGATTGACGCCGATCTCCTCGCCGGCGCGCGCCATCATCGGCACCACGCCCGAGGTGGACAGGGTGATTCGCCGCTTGGACAAAGCGAGCCCGTCGCCGTCCATCACGATCCGCAGCGCATCGCGCACGGCATCGAAATTGTAGAGCGGCTCGCCCATGCCCATCAGCACGATATTGGTGAGGAGCCGCCCCTCGGGCTGGCTCGGCCACTCGCCCAGCGCATCGCGCGCGAGCATCACCTGGCCGACGATCTCGCCCGCCGTCAGGTTGCGGACCAGCTTCATCGTGCCGGTGAAGCAGAAGCGGCAGTTGAGCGTGCAGCCGACCTGGCTCGACACGCACAGGGTGCCGCGATCCGCATCGGGAATGAAGACCATTTCGAAATCATGGCCGTCATGGCTGCGCAACAGCCATTTGCGCGTGCCGTCGGTGGAAAGCTGCGCGGTCACCACCTCGGGGCGGGTGATGACGAAATGCTCGGCGAGCCAGGGATGCTGCGCCTTGGCGATATCCGTCATGCCCGTGAAATCGGTGACGCCGCGATTATAGATCCAGTGCCACAGCTGCTTGGCGCGCAGCTTGGCCTGGCGCGCCTCCAGCCCGCGGGCGAGCAGCGCCTCGCGAATCGCCTCGCGCGAGAGACCGACAAGATCGATCCGCCCGTCGGCGCGCGGCGATTCGGCGCGCGGCACCGGCACGGGATCGACATGGCCGGGAATCGGCATCAGGGCTTCGACGGTCTGCATCGCGGCCACATAGGCCAGACGGGCCCGATTTTCCAGTCGCGCGCCGCCGTCATCCCTCCGTCGAACCGCTCCTTTCGCCGCGTCGATGTTGAAGCTTCGGCAAGGCTTTGGGCATAAGACGCGGGTGAATCATCGGGTGGGGTACCTTATGCTGTTCCAGATCGCCGCTTCGACCATGGGCTCGGTCATCGCGCTCTCCTTCCTGTCGCTCTACCGCCAGGCCGGCCGGATCTGATCGCGCGCGGCGGCGCTCACCGCCCGGGGGGGCAGGCGAGCATCGCCGCGTCGATCGCGCTGGCCGCGCCGCGCAGCCGATAGACATCGGCATAGGCGCGGCCATCCTCGGCGACGGTCGAAACGCTCATCGAACTGCCCGAGCGCATCGCCGCGACGATCGCCGCATCCGCGCGGCGATCGGCCGCCCAGGCGCGTCCGGCCGCCACCACCAGCCGGAAGCCGCTATCGCCGATGCTCAGCGTCACCGGCGCGGCGGGCTGATGGCCGCGACTCAGCCGCACCGAGAGCTGGGCGCGGATGCGCTGCGCCGGGAAGGCGGCGACGCTCGCCACCGCGCCGAGGCCGAAGGCGCTGGTGCCGGGCGGCGGCTCGGCCATGGCGAAGCACCGGTCCGACGCCGGCTCGCGAAACGCGGCCCAATCGTGGAACACGCCCAATGTCTCGCGCGCCGGTGCCGCCGCCACGAGCAGCACCAGCGCCAGCGCCGCCCGCTTATGGTTTACGCGAGGTTCAGGCACGGCTTGCCAGGGCGGGGACGCGCCGCCGCGCGATCTGCGCGCGCGGCGCCTGTCCATGGTCCACGGGAGTTGCTTATGCGTTTGCGCACGTCCACCTTCATCCTCGCCCTGCCGCTTGCGCTTGGCGCGGCGCCGGCCTTTGCGCAACAGGCACCCTTCACCGGCGCGCGCGTGGAAGGGCTGATCGGCTGGGACCGGCTCCAGAACAACGGCCATAGCGACGATATCGTCTATGGCGTCCAGGGCGGCTACGACGTGCAGATGGGCCCGGCGCTGGTCGGCATCGAGGGCGGCATCGACGACAGCAACAACAAGAGCTGCTTCGGCGCCCGCACCGCCGCGGATCCGCGCGTCTGCGCCAAGGCCGCGCGCGATCTCTATATCGGGGCGCGGGTCGGCAAGGTGCTGACGCCGCGCGCGCTGATCTATGCCAAGGCCGGCTACACCAATGCCCGCGTCAAGGAGACGCTGAACGACGGCGATACCCAGGCGACGCTGTTCCACACCGATCTCGACGGCGTGCGGCTCGGCGCGGGCGCGGAATATGCGGTCGGCCCCAATTCCTACCTCAAGGCCGAATATCGCTATTCCAATTACGAGCGCGGGTTCAGCCGCAACCAGCTGGTCGCCGGGTTCGGCTTCCGCTTCTGATCGCCCGCCGAGCGGTGCCGGCGCCGCCCATCGGATCGCACGCGGTTTGATGTGGCGGCGGCGCGGGCAGGCGCTATAAACACGGTCCGACATGATTGGGGTGGGTTGATGAAGGCGACGATTGAACGGGCTGCACTGCTGAAGGGGCTTAGCCATGTGCAGTCGGTGGTGGAGCGCAGGAACACCATCCCGATCCTCTCCAACGTGCTGCTCGATGCCGCCGCCGGCGGCGGGCTGAAGCTGATGGCCACCGATCTCGACCTGCAGATCGTCGAGACCGTCGCCGCCGCGGTCGACCAGCCGGGCGCGACCACTGTCTCCGCCCACACGCTGTTCGATATCGTGCGCAAGCTGCCCGAGGGCGCGCAGGTCCAGCTTTCGGCGGCCGACGGCAAGATGCTGGTCGCCGCCGGCCGCGCCCGCTTCAACCTCGCCACCCTGCCGCGCGACGATTTCCCGGTGATCGCCGAGGGCGATCTGCCCACCCAGTTCGAGCTGCCCGCGGCGATGCTGCGCCAGATCATCGACAAGACGCGCTTCGCCATCTCCACCGAGGAGACGCGCTATTATCTCAACGGCATCTACCTCCATGTCGCCGAGGAAGGCCCGTCCGGCCCGGTGCTGAAGGCGGCCGCCACCGACGGCCATCGCCTGGCGCGCGTGACGGTGCCGGCGCCCGCCGGCGCCGAGGCGATGCCCGGCGTGATCGTGCCGCGCAAGTGCGTGGCCGAACTGCGCAAGCTTCTGGACGAGGTGGACGGCACCGTCGACCTCTCGCTGTCCGCCACCAAGATCCGCTTCGGGCTGGGCACCGCCATCCTCACCTCCAAGCTGATCGACGGCACCTTCCCCGATTATTCGCGCGTGATCCCCACCGCCAACGACAAGCTGCTCAAGATCGACCCCAAGAGCTTCGCGCAGGGGGTGGACCGGGTGGCCACGATCGCCAGCGAGAAGACGCGCGCGGTGAAGATGACGCTGGACCGCGACAAGGTGGTGCTCTCCGTCACCAGCCCCGAAAACGGCACCGCCGCCGAGGAAGTGCCCGGCGACTATACCGCGCTGGGCTTCGATATCGGCTTCAACGCGCGCTATCTGATGGACATTCTCGGCCAGATCGACGGCGATCTGGTGGAGGTGCACCTCGCCGACGCGGCCGCGCCCACGCTGATCCGCGAGAATGACAAGGCGGCCGCCTTGTACGTGCTGATGCCGATGCGCGTCTGATCCGGCGGGCGGAGCGAGCGCGGCGGCGGCGGCGATGAGCGTGTCCGTCCCCCTCTCGACCGGCGCGCGGCTCCGGTCGATCCTGGGCGGCGCGGCGGGCAATCTGGTCGAGTGGTACGACTGGTACGCCTATTCGGCCTTCGCGCTCTATTTCGCGCACATCTTCTTCCCGAGCGGCGATCGCACCGCGCAGCTGCTCAACACCGCCGCGATCTTCGCGCTCGGCTTCGTCATGCGGCCGCTGGGCGGGTGGATCATGGGCCGCTTCGCCGATCGGCGCGGCCGCAAGGCGGGGCTGACGCTTTCGGTGACGCTGATGTGCGCGGGATCGCTGCTGATCGCGCTGTGCCCGCCCTATGCCCGTATCGGCGCCGCCGCGCCCGCGCTGCTGGTGCTGGCGCGCCTGCTCCAGGGGCTCAGCGTCGGCGGCGAATATGGCGCCAGCGCGACCTATCTGTCCGAGATGGCCGGCCGCGCGCATCGCGGATTCTGGAGCAGCTTCCAATATGTCACGCTGATCGGCGGGCAATTGCTGGCGCTGGCGCTGCTCCTGGTGCTGCAGGCGCTGCTGAGCCCGGCGCAGATGGATGGCTGGGGCTGGCGTGTGCCCTTCGCGATCGGCGCGCTGCTGGCGCTGCTGGTGTGGCGGATGCGGCGCGGCCTGGCCGAGACCGAGAGCTTCCGCCGCGCCGAACGCGCCGCCGCCCCGCGCGGCGCGCTCGCCGATCTGTTCGGCCGCCACCGCCGCGAGACCGCGCTGGTGCTCGCGCTCACCGCCGGGGGTACGCTCGCCTTCTACGCCTATTCCATCTACATGCAGAAATTCCTCGCCAACACGGCGGGACTGCCGCCGGCGGTGGCGAGCGCGATCATGGCCTGGGCGCTGCTGCTCTACGCGCTGCTCCAGCCCGCCTTCGGGGCGCTCAGCGATCGGATCGGGCGCAAGCCGCTGCTGCTGGGCTTCTCGATCGGCGGCGCGCTGCTGACCGTGCCCGTCTTCACGCTGCTGGAGACGGTGCGATCGCCGCTGATCGCCTTCGCGCTGGTGATGCTGCTGCTGCTTCTGGTGTCCGGCTACACCGCGATCAACGCGGTGGTGAAGGCCGAGCTTTTCCCCGCCGCGATCCGCGCCACCGGCGTGGCGCTGCCCTATGCCATCGCCAATGCGCTGTTCGGCGGCACCGCCGAATATGTCGCGCTGTGTTTCAAGAATAGCGGGCTGGAGCGCGGCTTCTACTGGTATGTGGCGGGGATGGTGGCTTTGTCGGGGCTGGTCTATGCGCGGATGCGGGACACGCGCGACGCGAGCCTGATCACCGAGGACTGACATGGCGGTCGCCCGCCTGACGCTGACCGACTTCCGCTCCTACCCGCTGCTCCAGCTCGCCGTGCCGCCCGGCTTCGTGGTGCTGACGGGCGAGAATGGCGCGGGCAAGACCAATATATTGGAGGCGGTGTCGCTGCTCGCGCCGGGACGCGGGCTGCGCGGCGCGGCGCTGGCCGAGATGGCGCGCAGCGACGGCCCCGGCGGTTTCGCCGTCGCCGCGCGGCTGACGGACGCGACCGAGATCGGCACCGGCACGCTCGCCGCCGCGCCCGAACGCCGGCAGGTGCGCATCAACGCCGCCGCCGCCGCCGCCACCGCGCTTTCGGAACGGCTCTCCGTGCTGTGGCTGACACCCGCCATGGACCGGCTGTTCAGCGACAGCGCGGGCGGCCGCCGCCGCTTTCTGGATCGGCTGGTGCTGGCGCTGGAGCCCGGCCATGGCCATCATGCCGCGCGCTACGAGGCGGCGATGCGCGCGCGCAACAAGCTTCTGGCCGAGCCCGAGGGCGCCGATCCCGCCTGGCTGCGCGCGCTGGAGGCCGGCATGGCCGAGCATGGCGAGGCGCTGGCGGGCGCGCGCGCGCGGGTGGTGGCGGCGCTGACGGAGCGGCTCGCCGCGGCGCCCGAGGGCCCCTTCGCGCGCGCTGCGCTGGCGCTGGAGGGGTGGCGCGGCGGCGATCTGGCGGCCGAGCTGCGCGCCGGCCGCGCGCGCGACGCCGCCGCCGGGCGGACGCTCGCCGGGCCGCACCGCAGTGATCTCGCCGTCACCCATATCGGCAAGGGCCAGCCCGCCGCGCGCTGTTCCACCGGCGAGCAGAAGGCGCTGCTGATCGGGCTGGTGCTCGCCCATGCCGGGCTGGTGGCGGAGCGGCTCGGCCGGCCGCCGCTGCTGCTGCTGGACGAGGTGGCGGCGCATCTCGACCCCGGCCGCCGCGCCGCGCTGTTCGAGCGGCTGGCGGCGATGGGCGGCCAGGTCTGGATGACGGGGACCGAGCCCGCTCTGTTCGCCGAACTGCCCGGCGCGACGGCGCGGCTGGCGGTGGCGGACGGCCGTGTGGCGGCCCTGTCCGGGTCCATTTCGCTTTAGTTTCGCGGCTCGCGCCCCTATATCATCGGCATGGCAGACACCTCGCAGAACGACTACGGCGCCTCCTCGATCAAGGTGCTGAAAGGCCTCGATGCCGTGCGCAAGCGGCCGGGCATGTATATTGGCGACACCGATGATGGCTCGGGCCTGCACCACATGGTGTTCGAGGTCTCCGACAATGCCATCGACGAGGCGCTGGCGGGCCATTGCGATCGCGTCATCATCCAGCTCAACCCCGATGGCTCGGTGTCGGTGGAGGATAATGGCCGCGGCATCCCCACCGGCATCCATCCCGAGGAAGGCGTGTCGGCCGCCGAAGTCATCATGACGCAGCTTCATGCCGGCGGTAAGTTCGACAACAATGCCGACAGCAACGCCTACAAGGTTTCGGGCGGGCTGCACGGGGTCGGCGTGTCGGTGGTCAACGCGCTGAGCGACTTCCTCGATCTCACCATCTGGCGGGATGGGGAGGAGCATTATATGCGCTTCCAGCGCGGCGATGCGGTGGCGCCGCTCGCGATGGTGGGCCCGGCCGAAGGCAAGCGCGGCACCCGCGTCACCTTCCTGCCCTCGGCCGAGACCTTCAAGATCACCGAGTTCGATTTCGACCGGCTGGAGCATCGCTATCGCGAACTCGCCTTCCTCAATTCGGGCGTGCGCCTCTTCCTGGTGGATGCGCGCCACGCCGAGAAGAAGGAGGTGGAGCTTTATTATGAAGGCGGGATCGCCGCCTTTGTGAAATGGCTGGACCGCGCCAAGACGCCGCTGATGCCCGAGCCGGTGGCGATCACGGGCCAGCGCGACGATGTCGGCATCGATGTCGCGCTCGAATGGAATGACAGCTATTACGAGCAGGTTCTCTGCTTCACCAACAATATCCCGCAGCGCGACGGCGGCACCCATCTGGCGGCCTTCCGCGCCGCGCTGACGCGCACGCTCAACGGCTATGCGGACAAATCCGGCCTGCTCAAGAAGGAGAAGGTGAGCCTCACCGGCGACGATATGCGCGAGGGGCTGACCGCGATCGTTTCGGTGAAGCTGCCCGACCCGAAATTCAGCTCGCAGACCAAGGACAAGCTCGTCTCGTCCGAGGTGCGTGCGCCGCTGGAAAGCCTGATGGCCGACAAGCTCGCGGAGTGGCTGGAGGAAAATCCCGGCCATGCGCGCTCGATCGTGCAGAAGGTGATCGATGCCGCCGCCGCGCGCGAGGCGGCGCGCAAGGCGCGCGAGCTGACGCGGCGCAAGGGGGTGATGGACATCGCCTCGCTGCCCGGCAAGCTGGCCGATTGCCAGGAGCGCGACCCCGCCAAGTCCGAATTGTTCATCGTCGAGGGCGACAGCGCCGGCGGCTCGGCCAAGCAGGGGCGCAACCGCCACAATCAGGCGATCCTGCCGCTCAAGGGCAAGATCCTGAACGTGGAGCGCGCGCGGTTCGACCGGATGCTCTCGTCCAAGGAAGTCGGCACGCTGATCCAGGCGCTGGGCACGGGCATCGGCCGCGACGATTTCAACGCCGACAAGCTGCGCTACCACAAGATCGTGATCATGACGGACGCCGATGTCGACGGCGCGCATATCCGCACGCTGCTGCTCACCTTCTTCTACCGCCAGATGCCCGAGCTGATCCAGCGCGGCCATCTCTTCATCGCCCAGCCGCCGCTCTACAAGGTCACCAAGGGCCGGTCCGAAGTCTATCTCAAGGACCAGGCGGCGCTGGACGAATATCTGGTGCAGGCCGGCGTCGCGACGCTGGCGCTGGATACGGTGGGCGGCCGGCGTTCGGGCCAGGATCTGCGCACGCTGATCGATCACGCCCGGCGCATGCGCACGCTGATGGGCTATGTGCCGCGCCGCTACGAGCCGGCGATGGTCGAGGCGCTGGCGCTGACCGGCGCGCTGGCGCCCGACGCGGACCGCGCGGCGGCGGCGGCGCGGGTCGCCGCCTGGCTCGGCCGATCCGATCGCGAGGCGGCCTGGACCGGCGAGGCCGCGCCCGAGGGCGGCTATCATCTGATCCGCAAATGGCGCGGCGTCAGCGATCATCATGTCGTCGACGCGGCGTTCCTGGGCTCGGCCGAGGCGCGCAAGCTGCACGCGCTCGCCGCCGAACAGGCCGAGGGCTATGCCGAGCCGAGCCGGCTCGTCTCGCTCAAGCAGGCCGAGCGCCAGGACGGCGACGATGAGGAGATCGCGCCGGATCCCAAGGGCGTGGCCGTGTCGCGCCCATCCGAATTGCTGGAGGCGGTGTTCGCCGCCGGCCGCAAGGGGCTGGCGATCGCGCGCTACAAGGGGCTGGGCGAGATGAACGCGGAACAGCTGTGGGAAACCACGCTCGATCCCGCCAACCGCTCGCTGCTGAAGGTGGAAGTCACGCAGAGCGAGATCGCCGACGAGATCTTCACCCGGCTGATGGGCGATGTGGTGGAGCCGCGGCGCGAGTTCATCCAGGAAAACGCGCTGTCCGTCGCCAATCTCGACGTGTGAGGGCGCGCGGCGTGCGCGCGGCGGCCTGGTGGGCGGGCGGACGGTGACGGGGCGCGCGGCGGTGGCGGCGGCCCGCCATCTCGGCGAGGCCTGCCGCGCGGTGCTGGAGACGATCGACCCGCGCGAAAAGGCGATGGCGGCGCGCGCCGCCGCGCGCGCGTGGAGGAGCGGCCGGCTGGCGGCGGGGGGCGCGATCGCGCTGCCCGATACGCCGCCGCGCGGGGCGCGTCCCGAATTGCTGCCGCCGGGGCGCATGCCCAAGCGCGGTCGGGCGGGATCGCCGCGCTCGCGCATCGCGCTGCTGCATGCGCTGGCCCATATCGAATATGTGGCGATCGACCTCGCCTTCGATTGCGCGGCGCGGTTCGCGGCGGGGCGGCCGCGCGCCTTTGTCGACGATTGGCTGGGCGTGGGCGCCGACGAGGCGCTGCATTTCTGCCTGCTCGACCGGCGTCTGCGCGCGCTGGGCAGCTTTTATGGCGCGCTCCCCGCCCATGCCGGCCTGTGGGACGCGGCCGAGCGCACGCGCGCCGATTGCGCCGCGCGGCTCGCGGTGGTGCCGATGGCGCTCGAGGCGCGGGGACTGGACGTGACGCCGGCCACCGTCGCCCGCTTCGAGGCGGCCGAGGATCGGCGCTCCGCCGCCATTCTCGCCCGCATCTATCGCGACGAGATCCGCCATGTCGCGATCGGCCGGCGCTGGTTCGAGGCGGAATGCGGGGCGCGCGGCGCCGAGCCGGTCGCCCTGTGGCGCGCGCTGGTCTCGGACGGATTCCAGGGCATCGTCAAGCCGCCCTTCAACGCCGCCGCCCGCGCAGAGGCGGGGCTCGTCGCCGCCTATTACGAAGCGCTCTAGCGGCGCGTCACGCCGCCGCGGCGGGCTTGGCCTTGAGGCTGAACAGCATCCGGTCCTCCTGGCCGAAGCCGCGATACCAGATGACCACGCCATAGGCGCCGAGGATGGCGGGCACGCCGAGCAGCAGCTCCAGCCATTCGGGCAGCAGCAGCGCCGCCACACCGACCGCCGTGCCCGCCGCCGCCGCCGGGATCAGCGCCCAGCGCCAGCCCGACACGCGGCCGCCGAGCAGGCGGCGCAGCAGCCCCGCCTTGGCCAGCGAGGCGACGCCGAGGCCGAGCAGCAGCGCGATCGCGGGGCCGGCGGCGGCGATCGGATCGTCGCGCCAGTTCGCCACCGGGTGGAGCGTGCGGATCAGCCAGATCAGCACCACCGACAGCAGCGTCTGCGCCACGATCATGGCGATGGAGATCATCAGATTGCGCTTGGCGGCGATATAGATCAGCGCCGCTTCGCTGACGACGGCGGTGGCGGCGATCGCCTCCGCCGCGAGCAGCACGCCGAGCGCGCCCGAGCCGCCGACGAATTTGGGGCCGACCAGCCCCATCACCGCCTCGCCCGGGATACCCAGCGCGAGCGCGATGCCGACCTGCGCGGCGATGATCCAGAAGCCGACCTGGCGGACCTGCTTGGCCACGGCGGCGCGATTATCATCGGCCAGTTCGCGCGTGATGACGGGGCCGAGAATGGGATCGAAGCTGGTCTTGAGCTTCTGCGGCAGCGACGCGACCTGCTGCGCCACATAGTAGATGCCGACGATCGCCGGCGAGAAGAAGAGGCCGAGAATGGCGATGTCGAGCCGGCGCGAGCCCCATTCGATCGCGTCCGCGCCCGCCAGCGGCAGGTTGCGGCGCATGATCTTGAGCAGCCGGCGCGGCTGCGGCGCCCAGCCGCGCGGGGGGCCGTAATTGCGCATCAGCGGCACGATCGAGGCGATCAGCGCGGCGATGGCGGAGAGGGCATAGCTGAGGATCAGCCCGTCGCGCAGCGAGTAGAAGGACAGGGCCGCCGCCGCGATCGAGATCACCCAGGGCTCGATCAGCGAGCGGGCGCGCACCGTGGCGGCGATATCGCCGCGATAGGCCAGGCCCGCCAGCGCGATATCCGACCCCGCCCAGCCGAAGATGGTGAGCGGCAGCAGCCAATCGAAGCCGTTCAGCTCGCTATTGGGAAAGAGCAGCACCGGCCAGATCATCAGGATCGCGGCGGCCAGCGCCGAGACGATCCAGCCGACCAGCAGCCCGTCCCACACGACATGGACATGCGGCCGCCGCGTGGTGGCGAGCTGCTGCGCGAGGCCGCGCTTCAGGCCCAGCGTAGCGAGCTGGCCGGCGAACTCGACGATGATCGTGGCATAGGCGAAGCGGCCCAGCACCGCCGCGCCATAGATGCGGCCGGCGATGAACAGAAAGGGCAGGCGCGCCGCGAGCCGCAGCAGGAAGCCGAAGAAATTGGTGCGGCCGCCCTTGGCGAGCGCGGCGATATCGCCCGGACCCTGCGGCTCGCGCGTGCGGCTGAAGGCGTTCAATGCGCGGCGCCCCAGCTCGGCCCGGTGCCGATCTCGACGCCGAGCGGCACCGACAGGGTGACGGCCGGGCCGGCCGCCGCTTCCATCACCGCGCGGATCACCTCGGCGGCGCGCGCGGCCTCCTCCTCCGGCACTTCGAACACGAGTTCGTCATGCACCTGGAGCAGCATGCGGACGCGATCGAGCCCGGCGGCGGCGAGCGCGGGCCCCATGCGCACCATGGCGCGCTTGATGAGATCGGCGGACGTGCCCTGGATCGGCGCGTTGATCGCCTGGCGCTCGGCGCCCTGCCGCTCGCCCACCGTCTTGCCCTTGATCCCGGGCAGCCAGGTCTTGCGGCCGAACAAAGTGGTGACATGGCCCTGCGCGCGGACCTGCGCCACCGTATCGGCGATATAGCGGCTGACCCCGGGGAAGCGGGCGAAATAGCGATCGATGATCGCCTGCGCCTCGCCCCGGTCCACCCCCAGCCGGCCGGCCAGCCCGAAGGCCGAGATGCCGTAGAGGATGGCGAAATTGATCGTCTTGGCGCGGCCGCGCGTCTCCCGCGTCACCTCGCCGAACAATTCCTGCGCGGTGAGGCTGTGAATGTCCGCGCCGGTGGCGAAGGCCTCGCGCAGCTCGGGCACATCGGCCATGTGCGCGGCGAGGCGCAGCTCGATCTGCGAATAGTCCGCCGAGAGGATGACATGGCCCGGCGCGGCGACAAAGGCATCGCGGATGCGGCGCCCCAACTCGGTGCGGATGGGGATGTTCTGGAGATTGGGATCGGTGGAGGACAGCCGCCCCGTCTGCGCCACGGCGAGGCTGAAGCTGGTATGGACCCGGCCCGTCTCGGGATTGATCTGCTGCTGCAGGGCATCGGTATAGGTGGTCTTGAGCTTGGTGAGCTGGCGCCATTCCAGCACCAGCCGCGCCACCTCCACGCCATCGCCCGCCAGCCGTTCCAGCTCGTTCACATCGGTGGAATAGACGCCCGACTTGCCCTTGCGGCCGCCCTTGAGTCCGAGCCGCTCGAACAGCACCTCGCCGAGCTGCTTGGGCGAGCCGATGGTGAAGGGGCCGCCCGCGGCTTCGTGGATCACGCCCTCCAGCCGCGCGATCTCGACCGCGTAATCGGCCGAGAGCCGCTGCAATTCGTCGCGATCCACCCGGACGCCAGCGCGCTCCATCGCCGCGACGACGGGCACCAGCGGCCGATCGACCAGCTCATAGACGCGGGTCGCGCCCTCGGCGGCGAGACGCGGCTTGAGCCGGCGCCACAGCCGCAGCGTCACATCGGCGTCCTCGGCGGCATAATGGGTGGCGCGCTCAAGCCCGACCCGATCGAAGCTGACCTGATTCTTGCCCGAGCCGCAGACATCCTTGAAGGCGATGGTGGTGTGGGCGAGATGCGTCTTGCACAGATCGTCCATGCCATGGCTCTGGCGGCCGGCATCGAGATCGTAGCTGATCAGCATCGTATCGTCATAGCCGACCAGATCGAGCCCGGCGCGCGCCAGCACCAGCATGTCGAACTTCAGATTCTGCCCGATCTTGAGCACGGCGGGATCGGCGAGCAGCGGCGCCAGCCGCGCCAGCACCAGCGCGCGGGGCAGCTGCACCGGCACCTCGGCGAGCAGGCCCTCGCCCTCGCCGACATGGCCGATCGGGATATAGCAGGCCTGGCCGGGCACCAGGGCGAGGCTGACGCCGACCAGATTGGCCCGCATCGCATCGAGATGATCGGTCTCGGTATCGATCGCGACATGGCCCTGCGCGGTGGCCGCCGCGATCCAGCGGTCGAGCGCCTCGATCTCCACCACCGTCTCATAGGCCTCGTGGCGGAAGGGCGGATCATCGGGCAGCGCCGCCGCCGCAGCGGCCGGCACGGGCGCCGCGCCGCCATCGCCGAGCTTGGTGAGCAGCGAGCGGAAGCCCTGATCCTCCAGAAAGGCGCGCAGCGGCGCCGGCGGAATGCCCTGGAGCGAGAGCCCGTCGAGCGGTTCGGGCAGCGGCGCGGCGCAGTGCAGCTCCACCAGCCGGCGCGAGAGCCGCGCCGTATCGGCGTGCTCGATCAGCGCCTGGCGCAGCTTGGGCTTGGTGATCGACTCGGCGGCCGCCAGCACCGATTCGAGATCGCCATAGGTCTGGATCAGCTGGCTCGCCGTTTTCGGCCCGACGCCGGGCACGCCGGGCACATTGTCGACGCTGTCGCCCATCAGCGCCAGCACATCGCCGAGCTTGTCCGGTCCGACGCCGAACTTCTCGACGACATAGTCCGGCCCGATCCGGCGATCATTCATCGTGTCCAGCATGTCGAGCCCGGGCTCGATCAGCTGCATCAGATCCTTGTCGGACGAGACGATGGTGACGGCCCAGCCCTCGGCCAGCGCCGCCTTGGCGTAGCAGGCGATGATATCGTCCGCCTCGAAGCCGGCCACTTCGATGCACGGCACCGAAAAGGCGCGCGTCGCATCGCGGATCATCGGGAATTGCGGGACGAGATCCTCGGGCGGCGGCGGGCGGTGCGCCTTGTACTGATCGTACATCTCGTTGCGGAAGCTGTGGCTGCCCTTGTCGAAGATCACGGCCAGATGGCTCGGCCCCTCCGGACCGGCCAGCTCGTTCAGCAGCTTCCACAACATGGTGGTGAAGCCATAGACGGCGCCGGCGGGCTGTCCGTGCCGATTGGTCAGCGGCGGCAGCCGGTGATAGGCGCGGAAGATATAGCTCGATCCGTCGACGAGATAGAGATGGCTGGCGGGCATCGGCCGCGTCTAGCAGCGCCGCGCGGCGATGGCGACTGCCCGAGCGCCGGAGCGTGCCGCCTTTCCCCCGGCGCTGTGGCCGGTTTACCATGCGGCTCCGGTCCCTTCAGGAGTCGCCGTCATGCGCATCCCCCTCGCCGCCCTGCTCGTCGCCGCGCTCGCCGCGCCCCTTCCCGCCCAGGCGCCGAGCCGCACGGTCAGCTTCCGCTCGGCGACGGGCGCGGCCGGCACCGCCACCCTCACCGCCGCGCCCAAGGGGCTGCTGATCCATGTCGAGGCCGAGGGGCTGAGCCCCGGCTGGCACGCCATCCATGTCCATGCCGTGGGCGACTGCTCCGACGCCGGCTTCAAGAAGGCGGGCGGCCATGTCCATGGCGATGGCGCGGCGGTGCACGGCCTGCTCAACCCCGCCGCCACCGATCGCGGCGATCTGCCCAATATCTACGCCGATGCCGACGGCCATGCGCGCGCCGAACTCTTCACCCCCATGCTGGCGCTGGCCGACGGCCAGGGCGACCGGCTCAACATCCTCGATGCCGATGGCGCGGCGCTGGTGATCCACGCCAACAAGGACGATTATACGAGCCAGCCGATCGGGGGCGCCGGCGACCGGGTGGCGTGCGCGGTGGTGAAATAGCGGGCGCGGCGGCTCACACCGCCCGCATCGCCCCCACGAACAGGCCGACGCGCGCGCTCAGCGCGTCGGCGCGCTCGGCGATCAGCCCGGCATTGCGCGACAGCACCGTGGCGCCGATTCCGGCCTCGCCGACGCTGCTATCGATCACGCGCAGATTTTCGCCGATATGCTGGCAGGCGAGCACCGCCTGATCGGCGTGGAGCACGATCTCGCGCACCGCGTCGCTCTCGGCGCCGACCGCCGCCTCGATCGCCTGGCTGGCATGATCGATCCGGCCGAACGCCTGCTCGATGCCGCCCTGCGAGGCGCTGACGCTGCCCATCATCTCGCGCATCTGATCGATCCGGTGGCCGATATCGCCGGCC
Organism: Sphingomonas morindae; assembly: GCF_023822065.1. Classification (NCBI taxonomy): domain Bacteria; kingdom Pseudomonadati; phylum Pseudomonadota; class Alphaproteobacteria; order Sphingomonadales; family Sphingomonadaceae; genus Sphingomonas; species Sphingomonas morindae. Next base: position 1,475,644 of record NZ_CP084930.1, read on the forward strand.
GCCCGGCGCGCCTGGCCGGCGAGCCCCTTCACTTCCTGCGCCACCACCGCGAAGCCGCGCCCCGCCTCGCCGGCGCGCGCCGCCTCGATGGTGGCGTTGATGGCGAGCAGATTGACCCGCGCCGCCAGCGCTTCGATCATCGCCACCGCCTGGCTCACCTCCTCCGCCCCGGCGGCGAGCGCGCGGGTGCGCCCGGCGGCGAGCCCGACGAGCGCCTCGGCCTCCGCCCTGGTTTCGCGCGCGGCCTCGAGATGGCGGCCGATCGCGCCGAACATCTCGCCCAGCCGCCGCGCGCGGCCGGCGATATCGCCCATGCCGACCGTGGTCTGGGTGGCGGCGGCGGCGGTGGCGGCGCTGCGCTCGCCGATTTCGGCGCCGCGCTCGGTCATCTGCTGGCCCATCTGATCGACCTCGTCGGCGGCGCTGCCGAGCAGCCGGGCCAGCACCGCCACATCGCCGACGAAATCCTCGCTCATCGCGTCGAGCCGGATGAGGCGATCGGCGTGACGCCGCGCCTGGCGCCGCTCGCGCTCGGCGGCGAGCGCGACGATCGCCTGGTTGCCGAGCACGCCGGCAAATTCGCCCTCCCGGGTCAGGATCATGCCCTCGCGGCCGCCGCTGGCGGCGTAGACATCGAGCAGGTCGGCGACGTCGAGCCGGATCTCGGCGACGGGGCAGGCATGGACGCGGCGCGCCAGGCCCTGGGTGTAGGCGGGGTTCTGCAGCAGCGCGAAGCCGTAGGGATTGAACAGGATGCGGCGGATATCGGCCTCGAACAGCGCGCCGAGCGGGCGGCGATCATCATCCAGCACCGCGATCAGCCGGCGCTGCGGACGCGCCAGGAAAAGCTCGACCGCGCGCACCAGCGGCGTGTCCAACGGCAGGGCCGCATCTTCCTCGATCCAGCTGTCCAGCACGCCCGCCCATCCGTAGCCATTCGAGATGGATCTAGACGAAAGTCGGTAAAGGCGGAGTTAGCCGAATGTTACGGACGGGTGACGAAGAGGTATCGGAAAGTCAGGGAACAAGGACCGTATCGCGCGCCTCGCCAAGCGTTTCCGGGTAATCGAGTGTGTAGTGCAGCCCCCGGCTCTCCTTGCGGGCGAGCGCACAGCGGACGATAAGATCCGCCGTTTCCACGAGGTTGCGCAGCTCGATCAGATCGGCGGTGACGCGGAACTCGCCGTAATAGTCTTCGACTTCGCGGCGAAGCATGCGGATGCGGTGCTGCGCGCGCTCCAGCCTTTTGGTGGTGCGGACGATGCCCACATAATCCCACATGAAGCGCCGGATCTCGCGCCAATTGTGCTGCACGATCACCTCCTCGTCCGAGTCGGTGACGCGGCTGGCATCCCAGGGCCGGATCGGCGGCGGCGGCGGCAACTCGTCCCAATGGCGCGCGATGTGCGACGCCGCCGCCTCGCCATAGACGAAACATTCGAGCAGCGAATTGGAGGCGAGGCGATTGGCGCCGTGCAGGCCCGATTGCGTTACCTCGCCGGCGGCATAGAGGCCGGGCAGATCGGTGCGGCCCTTGCGGTCCACGATCACCCCGCCACAGGTATAATGCTGGGCCGGCACGACCGGGATCGGCTCGCGCGTGATATCGATCCCCAGCCCCATCAGCTTGGCGTGGATGGTGGGGAAATGGCCGATGATGAAGTCGGCCGGCTGGTTGCTGATGTCGAGATGGACATAGTCCAGCCCCAGCCGCTTGATCTCGTGATCGATCGCGCGCGCCACCACGTCGCGCGGGGCGAGTTCGGCGCGGGGATCGAAATCGGGCATGAAGCGGTGGCCCGCCCCCGGCACGCCCGGCGGCAGCTTCAGCTGGCCGCCCTCGCCGCGCATCGCCTCGGTGATCAGGAAATTCTTGACCTCGAGATTCCACAGGCAGGTGGGGTGGAACTGCATCATCTCCATGTTGGAGACGCGCGCGCCCGCGCGCCACGCCATGGCGATGCCGTCGCCGGTCGCGCCGCGCGGCGCGGTGGAATAGAGATAGGTGCGGCCGGCGCCGCCCGTCGCCAGGATGGTGGCGCGGCCGGTGAACAGCTCCACCTCGCCCGATCGCCGATCCAGCGCATAGACGCCCCAGACGCGGCCATCGCCCAGATAGCGCTCGCCATGGCGCGAGGTGGCGAGATCCACCGCCGCCATGCCCGGCACCAGCGTGATATTGGGATGCGCGGCCGCCGCCGCCTGCAGCGCCACCTGCACCGCGCGCCCGGTGGCATCGTCGACATGGACGATGCGGCGATGGCTGTGGCCGCCTTCGCGCGTCAGGTGCAGGCTGTTGCCGGCCATGTTGAAGGGCACGCCCAGCGCGATCAGCCGCTCGATCGCGCGCGGCGCATTCTCGATCACGAACTCGACGGTGGCGCGATCGTTGAGGCCCGCGCCGGCGATCATCGTGTCTTCGATATGGCTTTCGAAGGTATCGCCTTCCTCCAGCACGGCGGCGATTCCGCCCTGCGCCCAGTTGGTCGATCCGTCGTCGAGGCCGCCCTTGGCCAGCACCACCACGCGGAAGCGTTCCGCCAGGCTCAGCGCGGCGGTGAGGCCGGCCGCGCCGGAGCCGACGATGACGACGTCATAGGCCGCTATGGCCATCAGCCGCGCCGGGTGAGCGAGAGGAACACATCCTCCAGATCCGCCTCGCGGGTGGAGACGTCCACCACGCTCAGCCCGGCATCGGCGAGCGCGGTGAGCACGTCGCCGGCATGGACGCGGGTCTTGTCATAGCTGATGACGATGGTGCGCGGGCCCTTCAGCTCGACCTTCTCGAAGCAGCGCGCCTCGGGCGGGGCGGCGAGGTCGCGATCCACCGTCACCTCCACCACCTTCTCGGTCGCCTTGGCGAGCAGCGCGGCGGTGGGCTCGTTGGCGATGAGCCGGCCATTGTTGATGATCGCGATGCGATCGCACAATTCCTGCGCTTCCTCGAGATAATGGGTGGTCAGCACCACCGTCGTGCCCTGGCGGTTGAGCTCGCGCACATAGGCCCAGAGCTGCTGGCGCAGCTCCAGATCGACGCCGGCGGTGGGCTCGTCCAGCACCAGCACCGGCGGCGTATGGACGAGCGCCTTGGCGACGAGCAGCCGCCGCTTCATGCCGCCCGACAGGGTGCGCGCGAAGGCATTGGCCTTGTCGGCCAGATGCACCGCGCGCAGCAATTCCTGGGTGCGCCGCTGCGCCTTGGGCACGCCATAGAGGCCGGCGTAGATTTCCAGCGTCTCGGCCGGGGTGAAGAAGGGATCGAACAGGATCTCCTGGGGCACGATGCCGATCGAGACCTTGGCGTTGCGCGGATGCTCGTCGATGTCGAAGCCCCAGATCGAGGCGGTGCCCCCGGTCTTGTTGACGAGGCCGGCGAGGATGTTGATGAGCGTCGACTTGCCGGCGCCATTGGGGCCGAGCAGGCCGAATATCTGGCCGCGCGGCACATCGAAGCTGACGCCGTCCAGCGCGCGCTTGCCGCCCTGATAGGTTTTTTCGAGCTGCCGGATGCTGATCGCCGCCTGTTCCATGCGCCGCCAGATAGACGCTGCGCCGCGCCGCCGCCAGAGCCCGCATCACGCTCGCGCACGGGCATGATTGCGCGGCGGCGGCCGGCTTGCTATCCGCGCGCCATGATCCAGCCGCCTGAAACGATCCGCGTATCGCATCGCCGCGTCGTCTGCGACGGCGCCACCGACATTCCGAGCGGTTCGGCGCTCGGCCATCCGCGCGTCTGGCTCGAGATCGACGAGGATGGCTTTGTCGAATGCGGCTATTGCGATCGCCGCTTCGTGCTGATCGGCGGCCCGGCCGATCACCCGCCGGCGGGCCAGGCCGCCTGAGCCAGGCCGGCTTCCCCCCGCGCCAAGGGGGGATGCGCCACGCCAACGGGGCGCCTATATCGCCGCCATGGCCACCGCTCCCGATCCCCGCTCCCTGCTGTATCGCGACGGCTTCGATCCCGACGCCGCGCTCCGCCTGACCGCCGAGGCGCTGGGGCGCTGCGACGATGGCGAGCTTTATCTCCAGCACAGCGTCTCCGAGAGCTTCGGCTTCGACGACGGCCGCCTCAAGACGGCCGATTTCACCACCCAGAGCGGCTTCGGGCTGCGCGGCGTCTCGGGCGAGACGACCGCCTTCGCCCATGCCAACGAGATCAGCGCCCCCGCGATCCGGCGCGCCGCCGAGACGATGCGGCTGCTCGATCCCGCCGCGCAGGGGCCGGCGGCGCCGCCGCCGCGCACCAACCGCCACCTCTATACCGGCAGCGATCCGCTCAGCATCGTGCCCTTCGCGCGCAAGGTGGCTTTGTGCCAGACGATCGACGCGCTGGCGCGCGCCCGCGATCCGCGCGTGGCGCAAGTTTCGGTCGGGCTGGCGGGCAGCTGGAGCGTGATCGAGATCGTGCGGCCCGACGGCTTCCTCGCCACCGATATCAGGCCGCTGGTGCGGCTCAACGTCACCATCGTGGTGGAGCAGAATGGCCGCCGCGAGAGCGGCACCTTCGGCATGGGCGGACGCTATCTCTACGACCGGCTGTTCGAGCAGCCGACCTGGGAGCGCGCGATCGGCGAGGCGCTGGCGCAGGCGCTGGTCAATCTGGAGGCGGTCGCCGCGCCCGCGGGCGAGATGACGGTGGTGTGCGGCCCGGGCTGGCCCGGCGTGCTGCTGCACGAGGCGATCGGCCATGGCCTGGAGGGCGATTTCAACCGCAAGGGCTCGTCCGCCTTTTCCGGCCGGATCGGCGAGCGCGTCGCCGCGCCGGGGGTGACGGTGATCGACGATGGCTCGATCGCCGATCGGCGCGGCTCGCTCTCGATCGATGACGAGGGCACGCCGACCCAGGCCAATGTCCTGATCGAGGACGGCATCCTGCGCGGCTATATGCAGGACCGGCTGAATGCGCGGCTGATGGGCGTGGCCGCCACCGGCAATGGCCGCCGCGAGAATTTCGCCTATGCGCCGATGCCGCGCATGACCAACACCTTCATGCTGGGCGGCAACGACGATCCGCAGGAGATCATCGCCCGCGCCGGGAACGGCATCTACGCCAAGAGCTTCGGCGGCGGCCAGGTGGACATCACCTCGGGCAAGTTCGTCTTCTCCTGCACCGAGGCCTATCGCATCGAGAATGGCCGGCTGGGCGCGCCCATCAAGGGCGCGACGCTGATCGGCGACGGGCCCTCGGTGCTGACCCGGGTGCGCGCGATCGGCAACGACATGGCGCTGGACGAGGGCATCGGCATGTGCGGCAAGGGCGGCCAGTCGGTGCCGGCGGGGGTGGGCCAGCCCAGCCTGCTGATCGACCGGTTGACCGTGGGCGGCACCGCCGCCGGCTGATCCTCGGGAACCGCTTGGCGCCAAGGACGTTCGGCGGCGGTTCACCCCTCAGTCTGCACCGCGCCCTCTGCCTATTTTCTGGGCAGCCGGTAACAATTGCTCAATAATCGGGCGCACGATTGGCCGCGTTTCCGCGCGCACCCCGCATGACGCGGGCCTTTTGCCTCTGGCACGGCTCTTGCTGGAAGACAGCGGGAGACAAACAGGGGAGCGGCATGAAACTCGTCATCGCGATCATCAAGCCCTTCAAGCTCGACGAGGTCCGCGAGGCGCTGTCCGATGTTGGCGTGGCCGGCATGACGGTGACCGAAGTCAAGGGCTTCGGGCGGCAGAAGGGGCAGACCGAGATCTATCGGGGCGCCGAGTACAGCACCAACATGGTGCCGAAGATCAAGGTCGAGGTCGCCTGTGGCGACGATCTCTCGCACCGGGTGGTGGAAGCCATCCAGCAGGCGGCGAACACCGGCGCGATCGGCGACGGCAAGATCTTCGTGCTCGATCTCGCCCAGGCGGTGCGAATCCGCACCGGCGAGACCGACGATGTGGCGCTCTAAGGGGAAAGGGGCAGAAATGAAGCCAATCACGAAATTGGCCGGATGCGCGGGGGCGCTCGGGCTGGCCATGTTCGCGGCGCTGCCCGCCTGGGCGCAGGATGCGGCGCTCCAGGCGCCCGCCGCCGCGCCTTCGCCGCCGACCGTCAACAAGGGCGACACCGCCTGGATGATGACATCCACGCTGCTGGTGCTGATGATGATCGTGCCGGGCCTGGCGCTCTTCTATGGCGGCCTCACCCGCGCCAAGAACATGCTCTCCACCATGACGCAGATCGGCGCGGTCGCCTGCTTCGCCATGCTGATCTGGGTGATGTGGGGCTATACCGAGGCGTTCGGCGATGGCGGCGGCGCCTTCATCTCGGGCTTCGGCAAGGCTTTCCTCAAGGGCGTCACCTCGGACAGCACGGCGGCGACCTTCACGCCCGGCGTCGCCATCCCCGAATATGTCTTCATCTGCTTCCAGATGACCTTCGCCGCCATCACCGTCGCGCTGGTGCTCGGCTCGGTGGTGGAGCGGATGAAATTCTCGGCGGTGATGGTGTTCGCCCTAGTGTGGCTGACGCTCGTCTATTTCCCGGTGGCGCACATGGTGTGGGCGTCGAACGGCTTCTTCTTCGCCAAGGGCGCGCTGGATTTCGCGGGCGGCACGGTGGTGCACATCAATGCCGGCGTCTCGGCGCTGGTCGCCGCGCTGATCCTCGGCAAGCGGCTCGGCTATCCGCATGAGCGGATCGTGCCGCACTCGCTCACCATGACGGGCATCGGCACCGGCCTGCTCTGGGTGGGCTGGTTCGGCTTCAACGCCGGATCCGCGCTCGAGGCCAATGGCTCGGCCGGACTGGCGATGATCAACACCTTCGTCGCCACCGCCTCGGCGGGCCTGTTCTGGATGCTGGCGGAGCGGCTCAACGGCCATAAGGGCTCGGCGCTGGGCTTCTGCTCGGGCATCGTCGCGGGCCTCGTCGCGGTGACGCCGGCGGCGGGCAATTCCGGACCGTTCGGCGCGATCATCCTCGGCGCGATCGCGAGCATCGTCTGCTTCTACGCCGTGTCGGTGCTCAAGCCGCGGCTCGGCTATGACGACGCGCTGGATGCCTTCGGCGTCCACGGCATCGGCGGCATGATCGGCGCGATCGGCACCGGCATCGTCTATGCCCCCGGGCTGGGCGGCCCCGGCAAGCCCGATTTCAACATGGGCCACCAGCTGGCGGTACAGATCGAGGCGGTGCTCACCACCATCGTCTGGGCCGGCATCGGCACGGTGATCGCCATCTTCATCGCCAAGGCGGTGACGGGGCTGCGCGTCAGCGCCGAAGTCGAGCGCGAAGGCCTCGATCTCGGCGAGCATGGCGAGCGCGCCTACAACTGAGCTTCCTCCTGCGAAGAGCCTGGGCCGGCGAGGCAACTCGCCGGCTCTTTTTTCGGCCCGCGCGCCCGCGCGCGGCTCAGCCCTGGAGCTGCGTCATCAGCCCCATCAGCGGGGTGAGATCATAGCCGGCATTGGCCGCCTTGGCGCGGATCTGGTCGGGTGAATCGCCGGCGCGCGCCCGCGCCAGCGCCCAGAGATAGGTGGAGCGCGTGCCCGACCGGCAATAGGCGAGCGTGCGGCCCTCCACCCCGTCCAGCGCCGCGCCCATCGCCTCGACCTGATCGAGCGACAGGCCGGCATGATCCACCGGGATCGCGACATAGCCGAGCCCGGCCGCGCGCGCCGCCGCCTCAATCGCGGCGCCCTCGGGCTGGCCCGGCTCCTCGCCCTCTGGCCGGTTGTTGATGATCAGCACCACGCCCTGATCGGCGGCGGCGGCGATATCGGCGGGGCCGATCTGCGGCGATACCAGCATCGTCTCGTCGAGCGTCCTGAACATAGTACCTCCTTCAGCCGCGCCAGCCGCGCAGCACCTCGAGAAAGGCATCGCCATAGGCCTCGCGCTTGGCCTGGCCCACCCCCGTCACCTGCGCCAGGCCTTCCAGCGTTGTGGGATGGAGCCCCGCCATCTCGCGCAGCGTCGAATCGTGGAAGATGACATAGGGCGGCACGCCGCGCGCCTGCGCGATTTCGCGCCGCCGGGCGCGCAGCGCCTCGAACAGCGGATCATGGGCATGGCTCTCCTCGCCCGCCCCGCCACGCCGGCGCCGCGCCTTGGGCGCGGGCAGCGCCACCGCCAGGCTGTGCTCGCCCTTGAGGATGGGGCGCGCGGCCGGGCCGAAGCTGAGGCCGCCATAATCGTCGGCGCGCAGCGCGTCGCGCGCCAGGAGCGCACGCGCCACGGGGCGCACCAGCTTCTGCTCGGCCTCGTCGGCGATGCCGAACACCGACAGGCGGTGATGGCCGTTGCCGATCACCTTGTCGGTCTCGCGGCCGGCCAGCACGTCCAGCAAATGGCCCACCCCGAAGCGCATCTCGGTGCGGAAGGCGGCCGAGAGCAGCTTGCGCGCCACCTCGGTGGCATCCACCGTCGCGGGCGGGGCGAGGCAATTGTCGCAATTGCCGCAAGGCGCGCGCGGATCCTCGCCGAAATAGCGCAGCAGCACCATGCGCCGGCATTCGCTCGTCTCGACCAGCCCGGCCAGCGCCGAGAGCCGCGCCCGCTCGCCGCTGGCGCGGGCCTCGTCCACCTCGCTCAGCCGCTTGCGGGCGCGCGCGAAATCCTCCGCGCCCCAGAAGAGATGGGCGATCGCGGGCTCGCCGTCGCGGCCCGCGCGCCCGGTTTCCTGATAATAGCCCTCGATCGATTTGGGCAGGCCGGCATGGGCGACGAAGCGGACATCGGGCTTGTCGATGCCCATGCCGAAGGCGACCGTCGCGACCATCACCATATCCTCGGACGCGACGAAATCCTGCTGGTTGCGCCGGCGCACGCCCGGATCCATGCCGGCATGATAGGCGCGCACCGTGCGGCCGCCGGCGGCGAGCTGCGCGGCGATCCGCTCGGTGGCGTCGCGCGTGGGCGCATAGACGATGCCCGCGCCCGCCTGATTCGCCAGCACCGTCTTGAGCTGGCCCTGCAGGCCATCGCGCGGGCTGATCATGTAGCGGATATTGGGGCGATCGAAGCCGGCGACGATCAGCCCGTCCTGCGGGAGGCCGAGCTGCTCCAGGATATCGGCGCGGGTGTGGCGATCGGCGGTGGCCGTCAGCGCCAGCCGCGGCACCTCGGGAAAGGCATCGAGCAGCGGCCGCAGCAGCCGGTAATCGGGCCGGAAATCATGGCCCCATTCGCTCACGCAATGGGCTTCGTCGATCGCGAACAAGGCCAGGCTGGTGGCGCGCAACAGGCTGCGGAAGCTCTCGCCCGAGGCGCGCTCGGGCGCGACATAGAGAAGATCGAGCTGCCCATCGCGGAAGCGGCGCATCGTCTCGGCGCGGTCCTCGTCGGCCGAGGTGAGCGCCGCCGCGCGGATGCCGAAGGCCTCGGCCGAGCGGACCTGATCGTGCATCAGCGCGATCAGCGGCGAGACGATCACCGCCGTGCCCGGCCGCGCCAGGGCGGGCAGCTGGTAGCAGAGCGACTTGCCGGCGCCGGTGGGCATCACCGCCAGCGTTCCGGCGCCGCGCATCACGCGCGCGACCACCGCCTCCTGGACGCCGCGAAAGCCGGGAAAGCCGAAAACCTCGTGAAGGAGCGTGAGCGGATCGCGCATCGCGCTACCCGGTAGCGCCCCCGGCCGCCGCCGTCATCCCCGCAAGCGCATCGATCGCCGCCCAGCCGGCGAGACCGAGCGGGCGCAGCCGGCGCGCGTGGGCGGGCGACATGCCGCCAAGCGCGATCGCGCGCCGCTCCGCGCCCAGCAGCAGCCCCAGCCGCACCGGGCCGAGCGCCGGCGCGCCGGGATGCGAGCGGGTGGGGAAGACGGGCGAGACGAAGCGCAGATCGGCGCGGCGCGCGGCGTGGAGCTGGCGGCGATCATGCACCGCCATGGTGCGCAGCAGCGGCCGCGCGGTACGGCGATGCGGGCTCGGCCCGTGCGCACCCGCCGCGCCCCAGGAGATGGCGAGGCGGGGCGGCCCGGCGAGGAGCAGCACCTGCCTCCGCGCGCGCGCCACCGCGCGCACCTGGCGGAACAGCGCCTGCCGCGCGGCGGGCGCCAGGCCATAATGGCGGAAGATCACGCCGGCGCCGCGCGGCAAGCGGCTAAGGGCGGGCAGCAGCGCCGCGCCGATCCGCTCGTCGGTCATCAGCCACAATCGGGGCAGGGTCTGGCGGGGGCGCATCGCCGCTCCTATAGGCGCGGCCATGGCCGATCCCCAATCCCCCGATGCGCGGCTCGCCGCGCTGCGCGACCGCCTCGATCACGCCGCCGGGCTGGCGGGCCGCGCGCCCGGCGCGGTGACGCTGATCGCCGTTTCCAAGACGATCGCGCCCGAGGCCATCACCCCGCTGATCGCCGCCGGGCAGCGCGTGTTCGGCGAGAATCGGGTGCAGGAGGCGCAGGCGAAATGGCCCGCGCTGCGCGAGGCGACGCCGGATTGCCGGCTGCATCTGGTCGGCCAGCTGCAATCCAACAAGGCGGACGAGGCGGTGCGGCTGTTCGACGCGATCCATGCGGTCGACCGGCCGTCGCTGGTCGCGGCGCTGGCGCGCGCGATGGACAAGGCGGGACGCCGGCCGGACTGTTTCGTGCAGGTGAATATCGGCGAGGAGCCGCAGAAGGGCGGCGTCGCGCTGGCCGATCTGCCCGCGCTGCTCGCCGAGGCGCGCGCCGCGGCGCTGCCGGTGATCGGACTGATGGCGGTGCCCCCCGCCGATCGCGAGCCGGCGCCCTATTTCGCGCTGCTCGCCAAGCTCGCCCGCGACCATGGCCTGGCCGGGCTGAGCATGGGCATGTCGGGCGATTTCGAGACGGCGGCGCTGCTGGGCGCCACCCATGTGCGGATCGGCACCGCGCTGTTCGGCGCGCGCGGCTAGGGGCCCGCGCCCCCGGCCGCGCCGGCCGGCCTATTGGTTCATCGAATCGAAGAAATCCTCGTTCGTCTTCGAGTCCTTCATCTTGTCGAGCAGGAACTCCATCGCGTCGGTGGTGCCCATCTGCATGAGGATGCGGCGCAGCACCCACATCTTCGAGAGCTTGGACTTCTCGACCAGCAGCTCTTCCTTGCGGGTGCCCGACTTGCCGACGTCCATCGCCGGGAAGATGCGCTTGTCCGCGACCTTGCGGTCCAGCACGATCTCGGAATTGCCGGTGCCCTTAAACTCTTCGAAGATCACCTCGTCCATGCGGCTGCCGGTGTCGATCAGCGCGGTGGCGATGATGGAGAGCGAGCCGCCTTCCTCGATGTTGCGCGCCGCGCCGAAGAAGCGCTTGGGCCGCTGCAGCGCGTTGGCGTCGACACCGCCGGTCAGCACCTTGCCCGAGCTGGGCACGACCGTGTTGTAGGCGCGGCCGAGCCGGGTGATGGAATCGAGCAGGATCACCACGTCCTTCTTGTGCTCGACCAGACGCTTGGCCTTTTCGATCACCATCTCGGCGACCTGCACGTGGCGCTGGGCGGGCTCGTCGAAGGTGGAGGAGATGACCTCGCCCTTCACCGAGCGCTGCATATCGGTGACTTCCTCGGGCCGCTCGTCGATGAGCAGCACGATCAGGAAGACCTCGGGATGATTGTCCGTGATCGCCTTGGCGATGTTCTGGAGCAGCACCGTCTTGCCGACGCGCGGCGGCGCCACGATCAGCGAGCGCTGGCCCTTGCCCTGCGGCGCGACGATATCGATCACCCGCGCCGACCGGTCCTTCACCGTCGGATCGAGCGTGTCGAGCGTCAGCTTCTGTTCGGGATAGAGCGGGGTGAGATTGTCGAAATTGACGCGGTGGCGGACCACGTCGGGATCGTCGAAATTGATCGAGATGAGCCGCGTCAGCGCGAAATAGCGCTCGCCGTCCTTGGGCGCGCGGATCTCGCCCTCCACCGTATCGCCCGTGCGCAGCCCGAATTTGCGGACCTGATTGGGGCTGACATAGATATCGTCCGGACCGGCGAGATAATTGGCTTCGGGCGAACGGAGGAAGCCGAAGCCATCGGGCAGCACCTCGATCGTGCCGACGCCCATGATCTGATCGCCCTGCTCCGCCTGCTCCTTGAGGATGGCGAACAGCAGATCCTGCTTGCGCATGGTCGACGCGCCCTCGACACCGAGTTGCTCGGCCATCGAAACCAGTTCGGCGGGCGACGTCTTTTTGAGATCTTTAAGATGCATGGAGCGGGCTTGGTCCTGAGGAGGCGGCGCGGCTGGCGGGACGGGAACGACGATGTCGGGAAAGGCGCCGCCGCGAGGAAAAGCAGGGCACCGTCAGCGCGCGGTTAAAGCGGCGCGCAACCCAAGTCAAGCGGCCGGGCGCGGCCTGCGCCGACCGGATATGGGGATCGGACGGATGGTGGGCAAGCGGCGCGGCTCAGAAGGGCTTCACGATCACCAGCAGCACGATCAGGATGGTCGCCAGGCTGGGCACCTCATTGGCCAGCCGCAGCCCGCGCGTCGAGGCCGGACGCCAACCCCGCGCCAGCTTGCGGCTAAGCCCCACCGCCCAGCCATGATAGGCCGAGAGCAGCAGCACCAGCGCCAGCTTGGCGTGGAACCAGCCCTGCGCGAAGGCATCGATGTGCAGCGCCAGCGCGAGACCGAGCAGCCACACCGCGATCATCGCGGGGGTGACGATGATCCGCCGCAGCCGCACCAGGCGCGCCACCCAGGCGCGATCCTCCGGCGATCCGGGCGCGCATTCGGCCTGGTAAATGGCGTAGCGCGGCAGCATGAACAGCCCCGCCATCCAGAAGATCACGAAGATCAGGTGCGCCGCCTTCACCCAGAGATAGGCCTCGCCCAGCCAGCCCGTCAGCGCCGCCATCACGCCCCCCGTACCAGGCTGAGCAGCGCTTCGACATGCGCCACCGGCACTTCGGGCACGATGCCGTGGCCCAGATTGAAGATATGCGGCCGCTCCGCGAAGGCGGCGCGGATCCGCGCCACGCCTTCCGCCAGCGCCGCGCCGCCGGCGAGCAGCGCCAGCGGATCGAGATTGCCCTGCACCGGCAGCCCGGGCGGCAGCGCCGCATCGGCCCAGGCCGGATCGACGCTTTCGTCCAGCCCCAGCGCGTCGGCTTCCACCTCGCGCGCATAGGCGGCCAGCCGCCCGCCCGCGCCCTTGGGAAAGCCGATCACCGGCACGCCGGGGTGGCGGGCGTGGAGCGCCGCGACGATCCGGGCCGCCGGCGCGATCACCCAACGCTCGAACTCGGCCGGGGCAAGGCTGCCCGCCCAGCTGTCGAACAGCTGCACGGCGTGCACGCCGGCCTCGATCTGGCCCGAGAGATAGTGGATGGTGGCCTCGGTGACCGCCTCGATAATCGCGCCGAACCGGGCCGGATCGCGATAGGCGAGGCCGCGTGCCGCCGCCTGGTCGCGGCTGCCCTCGCCCGCCACCATATAGGTCGCCACCGTCCAGGGCGCGCCCGCGAAGCCGAGAAAGGTGGTGGCCGGCGGCAAGGCGGCGGCGACGCGGCGCACCGTCTCATAGACCGGATCCAGCCGCGCCGGCGCGGCGGCGAGATCGGCGAGCTTATGGTCCGCGAGCGGCGGGGCGAGGCGCGGCCCCTCGCCCGCCACGAAGCTGAGCGTCTGGCCCAGCGCATGGGGGATCACCAGAATGTCGGAGAACAGGATGGCGCCATCGAAGCCGAAGCGGCGGATAGGCTGGAGCGTCACCTCGGCGGCGGCCTCGGGATCGTAGCAAAGCTCGAGAAAGCCGCCCTTGCTCGCCCGCAGCGCGCGATATTCGGGAAGATAGCGCCCGGCCTGGCGCATCAGCCAGATCGGCGGCGGATCGCGCCGCGCGCCGCGCAGCACCGCGAGCAGGAGCCGATCGGGCCTACCCGCGGAAAGATCGGTTCCCATCCTTATCCCTTATATGAATCGAAGAATCTGTAGGAGTCAGTAGGCGGCTCCGAACCGGGGTTTATTCAGCGGCGGCGAATCTGCCAACAGCTTGACGTGGCGCCCCGGCGCGGTCGCCCGCCGAGTCGGTGGCGCCGCCCCCGCTATCCACAGCCTGTGGATAAGCGGCCGCGGCTGTGGAGAAGAGAGTCGAAAAGCAGACGGACAGTGGGGCTGGATCCGTGCTTCGGCTTTGTCACCGGCTTGCCCTGCGGCTACACGGCGGCTTATCCACAGGCTTGGCCACACAGGCGTCGAAGCCCAGCACGGACCGCGCATGACCAGGCTGCACCTGCATCTCCTTTCCGACTCCACCGGCGAAACGCTGGAGAATGTGGCCAAGGCGGGCCTCGCCCAGTTCGAGGGCGTGGAGGCGATCAAGCATTTCTGGCCGATGGTGCGATCCGAAGGCCATCTCGATCGCGTGCTGGTGGAGATCGCGCAGAAGCCCGGGCTCATCATCTACACGCTCGTCAATTCGTCGGTCCGGCGCCGGCTGGAGGCGCGCTGCGCCGCGCTGGGGCTGAGCGCGGTGTCCGCGCTCGATCCGGTGATCGAGGCGCTGTCGCACCTGCTCGGCCAGGCGACGATCGGCCGGCCGGGGCGCCAGCATGTGCTCGACGAGGCCTATTTCGCCCGGGTCGAGGCGATCCACTATACCATCGCGCACGATGATGGCGTCGCCCCCGAGGATTGGGAGGATGCCGATATCGTGCTGGCGGGCGTGTCGCGCTCGTCCAAGACGCCGACCTCGATCTACCTCGCCAATCGCGGCTATCGCGTCGCCAATATCCCGCTGGTGGTGGAGAGCCCGCCGCCCCCCAACCTCTTCACGCTGCGCCGGCCGCTGGTGGTGGGCCTGACGACCAGCCCCGAACGGCTCGTGCAGATCCGGCGCAACCGCCTGCTCTCGCTGAACGAGATGACCGAGACCGCCTATGTCGATCAGGATCGGGTGGCGCGCGAGCTGGCCTTCGCCCGGCGCATGTTCTCCGACAATGGCTGGCCGGTGATCGACGTCACGCGCCGCTCGATCGAGGAGACGGCGGCGGCGATCATCAATCTGGCCAATGAGCGCGAGGATCGCGCCGCCGAAACGGTGGCGCCATGACGCTGATCCTCGCCTCCGGCAGCGCCTCGCGCCGCGCGATGCTGGACGCGGCCGGCGTCGATTACGAGAGCCAGGCGCCGCGCGTGGACGAGGAGGCCGCCAAGGCCTCGCTCAAGGCCGAGGGGATCGACGCGCGCGATCTGGCGGATGCGTTGGCGGAGCTGAAGGCGCTGGCGGTGTCGCGCCGCGCGCCCGGCCGGCTGGTGATCGGATCGGATTCGCTGGTGGCGCTGGCCGACGGCACGCTGCTCGACAAGCCGGACAGCCGCGATCAGGCCGCCGCCCAGCTGCGCGCGATGCGCGGCGGCCGGCATCGGCTGGTGAGCGCGGTGGTGGCGGCGCGCGACGGCGTGCCGATCTGGCGCGCGGTGGATCAGGCGACGCTCGAGGTGCGCGATTTTTCCGAGGCGTTCCTCGAGGCCTATCTGGACGCGGAATGGCCGGCGATCGCCGCCTGTGTCGGCTGCTTCCGGATCGAAGGCCGGGGCGTGCAGCTTTTCTCACGGCTCAGCGGCAGCCAGTTCACGATCCTCGGCATGCCGTTGATGCCGCTGCTCGCCTGGCTGCGCGATACGGGCGTGATGGCGGCATGAGCCTGCCCTATGCCGAGGTGATCGGCGATCCGGTCGATCATTCCAAATCGCCGCTGATCCATGGCTTCTGGCTGGAGGCGCTGGGCCTGGCCGGCCGCTACGGGCGCACCGCCGTCTCCGCCGACGATCTGCCCGCCTTTTTCGCCGCGCGGCGCCGCGATCCGGACTGGCGCGGCTGCAATGTCACCGTGCCGCACAAGGAGCGGGTGATCGCGCGGCTCGACCGGCTCGATCCGCTGGCGGCGCGCATCGGCGCCGTCAACACGGTGGTGCGCGAGGCCGATGGCGCGCTGGTCGGCCATAATAGCGACGCGCCCGGCTTCCTGCGGCCGCTCGCGCCGCTGCTCGCGCGCCCGCACCTTTTCCGCATGGCGCGCGTGCTCGGCACCGGCGGCGCGGCGCGGGCGATCGTCGCCGCGCTCGCGGACCAGGGCTTCACCCTGGTCGTGGCCGGGCGCGATCCCGGCAAGGCGCGGGCGCTGCTCGATGAGCTGGCGCCGGGCGAGGGCCATCATGCGATCACGCTGGCGCAGTTCGCCGAGCCCACCGACTTCCCGTTCGACGATCGCGCGGGCTGCCTCGATCTGGTGGTGAACGCCACCAGCCTCGGCATGGCGGGCCAGCCGCCGCTTCCCTTCGACATCAGCCACGCGCCGCCCGGCAGCCTTGTCTACGACATCGTCTACGCCCCGCTCGAGACGCCGCTGCTCGCCGCCGCGCGCGCGCGCGGCCTGCCGGTGATCGACGGGCTGGAGATGCTGGTGGGCCAGGCCGCGATCGCCTTTGGCCGCTTCTTCGGCCAGGCGCCCCCACCCGGCGGCGATCGTGCGCTGCGGGAGCGGCTGCTGGCATGATCCTGCTCGGGCTGACAGGCTCGATCGGCATGGGCAAGACCACGGTCGCCACCATGTTCCGGCGGATGGGCGTGCCGGTGTTCGACGCCGATGCGACAGTGCGTAGCCTGCAGGGGCCGGGCGGCGCGCTGCTGCCCGCGATCGAGGCGGCGTTCCCCGGCACCACCGGGCCCGACGGGGTGGACCGCGCGGCCCTAGGCGCGCGCGTGTTCGGCGATCGCGCCGCGCTGCGCCGACTGGAGGCGATCGTGCACCCCGCGGTCGATCGGGCGCGGCGCGGCTTCGTGCGTCGCCATCGCGCGCGGCCGCTGCTGGTCGACGACGTGCCGCTGCTGTTCGAGACGGGCGGCGATCGCCGCGTCGACGCGGTGCTGGTCGTCTCCGCGCCGGCCTGGCGGCAGCGGCGGCGCGTGCTCGCCCGGCCGGGGATGAGCGCGCTCCGGCTGCGCCAGGTGCTGGCCCGGCAGATACCCGACCCGATCAAGCGCCGGCGCGCCGATTTCGTGGTGGACAGCGGCGCCGATCTGGCCACGACGCGGGCGGCGGTGCGCCGACTGGTCGCTTGCCTCACGGCGCACGGAGTCCGATACTGCCGGACATGCGCGAAATCGTCTTCGATACCGAAACCACCGGCCTGAGCCCGGCCGATGGCCACCGTCTGGTGGAGATCGGCTGTGTCGAGATCATCAACCGCGTGGAGACGGGCCGTAGCTTCCACGCCTATTTCCATCCCGAGCGGGACATGCCGGTGGAGGCCGAGCGGGTGCACGGGCTGTCGCTCGCCTTCCTCTCCGACAAGCCGCGCTTCGGCGAGGGCGCCGCGGCGCTGCTGGACTTTCTCGGCGAGGCGCCGCTGGTGGCGCACAATGCCAGCTTCGATTTCGGCTTTCTCAACTGGGAGCTCAACGCCTGCGGCCACCCGCCCATCGCCATGCACCGCATGGTGGATACGCTGGCGATCGCGCGGGCGCGGCATCCCGGCGCCAAGCACAGCCTCGATGCGCTGTGCACCCGCTACGGCATCGATCGCAGCCATCGCGTGAAGCACGGCGCCCTGCTCGATGCGCAGCTGCTCGCCCAGCTCTATGTCGAGCTGATGGGCGGCCGCCAGATCGGGCTCGGCCTTGCCGAGGCCGCGCCGATCCTCGTCGAGACGGACGAGGCGGCGGTGCTGGCGGCGGCGCCGGCGCGCGAGGCGCGGCCGCCGCGCCGCTTCCAGCCGAGCGCGGACGAGATGGAGCGGCACCGCGCCTTCGTCGCAACGTTGTCCAATCCCGTGTGGGCGCGCTACGCGCCCGCCGGCTGACCAGAAGCGGGCGGCGGTCGCCGTCCGGCGAAGACATAAGGAGGATGGACATGGAAATTCGCGTCTCCGGCCACCAGGTCGATACGGGCGACGCCCTGCGCGAGCATGTCATCGAGCGATTGAACGGGATCGCCGACAAATATTTCAGCCGCGCGATCTGGGCCCAGGCGACCTTCGGCAAGGGACCGCACGACAATGGCTTCAGCTGCGACATCGTCGCCCATGTCACCCAGGGGCTGGTGCTGAAGGCGGCCGGCTTCGGGATGGAGGCGCACCCCGCCTTCGACGAGGCCGCCGCCAAGATCGAGAAGCAGGTGCGCCGCTATTCCAAGCGGCTCAAGGCGCATGGCGCCACCACCGGCGCGGTGAGCGAGGCCGAGCTGTTCGACAATGCCAATGCCGGCTACACCGTCTTCCGCGCCGGCGCCGAGGAGGAGGAGCCGGTCGAGGACAATCCGCTGATCATCGCGGAAACGCGCGTGGACGTGCCGGACGCCTCGGTGTCGGACGCGGTGATGATGCTCGATCTGCGCAACACCTCGGCGCTGCTCTTCAAGAATAGCGGGACGGGCGCGCTCAACATGGTCTATCGGCGCGGCGACGGGACGATCGGTTGGGTCGAGCCCAATCGCGGCGGCTGAGGAACCGAATACCTTCCCACATGGACGATCTGAGCGACATCCTCGCGCCCGAGGCGGTGTTCCATGATCTGAACGCCGCGTCCAAGAAGGCGCTGTTCGCCACGCTTGCCGGGCTCGCCGCTCGGCAGGCGGGGCTGGACGCGCGCCTGGTGGGCGAGCGGCTGCAGGAGCGCGAGCGGCTCGGATCGACCGGCTTCGGCGCGGGCGTGGCGATCCCGCACGGCAAGATCGACGGGCTGGACCGGGTGATCGGCCTCTTCGCCAAGCTGGATCGCCCGATCGACTTCGCCGCGATCGATCAGCTTCCCGTCGATCTCGTCTTCGTGCTGCTGTCGCCGCCGGCGGCGGGCGTGGATCATCTGAAAGCGCTGGCCCGCGTCTCGCGGCGGCTGCGCGATCGCGGCTTTGTCGCCAAGCTGCGCGGCGCGGGCTCGGCCGACGCGCTCTACGCGCTGTTCGTCAACGGCGACGCGCGCGACGCCGCGTGAGCGCCGCGCCCACCGGCGAGACCGCCCATTTCCGGGCGCTGGAATCGCTCTATGCGGCCGCGCCGATCAACCGCCTGTTCGAATCGCGGCTGGAAATCGCCGAGGCCGGGCTGGCGCGCATCCATTTCGAGGTGGATGCGCGCGTCCACCATGCCGCCGGCGCGGCGCATGGCACGCTCTATTTCAAGATGCTCGACGATGCCGCCTTCTATGCCGCCAACAGCCTCGTCTCGGACACCTTCCTGCTCACCACCGCGTTCAATCTGCTGCTCACCGCGCCGATCCGCGCCGGGCGGCTGGTGGCGGAGGGGCGCTGGGTGAGCGGCCGGCGGCGCGTGCTCGTCGCCGATGCGCGGCTGATCGATCCCGCCGGCGAGGAGATCGCCCGCGGCACGGGCACCTTCATGCGGTCGCGCTTCGCCCTCTCCTCGCTGCCCGGCTATGCCGTGCCCGCCGCATGAGCGCCGCCCGGCTCGCCGCGCGCATCGAGGCGACCGCGCTGATGCGGCTGGCCGAGGCGCGCGGCGGCAGCGCCGCCTTGCTCCATCGCGGTCATGCCGAGGCCGGAACGATTCTCGTCTATCTTGCTGATCGCGGCGCGTTTTTCGGGCTGTTCGAGCGGCTGCTCCAGGCCGATTCGCGCTATCGCTGGACCAAGGTCGGACCACAAGATGTTGAGAATTCAGAGGCTCTTAACACCTATATCCGGGGACGCACCCGAATCGATCCGGACCTGTGGGTGGTGGAACTGGATATCGCCGGAGTCGAACGCTTCGCCGCTGAAATGATCGCGACGGGTTGACGCAGCCGCCACCGCCGGGTCAAAGGACCGTCATTCATTGGTAACGGCTGCCGCCCGTGTTTCTCAAGGTGGCTCCCGTAGTCGGGGGATCGCGTCAGGCCCGGAAGTTCGGGGGGCCGAGCTTGATTCACCGCCTCATTACGGACTGAAATGCGTCAAGCGCTGCGCGCGGCCGTCACGGCTGCGTCCTTCTTCTGCGTCGTCGGTGCGACGGTGGTTTCGGCCCCGTCCTTCGCTTCCGAAACGCCGGGTGCGCCGGCGGGAAGCGCCACCGCGATGCTCGCGGCGGTCACCGGCCCGCTCCTCGCCGTGGATGTCCACGCGCTTCAGCAAAGCGATCCGGACTTCTCAACGCAGGCCGATCCCGCCCGTTCCGCCACGACCGACACGCTGGGCAGCGCCAGTCCCCAGTCGCTCGAGACGCTGGTCGCCGATCACCTGGACGATAGCACCGCCACCGAGGAAGAGCGCTGCCTCGCCACCAGCGTTTATTACGAGAGCAAGGGCGAGCCCCTGCCCGGCCAGCTCGCTGTCGCGCAGACGATCCTCAACCGGTCCAAGTCGGGCCGCTTCCCCGATTCGGTGTGCGGCGTGGTCCGGCAGCCGGGCCAATTCTCCTTCCTGCGTGGCGGCGATCTGCCGAGCCCGCCTCAGGCGAGCAGCGCCTGGCAGCGCGCCGTCGCCATCGCCAAGGTGGCGCGCGAGGGGCTGTGGAAGCAGATCGCCCCGGCGGCGCTCTATTTCCATGCGCGGCGCGTGTCGCCGGGCTGGGGCAAGGTCCGCATCGCCTCGATCGGAAACCACATCTTCTTCCGCTGAGCGGACTTTCAACCGTTCGCGCGATGTTCTAAGGCGGGGCCGTGTCCGGCTCCGCTTCCGCTGAATGCCTCGCCGACGCCCCGCCCGTGGCGCGGGACGTGGCGCGGGGCGTCTCCCGCTTCTTCTTCCGCGCCGATCGCATGGCGCTGTGCGAGGTGCCGCTCGGCAATAGCCGCCGCGCCGACATCATGGCGCTGGACGGCAAGGGGCGGATCGTGATCGTCGAGATCAAGGTCTCGCGCGCCGATCTGCTCGGCGATGGCAAATGGCCCGAATATCTGGATTATTGCGACAGTTTCTACTGGGCGGTGCCGCCCGGCTTCGATCTCGCTCCGTTCGAGACCGAGGCGTTCCGCCCCGATCTCTGCGGGCTGATCGTCGCCGATCGCTACGATGCCGCCATCGTGCGCGAGGCGCCGTGCCGCCCGCTGGCCGCCGCGCGCCGCAAGGCCGAGACGCTGCGCTTCGCGCGCCGGGCCGCGCGCCGCGTGCTCGGCGGGCTCGATCCCGATGCGATCGGCTGGGACTGAGCCATGGCCTCAGCCGTTGATCCCCGGCCCCGCCACTGCCTTCTTGGTCTTGG
Source organism: Sphingomonas morindae (assembly GCF_023822065.1). Taxonomy (NCBI): domain Bacteria; kingdom Pseudomonadati; phylum Pseudomonadota; class Alphaproteobacteria; order Sphingomonadales; family Sphingomonadaceae; genus Sphingomonas; species Sphingomonas morindae. The sequence goes on from NZ_CP084930.1 coordinate 1,496,666, forward strand.
GCTTGGCTTCCTGAAGCACCTTGAGGATCACCGCCGAGCGCGGATCGCGCGTGGCATAGTCGATCGCCGAAAGCCCGGCGACGTGATCGGCGATGCGCGGATCGGCGCCCTGGGTGATGAGCGCGCGCACCACCGGCAGGCTGTGCGCCTCGGTGGCGAGGATCAGCGGGGTTTCGCCCTGGTTATTGGGCAAGTCCACATTGGCGCCGTAGGTGAGAAGATCCTGCACGCCCTCCGCCCAGCCGAGCTGCGCGGCGATGGCCAGCGCCGTCATCCCGTCGCGGTCGCGCGCGTTGATGTCCGCGCCCTTGCCGAGCATGAAGTTCATCCAGGTCAGATCGCGGCGGCGGGTGACGATGTGCAGCGCCGTCTCGCCCGTATTGCTGTCGCGGCCCTGGATGATGGTGGTGGCCGGCTTGTCCAGAAGCTCGGTCGCCTTGGTGCCGTCGCGATCGCGCACGGCCTTGAGAAAGCTGTAGCTGTCCGACACGAATTGCTGCGCCTGGAGCGGCACGGCGCCCGCCAGCAGCATCGCCCCCGCCCAGGCCCGCCATCCCCGCATCATTCTGCTCCCTTCGCTTGCAATGCGCCTGTTAGCGCAGCATGGCTGGCCCTGTCATGAACCTTCGCCCCTTGTCGTGCGCGGTGCTGCTCTGCCTCGCCGCCTGCCAGGATCGGCACGCGCCGGCCGAGGCGCCGCCGCTGGCGGGCGCGCGGCTGGGCGGACCCTTCAGCCTGACCGACCAGGCCGGCCGCCCCGTCAGCGACCGCAGCTTCGCCGGGCGCTACCGGCTGATCTATTTCGGCTACAGCTATTGCCCCGATGTCTGCCCCACCACGCTCCAGGCGCTGATGGCGGGCTATCACCGGCTGCCGGCCGAGGTGGCGCGGCGGATCGTGCCGATCTTCATCACCGTCGATCCCGCGCGCGACACGCCGCCGGTGCTCGCGCGCTATGTCGCCGCCTTCGGGCCCGAGCTTGTCGGGCTGACCGGACCGGCCGACCGCATCGCGCCGATCGCGCGCGCCTATGGCGTCTCCTTCCATGCCCAGCCGGCCGCTCCGGGCAGCACCGGCTATCTGGTCGATCATGTCAGCCAGCCTATCCTCTACGGGCCGGACGGCGCCCCGATCGTGCTGCTGCCCGCCGATCAGGGGCCGGACGCGGTGGCGGCGACGCTGCGCCGGTGGGTGCGATGAGCGCGCGCTTCTGGGAGACCAAGCGGCTTGAGGATATGAGCCGCGAGGAGTGGGAATCGCTCTGCGACGGCTGCGGCAAATGCTGCCTGCACAAGCTCGAGGACGAGGAGACCGGCGAGGTCTTTCCCACCAACGTCGCCTGCCGTCTGCTCGATCGACGCTCGGGCCGGTGCAGCGATTATCGCCGGCGCCAGGCCTTTGTGCCCGAATGCGTGCGGCTCACGCCGCGCAGCCTCGCGACGATCGACTGGCTGCCCGGCACCTGCGCCTATCGCCTGCTCGCCGATGGCGCGCCGCTGCCGGACTGGCATCCGCTGATCACCGGCGATCCCGAATCGGTGCATCGCGCCGGCATTTCGGTGCGCGGCTGGACGGTGAGCGAGGATGATGCGGGCGATCTCGAACATCATATCGTCGAGCGTGATCTCTGAGCCGCGCTTCTCGGCCGGGGGGCTGAGCCGCACGCTGGAGATCCGCCGCGTCGCCACCGCGCGCGGGCTGCGGCTGACGGTGGATCCGCGCGACGGCGCGGTGCGGCTCAGCATGCCGCCGCGCCATTCCGAAGCCAAGGCGCGCGCCTGGGCCGAGAGCAAGCGCGGCTGGATCGAGGCGGCGCTCGCGCGTCTGCCCGTGCCCGCGCCGATCCGGCCCGGCGGGCGGCTGCCCTTTCGCGGCGCGGCGCTGACGCTCGACTGGCAGCCGGACGCCGCGCGGCGGCCGCTGCTCGAGGGCCAGCGGCTGCGCGTGGGCGGGCCGCTGCCCGGCTTCGCGCGCCGCGTGCTGGACTGGGCGCGCCGCGAAGCGCTCGCCCAACTCGAGGCGGAGACGCGCGCGCTCGCCGCCGAGGCGGGGGTGACGGTGGGCCGTGTCGCCATCGGCGATCCGCGCGGCCGCTGGGGCAGCTGCTCGGCGAGCGGCGACATCCGCTATTCCTGGCGGCTGATCCTCGCCCCGCCCTTCGTGCTGAGCGCGACGGTCGCGCACGAAGTCGCCCACCGCCTGCACATGGATCACAGCCCCGCCTTCAAGGCCGCCGAACGCCGCCTCGCGGGCGATCCGGGCCCGGCGCGCGCCTGGCTGCGCGCCCATGGCGCCAGCCTCCACTGGATCGGCCGCGAGCCCGAGCCGGACACCCTGGTCTAGCGGCGCCCCACCTCAGCGCACGAATTCGCGGACAAAGGGGGTGGCGGGGTGCGCCTCGATCTCGGCCGGGGTGCCATATTGGGCGACGCGGCCGGCGCTGAGGATGGCGACGCGATCGGCGAGCGCGAAGGCCTCCTCGCGATCATGGGTGACGAAGATGGAGGTGAGGCCGACACGATCATGGATCTCGCGCAGCGCGCCCCGCAGCTCGCGCCGGACCTTGGTATCGAGCGCGCCGAACGGCTCGTCGAGCAGCAGGATGCGCGGCTCGCGGGCGAGCGCGCGGGCCAGCGCCACCCGCTGGCGCTGGCCGCCCGAAAGCTGCGCGGGATAGCGTTTCTCCAGCCCGGTGAGCTGGACGAGCGCGAGCAGATCGGCCACGCGCGCGGCGATGGCGGCGCGCGGCGGCCGCGCCCGGCGCTTCATCACCGTCAGGCCGAAGGCGATGTTCTGCGCCACCGTCATGTGACGGAACAGCGCGTAATGCTGGAAGACGAAGCCGATGCCGCGCGCCTGCACGGGCACATCGGTGACATCCTCGCCGCCGAACCGGATATGGCCCTCATCGGCATGGTCGAGCCCGGCGATGATGCGCAGCAGCGTCGTCTTGCCCGAGCCGGAGGGGCCGAGCAGCGCGACAAAGGCGCCATCGTCGATGGCGAGGCTCACCCCCTCGAGCGCGGCGGCGGTGTCGAAGCGTTTGACGACGGAATCGATGGTGATGGTCATGGTCGGTGTCCGCTGGCGGCGAGCTGGTCGCGGTGGCGCCATTCGAGCAGCGCGCGCGCGGCCAGGGTCACCAGCGCGAGCAGGGCGAGGAGCGAGGCGACCGCGAAGGCGCCGACGAAATCATATTCATTGTACAGCTGCTCCACCTGGAGCGGCATGGTGTTGGTGAGCCCGCGAATATGGCCCGACACCACCGACACCGCGCCGAACTCGCCCATGGCGCGGGCATTGGTGAGCAGGACGCCATAGAGCAGGCCGAAGCGGATATTGGGCAGCGTCACATGCCAGAAGGTGGCGAACCCGCCCGCGCCCAGCGTGAGCGCGGCCTCTTCCTCGGCGCGGCCCTGCGCGGTCATCAGCGGGATCAGCTCGCGCGCGACATAGGGGAAGGTGACGATCGTCGTGGCCAGCACGATTCCCGGCACGGCGAACATGATGCGGATGCCATGGCCGAGGAGCAGCGGCCCGAACCAGCCGCGCGAGCCGAACAGCAGCACATACATCAGCCCCGCCACCACGGGCGAGATCGAGAAGGGCAAATCGATCAGGCTGACGAGCAGATTCTTGCCCCGGAAATCATGCTTGGTGATCGCCCAGGCGGCGGCGACGCCGCACAGCGTGTTGATCGGCACCGTCAGCGCCGCGGTCAGCAGCGTGAGGCGGATCGCGGCCAGCGTATCGGGCTGGCCGAGCGCGGCGAGAAAGGCGGGCACGCCCTTGGCGAGCGCGCCGGCGAACACCATCGCCAGCGGCAGCAGGATGAGCAGCCCCAGCCAGGCGAGCGCCAGCGCGATCAGCCAGCGGCGCGGCGACGAGGCGCGGCGCGGCGTCATCCCTGGCCCAGCCGTCGCCGTTCGCGACCCTGAAGGATGTTGATCCCGGTCAGCAGCACGAAGGAGGTGGCGAGCAGCACCGCCGCGATCGCGGTGGCGCCGGCATAATCATATTGCTCGAGCTGGGTGACGATGAGCAGCGGCGCGATTTCCGTATGATAGGGCATGTTGCCGGCGATGAAGATGACCGAGCCATATTCGCCGACGCCGCGCGCGAAGGCGAGCGCGAAGCCGGTGATCAGCGCCGGCGCGATTTCCGGCAGCAGCACGCGCAGGAAGATGGCGCTGCGCCCGGCGCCGAGCGTGGCGGCGGCCTCCTCGATATCATGGCCGAGATCGGCGAGCACCGGTTCGACCGTGCGCACGATGAAGGGCAGGCCGACGAAGATCAGCGCCAGCACCACGCCGGCGGGGGTATAGGCGACGGGAAGCCCCAGCCGCGCGAGCGGCGCGCCGATCCAGCCATTGCGCGCATAGAGCGCGGTGAGCGCGATGCCGGCAACGGCGGTGGGCAGGGCAAAGGGCAGGTCCACCATCGCGCCGGCCAGCCTCTTGCCGGGAAATTCGTAGCGCACCAGCACCCAGGCGATGAGCAGGCCGATGCCGCAATTGATCCCGGCGGCGGCGAGCGCGGCGCCGAAGCTCAGCCGATAGGCGGCGAGCGCGCGCGCGCTGAAGCCGATCGCCAGGAAATGGCCCGGCCCCAGCGACACCGAGCGCCACAGGATCGCCGCCAGCGGCAGCAGCACGATTAGCCCGAGCCAGGCCAGGCTGAGCCCCAGCGTCAGGCCCAGCCCCGGCATGGCGCCCCGATGGCGGCGGCGGCGCGAAAGGGAAAGGCGGCTCATCGGCCCATCAAGGATCGCATTTGCGCGCGCCTGTCCAGTCGGGGCGGCGCCGGGCTCAGTGCTTGGCCGCCGCGAAAATCTGGTCGAACGCCGCGCCATCGGCGAAATGGGCCGCCTGGGCGCGCGTCCAGCCGCCGAAATTGCGCTCCACGGTGAACAGCTTCAGGCGGGGAAAGCGGCTGGCGTAGCGCGCCGAGACGGCGGCATCGATCGGGCGGTACCAGTTCTGCGCGATCACCGCCTGGGCGGCGGGGGTGTAGAGATAGCGCAGATAGGCCTCGGCCACCGCGCGGCTGCCCTTGCGATCGACATTCTGGTCCACCAGCGCCACCGGCGGCTCGGCGCGGATCGAGACCGAGGGCACGACCACCTCGAACTTGCCGCCGCCGCTCTCCTGCATCGCCAGATAGGCCTCGTTTTCCCAGGCGATCAGCACATCGCCCTGGCCGCGCTGCACGAAGCTGGTGGTCGCCCCGCGCGAGCCCGAGTCGAGCACGGGCACATTGTGGAACAGGCGGGTCATGAAATCGCGCGCGCCCGCATCGCTGCCGGTGGCGCCGCGCGCATAGCCCCAGGCGGCCAGATAATTCCAGCGCGCGCCGCCCGATGTCTTGGGATTGGGCGTAATCACCTGCACGCCGGGCTTCACCAGATCGCCCCAGTCATGGATCGCCTTGGGATTGCCCTTGCGGACGAGGAAGACGATCGTGGAATAATAGGGCGTGGAGTGATCGGGCAGCCTGGTCTGCCAGTTGGCGGGCAGCAGCTTGGCCTGGCTGGCGATCGCATCAATGTCATAGGCGAGCGCCAGCGTCACCACATCGGCCGGCAGACCATCGATCACCGCGCGCGCCTGCGCGCCCGAGCCGCCATGGCTCTGGCGGATCGTGACCGTCTGCCCCGTCTTGCGCTTCCACGCGGCGGCGAAATCGGCATTCACCGCACGATAAAGCTCGCGCGTGGGATCATAGGAGACGTTGAGCAGCTCGATCGGCGCGGGCGCGGGCGCGGGTGCGGCGGCGAGCGGGCCGGCGGCGGCGAGCGCGGCAAGGCCCGCGAGCAGGACGGAACGTCGGCGCATCAGCAGCATCTCCCCATGTGCCTTTCCCTGCTATGGGGTGGCGGCCGTCGGGAGAAAGCGGAAAATCTTGGCCGGGGCCTATAAAGACTTCAGGCGTGCAGCGCGTCCGCGCGCGCCGAGGCCGCCGCGCGCGGCTCCGGATCGGCCGCGTCGCCCTCGTCGCCGGCGATCTCGAAGCTGGCGGCATCGGCGAGCGACGTGCCCGCCAGCGTGCGCAGCGTATCCTCGCGCACCTGCACCATCAGCCGGCGGATGGCGCAGCGCGCCTCGTCATGACAATCGTCGCATCGGGCGTAAAAATTATGGCTGGCACAGGGCACCAGCGCGATCGGCCCGTCGGTGATGCGGATGACATCGGCGAAGCTGATCTCGGCGGGCGGCTTGGCCAGCACATAGCCGCCGCCCGGCCCGCGCCGGCTGCCGATAAAGCCCGCCTTCTTGAGATCCAGCAGGATCAACTCCAAATACTTGCGCGGCACCCGCTGCTGGCTGGCAATTTCCTGGGCCTGTACCGGGCGGCCGGCTTCGGCTTCGGCGAGGTGCAACAGCGCGCGCAGCGCATAGCGGGTTTTCTGCGATAGCATGGCGGCTCCGCCTTATGCCTCCAAAGCTTGACCGGCAATGACTGCGCCTTGGATAAATGGACCGATGGCTTCCCTTTGCGGGCGGCAATCGCTATGGCGGCGCCGGTTATGCGGCTCCTGCCCGATACAGAGGTTTGATGGCGAAAGAAGAACTGCTCGAGATGCGGGGCCAGGTGGTGGAGCTGCTGCCCAACGCCATGTTCCGCGTGCGACTCGAAAATGATCATGAGATTCTTGGTCATACCGCCGGCAAGATGCGCAAGAACCGCATTCGTGTGCTGGTCGGCGATGAGGTGCTTGTCGAACTCACGCCCTATGACCTGACCAAGGGCCGCATCACCTACCGCTTCAAATAAGGCGGCCGGCCATGCGCCTGGTGCTCGCCTCCGCCTCGCCGAGGCGGCTTGATCTGCTGGCGCGGATCGGGATCGTGCCCGAAGCGGTCGATCCCGCCGATCTCGACGAAAGCCCGCGTCGCGCCGAGCTGCCCCTGCCCTATGCCGAGCGGCTGGCGGCCGAAAAGGCGCGGGCGGTGGCCGTGCGCCACCCCGGCTGCGCGGTGCTCGCCTGCGATACGGTGGTGGCCTGCGGCCGCCGCATCCTGCCCAAGGCGGAGGACGAGGCCAGCGCGCGCGCCTGCCTCGCGCTGCTCTCGGGTCGGCGCCACCGCGTCCATTCGGCGGTGGCGCTCATCACCCCCGAAGGCGCGCTGCGCCGCCGCCAGGCGACCAGCGTCGTCGGCTTCAAGCGGCTCTCGAGCGACGAGATCCAGGCCTATCTGGCCGGCGGCGAATGGCACGGCAAGGCGGGAGGCTATGCCATTCAGGGCTTCGCCGAGAGCTTTGTCCGCTTCCTCTCCGGCAGCCATTCCGGCGTGATCGGCCTGCCGCTGTTCGAGACGCGGGCGCTGCTGATCGGCGCCGGGCTGATCCATGGCTGAATGGCTGGTCGACGCGGGCGTCGGCGAACAGCGCGCCGCCCTTGTCGAGCAGGACTGCATCCTCGAAGCCGCGATCGACCGCGACGACGACCGGCTGCGTGTCGGCGAGATCGTCGCGGCGCGGCTGGGCGAGCGGATCGGGCGCGGCGCCTGGCTGCGGCTGGAGCGCGGCGCGTGCGTGCTGGAGGCGGTGCCGCCCGGCCTTTCGGAAGGGCGGCCGCTGCACGCCGAGATCATTCGCGAGGCGCTGCCCGAACCCGGCCGCGCCAAGCCGGCGCGCGCGCGGATCACCGAGGCGCCGCCGCGTGCCGCGCCCGCGCTGGCGGAGCGGCTGCAGGGCGCGCCCGTCCGGATGCTGGGCGCGCACGAGGCGGGCCGGCTGGAGGCGCTTGGCTGGAGCGCGCTGATCGAGGAGGCGATCAGCGGCGAAATCGCCTTTCCCGGTGGCGCGCTGCGCCTCTCGCCCACGCCCGCCATGGCGCTGTTCGACGTGGATGGCGGTCTGCCGCCCTTTGAACTCGCCTGCGCCGGTGCCCGTGCGGCGGGCGCGGCGATCCGCCGCCTCGGCATTGGCGGCTCGATCGGGCTCGATCTGCCGACGCTCGGCAACAAGGCCGAACGCAGCGCGGCGGCGGCGGCGCTGGATGCGGTGCTGCCCCCGCCCTTCGAGCGGACCGCCGTGAACGGCTTCGGTTTCCTGCAGATCGTCCGGCCGCGCGCGCGCGCCTCGCTGCCCGAGCTGGTGCGCGCCGATCCCGCGCTCACCGCCGCGCTCGATCTGCTGCGCCGCGCCGCCGGGCTGGTGGGCGCGGTGACGTTGGTCGCGGCGCCGGCGGTGATCGCGCGGCTCGAGGCGCGGCCGGACTGGCTCGCCGCGCTCGGCCGCCGTGTGGGGGGCGCGATCGCCTTGCGGGCCGATCCCGCGCGCGCCATATCCCCCGCCTATGCCGATGCCGTCCCGGGGCGCTGACGCCGCCTGCCCGCTCTGCCGCCGCCCGGTCCAGCCGGACTTCGCGCCCTTTTGCAGCCAGGGCTGCCGCGATCGCGATCTTCTGCAATGGCTGGGCGAAGGCTATCGCCTGCCCGGCCGCGCGATGGATACGGAGGAGGAGGGCTGAGCGCGCCGCTTCCGGGCCGCCGCGCACGTGTGCGAAATGGCTCTAGACAGGCGCCGCTCCCGCCCTCTATAGGCGCCGCTCCCACGCAGGACATGCGTTGGCCCGGGTAGCTCAGTTGGTAGAGCACGTGACTGAAAATCACGGTGTCGGTGGTTCGATTCCGCCCCCGGGCACCACAAGCGCGAAGAAGGCCCGCCTGGCCCCCCAGATCGCATCCGCTGAAGCCTCTCCCGCGCCCGCGAGTGCCGGCGCCTTTCCGCGTGGCCAAGGCTGTACACTCAGAGCGAGGTCTCGCGCCGCGTGAGTGCCAGAAATTCGTCCGGCACGGGCAAATCCTTGGGCCAGTAGCCCGCCCCCTTCAGGTTCCAGAAGCGCCGCGATCGCCAGATGTTGGTGCCGAGCACCTTGACCTTGTCGGTGCCGTCGAGCCGGTGGCCGGCCGCCTCGAGCCCGGCGACCAGCTGGCTCCGGGTGAGCGGGCGGCCCGCCTCCACGATCAGCCCGCGCGCATCGTCGAGCAAGGTGCTGAGCTGGGCGCTCTGCTCCGCGCGCGAACGCCCGGCGCGGCCGACCGGGAAAAGCGTGTCGCCCATGTCGAAATTGATCTGGCCTTCCTGGATGCGGGCATAGGTGTGGATCAGCCGATCCAGGGCCTCCAACTCCGCGCGCAGTTGGCTCCGTCGTTCGAGTGCTTTGCGCAGCAGATCGTCCATTCCGTTCCCCCTGCCCGATCCGGCTCCGTGCGGATGGAGCCGCACTCTCCTCATGATCCGGAGGCCCGGGCGGGAAACAAGTTTGGAATATTACTTGGGCGCGTGCGGCTTTGGGCGAAGAGAATGGCTTTTTAAGAAAAGCTTGGTTAACGCGGGCGTATCTTCGTGGAACATCGGGGCAAGCGACGCGCTGATGCGATCGCCGTCGACGAGGGAGAGCATCGTGGAACGGGTGAAGATCTTGCTGGCCGCCGGAACGATCGCGGCGCTGGCGATGGCGGCCATGCCCGCCAAGACCGCGCAGGTCGAGACGCCGGCTGCATCGGTGGCGGCCCCCGCGCGATGAGCGACGATCCGCTCGGCGACGCCATGCTGCGCGAAGCTGCGGCCCGGCGCCGGGCCAATGCCCGACCCGAGGCGGATGCAGCCTCGGCGGCGGGCGAGCGCAGCCTGCGCCGCTGGCGCCGCGGCGCGGATATCGGCCTCCTCGCCCTGCTCGGCCTAGTAGCGGCGCGGATCATCGCCCGCCGCCCTGGCGCGCGCGGCGGCGACGCCTGAGCGCCGCCGCCGGCCCGATCATCGGGCGAGCGCCGCCAGCAGCAGCAGCGCGACGATATTGGTGATCTTGATCATCGGGTTCACCGCCGGCCCGGCGGTGTCCTTATAGGGATCGCCCACGGTGTCGCCCGTCACCGCGGCCTTGTGCGCCTCCGAGCCCTTGCCGCCATAATTGCCATCCTCGATGAACTTCTTGGCATTGTCCCAGGCACCGCCGCCGCTGGTCATGGACACGGCGACGAACAGGCCTGACACGATCACGCCCAGCAGCAGCGCGCCAAGCGCGGCGAAGCCGTTGTCGAGCCCCGCTACGGCGCGCACCAGCAGGAACACCAGCACCGGCGCCAGCACCGGCAGCAGGCTCGGCACGATCATCTCGCGAATCGCCGCGCGCGTGACGAGATCGACCGTGCGCGCATAATCGGGCCGGGCAGTGCCCTGCATGATGCCGGGATTGGCGCGGAACTGCGCGCGCACCTCCTCCACCACCGCGCCCGCCGCGCGGCCCACCGCCGTCATGCCGAAGGCGCCGAACAGATAGGGGAGCAGCGCGCCGAGCAGCAGGCCGACGATCACATAGGGGTTGCCGAGCGCGAAATCGACCGTGACGCCAGGGAAGAAGGCCTTGAGATCGGAGGTATAGGCGCCGAACAGCACCAGCGCCGCCAGCCCCGCCGAACCGATCGCATAGCCCTTGGTCACTGCCTTGGTGGTGTTGCCCACCGCGTCCAGCGCATCGGTGCGGCCGCGCACGCTCGCTTCCAGCCCCGCCATCTCGGCGATGCCGCCGGCATTGTCGGTGACCGGGCCATAGGCATCGAGCGCGACGACCATGCCCGCCAGCGCCAGCATCGCCGTGGCGGCGAAGGCTATCCCCAGCAGCCCGGCGAGCTGGTGCGCCGCCACCACCGCGATCACGATCGCGATCGTCGGCAGCGCGGTCGATTCCAGGCTGATCGCCAGGCCCTGGATCACGTTGGTGCCGTGGCCGGTCGCGCTCGCGCGGGCGATGGCCTTGACCGGCCGATAATTGGTGCCGGTATAATATTCGGTGATCCACACCAGCGCGCCGGTCAGCGCGAGGCCGATGACCATGCACAGGAACAGGCTGGTGCCGGTGGCGCCGGTGGCGGCGATCGGCTGGTCCATCGCGCCCAGGGTGAAGCGCGTGGCGCCATAGAGCGCCGGCACCGCGAGCAGCGCCGCCGTCCAGAAGCCCTTGTAGAGCGCGCCCATGATCGTGCCGCTGCCGAGCCGCACGAAGAAGGTGCCGAGGATCGAGGTGAGGATGCACACGCCCCCGATCAGCAGCGGCAGCGCCATCAGCCGCAGCGTGGCCGCGGGATCGCCCGTGCCGGCGAACAGCGCCACCGAGATCATGGTGACGCCGAGCGTGACGACATAGGTTTCGAACAGATCCGCCGCCATGCCCGCGCAATCGCCGACATTGTCCCCCACATTGTCGGCGATCACCGCCGGGTTGCGGGGATCGTCCTCGGGAATGCCCGCCTCGACCTTGCCGACCAGATCGGCGCCGACATCGGCCGCCTTGGTGAAGATTCCGCCGCCCAGCCGGGCGAAGATGGAGATGAGCGAGGCGCCGAACGACAGCGCGACCAGTCCGTCCACGATCGCGCGGTCCTGCGTATCGCCGGGGCGATGCCCGGCCGCCAGAAGCGCGGCGAAGAAGAGCGCGATGGCGAGCAGCCCGAGCCCGGCGACGAGCAGGCCGGTGACCGCGCCCGAGCGGAAGGCGGTGGTCAGCCCCGCCTGCAGCCCGTGGCGCGCCGCCTCGGCGGTGCGGACATTGGCGCGCACCGAGATCATCATCCCGATAAAGCCGGTCAGGCCCGACAGGAGCGCGCCGATCGTGAAGCCGATCGCCGGCACCGCGCCGAGCAGGGCCAGCACCAGCGCCGCCATCACCACGCCGACCAGCGCGATGGTGCGGTATTGGCGCGCCAGATAGGCACCGGCCCCTTCCTGGATGGCGGCGGCGATTTCGATCATGCGCGGCGATCCGGGCGGCAGGGCCAGCAGCTGGCGGCTGGTGACAAGGCCGTAGAGCACGGCGACCGCCCCGCATGCGATAGCCAGATAGATGACGATCATGGGCATCCTCCTCACGAGGCCCGTGTGATCGAGTGCGCCCGCCGCGTTTGCCGGGGTCGGCCGCGCCGGGCCTCTGTCGGAGATAGAACAAGGCTTTGCGCGCCTTGGCAACCGGTCAGAGCGCGGAGCCATGCTCCCAGCCCAGCCGATCCGGCGGCGCCAGCGCGGCGCCGCGCCAGCGCAGCGCCAGCCCCTCGCCCGCCGCGAACCGGCCGATCCGCACCGCGCCCAGCGCCGCGAGCGCCGGCGCGCTGGCCTCCGCCGCGGCGAGGATCAGCGCATAATCGTCGCCGGCGGTGGCGGCACGCAGCCGGCTGTCGCGATCGGCGCCGGCAAAGGCGGCGAGCGCGGGCGAGCAGGGCACGGCATCGAGCGCGATCGTCACCGCCAGGCCAGAGGCGGCGGCGATGCGCGCCGAATCGATCAGCAGCCCGTCGGACACGTCCGCCATGGCATGGGCGTGCGGCGCCAGCGCGCGGCCGAGCGCGAGCAGCGGCTGCGGCCGGCGATAGGCGGCGAGCAGCGCCGCCGGCCCGGGGACGCCGCGCGCGATGGCGAGCCCGGCCCCCGCCTCGCCGATCGCGCCGGCCAGCCAGAGATCGTCGCCCGCGCGCGCGCCGCGCCGGTCGGGCGCGATGTCGCTGCGGCCGAGCGCGGTCAGCCCCATCATCCGCGGGGCGCCACGGGGCATGGAGACGGTGTCGCCTCCCAGCAGCGGCACCTCGAACCGGGCGAGCGCCCGCTCGAGCCCGTCCACGAAGCGCGCGTCCCACCCCGCCTCGCCCAAGGGATAGCCGAGCAGCACGCCCAGCGGCACGGCCCCCTTGGCGGCGAGATCGGAGAGATTCACCGCCACCAGCTTCCAGGCGACGTCCTCGGCCGGATCGTCGGGAAGATAATGCACGCCTTCGACGAGCATATCATGGGTGAGCACGAGATCGCCGAGCACGGCGGCATCATCGGCAAGGCCGCGCGCGGCCGGATGGGTGGCGAGGCGACGGAGCCGGGTGATGAAGTCGGCCTCGGCCACGGCGCCCGGCCTCAGCCGCGCACGTCGCGCGCCACCGCGTCGAGCAGGCCGTTGACGAAGCCCTTTTCGCGCTTGTCGTAGAAGGCGTCGGCGACATCGACATATTCGGAGATGACCGAGGCCACCGGCACGTCCGGACGGGCGATCAGTTCATAGGCGCCGGCGCGCAGGATCTGGCGCATCGGCCGGTCGAGCCGGTCCATCGTCCAGCCGGCCGCGAGCCGGGTGGCGATGCGCGCGTCCAGCTCCGCGCGCCGGCTGTCCACGCCGGCGACGATATCGTCGAAGAAGCTCACCTCGGCATCGGCGTACTCGACCTCGTCAATGGTCGCGCCGAGCCGGTGATTGTGGAATTCGGTGAGCAGCATGGGCAGCGGCGTGCCCTCCATCTCCTGCTGGTACAGCGCCTGCACGGCGGCGAGGCGCGCGGCGGAGCGCGCGCGCGATCGGTTCGGGGTCTTGGTCATGCGGTCGGATCCAGGCGGAGCGCCACCGAACGGGCATGGGCGGGCAGCCCCTCGGCTTCGGCCAGCGCCACCGCCGCCGGGCCGATCCGCTGGATCGAGGCCGCGTCGCAGGCGAGGAAGCTGGTGCGCTTCATGAAATCGAGCACCGATAGGCCGGAGGCGAAGCGCGCCCGGCGGCCGGTGGGAAGGACATGGTTGGGGCCGGCGACGTAATCGCCCACCGCCTCAGGCGTGTGGCGGCCGAGAAAGACCGAGCCCGCATGGCGGACGCGCGCGAAGAGCGGATCGGGATCCGCCACCGCAAGCTCCAGATGCTCGGGCGCGAGCCGATCGCAGAGCGGGATCGCATCGGCGAGCGTGGCGACGCGGATGATCGCGCCATTGGCCTGCCAGCTCGCCCGCGCGGTCGCGCCGGTGGCGAGCGCCGCCAGCTGCGTCTCCACCGCCGCCGCCACCGCGTCTGCAAAGCCTTGATCGTCGGTGAAGAGGATCGACTGGCTGGTCGGATCATGCTCGGCCTGGCTCAGCAGATCGGCGGCGATCCAGGCGGGATCATTGCCCGCATCGGCGACCACGACGATCTCCGAAGGGCCGGCGACCATGTCGATCCCCACCCGCCCGTAGAGCTGGCGCTTGGCCTCGGCCACCCAGCCATTGCCGGGGCCTACGATCACGTCCACCGGCGCGATCCGCGCGGTGCCATAGGCCAGCGCCGCCACCGCCTGGGCGCCGCCGATGCGCCAGATCTCGTCCACGCCGGCCAGCGCGGCGGCGGCCAGCACCAGCGGGTTGATCACGCCGTCGGGCGTCGGCGTCACCATCGCCAGCCGTTCCACCCCGGCCACCTTGGCGGGGATCGCGTTCATCAGCAGCGAGGAGGGATAGGCCGCCCGGCCGCCCGGCACATAGAGGCCCGCCGCCGCGACCGGCAGCCAGCGCGCGCCCAGCCGCACGCCCGCGCCATCGATGGTGTCGCGATCGGCGGGGCGCTGGCTCTCGTGATAGGCGCGGATCCGCGTGGCGGCGAGTTCCAGCGCCGTGCGCAGCGCCGGGTCGAGCGCGGCCAGGGCGGCGTCGCAGGCGGCGCGCTCGATGCGCCAGCCGGTGGCGTCGAGATCGTGGCGATCGAAGCGGGCGGTGCGCTCCGCCACCGCCGCGTCGCCGCGCACGCGGACATCGGCGAGAATGGCGGCGACATCGCGCGACACATCGTCATCGGCCTCGCGCCGCGCCTCGACCAGCGCGGTGAAGCGCTCGGCGAAATCGCCGGCGGCGGCGTCGAGCCGCAGCGGGCCCCGGGTTTCAGGCGGCACGCGGCATCTCCTGCGCGGCGGCGCGGAAGGCGGCGACCAGCGGCGCCAGCACATCGGCGCGCGTCTTGTAGGCGGCGCGGTTGACGATCAGCCGGGCGCTCACCTCGGCGATCGTCTCCACCTCGACCAGGCCATTCTCCGCCAGCGTCCGGCCCGAGGAGACGAGATCGACGATGCGATCGGCGAGCCCCAGCGCCGGCGCGATCTCCATCGCGCCGTTCAGCTTCACGCACTCGGCCTGGACGCCGCGCGCCTCGAAGTGGCGGCGCGTGGTGTTGGGATATTTGGTGGCGACGCGCACATGGCTCCAGCCCCGCGGATCGTCGGTCGCGGCGAGGCCGCGCGGTTCGGCCACCGCGATGCGGCAATGGCCGATGCCGAGATCGACCGGCGCGTAGAGTTCGGAATAGTCGAATTCCGCGATCACGTCCGAACCGACGATGCCGATCTGCGCCGCGCCGTGCGCCACGAACGTCGCGACATCGAAGGCGCGCACGCGAATCATCGCGATATCCGCGCGATCGGTGGCGAATCGCAGCGCGCGGCTGGCTTCGTCGCCAAAGCTCGGCTCGGGCCGGATGCCGGCACGCGCGAGCAGCGGCAGCGCTTCGCCCAGGATGCGGCCCTTGGGCACGGCGAGGATGATCGGATCGGCCATGATTGCGCCGCGAGATAGCGCTGGCGGCGGCGGCCGGCAAGGATGCTGGGCTTGATCCTCGCGCGCGAGCGTCTAGGCACGCGCGCATGACTGAGATCGATCCCTTGCAGGAAGAGCTGCTCGCCCGCATCGCCGCCGCCGACAGCGCCGAGGCGCTGGAAGCCGCGCGCATCCATGCGCTTGGCAAGCAGGGCGTGGTGACGGCCCTGCTCAAGACGCTGGGCGCGATGAGCCCCGAGGAGCGGCTCGCGCGCGCGCCCGCCATCCAGGGGCTGCGCGAGGCGGTGGCGGCGGCGCTGCAGGCGCGCAAGACCGGTTTCGAGCGCGCCGCGCTCGACGCGCGGCTGGCGGCGGAGACGCTGGATCTCTCGCTGCCGGTCGAGCCGGGCGAGCGCGGCAGCATCCACCCGGTGAGCCAGGTGATGGACGAGCTGGCGGAGATTTTCGCCGATCTCGGCTTCGCCGTCGCCACCGGTCCCGAGATCGAGGACGACTGGCACAATTTCACCGCGCTCAACATTCCCGACGCGCATCCCGCGCGGGCGATGCACGACACTTTCTATTTCGACCGGACCGACGAGTCCGGGCGCAAGATGCTGCTGCGCACCCACACTTCGCCGGTGCAGATCCGCACCATGGTGCAGGGCGCGGTGCCGATCCGCATCATCGCGCCCGGCCGCACCTATCGCAGCGATTCGGATGCCACCCACACGCCCATGTTCCACCAGGTGGAAGGGCTGGTGATCGATCGCGGCATCACGCTCGGCCATCTGAAATGGACGCTGGAGACGTTCGTCCGCGCCTATTTCGAGCGCGACGACATCGTGCTGCGGCTGCGGCCCAGCTATTTCCCCTTCACCGAGCCCTCGATGGAGGTGGATGTGGGCTATCAGCTGATCGGCGGAAAGCGCGTGATCGGCGGCAACGAGCCCGATGGCTGGATGGAGATTCTCGGCTCCGGCATGGTGCATCCCAAGGTGATCGCCGCCTGCGGGCTGGATCCGGAGCAGTGGCAGGGCTTCGCCTTTGGCTGCGGGATCGATCGGCTGGCGATGCTGAAATATGGCATGGATGATCTGCGCGCCTTCTTCGACGGCGATCTCCGGTGGTTGCGGCATTATGGCTTCGGCGCGCTCGACGTGCCGACGCTGAGTGGGGGAGTCGGCGCGTGAAGTTCACCCTATCCTGGCTGAAGAGCCATCTCGATACCGAGGCGGACGCCGCGCGGGTGGCCGATGCGCTGACGCGGATCGGGCTGGAGGTGGAGAGCGTCTCCAACCCCGCCGATGCGCTGCGCGCCTTCACCATCGCGCGCGTGCTCACCGCCGCGCCGCATCCCCAGGCGGATAAGCTGCAGGTCCTGTCGGTCGATGCCGGCGGCGGGCCGCTCCAGGTGGTGTGCGGCGCGCCCAATGCGCGTGCCGGGCTGGTCGGCATTTTCGGACCGCCGGGCGCCTATGTGCCGGGGCCGGGCATCACGCTCAAGGTCGCCGCGATCCGGGGTGTCGAATCGAACGGCATGATGTGCTCGTTCCGGGAATTGGAGCTCGGCGAGGATCATGACGGCATCGTCGAACTGCCGGCGGACGCGCCGGTCGGCACCGCCTATGCCGAATGGGCGGGGCTGGACGATCCGCTGTTCGATGTCGCGATCACGCCCAACCGTCAGGATTGCATGGGCGTGCGCGGCATCGCGCGCGATCTCGCCGCCTTCGGGCTTGGCCGGCTGCGGCCGCTGGCGGTGCCGTCCATCACCGCCGAAGGGCCGGCCAGCATCGCGATCGATACCGAGGACGCGGCGGGCTGCCCGGCGCTGTATGGCCGCACCGTCGCGGGCCTGCGCAATCCGGCCTCCCCCGCCTGGCTCGAGCGGCGGCTGAAGAGCATCGGCCAGCGGCCGATCTCGGCGCTGGTCGATATCACCAATTTCCTGATGTTCGATCTCGGCCGTCCGCTGCACGTCTATGATCGCGCCAAGCTCGGCGCGCGGCTGGTCGCGCGTCGCGCGCGCGCGGGCGAAACCGTGCTGGCGCTCAACGGCAAGCGCTACACGCTCGGCGACCGCATGACGGTGATTGCCGATGAGCGCGCGGTGCACGATATCGGCGGCATCATGGGCGGCGAGGAGAGCGGCGTGTCCGCCGACACGCGCGAGATCGTGATCGAGTGCGCCTATTTCGATCCGGATACGATCGCCCTCACCGGCCAGGCGCTGGGCCTTGGCTCCGATGCGCGGAGCCGCTTCGAGCGCGGGGTCGATCCCGCCTTTCTCGACGATGCGCTCGCCATCG
The DNA here is from genome assembly GCF_023822065.1 of Sphingomonas morindae. Taxonomy (NCBI): domain Bacteria; kingdom Pseudomonadati; phylum Pseudomonadota; class Alphaproteobacteria; order Sphingomonadales; family Sphingomonadaceae; genus Sphingomonas; species Sphingomonas morindae. The sequence continues at coordinate 1,514,284 of NZ_CP084930.1, forward strand.
CCACCGGGCTGGTGCTGGATCTGTGCGGCGGCGTGGCGAGCGCGCCCGTCCGCGCCGGCACGCCGCCGCTCGCATCGCGCCGCATCGCCTATGATCCGGCGAAATGCCTCGCCCTTGCCGGGCTGGACGTGCCGGAGGAGACACAGCGCGCGCTGCTCGAGCGGCTCGGCTTCGCGATCGGGCCGGACTGGACGGTGACGGTGCCGAGCTGGCGCCGCGACGTGGATGGCGCCGCCGATCTGGTCGAGGAGGTGATCCGTCTCCATGGTCTGGAGAAGGTGCCCGCCACGCCGCTGCCGCGCGCGGCCGGCGTGGCGCGGCCCACCGCCAGCCCCGAGCAGAGGCTGGAGCGCCGGCTGCGTCGCGCCGCCGCCGCGCGCGGCTTCTGCGAGGCGGTGACGTGGAGCTTCCTGTCGGACAAGGAGGCGTCTGCCATGGGCGGCGGCAGCTGGACGCTCGCCAATCCGATCAGCGAGGAGCTGAAGGTGATGCGGCCCTCGCTGCTGCCCGGCCTGGCCCGCGCCGCCCAGCGCAACCGCGATCGCGGCGCCACCGGCGTGCGCCTGTTCGAGCTTGGCCGGCGCTATCTGGACGAGGGCGAGCGGCCGACGCTGGCGGTGCTGATCGCCGGCGAGGCGAGCCCGCGCGACTGGCGGACGGGCCGCGCCCGCCCCGCCGACGCCTATGACGCCAAGGCGGAGGCGATCGCCCTGCTCGCCGCCGCCGGGGTGCCGGTGGAACGGCTCCAGCTCGTCGGTCCCGGCGGCCCGCACTGGCATCCCGGCCGCTCGGGCCAACTCGGGCTCGGGCCCAAGATGGTGCTGGCGCGCTTCGGCGAGCTGCATCCCGATACGCTGCGCGCGCTCGATGTGGAGGGGCCGCTGGTCGCCGCCGAACTCTATCTCGATGCGATTCCCGCGCGGCGGGAGAGCGGCCGGGCGCGCGCCGGCTATGCGCCGCCGCCGCTCCAGCCGGTGCGGCGCGATTTCGCCTTCCTGCTGCCCGAGGCGGTGCCCGCGGACAAGCTGCTGCGCGCGGTGGCGGGCGCGGACAAGCAGGCGATCACCCAGGTCCGGCTGTTCGATGTCTTCACCGGCGCGGGCGTCGGCGAGGGGATGAAATCGTTGGCGGTGGAGGTGCTGCTCCAGCCGCAGGACAAGAGCTTCGCCGAGGCGGATCTGAAGGCGATCGCCGACAGGGTGGTGGCGGCCGCCGCCAAGCTGGGCGCGACGCTGCGCGGCTGAAGGCCGGCCCTGCGGGCGCCGCCCGTGGGGCCGATACGAAAAAGGGCGGCGCGAACGGCCGCCCTTTTCCACATTTACCGGACCATGATGCTATTTATTGTGGATCGCCGCGGCTTCGCGGAGGATCTCGAGGATCTTCTCCTGCGCGCGGGTCTCGTCGGTCTCTTCCATCGCGGCCAGTTCCCGCGCGAGGCGGCTGGTCGCCCCCTCGAAGATCTGCCGCTCGGAATAGCTCTGCTCGGGCTGATCGTCGGCGCGGAACAGATCGCGCACTACCTCGGCGATCGAGACGAGATCGCCGGAGTTGATCTTCGCCTCATATTCCTGCGCGCGGCGCGACCACATGGTGCGCTTCACCTTGGGCTTGCCCTTCAGCGTGGTGAGCGCCTCCTGCAGCGTGACGGAGGAGGACAGCTTGCGCATCCCCACCGACTCGGCCTTGTTGGTGGGCACGCGCAGAGTCATGCGCTCCTTCTCGAACCGGAGCACGTAAAGTTCCAGTTTAGCGCCCGCGATCTCCTGGCTTTGCAGTTCGATCACGCGCCCGACGCCGTGCTTGGGATAGACGACATAGTCGCCGACGTCGAAAATCAGCGCCTTGGCAGCCATTGTGTACCTTTCCGGAATTAAGCCGGCGATTCCGCGCAATCCACGCGACGCCATGGCCGCGCGGCCACGGGGCAATGCACCGGCCACCCACGTCAAAGAGGGATGGCCTGTTCCCCGCACGACGGAAAAGGCCATCCCCCGACGGGTAGGCCTTATACCACAATTAAGGATCGAATGGTAGGCGCTCCGCCCGGAAAAGCGCGGGTCAGTCGCCCTGGCCGGGTTCGGGCGAGAAGAACTTCTCATATTTGCCCTCGACCGCCTTGAAGGAATCGGCATCGGCCGGCGCGTCGCGCTTGCGCGTGATGTTGGGCCATTGCGCCGAGAAGCTGGCGTTCAGCTCGAGCCACTGCTCGAGCCCGCTCTCGGTATCGGGCAGGATCGCCTCAGCCGGGCATTCCGGCTCGCACACCCCGCAATCGATGCACTCATTGGGGTTGATGACGAGCATATTGTCGCCCTCGTAGAAGCAGTCCACCGGACATACCTCGACGCAATCCATATACTTGCAGCGGATGCAGGCATCGGTGACGACGTAGGTCATGCGGGGCTAACTCTTCAGGCGGACAATGGACGGGCCCTGCTAGTGGCAGTGCCGCACCGGGTCAACCGGCCGCGCCTAGTTCCGTGTAGCAGGCCTGCGCCTCGGGCGCCGGGCCGCGCCGCTGCGGCAGCGCCTCCACCCGGACGATGCGGACATCGCCGCCGATCGGCAGGCCCAATATCGAGCCGACCCGCACCGCCGCCGCCGGCTTGCTCACCGGACGGCCATCGATCCGGACATGGCCTTCGCCCACAATGCTCTGGGCGAGGCTGCGCGTCTTGGCGAAGCGCGCGAACCACAGGAAGCGATCGAGCCGGATCGAGGTTTCAGCCATGCGTTCCTTCCGGAGCCAGGAGTGAGGCGAGCGAACCAAAGGCGTTGCCGGGGCGCTGCGGGCGCGGCGCCGGGCCCGGCCGTTCCGGCCGGCGGCCCCGCCACAGCCAGGCGATGGCGCTGTCATGGCCGGCGCGGTGCTGGGCGAAGCCGAGCAGCCGCATCAGCCGCGCGACGGCGGGGGGCTTGAGGCCGAGCGAGGTGGACAGCGAGGCATCGGGCACGAAGGGCCGCTTGCCCTCGCGCGCGTCATGCGCCTGGCGGGCAAGCCGCTCGACCAGATCGACGCGCAGCATCTGGTCGCCCAGCAGCCGGAAGCCCGCGCGCCGCGCCGCGCCCGCCAGCAGCGGGCCGGGGCGATCGATCATCGCCGCGCCCGCCGGCGGCAGCGGCGGCATCATCGCCTCGTCGCGCGCGGCGGCGAGCGCCAGCCGCCAGCGGATCGGCTCGGGCTTGAGCAGCGCCGGCACGAACAGATCGAGCGTGCCGATGCGCAGCCCGAGCCGACCGACCGCGTGGCGCTGCGGCCGGTCGAGCGGCGGCAGCGCGGCGGCCACCTGCTCGCGGGCCACCACGCCCCCGCCATCCGCCAGCGGCACCAGCAGCGCGCGCACCAGCGCCGGCGTCGCCGCATCGCGCGCGGCGGCGCTGATCGTAACGAGCGGTGCGAGATGGCGGCCGATCTGCGCGTCGAGCCAGCTCCGCAGCCGCGCCGCCACCGCGCCGCGCTGCTCGGGGGAAAGCGGATCCAGCGTGCGGTGCAGCGTGATGCGCGGCTCGGTGAGCGCCTTGCCGCGGCCGAGCCGGGCGACGACATCGCCCCGCCAGAAGATCGCCACCGGCCGGCCGATATCGGTGGCGAGCGTGAAGGCCTCGTCGCCATCCTCGATCAGCGCGGCGGCGCGGCGCGCCAGCTCGGTGCCGAGCCGGCGTTCGGCGGCGGCGAGCAGCCGCTTCATATCGGCATGGCGCGCGGCGGCGTCGGCGACGAAGCGGAAGCCGGTGAGATGGCCGATCGCCTCGTCCGCGACCAGCACCTGGCCCGCCTCGGTGATCGTCACCGGCAGCATGTCGGCGCCGCGCGCGGACAGGTCGCGCAGCAGCACCGAGGTGCGGCGATCCACGAAGCGCTGGGTCAGCCGGTCGTGCAGCGCGTCGGACAATTTCTCCTCGAGCGCGCGGGTGCGGTCGGCCCAATGGCCCGGCTCCGCCAGCCAATCGGCGCGATGCGCGATATAGGCCCAGGTCCGCGCCGCCGCGATGCGATCGGCGAGCGTCTCGACATCGCCCTGCACCGTATCGAGCCGCGCCAGCTCGTCGGCGAACCAGCCGGCGGGGATGCGGCGGTCGCCCTCGCTGAGATGCTGGAAGATCCGCGCCACCAGCCGGGCGTGATGCTCGGGTCCGGTCTTGCGGAAATCGGGCAGGCCGCAGGCATCCCATAGCCGCTTGGTCATCGCCGCGCCGCGCGCGCGATGCGCCATGTCGGGCTCGCCCGCCAGCCGCTTGAGCACGGCGAGATCGGTGGATTGCGGCGCCGCGCGCAGGCCGGGCCGGTCGGGCCGCGCCTCCAGGCTGGCGATCAGCGCGTCGACGCCGCGGAAATCGGGCAGGCCGGTGCGCCAGTAGAGATGATCGAGCGGCGGGAACTGGTGATTCTCGATCGCGAACACCTCGTCGGGCTCGAACAGCGCACCGCCGCCCCCCTCGCTGCCGAGCGTGCCGAAGCTGCCGTCGCGCTGGTGGCGGCCGGCGCGGCCCGCGATCTGCGCCATTTCGGGCACCGTCAGGCGGCGGCTGCGGCGGCCGTCGAACTTGCGTAGCGAGGCGAAGGCGACATGGGCGACATCCATGTTCAGCCCCATGCCGATCGCGTCGGTGGCGACGAGATAATCCACCTCGCCCGCCTGATACATGGCGACCTGCGCGTTGCGCGTGCGCGGGCTCAGCGCGCCCATCACCACCGCCGCGCCGCCGCGCAGCCGCCGCAGCATCTCGGCGACGGCATAGACCTCCTCCGCCGAGAAGGCGACGATCACCGAACGCTTGGGCAGGCGCGACAATTTCTTCGGGCCGGCATAGGAGAGGGTGGAAAAGCGCGGCCGGCCGGTGATCTCGGCGCCGGGCACCAGCGCGCGCAGCATCGGCCGCAGGCTCTCGGAGCCGAGGATCATCGTCTCCTCGCGCCCGCGCGCGCGCAGCAGCCGATCGGTGAAGACATGGCCGCGCTCGGGATCGGTGCCGAGCTGCGCCTCGTCCAGCGCGACAAAGGCGAAGTCGCGATCCAGCGGCATGCTCTCGGCGGTGGTGAGGAAGTAGCGCGCCGTGGGCGGCACGATCTTTTCCTCGCCCGTCACCAGCGCGACCTGTGCCTCGCCCTTCTGCTTGACCACGCGGTCATAGACCTCGCGCGCCAGCAGCCGCAGCGGGAACCCCATGAGACCGGAAGAATGGCCGCACATCCGCTCGATCGCGAGATGCGTCTTGCCCGTGTTGGTCGGGCCCAGCACGGCGATCAGCCGGCCATCAGGAGCGTTGCCCATCCTGCACCCAAGGTGGCGACTGCGCGGCCGGTTGGCAAGACCGGCTCGGCGCGCGCGGGACTCGCTTCATCCTTGGTCGAACGCCGCCGCCAGGCTTAGGGCCGCCTTAACCCTGTCGGGGCACAAGCACGGATCGGTTTTGCGGGACGATCTATGCAGCAAGAGGCGCGCACGGCGGGGGACATGGCGGGTCGCGTCCGGCGCCGCCCGCCCGTCGCCGGCCGCCGCGCGGGCGGCAGCCAGGGCCTGTGCGTCGATCTCGGCGCCGAGATCGGCTCGCCCGTCTGGTGGCGCGGTCTCGCCACGCTCGCCGCGATGATCGGCACGCTGCTGCATGTCGCGCCCGGACCGGAGGCGCTCGTCCCGCCCCGTCCCGCGCCGGCCGCGCCGCGCTCCGCCCCGCCCCGGATCGCGCCGGCCCCCGCCCCGGCCGCGCGCCTGCGCCTGATCGTGAGCGCCGAGACCGCGCTGCCCGCGCTGCTGATGGCGGCCGGGGTTGCGCCGGTCGAGGCGGCGCGCGCGGCGGCGCTGCTCGCGCCCGCCCAGGCGGGGCTTGCCCGCCCCGCCCCGCTCACGCTGAGCCTCGGCGCCGCCCGGCCCGGGGGTGGCCGCGCGCTGGCGCTCGCCGAGCTGCGTCCCAGCCTCGCGCTGCGGCTGCGCGTCCGCCCCCAGGCCGGAAGCCTCGTGCTGGAAAGCCGCCGGCTGGCGCTGCAGAGCGGGGCGCTGCGCCTGTCGCTGCCGATCGGGCGCAGCCTCTACCATGCCGCGCGCGATGCCGGCGTGCCGCTGCCCGCCCTGGCCGACTATCTTCGCGCGATCGCGCAGCATGTTGCGATCGAGGCGCTGCGCCCCGAGGATCGGTGCGAGATGGTGCTCGCCTATGTCCGCGCCGCCGATGGCGTCGGCGCGCCGGGCCGGCTGCTCGCGGCGGGGCTGGAGCATGACGGCGAGCGCCTCCGCCTCGCCCGCTGGACGGATGCGGACGGTACCGAGAATTGGTTCGACGCGCAGGGGCGCGGCCCCGCTCGCGCCGGCCTCGCCTGGCCCGTCGCCGGCCAGCTCAGCTCGGGCTTCGGCATGCGCCTCCACCCGATCCTCGGCTACAGCCGGATGCACCAAGGGGTCGATCTCGCCGCGCCCGCCGGAACGCCGGTAGTGGCGGCGGAGGATGGCCAAGTCGGCTTTGCCGGCTGGCATGGCGGCCATGGCAATTATGTGCAGATCCGGCACGATCCGGCGCTGGTGAGCGGCTATGGCCATCTCAGCCGCATCCTGGTGCGTCCCGGCGAGCGCGTGCGCCAGGGCATGTTGATCGGCTATGTCGGCTCCACCGGCCTCTCGACCGGGCCGCATCTCCATTTCGAGCTGTTCCGCGATGGCGTGGCGATCGATCCGCGCACCGCGCCGCTCACCCGCACGGTCCGGCTCGGCGCGGCGGCGCTGCCCGCCTTCCGCGCCGCCTTCGCCCGGCTGGCCACGCTCCCCGTCAGCGCCCCTGGCGGCGCCAACGGTTGATCACGCGGGCGATCGTCTCCTCCTCCTCGCCCGAGCCGCGCCACAGATCGGAGAAGAGCGGATCGCCCGAGGCGGGACGCCGCCCCTTGTCCAGCGTGTCCAGCGAGACGCGCACCGGCACCGACACGCCCTCGCCGCAGACGATGCATTCGCGGTTGCGCAGCGCCGGCACCATATCGAGGAAGCCGCGCGCGCCCTCGGGCATGGCCGCGCGGACATGCGCCTGATCGCGCTCATTGTTGAGCCGCATCGCGATGATCGTCCCGCATTGCGAGAGCACGCCCTCGGCGAGATCGGACGGGCGCTGGGTGACAAGCCCCAGCGCCACGCCATATTTCCGCCCCTCCTTGGCGATCCGCTCCAGCACGCGGCGGACCGCGGCGCCGCTCGACACCCGCTCCGAGGGCACGTAGCGATGCGCCTCCTCGCAGACGAGCAGGATCGGCCGGGTCTGTTCGTGTCGCGCCCAGATGGCATAGTCGAACACCAGCCGCGACAGCAGCGCGACCACCACCGACGTCACCTCCGACGGCACGCCGGACACGTCGATGATCGAGATCGGCTTGCCGCGCGTCGGCAGGCGGAACAGCCGCGCCAGCGTCGAGGCCATGGTATCGCCCACCAGCATGCCGGAGAACATGAAGGCGAAGCGCGGATCGGAGCGGAGCTCGTCCAGCCGCGTCTTGATCCGGACATGCGCGCCGGTGTCGCCCGCGCGCTCCAGCTTGCCCATATCCTGCACCACGATCGCGACCAGATCGGAGAGAAGATAGGGCAAGGGGCTGTCCACCGTCACCTTGCTCATCCCCTCGGCGAGCCGGCTCTTCTGGCGCGCGGCGAGCAGGCAGCGGCCCAGCACCTCGAGGTCGCGCTGCCGCTCCGGCCCGCTCACCGTCAGCATGATCTCGGCATGCTCCTCGAAATTCATCAGCCAGTAGGGAAGCGCCAGATTCTCCACGTCGAACAGCTCGCCATAGCCGTCGAAGGCGGCGGCATATTCGCCATGGGGATCGATCATCACGACATGGCCGTCCGGCGCCGCCTCGCAGATGCGGTGCAGGATCAGCGCGAGGCTGGTCGATTTGCCGGTGCCGGTGGAGCCGACCAGCGCGAAATGGCGGCCGAGCAGCGCATCGATCTGCAGCGCGGCGCGCACATCGGCGCTGGGATGCACCATGCCGATCTCGATGTGCGGCCGCTCGTCGGCGGCGAAGATCGCGCGCAGATCGGCCGGATCGGTGGCGATCACCGCCGCCCCCGGCAGCGGATAGCGCGTCACGCCGCGACGGAAGTCGCGCAGCCCCGGCCCATCGCCGACCGGCGCCTCGCCGAGAAAATCGAGCTCGGCGATCGCCTGGTCGGGATCGGTGCGATCCAGCGTGAGGCTGCGCACCGTGCCCACCACCCAGAGCGCGCCGGTGCGGATCTTGACCTGCGCGCCCACCTCGCCCGCGCGGCCGCCGGCGGCGCCGTCGAGCGCGTGCAGCCGGGCGAGGCGGAGCAGGATCTTGGCGCCGCCGCCGGCGACATCGAGCACGAAGCCGATCGCGCGGTCCTCGGCCGCCGCCGGCGCCGGCGCGGCCTCAAGCATGTCCGTGCCGATCATCCCACTCTCTCCAAGCCACGCGCTACCGTGCTGATGGCTAGGCGGCAGGGGTAAAATTTCGGTTCAGATCCGGCGGAACAGCGCGCCCGCGCCCCAGCCGATGACCAGCGAGAGCGCCACCGCCACCAGCCCATAGGCGATCGACCAGCGCCGCGCCGCCTGCGCCACCAGCCGCTCGAACCCCGTCTTGGCGACGCGCACCTCGCGCACCGCCGCCGCCACCACGCGCCCGTCCTGGATCAGGAAGGTCTCGGCGGTGTAGCGCCCCACCGGTACCCGCGCCGGAATGGCGATGCGCGCGCGGTAGAGCACATGATCGCGGATCGCCACGCCGCCCGCCTCCTCGCGATAGAGGCCGGCGCGCCGCTTGAGCGCGATCAGCCCGTCTTTGAAGCGCCGCTGCTCCTCCGGTAGCGCGCCCGACACGGGCGACATCTGCAGGCTGTCCAGCCCCAGCTCGTAGATGAAGGCGGTGCGCGCATCCACCAGCCGGTCGATCGGGCGCGAGCTTGCCACCGCGTAGAAGCTGGGCGCGGAGCGGAACCGCGCGCTCTCCGCATTCACCCATATTCCCGCGATCTTGCGCTTCTGCCGCACGATCACCGATTCGGTCGGACCCTTGAGCACGATCGCGATATCCGCCGGCCGGTCGGGCATGATCCCGCCCGGATAGAGGATGGCGCCGAACAGCAGCAGCTCGTCGCCCGCGAAACTGTAGAGGATGCGCACCGAATCGTCCGACACGTCGGGCACCAGCACCGGCTTGGCGGCGCCCAGGCAGAGCAGAGCGGCGAGCGCCGGCGCCAGCCGGCGGGCGGCCCGGCTCATCCGCGTTCCACGCTGAAGATCTCGCCCGGCTGCCAGGTGAGCCCCACCGCCATGCGCACCGCCACCATCAGCACCAGCAGCGCGAGCAGCAGCCGCAGCCATTCCGGCCGCAGCCGCATCGCGAAGCGCGAGCCGAGCTGCGCGCCCGTGGCCGAGCCGATCAGCAGTAGCAGCGCCAGCACGATATCCACCGCCTGGGTGGTGACGGCGTGGATCATCGTCGTCGCGGCGGTGACGAACAGGATCTGGAACAGGCTGGTGCCCACCACCACCTGCGCCGACATGCCGAGCAGATAGATCATCGCCGGCACCATCACGAAGCCGCCGCCGACGCCGAGCGACACCGTCAGCACGCCGGTCAGCGCGCCGAGCAGGAAGGGCGCGAGCGGCGAGATGTAGAGGCCCGAGCGATAGAAGCGCCAGCGCATCGGCAGCCAGGCGATCAGCGGATGATGGCGGCGCTGGCTGCGCCGGGGCTTGGCGCCGCGCCGCTGCGCGAGGATGGTGGTGGTCGCCTCGTGCGCCATCAGGCCGCCGATCGATCCGAGCAGCAGCACATAGGTGAGCGCGATCACCGTATCGATCTGGCCGAGCCGCTGGAGCAGCCGGAACAGCAGCGCGCCCAGGCCGGAGCCGAGAATGCCGCCCGCCACCATCACGCTGCCCATGCGGAAATCCACGCCGCCGCGCCGCACCTGCGCCAGCACGCCCGACACGCTCGCCCCGGTGATCTGGGTGGCCGAGGAGGCGACCGCGACGGCGGGCGGAATGCCGTAGAAGATCAGCAGCGGCGTGGTGAGGAAGCCGCCGCCGACCCCGAACATGCCCGACAGCAGCCCGACCCCGCCGCCGAGCAGCACCATCACCAGCATGTTCACCGAAAGCCCGGCGATCGGCAGATAGATATGCATCATCGTCAGGCTAGTCGCTGATCCCCGCCGGTGGAAGCGCCACCACCGTCGGAGAGCGTCCGCGTCGGGCCCGGGCGATCCGGCCCGCCTCAGAAGCCGAGCGTCAGCGTCAGCGCCGGGCCGCTCCCGGGCAGGCTGCGGCCGGCGAGGCGGAACCGCCAGTCGAGCGCGGCGCCCATCGTCGCGCCGGCCAGCGGCAGGCGCAGCACCAGGCCCGGACCGGCATCGATGCGCGCCGCGCCCGGCTGGGCGGCCCCCCAAAGGCCGAGCGTCGCCGCCACCTCGCTTCGGCCGCGCGTGGCGAGCGGACGGCCGAGTCGCGCCGCGCCATCGGCAAAGCCGCGCGGCCGCGCCGTGCCGATCAGGCCGGCCTGGCCATAGCCATCCAGCCAGAGGCGGCGCGCCAGCGGCCGATGATGGAGCCCCGCGACGAGCAGCGCCGCCCAATCCGCCGGGCCGCCGCCGCGCAGCGGAACGCGCCGCTCCACCAGCAGATGCACGGGCAGCCTCGCCCGCACGCGCCAGTCGATCCCCGGCGCGATCTCGGCCTGAGGCGGCGCGGCGAGCGCGCGCGAGACGCGCAGCGAGGCCGCCAGCCGCCGCCCCTTGCCGATCGGATGCGTCAGCCGCATCCCCGCCTCGCTCCCGCCAAGCTCCCCGATCTCGGCGATCCGCGTCACCGCCGAGGGCGGCCGCACCAGCACCCACAGCCCGCCCTGCCAGCGGCTAGGTCCGGGCCGATGCCGCGCCGCGACCGGCGCCGGCCCGGGCGGCAGCGCCTCGGTCGGCGCGCGCCCGGCCTCCAGCGCCCGGGCCCGGGCGAGGCGCGCGGCATCCTCGCCATAGCGCGCCGGCGCCTCCGGCCGCGCGCCGAAATCGCCGTCCAGCGGCGGCATGGGCGCGATCGGCACGGTCGCCGACCATCCCGCGCCGATCGCCTCGGCTGCGGTCGGCGCCCGGGACGGCGCGGACGGAGCGGCCGGCGCCGGTGCGGGTCCGGCCGGAGCGATGCGCGACCGGGTGGAAGCCTCTCCCGCCGCGACGACGCCCACCCTACCGTCCGCGCCCCTTGATCGCGCACCATCCGCCGCCTCTCCCGAGCGACCAGCACGCACCGCCAAGCGTGGGGCGCGATCGGGCGCTGGACGTCGGGCCGGATCCGCCCCCGCGCTCGCCTCCGCCACGTCTCGAGGCGCAGCCTGCGCGGAGCGCACCGGCGCGACCGTCCCACTGGTCCCTGCGCCCGCCCGATCTGAAGCCTGCCCCGCAACCCCGGCCCGCCCCTCCTCCGCGCCCGCGAATCGCGCGCCGTCTGCCGCATCTCCCGTCGGCCGCGTCGCGCGCGCCCATGCTGCGGCGGGATCGGGCCTTTCGCGCCGGGCGCGGTCCCGCCCGGCCCCCGCCCCGCGCGCACCGCCAGGCGCGCCCGGCGGGGATCGCACCGGTCTGATCGCGAGGCGGATGTCCGCCGCGCCGGCGCGCCGCGCGATCAGCCCCCGCGCGCCGCCCGGCTTCGGCGTCGCCTTCCGCGTCTCCACGGGGCGCACCGCCTCCAGGCCGGGACGGCGTGCCCGCGTCTCCTCGCCGGCCGCGAGACGCAGCACGATCCGGCCCGCGATCCAGAGCGTGACGATCAGGGCCAGGGCGCGCAGCGGCGGCAGCCGGGCCGCCGTCATGCGTCCGGATCCGGAAAATCATGCTCGGTCTTGTCCCAGCGCACGCGGCCGGTGCGGCGCAGCGCCAGATACAGGCCGATCGCGCGGAGGCTCGCCGCCATCGCCACGAGATTGCCGATCAGGAGGTGCACAGGGGTGAGCAGCGCGAGGCGCCAGCCATGGTCGCGCGCGGTGAAGCCGGCGCGCACCGCCATCCGCCAGCCGAGCAGCGCCAGCGTCGCGCCGATAAGTGGCGGTGGCGGAACCGGTGCCGGGCCGCCGCCGATCGCGCGCGCGATCGCGCCGAGCAGCGGACCGAGATAGGCGGCGAAGAGGATCAGCGCGGCGAGCGGCGGCCGGCGGTCGCGCAGCAGCATCCAGCGATCGGCCGGGCCGCCGCGCCAGCCCAGCCGGGTCCAGCCGAACAGCGCGATCCCCGCGATCCAGCGGCTCTTCTGCTTGGTCGCGGCGGCGAGGCTGGCGGGAAAACAGGCGCGCACCGCCACCGGCGGCGCGCCGGGCCGCGCCGGCAGGCGGACAAAGGCGCTCCGCCCGCCCAGTGCGCGCACGCGCAGGCCGAGTTCATAATCCTCGGTGAGGCTGTCCGCGTCGAACGGACCGGCGCCGCCGCCGGCGAGCCGGGCGAGCATCGCGGGCCGGAGCGCGCAGCCCGTGCCGGCGGAGGGCAGCGCCGCGCCCATCGCCGCGCGGATCGGCAGGAGCTTGCCGTGCGCCTCGGCGAACTCGCCCGCATAATGGCCCGATACCAGCCGCGCCCAGGCGCCGCGCCGCCGCACCGGCACGGCGTGGACGGGCAGCTGGACAAGGTCGAACCGCTCGATCAGCGCGTCGAACAGTGCCAGCTCGTCGCCATGCACCTCATCCTCGGCGTCATGCAGCACCACCGCCTTGGCCGGGCGCCCGGTGCGCGCCTCATCGGCGCGGAGCGCGCGCCACAGCCAGTTGAGGCAACTCGCCTTGGTGGTCGGCCCGGGACGGTCGCCGATCACCAGCCGCATGCGCGGATCGCCGCCGGCGGCGGCGCGCACCGCCACCCGCGTCGGCCGGTCATTGGGATAGGTGCCGATATAGAGGCGCCAGTCGGGATGGCGCAGCCGGGCGCGGGCGGTCGCCACCATCGCGCCGATCACGCGCGCCTCGCCCCAGGCGGGCACGAACAGCACCAGCCGGCCCGGCCGATCGGGGGCGAGATCGGCGAGCGTGGCCGGCGGAGGACGGCGGCGCGACGCCCGGCGGCGTCCCAGGCCGCGCATCAGCCAGGCCAGGTCGATCGCCAGATCGTCCAGCCCGGCCACCAGGATGCCCACCACGGCGAAGAGCATCAGCTCGCGCGCGGCGGCCGCCAGAGCCGCGTCCATTGCCACCCCCCGCGCGGACGATGCGCGGGCCCGGCGTCTCGGTCAGCCTCGTAATGCGCCGGAGCGGTCGGCCGACATTCCCCCAAGTCGCCGCCCTGCGCGCCACCCGCTATGCAGGCGGTTCGCGCGGATCCTTGCCCGGCGGCGCCGACTCAGGCTCGGGCGGGGCCTGCCATATTGTGCCGCGACGCGCGCTCGGCCATGCAGGGGCCATGGCCCGCGCGCTCCGCCTCCAGCATTTCCTGCCCTATCGGCTGTCGATCGCCTCCAACCAGGTGAGCGGGCTGGTGGCCGAGGCCTATGATCGGCTGTTCGGCCTGTCGATCCCCGAATGGCGCGTGGTGACGGTGCTGGCCGAGGCGGCGCCCTTGAGCCAGCTCGATATTGTCGGGCGCACGCTGATGGACAAGATGACGGTGAGCCGCGCGGTGCGGCCGCTGGTGGCGCGCGGCCTTCTGGATCGGGAAACGCACAAGGGTGATCGCCGCGCCCAGCATCTCCGGCTCAGCACCGCCGGCCGATCGCTGTACGAATGCGTCGCCCCCCAGGCGCTGGCGATGGAGGCGGCGCTGCTCGAAGGCTTTACCGCCGCCGAGGTGGCGGCGCTGGAAAGCGCGCTCGATCGGTTGCGCGCGCGCGCGGCGGCGCTGAGCCGCGATGCCGGTCAGTCGGTCGGGGTCGATGCCGGCGCCGCGGCGGCGGCCGGCGATGGCGCGGTGGCGGCGATGGGCAGGCCGGCGGGCGGCGTGCCGGGATCGAGCAGCGCCGCCGTCTCGATCCGGTCGAGCGCGCCGCGCCCGGCCAGATAGCGCCGCGCCGCGCCGATCCAGGCGGCGGCGGGGCGATGATCGGGCAGGCGGATGATCTCGGCCAGCGCGCCATCCACCTGTCCCGCCTCGATCAGCCGCTGCGCGCGCGCGACGCGATCGGCGGGGCGGTTGGCGGGCTCGCCCGAGCGGCGGATCACCACCAGCCCGGCAAAGGCCTGGCGCAGGCTGCGCCACCAGCTCTGATCCGCGCTCTCGCCGCTCGCCAGCTGCGGCGCGATGGCGTCGAGCCCGGTCTGCAGCTCGGCCAGCGTCACCGGCTGGCGCGCGGCGGAGAGCAGCGTCGCCACCGCCTCGGCCTGGTCATGGCCGAAGCGCTGGCGCAGCAGACCCTCGATATAGCCGAGCTGGAGCCCGCGATCGAGCGCGCGGCGCGCGGCGAAGGCGACGAGCAGCCCCTCGGCGCGGCTGGCGTCGCCGGTGGCGGCACGCGCCTGCGTCTCGATCGCGTCCACCTTCTCCTCGAGCAGGGCGATCTCGGCGCGGGTATCGGCGCTCTCCGCCGCCGCCGCGCCGCCACGCGCGATCGGCGCCGAAGCGGCGGTGGCGGACGGCGCGGGCGCCGGGGCGAGGCGGCGCGCCCGCGCGATCGCGGCTTGCGCCTCGGCCTGGGGCACGAGGCCGATCAGCCCGGCCGCGCGCGCATTATGGCCGAGCGCATAGCCCGCCGCCAGCAGCCCGCCGAGAAAGGCGAGCAGCACCAGCAGCAGCCAGGGCCAGAGCCGGCGGGGCGGTGCGCCTGAGAATTCGCTGTCCATCGGCGCCCCCTATTCGTCCTTGCCCTGATCGCACAGCTTGGCCGCCGCCGCCAGCAGCGCGCGGTCGGTGGGCCGCGCGGCGATCGCGGTGGCGCGCCAGCCCGGGCCGGCCGCCGCCAGCGCGCGCGCGCTGATCGCCGCCACCGCGACATCCCCCCGCGACTCCACCAGCGCCGCGAAGCGCGCGGCGGCGCGCGGCGAGTGGAGCAGCGCCACCGCCTGCGGCAGCGCCTGCCGCGCCGCCTCGGGCAGTGTTTCCACCGCATCGGCGGCATAGACGATCCGCACCTCGGCGCGCGCCGGGCGATGCTCGCGGCCCGCCAGGTGGAGCAGCCGCGTCACGCCCTCGGCCTCGGCGCGCGCGACGATCGCTTCGATTCCGGCCTCGCCCGCGATGATCCGGCTGAAGCCCGCCGCGCGCGCCGCCTCGGCGGTGGCGGCGCCGACCGCATAGACCGGCAGCGCGCGATAGGCGGCGAGCGCCGCCCCGCCCTCGCGCGCGGCATTGGCGCTGGTCATCAGAATGGCTTCGGGCGGCGCGGGAGGCGGGGTCCAGGCGATCGGCCGCACGGTGAAGAGCGGCGCCACCACCGGCGCGAGGCCCAGCGCCTCGGCGGCGCGCGCCGTCTCCTCCGCCCCCGGCGCCGGCCGCAGCACGAGCACCGCGCGGCTCATCGCGGCGGCGTGAACAGGCGCGCCAGCGCGGGCGGCGCGTCGGCGAGCAGCGCGTGCGCGAGCGCGGCCGCCGCGCCCGGCGTGTCGCGCGGCAGCGCGCGCACGCCCTGGCAGGTCAGTGCGCCATCCTCGCTGAGCAGCTGCGCCACCAGGGTCAGCTCGCGCGCGCCCGTCACCTGCGCCAGCGCCGCCACCGGCGCGCGGCAATCGGCGCCGAGCGCGGCCAGCAGCGCCCGCTCGGCGGCGACGCAGACATGGGTGTCGTCATCGTCGATCGCGGCGAGCCGCGCCGCCAGCGCCGCATCATCGGCGCGGCACTCGACGCCCACCGCGCCCTGCGCCGGCGCCGGCAGCATCGCCTCGATCGCGAGCGGCACGCCAACGCTGTCGCGCCCGAGCCGGATCAGCCCGGCGGCGGCGAGCAGCGTCGCCTCGGCCTCGCCCGCCGCGAGCTTGGCGAGCCGCGTGTCGACATTGCCGCGAAACGGCATCACGCGCAGATCGGGCCGGCGATGGCGCAGCTGCGCGGCGCGGCGCGGCGAGGAGGTGCCGATCCGCGCGCCCGCCGCCAGCGCGTCGAGCGTGGGCGCGCCCACCAGCCGATCGCGCACATCGGCGCGCGGCAGCATCGCCGCGATGCGCAGCGTGGCGGGGCGGATCGTCTCGACATCCTTCATCGAATGCACCGCGCAATCGATGCGGCCCTCGTGCAGCGCCTGGTCCAGCTCCTTGGTCCACAGCGCCTTGCCGCCGATCTCGGCGAGCGGCCGATCCTGCACGCGATCGCCGGTGGTGCGCAGCGGCACGATCTCGATGCCCTCCTCGCCAAGGCCATGGGCGGCGCGCAGCCGCTCCGCGACCATGCGGGCCTGGACGAGCGCGAGCGGCGAACCGCGCGTGCCGAGACGGATCGGACGGGACAATATCGTCATCAATGGTTGCCCTAGCCGCCCCGGGCGGTGCAGGGAAGCTGGCCCATGCCTCTCATTCTCGGCCTTGAGTCCTCCTGCGACGAAACCGCCGCCGCGCTTGTCGACGACAGCCGCCGCATCCGCGCCCATGCGCTCGCCGGCCAGGAGGCGGCGCATGCGCCCTTTGGCGGCGTCGTGCCCGAGATCGCCGCGCGCGCCCATGTCGAGGCGCTCGGCCCGCTGGTCGAGCGCGCCTTGGCCGAGGCCGGGGTCGGGCTCGACGCGGTGGATGCGATCGCCGCCACCGCCGGGCCGGGGCTGATCGGCGGGGTCATGGTCGGCCTGCTGATGGCCAAGGGCCTCGCGCTCGCCACGGGCAAGCCGCTGATCGCGGTCAACCATCTCGAAGGCCATGCGCTCTCGCCGCGGCTCGCGGCGCCCGACCTCGCCTTTCCCTATCTGCTGCTGCTGGTGTCGGGGGGGCATTGCCAGCTGCTCTTCGTGGAAGGGGTCGGCCGCTATCGCCGGCTCGCCACCACCATCGACGATGCCGCCGGCGAGGCCTTTGACAAGACGGCCAAGCTGCTCGGCCTCGGCTTTCCCGGCGGGCCGGCGGTGGAGCGCGCCGCCGCGCGCGGCGATGCCCGCGCGGTGCCGCTGCCGCGCCCGCTCAAGGGCTCGGCCGAGCCGCATTTCTCCTTCGCCGGCCTGAAGAGCGCGGTGCTCCGCGCCCGCGATTCGGGGCGCTACCGGGCCGAGGACATCGCCGCCTCCTTCCAGCAGGCGGTGGTCGAGTGCCTGATCGATCGCACCGCCCGGGCGCTCGCCGCCAGCGCCGGCGCCACCGCGCTGGTGGTGGCGGGCGGGGTCGCCGCCAATGGCGCGGTGCGGGGCGCGCTCCAGGCGCTCGCCGCCGCGCACGATCTCCCCTTCGTCGCGCCGCCGCAATGGCTGTGCACCGACAATGGCGCGATGATCGCCTGGGCCGGGGCCGAACGGCTCGCCGCCGGGTTGGTCGATCCGCTGGACACGCCGGCGCGGGCGCGCTGGCCGCTCGATCCCGAGGCGGAGCGGGTGCGCGGCGCGGGAGTCAAGGCATGAGGCTCGGAGTGGTCGGCGCCGGCGCCTGGGGCACCGCGCTCGCGCAGGTCGCGGCGGCGCGCGGCCCGGTGACGCTTTGGGCGCGCTCGCCCGCGCTCGCCGCCGATCTGCGCGCGCGCCGCGTCAACGAGGCCTATCTTCCGGGCATCGCGCTGGCCGACGCGATCGAGCCCAGCGCCGATCTCGCGGCGCTCGATGCCTGCGACGCGCTGCTGCTCGTCACTCCGGCGCAGGCGATGCGCGCGGTGCTCGGCGCCATCCCGAGCGGCGGGCGCCCGCTGATCCTCTGCTCCAAGGGGATCGAGGCGAACAGCCGGCTGCTGATGTCCGAAGTGGCGGCGTCGCTCCGGCCGGGGGCGCCGATCGCGGTCCTGTCCGGGCCGACCTTCGCGCACGAGGTGGCCGCCGGCCTCCCCGCCGCCGTCACCCTCGCCTGCGCCGATTCGGACATGTGCGAGGCGCTCGCCGCGCGCATCGCGGTGCCCACCTTCCGCGCCTATGTGAGCGACGATGTGATCGGCGCCGAGATCGGCGGCGCGGTCAAGAATGTGCTCGCCATTGCCTGCGGCGTGGTGGAAGGCGCGGGGCTGGGCCGCAATGCGGCGGCGGCGCTGATCGCGCGCGGCTTCGCCGAGATGCGCCGCTTCGGCGCGGCGCGCGGCGCGCGCATGGAGACGCTGGCGGGCCTGTCGGGGCTGGGCGATCTGGTGCTCACCTGCACCTCCACCGCCTCGCGCAACTATAGCCTGGGCCTGGGCCTCGGCCGGGGCCAATCCGCCGCCGCGCTGCTCGCCAATCGCCGCACCGTGGCGGAAGGCGCCTTCACCGCGCCGGTGCTCGCCGCGGCGGCGGCGGCGGCGGGGGTGGAGATGCCGATCGTCCAGGCGGTCTGCGCGCTGCTCGCGGACGAGGCGGCGGTGGAGGCGGTGGTGGAGCGGCTGCTCGCCCGGCCGCGCCGGGCGGAGGGCTGATCATGGCGCACCGCTCCGCTCGCGCCGGCTCAGAAGTCGATCGCGATGCCCTTCAGCTCCCAATCGCCATAGCGCGTCGGCTCGGGGCCCTTGGGGCCGCCCGCCTCGGGCTGATCGACCGGGATGGGCGCGGGCTCGGGCACCGGCGGGCTCTTCGAGAGATAGGCCGGCGGTCGGACATGCGGCGGCCGGGGCGATCCGCTGGACGGCATGGTGACACTCCTCATGGCTAGGCCCGGCCAAGATCGGCGTCCGGCCGCCGGCGCGCAAGTCCCCGGCCTCGCCGCGCGCCAGGCGGCGCTGCGCCTGCTCGATGCGGTGCTGCGGCGCGGCCTGCCGCTGGAGGCGGCGCTGTCCGCCGCCACTGCCGCGCTGGCGCGCGAGGAGGATCGCGGCCTCGCCCGGGCGATCGCCTCCGAGGTGCTGCGCCGGCTGCCCGATCTCGACGCCGCGATCGACGGCGCCACCCCGCGCCCGCTGCCGGCGGACGCCAAGGCCCGGTTCGCGCTGCGCATCGCGCTGGTGCAGGCGCTGGTGCTGCGCACGCCGCCCCATGCCGCCATCGCCACCGTGCTGCCGCTGGTGGACGGCGGCCCGCGCCGGCTGGTGCATGGCGTGTTCGGCGCCGTGATGCGCGGCGGCGTGCGCCTCGCCGAGCCGCCGCATTTCCCCGCCGCCGTCGCCGAACGCTGGACGCGCGCCTGGGGCGCGGCGGCGGTGGAAGCGGCGCGGCAGGGGCTGGCCGGCCGGCCGCCGCTCGATCTCACCCTCGCCGCGCCCGATGCCGAGGCGCCCGCCGGCACGGCGCTGCTCCCCGGCCATGTCCGCCTCGCGGAGTCGGGCGATGTCGCCACCCTGCCCGGCTACGAGGCCGGCGCCTGGTGGGTGCAGGATCTCGCCGCCTCGCTGCCGGCGCGGCTGCTCGGCGCCGGGCCCGGCGAGGCGCTCGATCTCTGCGCCGCGCCCGGCGGCAAGACCCTCCAGCTCGCCGCCGCCGGCTGGACGGTGACGGCGGTCGAACTCGCCGCCGAGCGCCTCGCCCGGCTGGAGGCCAATTGCGCGCGCACCGGCCTGTCGGCCCGGCTGGTCGCGGCCGATGTGCTGCGCTGGGCGCCGCCCGCGCCGGTGGATGCGCTGCTGCTCGACGCGCCCTGTTCGGCGAGCGGCATCTATCGCCGCCATCCCGATGTGCTCCACCGCGTGCGCCCCGCCGCGATCAAGGCGCTGGCGGAAACCCAGGCGGCGATGCTCGCGCGCGCCGCCGCCTGGGTGAAGCCGGGCGGCCGGCTGGTCTATGCGGTCTGTTCGCTCGAGCCCGAGGAAGGCGAGGCGATCGCCGCCGGCGCCGCCGCGCTGGGCCTCGCCACGCTTCCCGTCACCGCCGCCGAACTGCCCGCCGGCCTCGCGCCGGATGGCCGGGGTTGGCTGCGCGTGCCGCCCGGCGCGCTCGCCGAGCAGGGCGGCTGCGACGGCTTCTTCGTCGCCCGCTTCGCTAAGACTTGAAGCCCCCCATACGAAAGGTCTAGGCGCCACGATGATGCCAAAGCCCGTTCGCATCGCACCCTCGATCCTCTCGGCCGACTTTGCGCGGCTGGGCGAGGAGGTGCGCGCCATCGACGCCGCCGGAGCGGACTGGATCCATATCGACGTGATGGACGGGCATTTCGTGCCCAACATCTCGCTCGGCCCGGCGGTGGTGAAGGCGCTCCGCCCGCACACCGCCAAGCCGTTCGACGTGCATCTCATGATCGCGCCGATCGATCCCTATCTCGAGGCCTTTGCCGAAGCCGGCGCGGATTGCCTCACCGTGCATCCCGAGGCGGGGCCGCATGTCCACCGCACCGTCCAGACGATCAAGGCGCTCGGCAAGCGCGCCGGCGTGGTGCTGTGCCCCGCGACCCCGGAGGACCGGCTCGATTATCTGCTCGACATCGTCGATCTCGTGCTGGTGATGACGGTCAATCCCGGCTTTGGCGGGCAGAGCTTCCTCCATGCGCAGCTCGCCAAGATCGAGCGGATCCGCGCGATGATCGATCGCTCGGGCCGCGCCATTGATCTCGAGGTGGATGGCGGCATCGATCACGAGACCGCGCCGCTGTGCCTCGCGGCGGGCGCCGATGCGCTGGTCGCCGGCACCGCCAGCTTCCGCGGCGGCGCCAGCCGCTATGCGGAGAATATCCGGGGCCTGCGCGGGGCATGAGCGGCGCCCGTCGCGCCGCGCCCGAGGAGCCGGCGGAAACGCCGGTGGCGCCCGGCCGCAGCCTGATCCGGGTCGCGGACGAGCGTGGCGCCTCGCTGGCGGAGCGGCTGATGGCGCAGCTGGAGCGGCTCGCCTGGAAGACGCCCTTCCACAGCATGCGGCTGCGCGGCCGCTATCCGCTCAAGCTGCTCGGCGTGCCGCGCGATCCGATCGCCGGCGATGCCGAGGCGGGGCTGGATCTGCTCGATGGCGAGGTGACGCTCGGCCGCGCCCGCGCCGATGCCGATACGCTGGATTATGCCGATGCCCGCCACGGCCAGGGCTTTGTCGATCACGTGCAGAGCTTCGCCTGGCTGCGCGATCTCGCCGCCGCCGCGCCGCGCGAAACCGGCGCTCCCGTCGCCGAGGCGCTGATGCGGCGCTGGCTGGATGCGCATGGCGCTGTCATCGCCGAGCCCGCCTGGCGCGCCGATCTCTGGGGCCGCCGCATCCTCGCCTGGACCGCGCACGCGCCGCTGATCCTCTCCTCGTCCGATCTCGTCTATCGCTCGGCGGTGCTCAACACGCTGGCGCGCGGCGCCCGCCATCTCGACCAGACCGCCGAAAAGGCGCCGGTCGGCCTGCCCCGGATCGCGGCGGCGGCGGGGCTGATCGCGGCGGGCCTGCTCATCCCCGGGGGCGAGCCGCGCCTCGCGCGGGGCGAGGCGGCGATGGCCAAGGCGCTCGCCACCGGCGCCACGGGCGATGGCGGCATCGTCAGCCGCGCCCCCGTGGATCTGCTCGCGCTGGTCGAGCTGCTCGCCCAGCTGCTCGCCGTCTATGAGGAGCGCCGGCGCGAGCCGCCGGCCGCGCTCCCCGCCACGCTCGCCCGGGCGGTGCCGGCGCTGCTCGGCGTGACGCTCGGCGATGGCCGGCTGTCCAGCTGGCAGGGCGGTGGCCCGCTCGAGGCGGATCGCGTCGCCCGCGCCATTGCCGGCTCGGGCGTGCGCACGCGGCCGCAGCGCCAGTCGCGCGAATGGGGCTTCCAGCGGCTCGCCGGCGGCGCCACCGTGCTGGTCGCGGATTGCGCGCCGCCGCCCGCCAGCCGGCTCGCGCGGGGCGGCTGCGCCTCCACCCTCGCCTTCGAGTTCGCGGACGGCAGCCAGCGCATCATCGTCAATTGCGGCGGCGATCGGCCCTGGTCGGCGCTGCCGCGCGAGATCGGCGAGGCGCTGCGCACCACCGCCGCCCATTCCACCCTCACGCTCGCCGATTCCAACTCCACCGCCATCCATCCCGATGGCTCGCTCGGCCGCGGCGTCACCGAGGTCGAGCTGGATCGCCAGGAGCAGGAAAGCGCCTCCCGCATCGAGGCGAGCCATGATGGCTATGTGCGCCGCTACGGGCTGATCCATCGCCGCCGCCTCGCGCTCGCCGCCGACGGGCGCGAGCTGGCCGGCGAGGATGTGCTGCTGCCGGCGGGCGGCGGGCGCGGCGCGGCGACCGTCGGCTTCGCCGCGCGCTTCCACCTCGCGCCCGGCGTGGAGGCCACCGCCACCGCCGATGGCCAGGGCGCGCTGCTCCGGCTGGAGGGCGGCGGCCTGTGGCAGTTCCGCTGCCGCGGCGGCACGCTGGCGCTCGAGGAGAGCATCTGGATCGATGGCCGCGGCCGTCCCGCCCATGCCAGCCAGCTCGTCGTCTCCGGCCAGGCGCCGGCGGGCGGCACCAGCATTTCCTGGATCATCAAGCGCGCCGGCTGAGCGCGCCCGTGCCGTGAAGGATAGATCATGTCGGACGTGAAGATCGCGCGCGCGCTGCTGTCGGTATCGGACAAGAGCGGGCTGGTGGACCTGGCCCGCGCGCTCGCCGCCCGCGATGTCGAGCTGGTCTCGACCGGCGGCACCGCGCGCGCGCTGCGCGAGGCCGGGCTCGCGGTGAAGGACGTGTCGGATCTCACCGGCTTTCCCGAGATGATGGACGGCCGCGTCAAGACGCTGCACCCGATGGTGCATGGCGGGCTGCTGGCGGTGCGCGACGATCCCGCCCATGCCGCCGCGATGGAGGCGCACGGCATCGGCGCGATCGATCTGGTGGTGGTCAATCTCTATCCCTTCGCCAGCACCGTGGCCAAGGGCGCCGCGCGCGACGAGGTGATCGAGAATATCGATATCGGCGGCCCGTCGATGGTCCGCTCCGCCGCGAAGAACCATCGCTACGTCACCATCGTCACCGATCCCGCCGATTATCCCGCGCTGATCGCGGAGCTGGGCGAGACCGGCGGCGCCACCCGCGAGGCGACGCGCATCCGCCTCGCCGGCAAGGCCTATGCCCATACCGCTGCCTATGATTCGGCGATCGCCGGCTGGTTCGCGCAGACCGATGCCTTCACCCATCCCGCCGGGCCGGAGGCTTTGGGCGCGACGCGCTTCCCCGCGCTGCTGCCGCTCGCCTTCGCCCGCGCGGAGACGCTGCGCTATGGCGAGAATCCGCACCAGGCGGCGGCGCTGTACCGCGCCTCCGGCACTGATGCGGGCATCGCCCAGGCCCGCCAGCTCCAGGGCAAGGAGCTGAGCTACAACAATTACAACGATGCTGACGCGGCGCTGGAACTGGTCAGCGAATTTCGCGACGGGCCGCCCACCGTGGTCATCGTCAAACATGCCAATCCGTGCGGCGTCGCCTCGGCCGACACGCTGGTCGAGGCCTATCGCGCCGCGCTGGCGTGCGACAGCGTCTCGGCCTTTGGCGGCATCATCGCCTGCAACCGTCCGCTCGACGCCGAGACGGCCGAGGCGATGACGGGCATCTTCACCGAAGTGGTGGTCGCCCCCGATGCCGATGCGGCGGCGCAGGCGGTGTTCGCCCGCAAGAAGAATCTGCGCCTGCTGCTCACCGGTGCGCTGCCCGATCCGGTGCGGCCCGGCCTCGTCTTCAAGTCGATCGCCGGCGGCGTGCTGGTGCAGGGCCGCGACGATGGCCGGCTCGCGCCCGATGCGCTGCGCGTCGTCACCCGCCGCGCGCCGACCGCGCAGGAGCATGCCGATGCGCTGTTCGCCTGGACCGTGGCCAAGCACGTCAAGTCGAACGCGATCGTCTATGCCAAGGATGGCGCCACCGCCGGCATCGGCGCGGGCCAGATGAACCGGCTGGAATCGGCGCGCATCGCCGCATGGAAGGCGCGCGACGCGGCCGAGAAGGCGGGCTGGCCGGCGCCGCGCACGATCGGCTCGGCGGTCGCCTCGGATGCCTTCTTCCCCTTCGCCGATGGCCTGCTCGCCGCCGTCGAGGCCGGGGCCACGGCGGTGATCCAGCCGGGCGGCTCGATCCGCGACGAGGAGGTGATCGCCGCCGCCGACGAGGCCGGCCTCGCCATGCTCTTCACCGGCATGCGCCACTTCCGCCACTGAGGCGCGCGGCGCGGGCGGGTCAGCGGCGCGCGGGGCGCCGCGCCGCCAGCGCGCCGGCGATCCAGATCAGCCCCAGCCCCCAGCCGGCCAGCACGTCGCCCGGCCAGTGCACCGCCAGCGCGAGGCGGGTCCAGCCGATCGCCAGGCTGAACGCCAGCCCCGCCAGCCAGGCGCCGCGTCGTTCGGTCAGCGCCGCCAGCGCCAGCGCCGCCATCATCGTGCCGGCGCTATGCGCGCTCGGAAAGCTCCAGGATCCGACCAGCTCCAGCCGGTCGAGCGCGGGCGGGCGGGGCCGCAGCACCAGCAGCTTGATCGCCTCCACGCCGAGCCGGCCGACGATCAGCGTGATCGCCAGCCAGGCGGCGTCGCGGCCCCGCCCGCGCCAGGCGAGGCCGAGCGCCACCAGGGTCGCGATCGGCCCGATCACCAGCAGCCCGCCCAGCGCCGACAGCGAGATGATCTGCCGGACCCAGCGATCGGCCGGGCCGAGGCGGAAGAAGGAATGCAGCGGCACGTCCCAGCCGAGCCGCCAGCTGAGCAGGCCCAGCAGCAGCAGCGCGCCGCCCGCCGTCAGAAGCAGCGCCGGCGGCGGCTGATAGGGCGCACGGTGGAACGCGGCGGGCCGGGCCTCTGCCAAAATCGCCCGCGCGATCAGAAGCGGAAGGCGGTGCCGATATAGATGGCCTGGCTGTCGCGCCGGCTATCATCGACGACCTGGAAGCGATCGCGATCGACGCGGTAGCGCACCCCGCCCGTCACATCGAGGCGGTTGTTGATCGAGTAGGAGCCGCCCAGATCGACCGAGACGTTCCTGTCATTGTCCACCAGGTGCGGCACGTCGCCCAGCGCGCGTTCGGCGGCGAGCGCGAGGCGCGTGCTCCAGCGGCGGCCGGCATAGCTGAGCGCGATGTCCGCGCTCTCGCGGCTGCCCGGCACGGCGCCGAGATCGACCTTCGCATAGTCGCTGGTCACGGCGAAGCGCTTCCAGCCGAGCGCGACGCCCAGATTATAGGCCGACGGCGCCACGCCCGCGCCCTGGCCGGCCATGGCCTGCCGCTCGGCCTGCTCGGGCGTGTTGGCGCGCGCGCGCACGGCCACGGTGACGCGGCGGCTGCTGCCGGGCGTGCTGGAGGGGGTGAAGCGGAAGCCGCTGCCGCCCATCAGCCCGGCGCGCCCGAAGCTCATCGCCAGCCGCGGATCGGCGGCGGCGGGCGTGAATGAGCCGATCGAGCCCGCCGAACCCGCATGCGACGGCGTGAAGTGGCTGACATGGGGCACCGCGCGGCTGCGGCGATGCGCCTCGCGCGGGCCGGCCAGGACGAGCGCGGGCGCGAGCATCAGCGCAAGCGCCAGCCCCCCCTGCCTCATCATCCCCGACCGATTCGTGCCCATCGCTGTCTCTCTCGCCCCCTTATATTTAGGCGCGGCGCCTAGCATGGCCACAACGCCTCGGCCACAATCTTGCCGCACGCCCGCAAGAATCGGCCCGGCTGTTGCATAAGCTCCACATTCCGGCCGCTCAATTGCGGGAGAGTCCGGTAGCGCGCGGGCCGCTTGCGGGCGCTCGCCGAGCCTCTATAGATGCCCGCTTACGGTTCCCCGGCCCAAAGGCACCTGACGATGCTCGCTTGCTCCCGCTCCCTGCGCCCGATCGGCGGCGCGCTTGGCCTCGCTTTGCTGCTCGCCGGCTGCGGCCATAAACAGCCCAAGAGCGCGAGCGCCGATATCGCTGCCTCCAAGGTCACCCGGATCGGCGTCAACGCCTATCTGTGGCGCGCCTCGCTCGATACGGTTTCGTTCATGCCGCTCGCCCAGGTCGATTCGAACGGCGGTGTGATCGTGACGGACTGGTACACCAATCCCAACACGCCCACCGAGCGGATGAAGCTCACGGTCACCGTGCTGGATCAGGATCTGCGCGCCGATGCGATCCGCGTCGCGGCCTCGCGGCAGGTCAACCAGGGCGGCAATTGGGTCAACGCTCCCGTCGCTGCGCAGACCACGCAGCGCCTCGAGGAGATCATCCTCGGCCGCGCGCGCGATCTTCGTCGCGGCGTGATCTCGGGCTGATCCGGCGGCGGGCATGGAGAAGCGCTACAACCCGCTTGCCGCCGACGCCCGGTGGCAGCGTGCCTGGGACGAGGCGCACTCCTTCCGCGCCAATGATGAGTCGCCCCGGCCGAAAAGCTATGTTCTTGAGATGTTCCCCTATCCTTCGGGGCGCATCCATATGGGGCATGTCCGCAACTACACCATGGGCGATGTGCTCGCGCGCTTCCGGCGGATGCGGGGCTTCGAGGTGCTTCACCCCATGGGCTGGGACGCCTTCGGCATGCCCGCCGAAAATGCCGCGATGGAGCGCAAGGTCCATCCCGGCGAATGGACCCGGCAGAATATCGCCAGCATGAAGGCGCAGCTGCGCCGGCTGGGATTCGCGCTCGATTGGAGCCGCGAGATCGCCACCTGTGAGCCGGATTATTACGGCCAGGAACAGGCGCTGTTCCTCGATATGCTCGAGGCCGGCCTCGTCTATCGCAAGGAGAGCGAGGTCAATTGGGATCCGGTCGATCACACCGTGCTCGCCAATGAGCAGGTGATCGATGGCCGCGGCTGGCGCTCGGGTGCGCCGGTGGAACGGCGCAAGCTCAACCAATGGTTCCTGCGCATCACCGATTTCGCCGAGGAACTGCTCGACGGGCTCGAGACGCTCAGCCACTGGCCGGACAAGGTCAAGCTGATGCAGGCCAATTGGATCGGGCGGTCGCGCGGGCTGCGCTTCCGCTTCCGCCTGGCCACGCCCGTGCCGGCGGCCGAGGCGATCGAGGTCTATTCCACCCGGCCCGACACGATCTACGGCGCCAGCTTCGTCGCCATCGCGGCCGATCATCCGCTCGCGCTGGCGCTCGCCGCCGAGGATGCCGCGCTCGCGGCCTTTGCCGAGGAATGCCGGCAGACGGGCACCGCCACCGCCGAGATCGAGACCGCCGAGAAGAAGGGCTATGACACCGGCCTCTCCGTCGTCCATCCGCTCGATCCGAGCTGGACGCTCCCCGTCTTCGTCGCCAATTTCGTGCTGATGGGCTATGGCACGGGCGCGGTCATGGGCGTGCCCGGTCATGATCAGCGCGATCTCGATTTCGCGCGCAAATATGCGCTGCCCGTCACCCGCGTCGTCGCCGCGAGCCCGGCCGAGGCGGACGCGCCGATCCTGGACGAGGCCTATACCGGTCCCGGCACGCTGGTGCATTCGCGGGCGCTGGATGGTCTCGGCATCGACGAGGCCAAGGCCATGGTGATCGGCTGGGCCGAGGCGCAGGGTTGGGGCGCCGGCACCACCGTCTGGCGGCTGCGCGATTGGGGCGTGTCGCGCCAGCGCTATTGGGGCACGCCGATCCCGATCATCCATTGCGAGACCCACGGCCCGGTGCCGGTGCCCAGGGAGTCGCTGCCGATCCGCCTGCCCGAGGATGTCAGCTTCGATGTGCCCGGCAATCCGCTGGACCGTCATCCGAGCTGGAAGCATGTCCCCTGCCCGATCTGCGGCGCGCCCGCCCGGCGGGAGACCGACACGCTCGATACCTTCGCGGATTCCAGCTGGTATTTCATCCGCTTCGCCAGCCAGCCCGAGGATCGCCCGTTCGATCCCGCGCGCGCCGCGCAATGGCTGCCGGTCGGCCAATATATTGGCGGGGTGGAGCATGCCATCCTCCACCTCCTCTATGCGCGCTTCTGGACCCGCGCGCTCAAGCGCATCGGCAAGCTCGACATCGCCGAGCCCTTCACCGGCCTGTTCACCCAGGGCATGGTGACGCACGAGACCTATAAGGCCCCCGATGGCCGCTGGCTCGCCCCGGACGAGATTCGGGACGGCCAGGTGATCGCGACGGGCGAGCCCGTCACGCTCGGCCGCGTCGAGAAAATGTCCAAGTCGAAGCGCAACACGGTCGATCCGGCGCCGATCGTCGATCAATATGGCGCCGATGCGGTGCGCTGGTTCATGCTGTCGGACAGCCCGCCCGAGCGCGATCTCGAATGGTCCGAGGCGGGCATCGAAGGCGCGTGGCGCTTCGTGCAGCGCGTCTGGCGCCTCGCCACCGACCGCGCGCCCGCCACCGGCGCGGATGCGGCGCTGGATCGCCGTCTGCATCGCACCATCGCCGGCGTCGCCGACGATATCGACTCGCTCTCCTTCAACAAGGCGGTGGCCAAGCTCTACGAGCTGGTGAGCGCTATCGAGAAGGCCGAGGCCAGCGCCTCGCGCACCACCGCCATCGATACGCTGCTGCGCCTGGTCGCGCCGATGATCCCGCATCTCGCCGAGGAAGCCTGGGCGGCGCGCGGCCATCAGGGGCTGATCGTCGACGCGCCCTGGCCCGAAGTGGACGCGGCGCTGCTGGTGGACGAGGAAGTCACCATCGCCGTCCAGGTCAATGGCAAGCTCCGCGATACGCTCACCGCACCCAAGGGCGCCGACAAGGCCGCGCTGGAGGCGATGGCGCGCGCCTCCGAGAAGATTCTCGCCTGCCTCGATGGCAAGGAGCCCCGCAAGGTGATCGTCGTGCCCGATCGGCTCGTGAACCTCGTCGCGTGAGGCGCCGCGCCGCCCTCGCGTTGATGCTGGCCCTGCCCGGCTGCGGCCTGCACCCGCTCTATGGCGGCGGCAGCGCCGGCCCCGTGGGGCAGGCGCTCGGCCAGGTCGAGGTGGCGCCGATCGGCGGCGGCCAGACGGGCTGGCTGATGCGCGCCGCTCTGGCCGATCGCCTGGGCGCGGTGGCGAAGAGCGCGCCCCGCTACCGGCTCGAAGTCGAGCTGGACGATTCGGTGATCGGCCTCGGCATCAACGATCGCAACGCCGTCACGCGCGAGCGGCGCTCGCTGCGCGCCCGCTTCCGGCTGGTCGATACCGAAGCGGCGAGCAGCGTCGTGCTCGACGCCACCGCCGGGTCGGACGTCGGCATCGACGTCACCAGTTCCGACTATTCCACCCTCGCCGCCGAGCAGACCGCGCTCGAAAATCTCACAGGCGAGGTCGCGGATCAGATCGTCGCCCGCGTCGCCCTGTTCGCGCGGCGGACGCGCGCCAAGGAGTGACGACGCTCCGCAAGCGCGGGGAGATGGAGCGCGCGCTCGCCGCGCCCGATCCGGCGGTGCGATGCTATCTCCTCTACGGCCCCGACGAGAGCGGCTCGCGCGCGCTCGGCGCGGCGCTGGCGACGGCGCTCGGATCGGAGGCGGAGCGGATCGATGTCACGGGCGCGCAGCTCAAGGCGGATCCCGCGCTGCTCGCGGACGAAGCGGCCTCGAACTCGCTGTTCGGCGGCCGCCGCTTCATCCGCGTCGAGGCCGCCGGCGAGGAGAGCGTCGCGGCGGTGGAGGCGCTGCTGGAGGCGCCCGCGGCGGGCAATCCGGTGCTGCTGATCGCGGGCGCGCTCAAGAAGGACGCCCGCCTCGTCAAGCTGCTCGACGCCGCGCGCAATGCCCTCGTCTTCGCGTCCTACGCGCCCGAGGAGGCCGATCTCGCGCGGCTGGCGGTGGCGCTGGCGCGCGAGGCGGGGCTCGCCATCGATGCGGATCTGGCGCGGCGTATGGTCGATGCCTGCGCCTCGGATCGCGCCATCCTCGCTTCCGAGATCCTCAAGCTCGCCCTCTATCTGGACGCCGCGCCCGATCGTCCACGCGAGGCGGGCCATGCCGATCTCGATGCGATCGGCGTCGATGCCGGCGAGGCGGACACCAGCCGCCTGCTCGATGCGCTCTTCGCGGGCGAGGCGCGGCTGCTCGATCGCGAGCTGAGCCGCGCCGCCGCCGAGGGGCAGGATGGCATTCCGCTGGTCCGCGCCGCGCTGCGCCGGCTCCTGCCGATGGCGCAGGCGCGCGCGGAGATGGAGGCCGGCGCCGCGCCCAAGGCGGCGGTGGAGAAGGCCGCGCGCTTCCTCCACTGGCGCGACAAGGACGCGCTCGCGCTGGCCCTGCCCCGCTGGTCGCCGCCGCGCATCGCCGCCGCGATCGAGCGCTTCGCCGCGCTGGAGCGCACGCTCAAATCCAGCCGCGGGCCCGGTCCGGTCGCGGCCGATCAGCTGCTCTTCACCATCGCGCGCGGCATGCGCCGCCGCTGATCAGAAGCGCTCGCCGCTCAGCCGCTGGCAGATCATGTCGAGCTGGTCGAGCGAGGCATAGCTGATCGTCACCTGCCCGCCCTCGGCGCCATGGCCGATGCGCACCGCCAGGCCCAGCATGTCGCCCAATTGCCGCTCCAGCGCGAGGATATCGGCGTCGCCACTCGCCTCGGGCGGGGCGGCGCGCGCCTTGGTGCGCGCTGGCTTGCCCTTGGCGGTGCGGGCGAGCTTCTCGGTCTCGCGCACGGACAGGCCGCGCCGCACCACCTCGCCCGCGAGCCGCTCGGGCTCGTCGGCGGTGATGAGCGCGCGCGCATGGCCCATGGTCAGCGCGCCCTCGAGCAGCTGTCGCCGCACCCCCTCGGGCAGGTCGAGCAGCCGCAGCATATTGGCGACATGGCTGCGCGATTTGGCGACGAACTGGCCGAGGCTCTCCTGGCTATGGCCGAACTCGCGCATCAGCCGCTGATAGGCTTCGGCCTCCTCGACCGCGTTGAGCTCCTGCCGCTGGATATTCTCGATGATCGCGATCTCGAGCGTTTCCGAATCGGTCAGCTCGCGCACCAGCGCCGGGATCTCGTGCAGCCGCGCCCGTTGCGCCGCGCGCCAGCGCCGCTCGCCCGCGACGATCTGATAGCCCGTGCCGACCTGCCGCACCACGATCGGCTGGAGCACGCCCCGCGCCGCGATCGACTCGGCCAATTCGGTCAGCGCGGCCTCGTCGAAATGTCGGCGCGGCTGGTCGGGATGCGGCTTGATGTCCGCGATCGGGATCGGCCGCACGCCTTCCACCGGCGCGCCGCTCTCGGTGACGGGCTGGATGTCGCCCAGCAGCGCCGAAAGCCCCCGCCCCAGCCCGCCCGGCCGCTTGCGCTGCGCCTCGCTCATGCGGCGGCGCGTTCCGGACGCGGCAGGCGCCCCATCAGCTCGCGCGCGAGCGCGATATAGGCTTCGGATCCGGTGCAGCGATGATCGTAGATCAGGGCGGGAATTCCATGGCTGGGCGCCTCGGAGAGGCGGACATTGCGGGGGATGACGGTTTCGAACACCAGCGTGCCCAAACAGGCGCGCACATCGTCCGCCACCTGCTCCGAAAGCCGGTTGCGGCGATCATACATGGTGAGCGCCACGCCGAGGATCTGGAGATGCGGATTGAAACGCGCGCGCACCCGCTCGATCGTCTGGAGCAGCTGGCTCAGCCCTTCGAGCGCGAAGAACTCGCACTGGAGCGGCACGAGCAGCGACGCCGCCGCGCTCATCGCATTCACCGTCAGCAGGCCGAGCGAGGGCGGGCAGTCGATCAGTGCCACGTCCCAGCGGCCGGCGGGCGCCGCCTCCATCGCCATCTGCAGGCGATGCGCGCGGCGCTCCATATCGACCAGCTCGATCTCGGCGCCGGACAGATCGACCGTCGAGGGCACCACGTCCACCCGCGGCACGCGGCTCGCGATCGCCGCCTCTTCCACGCTCGCGGCGCCCACCAGCAGATCATAGCTGCTATGCACCCGCGCCGCCTGATCGATGCCGAAGCCGGTCGAGGCATTGCCCTGCGGATCGAGATCGATCACCAGCACGCGCAGGCCGGTGGCCGCCAGCGCCGTGGCGATGTTGATCGCGGTCGTGGTCTTGCCGACGCCGCCCTTCTGATTCGCGACTGCGATGCAGATCATGGTATCAGGATCTCCGTCGAACCCCGTGCGCGACGATGATGGAGGCTTCCGCATCGGTTTCGCTGGGTACGAGCTTGAAGCTACCCTGCCATGTCCGGCGCGCTTCTTCCAGTTCCGCGTGCGCCGATCGTCCCTTTGGAAGCACCCATCGCGTCTTTTCGTCGGACAGGTGCGCCGCGATCGCGAAGAGCGTCGGCAGCGCCGCCACCGCCCGCGCCGTGATCCCGGCCAAGGCAGGCAGTGTCACCCGCTCTACCTTGCAGCGATGGATGACGACATGATCGAGACCAAGCGCCGCGCGCGCCTGTTCGAGAAAGGCGACGCGCCGCGCGCGCGGCTCGACCAGATGGACGGGATCGTCGCGAAGGCAGGCCAGCACCAGCCCCGGCAGACCCGCGCCCGATCCGATATCCATCAGCGGTCCCTCGGGGAGCCAGCGGAGCAATTGGCGCGAATCGGCGATATGCCGCGTCTCGAACAGCGGGATGGTGGCGGCGGAAATGAGATTCTGCCGGGTCGCCTCGTCCAGAATCAGCGCCTTAAGCGCCGTGAGCTTGGCCGATGTTTCACGTGGAACAGTCATGCCGCGCGCCGCCGGCACGCCGCTAGCAGCGCGGTCAGCGCCGCCGGGGTCACGCCCGGAATGCGCGCGGCCTGCGCCAGACTGTCGGGCTGCGCTTGGCTCAGCCGCTCGACCATCTCGCCCGAAAGCCCCGCCACTGCACCATAGGCAAAGTCGGCCGGGATCGTCACCGACGAGGCGCGGAGCCGATCCGCCTCCAGCCGCTGCCGCTCGACATAGGGCGCATAGAGACGATCCGCATCGATCTCCTCACGCAACGCGGCGGGCGCGTCGATCGCCTGCCCCGCCGCCAGTGCCGCGCGCAGATCGGTGCGCGCCTTCAGCGCCGTCGCGCGCGCCTCGGGAAGCACATCCAGCGCCAGTGCCATCGCCCCGAGCCGCGCCTCGGCATTGTCGGCGCGAAGGTGAAGCCGATGCTCGGCACGCGCCGTCAGCATCCGGTACGGCTCGCTCACGCCCTGCACCGTGAGGTCGTCGACCAGTACGCCGATATAGGAGTCCGCCCGCGCAAAGTCGGGCGCAGCGCGCTCCTGGCAGCGCGCCGCCGCTGCAAGCCCGGCCACCAGCCCCTGCGCTGCCGCCTCCTCATAGCCGGTCGTGCCGTTGATCTGGCCCGCGCAGAAGAGGCCGGGCAGCGACCGCAAGGCGAGGCTGCGATCCAGCTGACGCGGATCGATATGCGTATATTCCACCGCATAGCCGGGCACCGCGATTTCCGCGTGTTCGAGGCCGGGGATGGAGCGCACAAAGGCGCGCTGCACATCTTCGGGCAGCGATGTGGAAATGCCATTGGGGTAGATCAGCGGATCATCCAGACCCTCGGGCTCGAGGAAGATCTGATGCCCGTCGCGGTCCCCGAACCGCACCACCTTATCCTCGATCGAGGGGCAATAGCGCGGCCCCCGCCCCTCGATCGCACCCGCGAACAGAGGCGAGCGGTCGCGATTGGCGCGGATGATGTCGTGCGTCTCAATCGTGGTGCGGGTGATCCCGCAGAAGAGCTGGGGCGCGGTCCGACGCTCGGTCTCGGCGGAGAGCGTCCACGGCTCCGCGTCCGATGGCTGTCGGGCCAACCGCGACCAGTCGATCGTGCGACCGTCGAGGCGCGGCGGCGTCCCCGTTTTCAGCCGACCGGTGGCGACGCCGAGATCGGCAAGGCGAAGCGCCAGCGGCTGCGCGCCGGCCTCACCGATCCGCCCGCCCGCCCAGCTCTCCTCCCCTCGGAAAAGCCGCCCGCCCAGAAAGGTGCCGGTGGCGAGAATTACCGCCCGCGCCGCGAGGCGCGTGTCGTCGGCGAGCACGAGGCCCGCGACCGCGCCACCCGCGAGGCTCAGGTCGACCACCTCCCCCGCCGCGAGCGTCAGCCCCTCCAGTGCATCGAGCCGCGTGCGCACCGCCGCGCGGAACAGCCGCCGGTCCGCCTGAACGCGCGGGCCCTGCACCGCCTTGCCCTTGCTCGCATTGAGCATGCGATAGTGAATCGCGGCCGCGTCGCCCGCGGCGGCGATCAACCCGCCAAAGACATCGACCTCGCGCACGAGATGGCCCTTGCCCACGCCGCCAACGGCCGGGTTGCACGACATCGCGCCCACCCCCGCGAGATCCAGCGCCAGCAACAGCGTGTCGCACCCAGACGCGGCGGCCGCGCGTGCCGCCTCGCAGCCGGCATGGCCGCCGCCGACCACGATCACGTCATAAGCCTGTTTCACGTGGAACATCACTTCCCCAAACAGAAGCGCCCGAACAGCGCGTCGAGCATGGCTTCGATATCGGCGCCGCCGGTCAGCCGGTTGAGCGTTTCGCGCGCGACGCGGACATGCTCGGCCTGGAGCACCAAGTCGGATGTCGCCCGCGCGGCGTCAAGCGCGCCCCGCACCGTCTCGAGCGCCACCCGATAGCGCGCCTCCAGCCCGATCTGATCCGGTCCGGGCAGCAGCGCCGCCGCGCGCGATGCGATCGTCTGGAGCAGCGTGTCGAGCCCCGAACCGGTGCGGCTGCTCACCGCCAGCCGCCCAGCGATCGGCGGCACGAGATCGGCCTTGCCCTGCACGGCGATCCGCGCGGCGCTCTCGGGAACGGTCTCGGCCAGATCGAGGATGAGATCGGCGGAGGCGAGCGCCGCCCGCGCCCGCTCGATCCCGATCCGCTCCACCGCATCCTCGGCCTCGCGCAGCCCGGCCGTGTCGAGCAGCAAACAGGGTATGCCCGCGATCGCCACCGGCCGCTCGAGCACGTCGCGCGTCGTTCCCGCGATCGGCGAGACGATCGCCGCGTCGTTCGCCAGCAGGGCATTGAACAAGGAGGATTTGCCGGCATTGGGCGGGCCGGCGATGGCGATGCGCACGCCCTCGCGCAGCCGCTCCACCGGCGGCGCCGCGAGCAGCGCGTCGAGCCGGGCGGAGAGTGCGTGCAGTGCGCCGTCCGTCTCCACGCCGTCCAGCGCCTGCGCCTCCTCATAATCGATCCGCGCCTCGATCATGGCGGCGAGCGCGACGAGCGCGTCCGCCAGGCCGCGCAACGCTCGGCCGAGCTGGCCCTCGGCGCGTCGCAGCGCCTCCACCCGCTGGATCTCGGTCTCGGCGCTCAGCAGATCGCCCAGCCCCTCCACCTCGGCGAGATCGAGCCGGCCATGGATAAGCGCGCGGCGCGTGAATTCGCCCGGCTCGGCCATGCGCAGCCCGCGCGCCGCCAGCGTGCGCAGCACGGCGTCCACCACCGCGCGGCCGCCATGGAGGTGAAGCTCGGCAAGATCCTCGCCCGTCGCGCTCGCGGGGCCGGGAAACCACAGCGTCAAGCCATGGTCCAGCGTCGCGCCCGCCGCATCGCGCAGCCGGGCGAGGCACGCCGTGCGCGGCACCGGCACCCGGCCGGCCAAGGCGCGCAGCGTCGCCGCCGCCTCCGGCCCGCTGATCCGCACCACCGCGATCGCCGCCGGCGGTCGCCCGCTCGATAGCGCGTAGATGGTGTCGAAGCCGCCCTTATTTGCTGCCGCCGCCGCCACCGATCTGCTCGAACAGGCCACGCCAGAGATTGAGCCCCGCCTCGCCCATCGGCGCCCAGGCCTGCATCATCGCCTGCACCGTATCGGGGGTGAGCCCCTGCTCGATCGCCTGCCGCATCCGCGACAGATAGGCTTCGTGGACGCTGCTCATATCGGGCAGTCCCATGAAGCGGCGCGCCTCTTCCGGGGTGCAATCGACATCTACGCTGATTTTCATACGGGGGCGCTCCGGCGGAACTGGCCTTGTAGACGAGTGCGCGACCGCTTCCAAGCTTCTGGCATCCGCCCCGCGCGCCATGATAGCCAGGAGCGACTTCAGGAGGAACGGCGTGATGGCGTGGCGGATGGTGGTGCGGCAGCCCGGCGGCCCCGAGGTGCTGGAGCGCGAGACGTTCGATCCCGGCGCGCCCGGCCCCGGTGACGTGCTGCTCGAGCAGGAGGCGATCGGCCTCAACTTCATCGACATCTATCAGCGCAGCGGCCTCTATCCCGCGCCGCTGCCGCTGGTGCCGGGCAGCGAGGCGGCGGGCGTGGTGCGCGCCGTGGGCGATGGCGTCACGCTGTTCCGGCCGGGCGATCGCGTCGGCTATCCCCAGGGCGGAAGCGGCGCCTATGCCACGCACCGACTGATCGCGGCGGACCGCCTCGTCCGCCTGCCCGAAAGCCTGTCCAGCGAAGACGCCGCCGCCATTCTGCTCAAGGGCTGCACCGTGGAAATGCTGGTGGAGCGCTGCGCCCGCGTCCAGAAGGGCGAATGGGTGCTGGTGCATGCGGCGGCCGGCGGCGTCGGCTCGCTGCTCGTGCCCTGGCTCGCGGCGATCGGCGCGCGGGTCATCGCCCATGCCGGCCATGCGGACAAGGCGGCGCGCGCGCGTGCGGCGGGCGCCGAGGTCGCGCTGTCCTGCGCCTTCGCGGATCTGGCCGAAGCGGTGAAGGACGCCACCGGCGGCGCCGGCGTCCGCACCGTCTTCGATGGCGTGGGCGCGGCGAGCTGGGAGGCGTCGCTCGGCGCGCTCGCGCGGCGCGGCCTGTTGGTGAGCTTCGGCAATGCCTCGGGGCCCGCCCCCGCCATCGCCCCGCTCGCGCTGATGCGCGGCGGCTCGCTCTTCCTCACCCGCCCGACGCTGGGCGACTATCTCGCCACGCGCGCCGATCTCGAGCAGGGCTGCGGCCGCCTCTTCGAGATGGTGGCGCAGGGCTCGGTGCCGCTGGCGATCGGCCGCCGCTTCGCGCTGGCCGATGCCGCCGAGGCGCACCGCGCGCTCGCGGCCCGCGAGACGCAGGGCGCCTCGATCCTGCGGCCCTGAGCGCGCGCCTAGCCGATCAGCAGCGCATCGCCCGCCGCCAGACTGGCCAGCAGCCGCGCCATGGCGTCATGGTCGATCGCGACACAGCCCTCGGTGTGCGGCCCTTCGGCGCAATGGAGGAAGATCGCGCTCCCCGCCCCCGGGCGCGGCGGCGCGTCATTATGGCCGAGCCATAGGATCGCGTCGTACAGCCCATCCTCGCGCCACAGCCGCTCGGCCGAAAAGCCATGGGGATGGCGCACCGGCCGGTTATAGGCCGGATCGCGCGGATCGTCGGACCAGCCATCGTCGCGCCGCAGCCAGCGCCAGGCCAGCCCGGCGGGCGGACGCAGCCCGCGATCGGGGCGGATCAGCGCGCCGTGGATCGGCCAACGGCCGAGCGGCGTACACCCGTCGCCCTCGCGCTTGTCCGCAGCCGGGCACGCACCGCCCCGCCCGATCCGGCACGGCACGTCGAGCGCGCCGCCCGAAAGCCGCAGCCGCGCGGGATCGGCCCGGTAGATCACAGCATATGGCCGGTGCGATCGCGCTTCGTGGCGAGATAGCCGTGATTATGCGGATTGGGCGCCATGGCGTGCGCCACCCGCTCCTCCACGGTGATGCCCGCCGCGCTCAGCCCCGCCACCTTGGCGGGATTGTTGGTGAGCAGCCGGATCCGGCGCTGGCCGAGCAGTTCCAGCATGCGCGCCGCCACGCCGAAGTCGCGCGCATCGATCGCGAAGCCGAGCCGCACATTGGCGTCCACCGTGTCGAAGCCCTGATCCTGCAGCGCATAGGCGCGCAGCTTGTTGACCAGCCCGATCCCCCGCCCCTCCTGCCGCAGATAGAGCAGCACGCCCCAGCCCTGCGCGGCGATGCGCGCGAGCGCGGCGTCGAGCTGCGGGCCGCAATCGCATTTGAGCGAGCCGAACACATCGCCCGTCAGGCATTCGCTGTGCAGCCGCACCAGCGGCGGCGCGCCATTGGGGGCGCCGATCACCAGCGCGACATGCTCCACCGCCTCGTCGGCCGAGCGGAAGGCGACGATCTCGGCCTGCTCCGCCTGCGCCACGGGCAGCCGCGCGCGCGAGGCGATCACCAGCCGGCCCGGCGAATCATAGGCCGCCACCGCCGCCGCGCCCGGCGCGGGGGCATCGGGGGTCGTGCCGTCGCGCACGAAAAAGGCCGGCAGCAGGCCCGCCAGCCGCGCGAGCTTGATCGCCGCCCCGGCGGCATCCTCCGCCCCGGGCGCGATCGCGCGATAAGGCCCCTTGAGCGGCGTCGCGAGATCGCGCGCAGGGTCCGCCAGCGCCACCGCCGCGTCGAGATCGAGCCATGGCGCGTGCGCGATCCGCACCGCCCCGCCGCCGGCCGCCTCGCGCTGGTTGCCGAGCTTGAGCGTCGCCGCGCGCTCCGCCGAGAGGAGCAGATCGGCCGCGCCCCCGGCGAGGAACTCCGCCAGCCGGCCGCTATCCGCGCTCTCCACCGGCAGCAGCGAGAGCGCGCGCGCCGCGCCCTGGATCACCAGCGGCCAGCCGCGCCGCGCCGCGTCGATCGCGCGCGCGACATCGCGCAGGCCGCTCACCAGGCGAACTCGGTCAGGATCGGGATATGATCCGAAGGCTTGAGCCAGGCGCGGCAGGGTTCGTACACATGATGCGCCACCGCCGTCTCCGCCACCGCGGGGCTCGCCCACATATGGTCCAGCCGCCGGCCGCGATCCGACGCCGCCCAATCCTTGGCGCGATAGCTCCACCAGGTGAAAAGCCGGGCGGGCGCGGGGTGGAAGCGGCGGCCCAGATCCACCCAGCCATGCGCCGCCTGCAGCCGGCCCAGCGCCTCCACCTCGATCGGCGTATGGCTCACCACATCGAGCAGCTGCTTATGGCTCCACACATCGCTCTCCAGCGGCGCGATGTTGAAATCGCCCACGATCAGCGTCGGCTCGGTCAGCGCTTCGGACCAGCGCGTCATCCGTTCGATGAAGGCGAGCTTCTGCGCGAATTTGGGGTTGGCGTCGACATCCGGCACATCGCCGCCCGCCGGCACATAGACATTCTCCAGCCGCACCCCGCCCGGCAGCCGCACGCCGATATGGCGCGCCTCGCCATTATCCTGCCAGTCATGATGGCCATGATCGGCCAGCGGCAGGCGGCTGAGAATGGCTACGCCATGATGCATGCGCTGCCCCTTGATCGCGCGATGCCCATAGCCGAGCTGCTCGAACAGCGGATGCGGGAACAGCCCGTCCTCCACCTTGGTCTCCTGCAGGCAGAGGATATCGGGCGCGGCCTCGCGCAGGAAGCGCTCGACCGCCTCGAGGCGGAAGCGGACGGAGTTGATGTTCCAGGAGGCGATGGTGACGCGCTGAGTCATGGCCGGGCGGATGTAGCTTGCCGCTCCCGGCTTCGCCAGCATCCCGCAACAGAAAGGCCCTCGCTCCGGGGGCATGGAGCGAGGGCCGACCTAGCGTTCGTCACGCAGGCGGTCACGGGGTGGGAAAGCCGGATAACAGGGGGAATTCCGGCTGGCCCCGCGACCACGGACAGGAACTAGACCCGGCTTGCTGTCGCCAATATGAACAGTCAGCCTTGATCTAGTTACAAAAATCGCCTCATCGGCAGCAATTCACGGCTCGTCGTCAGTGCCGCGGCCCCTGCGGGCGCGGATCGGTCCAGCGGAAGGCGCTGTCGGGAATGGGCACGTTGAAGCGCGCATGGCTTAGCCGCACCGTGGTGCGGTTGTTCTGCGCGTCGAGCACCGTCCAGCCTTCCAGGCTCAGCCCCGCCGGCGCCGTGGCGTCGCGGCGGAAGGCGACGGTGATGGTGCCATATTCGCGATGCTTGGGATCGCGCCCCTCGATCAGCAGCTCGTTCGGATTGCCCGAAGGCACCGTCTTCACCACCCCGGCGGTGTCGCGATCGGGGTCGAGCAGCAGCGCCAGCGGCGTCTTGCCGATCGGCCACCGCGTCACCTGCCGCACCTGATAATCGATCATCGTCAGCGCCTTGCCGTCGCCCACCACGAGCAGCGGCACGCCCTTCTCATATTGGAAGCGGATCCGCCCCGGGCGCGACAGCTGGAGCGTGCCCGAAAGCGTGCGGCCATTTTTGTCGGTCTGGGTGAAGTCGGCGGTCATCGTCTTCACCGCGCGCAGATGCTGCTGCACGGGCGCGAGATCGGGCTGCGCGGCCGCGATCAGCAGCGGCGCGGCGAACAGCGGGAGGGACAGGCGAAAGGACATCGGCAACTCCAAATCGTAAAGGGCGCCCTGTCGCACCCGCTTTGAACCGGGTGTGAACCCTCCCTGTCCTTCTGCGATCCGCTCCGGCGAGGCGGCCGTAAAATTCGTCCGATTTGGCGAATATCGGCGTTCCGTGCGGCGAAAGCGTTTCAGGTCCCGAACAATTGCTGCCAGAAGAAGCCGCTTGTATGCGTAGGCCTGGGGGCGAGAGTGGGACAGCAGCGCCAGGACGCGCCGCGGGGTGGCAGTGACGCGGGGACAGACAGCGATGTCGGCGTTCGACGCCTCGCCTTGGCCGAGCATGTGCTCGCCACGCGGCGCGCGCGCCAGCGCTTCCTGCCGACCGATCTGTTCGCCGATCCGGCATGGGACATGATGCTCGATCTCTACGTCGCCCGCGCGCGGCAGGTACGCGTCGGCGTGTCGAGCCTGTGCATCGCTTCCGCCGTTCCGCAGACGACCGCCTTGCGCTGGATCAAGGCTTTGACCGAGCGCGGCCTGATCGAGCGGCAGCATGATCCGGTGGATCGGCGGCGCATCTATGTGGCGTTGAGCGAACAGGCGGTGGCCCGGATGAACGGCCTGTTCGATACGCTTCCGCCTATTGCGGGCTGAAGCCGGCCTCGACGCCGCCGATCGAATCGCGCAGCCGCTCGATCACCAGCGAGAGATGCGCCGACAGCACGGTTTCACCCAGTTCCAGAAGCAGCTCGTCCGCCGTGATCAACAGGCTCAGGCAATAGCGCGCCTTACCGTCCCTACCCATTCCATGCCCCTCGTCCCATACGCCTGAAAGGGGCGTGCGGCCGGCGTGCTTAGAGTTGCGCCGGCTCCGGCTCAATAGCGCTAAAATACTATATTCCCTCTTAAACTGATTGACCGTCTCGATCGATCAGCACCTCGCGCCGGCCCACATGGTCGGGGCTGCCCACCTTGCCCTCGCGCTCCATCCGCTCGATCAGCCGCGCCGCCGAATTATAGCCGATCCGCAGCTGCCGCTGGACATAGCTGGTCGAGGCCTTTTGCGATTCGGCCACCACCTGCACCGCCTTGCGGTAGAGCGCGGCGTCGGGCGAATCGTCGTCGGCCGGGGCGCCGTCCAGCGCGAAGCCGCCATCCTCGGGCTCCTCGGTCACCGCCGAGATATAGTCGGGCTTGCCCTGTCCGCGCCAATGGTCGGCGATCGCGCGCACCTCCTCGTCGCTGACAAAGGGGCCATGGACGCGGGCGATCTGCTTGCCGCCGGGCATGTACAGCATGTCGCCCTTGCCGAGCAGCTGCTCGGCCCCCTGCTCGCCCAGAATGGTGCGCGAGTCGATCTTGGAGGTCACCGAAAAGCTGATCCGCGTCGGCAGGTTCGCCTTGATGACGCCGGTGATGACATCCACCGAGGGGCGCTGCGTCGCCATGATGAGGTGGATGCCGGCGGCGCGCGCCTTCTGCGCCAGCCGCTGGATGAGGAATTCCACCTCCTTGCCCGCCGTCATCATCAGGTCGGCCAGCTCGTCGACGATCACCACGATCTGCGGCAGCGCCTCGAAATCCAGCTCCTCCTCCTCGTACAGGGGATGGCCGCTCTCGGCGTCATAGCCCGTCTGCACGCGGCGGCCGAGCCGCTGGCCCTTGGCCTTGGCCAGCCGCACCTTGTCGTTGAAGGAGGCGAGGCTGCGCACGCCCACCGAGGCCATCATGCGGTAGCGCTCCTCCATCTGCTCCACCGCCCATTTCAGCGCGCGCACCGCCTTGGCGGGCTCGGTCACGACCGGCGAGAGAAGATGGGGGATGTCGTCATAGATGCTGAGTTCCAGCATCTTGGGATCGATCATGATCATCCGGCACTGGTCCGGCGTCAGCCGGTACAGCAGCGACAGGATCATGCAGTTGAGCCCCACCGATTTGCCCGAGCCGGTGGTGCCCGCCACCAGCAGATGCGGCATCGG
Source organism: Sphingomonas morindae (assembly GCF_023822065.1). Lineage (NCBI taxonomy): Bacteria > Pseudomonadati > Pseudomonadota > Alphaproteobacteria > Sphingomonadales > Sphingomonadaceae > Sphingomonas > Sphingomonas morindae. The sequence continues at coordinate 1,556,120 of NZ_CP084930.1, forward strand.
CGCCAGATCGGCGATCACCGGATCGCCCTGGATATTCTTGCCGAGGATGATCGGCAGCTGCGCGGCATGGTCGGCATAGGCCTGGCTCGCCACCAGCTCGGAGAGCATCACCGCCTCGCGCCGCGCATTGGGCAGCTCGATGCCGATCACGGTGCGGCCCGCGATGGTGGCGACGCGCGCCGACAGCGCCGACATGTTGCGCGCGATATCGTCGGCCAGCGCGATCACCCGGCTCGCCTTGATCCCGGGCGCGGGCTCTAGCTCGTACATGGTGACGACCGGGCCCGGGCGCACCTCCACGATATTGCCCTTCACATGGAAGTCGTCGAGCACCGTCTCCAGCAGCCGGGCATTGCGCTCCAGCGCCGCCTTGTCGATCGCGGGGCCGCTGCTCTCGGGCACGGGCGCCAGCAGGTCGAGCGGCGGCAGCCGATATTTGTCGCGCAGGTCGAGCGAGGATTGGCGCTCGCCGTCGGTGCGGCGGGTCGCGGTGGCGGGGCCGCGCTCGGCGATCACGGGCGGCTTGGCGGCGGGCTTGGCGGCGTCGCGCGCGGGGCGGATCGCCGGCGCGGGGCGGCTGGTGTCGGCCTCGTCGGGCTCCTCGTCATCCTCGGCCCAGGGCAGGTCGGCGCCGTCCGCCATGTCCGCGTCCGCCTCGCCCTCCCAGGCCGCGCCGCCCCGGCCGCCGCGCCGCGCCACCCGCGCCAGCGGGCGCGCGGAGGCGATGCCGGCGCGCGCCAGCCAGTCGCGCTCGTCGGCCTCCAGGCCGATCGCCTTCAGCCACAGGCCCAGCCCGCCAAGGCCGGTGAGCAGGATCGCCGCCCAGCGCAGCGGCGCCGCCATGCCCGCGCCGCCGAGCGCGGCGATGCCGCGTCCGATCAGGCTCGCGCCGCCCAGGCCCAGCGCGCCGCCCCAGCCCGCCGGCAGCACCAGCGAGGTCTGATCGTGGAACAGGGCGGCGGCGGTGCCGGCCAGCGCCATCGCCACCAGCGTCAGCAGCAGCGCGCGGCCCCAGCGCCCCGAATCGCGGCCGCGCATCAGCCGCAGCCCAGGCACCAGCATGATCGGGATCAGCGCCAGCGCCGCCGGCCCGAACAGCGTCAGCGCGGCATCGGCGGCGAGCGCGCCGGGCGTGCCGATCCAGTTGGTGATCGGCCCGCCGGCGGCGGTGTTGATCGCCGGATCGGTGCGCGCATAGCTGGCGAGCGCCGCCGCGAAGAGCAGCGCCAGGCCGATGATGGTGGCGCCCAGCGCCGCCGCGCCGCCGCGCGCCGCCGCCGCCCCGGCCCGCTCCCGCCATGCCGGCGTCTTGCCTGCCATGCTCGTCGCCATGCCCGTCCCGTCCGCTCTTGCTGCCCGTCTCGCCTCGGTCGTGCCCTAAATGTTCCTACAGTTCAACCGCGCCTCGGGCGAGCCGAAGGTGGCGGCGGCGGGTTCGAGGCGCTAAGGCGACGGCGGATCTACGAAAGGCGAATGCGGTGGAAGCGCGAAGCGACGTCATCATCCTGGGAGCCGGGCTGGTCGGCTGCGCCCTGGCGGTGGCGCTGGCGCACAACGGGATCAGCAGCGCGCTGGTCGATCCCGCCCCGCTCGACGCGGTCCGCGATCTCCGCGCCGATGGCCGCGCCACCGCGGTCGCCAGCAGCTCGTGGCGGCTGATGGAGGCGATCGGCGTCGCCCCCCGGCTGCTGCCCCACGCCAATCCGATCGAGCGCATCGAGGTGGGCGAGCAGGGCGTCCGCAACCTGCTCGCCTTCCAGCCCGATCTCGAGAATGACGGGCCGCTCGGCCAGATGGTCGAGAACCGGATCATGCGCGTCGCGCTGCGCGAGGCCGCCGCCGAGGCCGAGGGCGTCACCCTCTTCACCCCCGCCCGCCCCGTCGCGGTGGAGCGGGATGCGGCGGGGGTGCGCGTCACGCTCGATACCGGCCAGCACCTGTCGGGCGCGCTGCTGATCGGCGCCGAGGGCCGCGCCTCGCCGACGCGCGAGCAGGCGGGCATTCCGGTGGCGCGCTGGCGCTACGATCATCGCGGCATGATCGGCATGCTCGATCACGAGCAGCACCACCGCAACACGGCGCACGAGCTTTTCTATCCCGCCGGCCCCTTCGCGCTGCTGCCGATGCGCGGCGGCCATCGGTCGGCGCTCGTCTGGACGGTGGAGGAGCGCGATGCCGATGCCCTTCTCTCGCTCAGCCCGCGCGCCTTCGTCGCCGAGGCCGAGAAGCGGCTGGACGGGCTGCTCGGCCGCATCACCCTCGCCTCCCCGCTCTCGAGCTACCCGCTCGGCTATCACCGCACCGCGCAGCTCACGGCGGAGCGGCTGGCGCTGGTCGGCGATGCCGGCCACGGCATCCACCCGATCGCGGGCCAGGGCGTCAATCTCGGCTTCCGCGATGTCGCGGCGCTGGCGGAGGTGCTGGTGGAGGGCGCACGGCTCGGGCTCGATCTCGGCGATGCCACGCTGCTCGCCCGCTATGATCGCTGGCGCGGGCTGGACAGCTTCATGGTCGCCGCCGCCACCGACGGCTTTGTGCGCCTGTTCGGCATCGGCGGATCGGCGGCCAGCCGCGTGCGCCGCCTCGGCGTCCGCATGGTCGAGCGGATCTCGCCGCTCAAGGATTTCTTCATGGCCGAGGCGCGCGGCGAAACCGGCGCGCTCCCCCGGCTGCTACAGGGCCAGCCGCTCTAGGCGGGGCGCGGGGCCGGATCGCTCCGGTCCCGCGCGCGTCCCTCAGCAATTATTGCCCGACCGCTCGATCGCCCGGCCCGCCAGCGCGCCCGCGCCGCCGCCCAGCACCGTGCCCAGCGTGCGGTCGCCATAGCCCGCCAGGCCATTGCCAAGCAGGCCGCCCGCGATCGCGCCGATCACCGCGCCGGTCGTGCCATCGCGGTGGCAGCGATAGCGATAGTCGGACCGGCGATAATAGCCGCCACCCCGGTCATAGCCGCCGCGCGCATAATAGCCGCGATCATAGGCGCCGCGCCCGTCATAGGCGCGCCGGTCATAGCCACGATCGCCGTAATAGCCCTGGTCATAGCCATAGCCGCCCCAGCCGGGCTGCGCGATCGCCGCCGCGGGAACCGCCGCCGCCGCGACGCTGGCCGCCAGCGCCATGCCCATCATGATCTTGCGTGCCATCGTCCTGATCCTTTCCGCGACCTCTCTTGGTCGATGGTCCGGGTCTAGCGGAGTCGGGCTGAGGCCGGGCTGAATGGCCCGTGCAACGGCCGTTCATGTCGGCGCCGCCGCGATCAGCGGCCCACCTCGTCCGGATGCCGCGCCTTCCACAGCATCGCCGCATGAATCCGCCGCGCGACGCTCGGATGATCGTAGAAGAGCATCTCCTCGATCGGATTGGGCGTCGCCGCGCGATAGGCGATCGTCTTGACCAGCGCGCGCGAGAGGCCGTCGGGCTCGTGCGCCACCCGGAGTGAGAAGCGATCCGCGTCGCTTTCCTGGGTGCGCGTCCAGCCGTTCATCAGCGGCGTCGCGATCAGCCCCAGCGTCAGCGCCACCATCACCAGCACCGGCAGCCCGGCGGGATCGGCGATGCCGCCCAGCCCGCGCGCGCCCAGCAGCCGGGCGGCGGGCGCGAACAGCCGGTCGGTGCCCCAGAGCAGCGCGACCGCGATCAGGCTCATCACCAGCGCGCCGATCAGCGCGTGATAATGGCGGTAATGCCCCATCTCATGGCCCACCACGCCGCGCACCTCGGCGAGGTCGGCGCCCTGCTTGGTCATGGTGTCGCTCATCGCCACGCGCGCGGTGCCGAACAGGCCGGAGACATTGGCGGTGTAGCGCTCGGACTGTTTGGACCCGTCATAGACGAGGATCTTGTCCGAAGGCACGCCGGCGCGCTGCGCCAGCGCCACGATCGCGTCGCGCGTCGGTCCCGGCGGCGCGGGCCGGTAGCGGTTGAACAGGGGCTCGATGGCGACCGGCCCGATCACCAGCAGCACCACCACCATCGCGGCCACGACCAGGCCCGACCAGGCCCACCAGCGGCGCGGGGTGCGGCGCATCAGCGCGTAGACGGCGATGGCCACCAGGCTCAGCACCAGCGCCGAGATCGCGGTCGAGAGCAGCGCATCGCCCAGCCAGCCGCCAAAGCCCTGCGTGCTCAGCCCATAGGCGCGTTCGCGCGCCCATTGCGCATAGACGGCCCAGGGCAGGGTCAGCGCGAAGGCCGCTAGATAATAGACCAGCGCCACCAGCCAGGCGGCGCGATTGGGCCGCGCCGCGAAGCGGGTGCGCAGCCGCGCGAGCATGCCGCTCTTCAGGATCAGCCAGGCGGCGAGCATGTCCGCCGCCCAGTTCCACAAGATCAGCCATTCGCTGCCGCGTGTATAGGCGAGCGCCTTGGCATGGGCGGCGGCCGGCAGCGTCGCCAGATAGGCGGCTGTGGCGGCATCGGGATCAAAGGCGGTCACACCACGCAACTCCTCGCAAAGCGAAGAGCATAGCAGCGAAGCCGGGCGCGCCTAGCCGGCGCCGGCGCCGGGCGGGCGGGGCTAAGCTAAGCGGGGTCGGAGCGCGGCGGCAGCGGCCGCGCCGCCTCCACCAGCAGCACGGGCACGCCCGCCACGATCGGATAGGCGAGGCCCGCGGCGTCCGAGATCAGCAGTCCGGCGGCGGGCTCGTGGCGGAGCGGCGTGCGCGTCACGGGGCAGACCAGCACCGCCAGCAGCGCGGGATCGAAGCCGCCGCTCATTGCAGCGTGCCGCCTTCCTCATTGTCGCCCAGGCGGAAGAAGCGGAGCAGCTGGGCGACAAGCTCGGCGCGCTCCGCCAGCCCGGACGCCTCGAGCAGCGCCTGCTTGGTCGCGACATCGAAGGGGGCGACCTGCGCCACCGCGCTCACCAGCGATTCATCGTCCAGCCGGCTCACCGCGTCCCAGTCGATCACATAGCCGCGCTGCTCGGCGAAGCGCCGCGCCTCGCGCTCGATATCGGCGCGCAGCATCATCGCCAGCGTGCCGGCGTCGCCGGCATCGGCGGCGAAGCTGTCGGTATCGGCCTCGATCTGGCGGAAGGGCGTGGCGACATCGAGTTCGCGGAGCATGCGGAAGCGGGTGCGCCCCTCGAGGATCAGGTTGAAGCGGCCATCCTCCAGCGCCTGCACGTCGATGATGTGGCCGACACAGCCGACCTCGAACAGCGGCGGCCGCGCGCCCTCGCCGCGCGGCTGGATCATGCCGATGCGGCGGTCGCGCGCCATCGCGTCGCTGACGAGCGCGCGGTAGCGCGGCTCGAAAATGTGCAGCGGCAGGTGCGCGCGCGGAAAGAGCAGCGCGCCCGCCAGCGGGAAGATCGAGAGCCGGACCACCGGGCGCGCCGCTGCGGGTCAGGTGAAGAGGATCGCGGAGAGCCGGCGGCGCTGCGCCGACACCCAGGGATCCTCCAGCCCCACCGCCGCGAACAGGGTGAGCAGCTTGTCCTTGGCGGCGCCCTCGTTCCAGCCGCGATCGGCGGCGATGATGGCGAGCAGCGCATCGGCCGCGCCGTCGCGATCGCCCGCCGCCATCAGCGCCTGGGCGAGATCGAAGCGGCGGCCGAGATCCTCGGGCGCGGCATCGGCGGCGGCGCGCAGCTGCGCGATATCGCCCGCCGGACCGGCCTCGCGGGCAAGCGCCAGCGCCGCGCGCAGCTGCGCCAGCGCGGGATCCTTGGCCTTGGCCTCGGGCAGCGCGTCAATCGCCGCCTCGGCCTCGTCGACCCGGCCGAGCGCCAGCAGCGCGCGTCCGCGCGCGGCGACGGCGGCGGCGTCCTCGGGTGCCATCTCGGCGACCTGATCGAGAATGCCGAGCGCGCGCTCGGCATCGCCGGCGGCGAGCACCTCCTCGGCCATGGCGATGTAATCGGCCACTTCGGCGGCGAGATCGGCGCCCTCGCTTTGGATCGGCAATTGGGCGAGCAGCTGGTCGAGGATCCGGGTCAGCTGCCCCTCGGTCCGCGCCTGGCTGAGATCGGCGACGGGCTGGCCCTGGAACAGCGCATAGACCGTCGGGATCGACTGGACGCGGAACTGGGCCGCGATGAACTTGTCCTTGTCGACATCGATCTTGACCAGCTTCACGCCGCGATCGGCATAGGCCGCGCACACTTTCTCGATCACCGGACCGAGCTGTTTGCACGGGCCGCACCATTCGGCCCAGAAGTCGACGATGACGAGCTGGGTCATCGAGGGTTCCACCACGTCGCGCTTGAAGGCGTCCACCGCCGCCCGATCCGCCGCGCTCATCCCCAGGGTCGCCACTGTCATCCTCCGTCTGTTCGGCGGCCCTTATGTGGGCGCGCCGGGCCGCCTGCCAAGCCTTGCGTTTTTTCCTTCGAATCCTCTTGCGGTGCGAAAGGGTGCGGGCTAAGAGCGCCACCTCACCGCGGGGCAGCGCCTCGCGGCGGGCGCCAGAGCGGGCGTAGCTCAGGGGTAGAGCACAACCTTGCCAAGGTTGGGGTCGAGGGTTCGAATCCCTTCGCCCGCTCCAGTTTCCACATCCTCGCATCATCGCGGCCGATCCCGGCATCCGGGCCGGGCCGGTGCGCACGCGCTCAGCCGGGCTCCGCGTCGGGCCCCAGCAGCCGCGCCGTCCAATCCTCCACCCGTCCCGTCTCCAGCCGATAGGCGATGAGGCGGTGCCAGGGAGCGGGAAGATCGGGCACGGCCTGCAGCGCGCGCAGCGTGTCCCGGTCGTGCGGGGTGATGTAGAGCAGGCGCACCAGCCGCGCGATCGTCCAGTCGGGATCGCGGCGATCCACCCGCTCCAGCCGATCTTCGGGCGCGACCAGCCCCGGCTCCAGCACGCGATAATACCAGCCGGTGCGGCCGCAGGCCTGCACGCGACGCGCCATGTCGGGCTGGGCGAAGCGGCGGTTCAGCTTCCAGCAGGGCTGGCGCGCCTGGCTCACCTCGATCAGCGCGCCACCCAGGCGGAAGCGATCGCCCAGGGCCATGTCCGTCTCGACCAGCCCGCGCGTGGCGAGATTTTCGCCAAAGCCGCCCGCCCCGGCCAGCGCCGGCCGATCGCCGATCTCGTCGCGCCAGGCGGCGTAATGGTCGAGCGGATAGTGGTGGAGCGCCTTGTCCGCGCCGCCATGGTGGCGGCCATCGGCCTGCGCGTCGCCCTCCAGTCCCGCGGCGGAGAGCCAGAGCGGGCGCTCCACCGGCCGCTTGTCGATCGCGCTGGTCTGCCCGTCGCCGCCGAGCGGCCGCACCGCGCCCACCAGCAGCGCCGAGAGCGCCCAGCTCATGCCGGCAGCGCCGCGAGCCATTCGGCGAGCATCGCGTCGCCCGCCACGCGCAGCCCCGCGCCGTGGCGCGCCGCCTCGGCACGCAGCCGGCGCGGATCGATCCCGGCCGCCGCCAGCTCCGCCGCATGGCCGATCAGCCAGCGCTCGAAGGCGGCGCCGCACAGGATTTCCGGATGGAATTGCAGCCCCAATATCGCCGGGCCGAGCGCGAAGGCCTGGTTCGCGCAGGCGGGCGTCGCGGCCAGCCGCACGGCGCCTTCGGGGATGGCGAACATGTCGCCATGCCAATGCAGCATCGGCGTCTCGGCCAGGTGCCGCAACGGCGAGGCGCGGCCGGCGGGCGTGAGATCGAGCGGCGCGAAGCCGATCTCCTTGGCGCCCATGGGCGCCACCTCCGCACCCAGCGCGGCGGCGATCAGCTGCGCCCCCAGGCAGAGGCCGAGCAGCGGGCGCCGCGCCGCCAGCCGCGGCCGCAGCGCCGCCAGCACCTCGTCCAGCACCGGATAGGCGTCCGCCTCATAGACGCCGATCGGACCGCCCAGCACGATCACCAGCGCCGGCGCCAGCGGATCGGGGAGCAGCGGCCCGTCGCCGCCAACATCCCGGTAGCGCACCGCATAGCCCGCGGTCGCCAGCACCGGCGCGAAGCCGCCAAGATCCTCGAAGCCGAGAAAGCGCAGCGCCAGCGCCTCTCCGCGCGGCGCGTCGCCGCCTGTCGATCCGCTCATCCCCGCTCCACCCGGCTGTCTGGGGGACGATCCTAGCCCAAGCGCCGGCCCGGCCGCCACGGCCTAGTGGCGCGTGGCGCCGATGCCGAGCGGCGGGGCGGCGAGCCGCAGCGCGACGCGCAGCGGCCCCGCGCCGGCGGCGGCGGAGAGGCGCGCCGGATCGGCGAGCAGGGTGAGCAGCAGCGCCGCATCGTCCCAGCGGCCGGGGCGGCGCCGCTCGTCCAGCGTCCGGCCGAGCCAGGCCTCGGCGAGATCGAACAGGCTGTCCAGCAGCGGGGTGAGCATCTCGCAGCCGATCGGCGCGAGCAGGCCGAAGAGGCGCGGCTGGTGCGGCTGGCCCGCCTCGCGCGCCTCGCGGCGGCAGCGCAGCCCGGCGGTGATGAGCGCGGTGGCATCGGCCACGGGCGGCGGCGGCGCGGGGGACGGGGCCATGCGACTCTCCTCTCGCGGCCATTTTAGGGCCGCCGCAACCGGCCCTCAATATTCCGCATGGTCGAAGCTAGAGCGCGGTGGCGGGGTCGAGCCGCAGCAGCCGCCCGGCCACCACCAGAAAGGCGCGGTCGGCGCGCGCCGCCACCGCCTGGTTGAGCCGGCCGGCGGCGTCGCGGAAGTCGCGCCCGAGCCGGTGCGCGGGCACGATCCCGAGGCCGACCTCGTTGCTGACCAGATAGACGGGCGGCTCCGCCGCGCCCAGCGCCGCCAGCAGCGCGGCTTCGGCGGCGGCGAGATCATGCCCGGCGAGCAGGATGTTGGTGAGCCAGAGCGTGAGGCAATCGACCAGCACCGCGCCGCCCCGCGCGGCGTGCAGCGCCTCGGGCAGCGCGATCGGGCAGGCCAAAGTCTGCCAGCGCGGCCCGCGCCGCGCGCGGTGGTGCGCGATCCGCGCCGCCATCTCGTCGTCGCCCGCCTCGGCGGTGGCGCAATAGAGGAGCGGGCCGTCATGCCGCTCGGCCGCCTGTTCGGCGAGGCGGCTCTTGCCCGAGCGGGCGCCGCCCAGCAGCAGCGTGATCGTCCCCATCTTGTCTGCCATCCCATACGGCCCTAGAGGCGGCCGCGCGACAGGTTCCCAGAGATGGGATTGAAAGGGAAGCCGGAAGCGCCCCGCAGGGGTGGCCAGCCGGCGCTGCCCCCGCAACTGTACCCGGCGAGCCTCGCCCATTCTGGCCACTGGATCCTTGATCCGGGAAGGCCGGGCGCGGTGGAGACCCGGAAGCCAGGAGACCTGCCCGTCGCGGTTGTCCTTCGCGCGGACGGGGTGTGCCGGGCGATCGAGGGATGCTCCTCGCGTGACGACGGTCCTTGGGCGTGCGCCCGGCGGCCGGTCTGCCGGCTGCCGGATGCGGCGCCCGCAACGCGGGGGAATATCTTGGTGAAATTTATCGGTTTGTCGTCCGGCGTGGCGATGGTCGCGGCGGCGTTCGGCGGCATGGCCGCGCCCGCGCTCGGCCAGAGCGCGCAGTCGGGCGCCGCGCTCGGCGAGGCTGCGGCCGCGGGCGGCGACATCCTCGTCACCGCCGGCCGCGCGCTGCAGCCGCGCGCGCAGACGGGCCAGGCGGTGACGGTGCTCGACACGGAGGAGATCACCACCCGCCAATCGGTGCTCGTCGCCGATCTGCTGCGCCAGACGCCGGGCGTGGAGGTCACGCGCAATGGCGGCGTGGGCACGACCAGCGCAGTGACGATCCGCGGCGCCGAGAGCGACCAGACCGTGGCGCTGATCGACGGCATCAAGCTCAACGATCCCTCCGCGCCCGGCGGCGGCTTCGACTTCGGCGGCCTGCTCGTCGGCAATATCGCGCGCATCGAGATCGTCCGCGGCGCCCAGTCGGTGCTGTGGGGCAATCAGGCGATCGGCGGCGTCATCAACCTCATCACCCGCCAGCCCGGCGAGACGCTGAGCATCAACGCCCGCGCCGAGGGCGGCAGCTACGGCACCGGCCAGATCTTCGCCAATGTCTCGGGCCGCCAGGGCCCCGTCGCCGCCAGCCTGGGCGCCGGCTTCTACCGGACCGACGGCATCTCCGCCTTCGCCGGCGGCCGCGAGCCAGATGGCTATCGCAACCATTCGGCCAACGGCAATGTCACCGTCACCCTCAGCCCCACGCTGAGCATCGATCTGCGCGGCTTCTACGCCGATGGCCGCACCGATATCGATGGCTTCCCGCCACCGGACTATGTCTTCGCCGATACGCGCGAGCGCAGCTGGCAGCGCCAGTGGATCGGCTATGGCGGCGTCAACCTCGCACTGTTCGACGGCCGGCTGCGCAACCGGCTGGGCTTCGCGCGGACCGACACGCGGCGCCACAATCGCGATCCCGACAGCGTGCCCGACGAGACCTTCCGCGCCCATGGCCGGACCAGCCGGATCGACTATCAGGGCGTGCTCGACATCCGCACCGGCGTGCAGGCGACGTTCGGCGCCGAGCGCGAGGTGAGCCGCTTCACCTCCGCCAGCGGCGGCCCCGCCATCGCCGGGCGGACGCGGCTGTTCAGCGGCTATGGCCAGCTCGCGCTCACCCCGCTTTCGGGGCTCACCCTCACCGGCGGCGTGCGGCATGACGATCACAACCGGTTCGGCGGCGCCACCACCGGATCGGCCAGCGCGGCGTGGAGCCCCAATGGCGGCGCGACGGTGCTGCGCGGCAGCTATTCCGAAGGCTTCAAGGCGCCGACGCCCTATCAGCTGGGTAGCGAATACGGCAATGTGGCGCTCCGCCCCGAACGCTCGCGCGGCTGGGACGGCGGCATCGAGCAGCGCGCGCTCGGCGGCGCGGCGGTGGCGAGCGCCACCTGGTTCCACCGGCTTTCGCGCGATCTCATCACCTTCGTCTCGTGCGACACGCCCTTGACCGGGATCTGCGCCGATCGCCCGTTCGGCACCTATGACAATGTCGCGCGGGCGCGGGCGCAGGGCGTGGAGCTGGCGCTGGCGCTCACCCCGGTCGAGGCGTTCACGCTGCGCTGGAGCTATACCTATCTCGATGCGCGCGACCGCACGCCCGGCGCCGGCTTCGGCCGGCGGCTGGCGCGGCGGCCGAGCAACACGGGCGCGCTCAATGCCGATTATCGCTGGCGCTTCGGCCTGGCGCTGGGCGCCACGCTGACCATGGCCGGCGCGAGCTTCGACGATGCCGCCAACAGCCGCCGGCTCAAGGGCTACAGCCTTGTCGATCTGCGCGCCGCCTATCCGCTCGGCCGGCATGTCGAGCTATATGGCCGGATCGAGAATCTGTTCGACGCGCGCTATCAGACGGTCTTCCAATACGGCCAGGCCGGCCGCGCCGCCTATGGCGGCGTGCGGCTGCGCTACTGAGCCGATGGGCGCGGCCGATCTCGCGCCCTTTCTCGCCCATGGCGGGCGGGTGGCGGCCGCGCGCGCGCATTTTGGCGGCGCGGACTGGCTCGATCTCTCCACCGGCATCGCGCCCTGGCCCTATCCGGTGCGGCCGGAGGATTTTGCGGCCGAGGCCGCGCGCCTGCCCGATCCGGAGGCGCTCGCCGCGCTCGAGGCCGAGGCCGCCACGCGCTTCGGCCTCGGCCCGGAGGCGGAGGCGGAGGTGGTGGCGGTGCCCGGCACCGATCTCGCGCTGCGGCTGCTGCCCCCGCTGCTGCCGGGCCGCGCGCCCGCGTTGCTCTGGCCGGGCTATGCGGGGCATCGCGCCGCCTGGCCCGATGCCGTTCGGCTGACGGCGCTGGCCTGGAGGGCGGCGGGCGGCGCGCATGATCTGCTGATCTGCGCCAGCCCCTCCAATCCGGGCGGCGAGCGGCTCGATCCCGGCGCGGCGGCGCGGCTGTGCGCCTCGAGCCATCTCATGATCGATCATGCCTATGCCGACGCGCCGGGCGAGGGGCTGGACGCGCTCGCCGGCCCGCGGCTCACGGTGCTGCGCTCCTTCGGCAAGATGTTCGGCCTGCCCGGGCTGCGGCTGGGCTTCGTGCTGATCGATCCGCCGCGCGCGGCGCGGCTGCGCCATCTCCTCGGCGATTGGCCGATCGCGACGCCGACGCTCGCCATCGCCGACAGAGCCTATCGCGACCAGGCCTGGCAGGCGGCGCAGCGGGACCGCATCGCCACCGCCGGCGCCGCGCTCGACCGGCTGCTCGATCGGCTCGGCCTCGCGCACCGTCCGTCGCCGCCGCTGTTCCGCTGCCTCGAGCAGGTGGATGGCGCGGCGCTGTTCCGCCATCTCGCCGGCCATGCCATTCTCACCCGGCCCTTCGCCGCGCGGGCCGACTGGCTGCGGCTGGGCCTGCCCGGCGACGCGGCCGCGCTGGCCCGGCTCGCCGCCGCCCTGGAGGAGTATCGAAGATGAGCGAAACGCCCGAGGATCATGCCCGCCACAATGCCCGCATGAAGCGCATGGCCGAGGCGCGCGCGCGCATGCAGGCGCGCCGCACGCTCGAGCGGGGGCTGCTGATCGTCCATACGGGCAACGGCAAGGGCAAGTCCTCCTCGGCCTTCGGCATGGCGATCCGCAGCCTCGGCTGGGGCATGAAGGTGGCGATCCTGCAATATGTGAAGGGCAAGTGGGAGACGGGGGAGCGCAGCTTCTTCGAGGCCTATCCCGATCTGCTGCGCTTCGAGGTGATGGGCGAGGGCTTCACCTGGGATACGCAGGACCGCGCCCGCGACATCGCCGCCGCCCGCGCCGCCTGGGAAAGGTCCAAGGCGATGATCCTCGATCCCGAGATCGATTTCGTGATCCTGGACGAGCTGAACATCGTGCTGCGTGACGATACGCTGCCCTATGAGGAGGTGCTCGCCTTTCTGCGCGATCGGCCGCTCACCAAGCATATCTGCATCACCGGGCGCGGCGCGCGGCCGGAGCTGCTCGCGCTCGCCGATCTCGTCACCGAGTTCGGCGAGGTCAAACATCCCTATCAGGCCGGCTTCAAGGCGCAGAAGGGCGTGGAATATTGAGCTGGACGGCGGCCCTGATGCTGGCTCTGGCGGCGCCGGCCGCGCCGCCCGCCGCCGGGCCGCGGCTGCTCTCGATCAACCCCTGCATCGATGCCGTGCTGCGCCAGGTCGCCGATCCGCGGCAGATCGTCGCGATCAGCCATTATTCGCAGCAAGCGCGATCCAGCTCGGTGCCGCTCGCCTGGGCGCGGCGCTTCCCCGCCACCGGCGGCACCGCCGAGGAAGTGGTTGCGCGCGCGCCCGATCTGGTGCTGGCGGGCGGCCATGTCGCGCCGGCGACGATCGCCGCCCTGGCGCGGCTGCATATCGCGGTGCGCCAGTTCCCCGTGCCCGACACGGTGGAGGAGAGCGCCGCGCAGGTGCGCGCGATCGCGGCGGCGAGCGGCCATGCCGCGCGTGGCGCCGCGCTCGCCGCGCGCATCCTCCTGGCGGCGCGGCCGGTGCCGGGCCCGCGCGTGCCGGCGCTGATCTGGCAGGGCGGGGGGCTGGTGCCGGGCGCGGGCACGCTGCCGGACGCGCTGCTGGCGCGCGCCGGCTTCCGCAATCTCAGCCGCAGCTATGGCCTCAAGCAATGGGACGTGCTGCCGCTCGAATATCTGGTGGCGCGGCCGCCGCGCGTGCTGCTGTCGGTGGGCGCGGCGGAGGCGGGGGGCGATCGGCTGGCCGGGCATCCGGCGCTGCGGCGGCTCGGCCGGCGCATCACCATCGCTCCCTATCCGGCGCGGCTGATCAATTGCGGCGGCCCCACCATCATCGATGCGATGGCGCGGCTGCGCGCGATCCGCGCGGCGGTGACGGCGCGGTGAGCCACGCGCCGCTCCTGCTGGCGATGCTGATCGGCGAGGCGCTGCTCGGCTATCCGCGCCGCTGGTGGCATCCGGTGATGGGCGCGGGCGCGCTGCTCGCCGCCGGCGAGGCGCGGCTCAATCGCGGCGCGCCCGCGCGGCGCCGCCTCGCCGGCGTGGCGTTGCTGGCGCTGCTGCTCGGCCTCGCCATCGCGATCGGGGTCGGGCTGGAACGCGCGCTGCGGCCGCACGCGGCGGCGGCGGTGCTGCTCGTGCCGATCGGCATGACCGGCCTCGCCCAGCGCAGCCTGCACGATCATGTCGCCGCCGTGCTGCGGCCGCTCCGCGCGGGCGATCTCTCCGCCGCGCGCACGGCGGTGGCGATGATCGTGGGGCGCGATGTCGCGGCGCTGGACGAGGCGGGGATCGCCACCGCCGCGATCGAGAGCCTCGCCGAAAGCTTCGGCGACGGGGTGGTGACGCCGGCCTGCTGGTATCTGGTCGCCGGCCTGCCCGGGCTGATGGCGGCCAAGCTCGTCAACACCGCCGATTCGATGCTCGGCCACCGCACGCCCCGGCTCGCCGCGTTCGGCTGGGCCTCGGCGCGCGCCGATGATGGCCTCAACCTGCTTCCCGCCCGCCTCGCCGGCGCGCTGCTCTGCCTGGCGGGCGGCGGCGGCTGGCGGACGATGGCGCGCGACGCGGGCCGTCACGCCTCGCCCAATAGCGGCTGGCCCGAGGCGGCGATGGCGGGCGCGCTCGCCCGGCGGCTCGGCGGCCCCGTCAACTATGATGGCGTGCCGTCGGCGCGCGCGGTGCTGGGGCAGGGGCCGGCGCCCGACGCGGCCGATCTCGCGCGCGCGCTGCGCCTCTATCGCCGCGCCTGTGGCGCGCTGTGGTTGCTGGTGGGAGGCGTGGCATGGCTGGCCTGATGATCCAGGGCACGGGATCGGATGTCGGCAAGTCGGTGCTCGTCGCCGGCCTGTGCCGCGCGCTGCACCGGCGCGGGCTGCGGGTGCTGCCGTTCAAGCCGCAGAACATGTCCAACAATGCCGCCGTCACCGCGGAGGGCGGCGAGATCGGCCGCGCCCAGGCCTTGCAGGCCTTCGCCGCCGGGGTGGCGCCCAGCATCGACATGAATCCGGTGCTGCTCAAGCCGCAGAGCGATATGGGCGCGCAGCTGGTGGTGGAAGGGCGCGTGCGCGGCACCTGGTGCGCGCGGGATTTCCGCGCCGGGCGCGCGGCGCTGCTCGATACCGTGTGCGCCGCCTATCGGCGGCTCGCCGCCCGCGCCGATATCGTGCTGGTGGAGGGCGCGGGCAGCCCGGCGGAGATCAATCTGCGCGCGGGCGACATCGCGAATATGGGCTTTGCCCGCGCGGCCGGGGTGCCGGTGCTGCTCGCCGGCGATATCGATCGCGGCGGGGTGATCGCGGCGCTGGTCGGCACGCGCGCGGTGCTCGATCCCGCCGACGCGGCCATGGTGCGCGGCTTCCTCATCACCAAATTTCGCGGCGATCCGGCGCTGTTCGAGCAAGGCTATGACGCGATCGCGGCGGCCACCGGCTGGCGCGGCTATGGCATCGTGCCCTGGCTGGCGGAGGCGGCGCGGCTGCCGGCCGAGGATGCGGTGTCGCTCGCCACGATGGGCGGCGCGGGCGCCGGCCCGCTGATCGCGGTGCCGATGCTGCCGCGCATCGCCAATTTCGACGATCTCGACGCGCTCGCGCAGGAGCCGCGGGTGCGGCTGCGCATGATCCCGCGCGGCACCCCGCTGCCGGGGGATGCGGCGCTCGTCATCCTGCCCGGCAGCAAGGCGACCATCGCCGATCTCGCGGTGGTGCGGGACGAGGGCTGGGACATTGATCTCGCCGGCCATGTGCGGCGCGGCGGCCATGTGCTGGGGCTGTGCGGCGGCTATCAGATGCTCGGCCGCAGCATCGCCGATCCGGACGGGATCGAGGGGCCGCCCGGCGAGGCCGCCGGGCTCGGTCTCCTGCCCATTACCACCCGTCTCGCGCCGGCCAAGCGGGTGCGCCGCGCCGAGGGCGTGCATGTGGCGGGCGGCGCGCCTTTCGTCGGCTACGAGATTCATGCCGGCGTCACCGAGCGCGATCCCGGCACGCCGCCGCTGCTGCGCTTCGCCGATGGCGAGGAGGATGGCGCGGTGGCGGCGGGCGGGCGGATCGCCGGCTGCTATGTGCACGGGCTGTTCGACGCCAAGGCGGCGCGCGCGCACTGGCTCGAGAAGATCGGCGCCGCCAGCGACGGCCGCGAGCGCGGCGACACGCTGGACGCGGCGCTCGACGCCATCGCCGTGCGGCTCGAGGCCGCGCTGGATATCGACGCGCTGATCGCGCTCGCCAAGGAGGCCGCATGATGGACGAAGCGAGGATCTGGGCGCATCTGGACGGGCTCGCCAAGCCGCGCCGAAGCCTGGGCCGGCTCGAGCGGCTGGCGGTGGATCTGGCGCGCAGCCAGGGCCGGCTCGATCCCGTCACGCAGCCGCGGCGGCTGGTGCTGTTCGCGGGCGATCATGGCTGCGTCGTGGATGGCTGCTCGGCCTGGCCGCAAGCGGTGACGGGGCTGATGGTGGCGGCGATCTGCGCCGGCCGCGCCACCAGCAACGCGCTCGCCGCCGCGCAGCGGTGCGCGCTGCGGCTGGTCGATGTCGGCATGGCGACGCCGCCACCGCGTGCGCCCCCCGCCTTCTTCCGCGCCGCGCGCGTCGCCTCGGGCACCGCCAGTCTCGCCCACGGTCCGGCGATGGACGAGTCGCAGTTCGCCGCCGCCTGGGCGATCGGCGCCGAGGAGGCGGAGGCCGCGCTCGGCGCCGGCTGCCGGCTGCTGATCGCGGGCGAGATGGGCATCGGCAACACCACGCCCGCCGCCTGCCTCACCGCGCTGCTCGCCGGCTGCGATCCGGAGGCGGCGGTGGGGCTGGGCGCGGGCGGCGATGCCGCGCTGCTCGATCGCAAGCGCGCGATCGTGTCCGCAGCGGTCGCCGCCGCGCGCCCGCTGCTCGCCACCCGGCCGCGCGCCGCCATCGCCGCGCTGGCCGGCTTTGAGATCGTGGCGATGGCGGGCTTCTTCGCGGCGGGCGCGGCGGGCGGCGCGACGCTGCTGCTGGACGGCTATGTCGCCACCGCCGGCGCGCTGATCGCCGAACGGTGCGCGCCCGGCACGCGCGCCGCGTTCCTCGCCGCGCATCGTTCGGCTGAGCCGGGCCATGGCGCGGCGCTCGCGCGGCTCGGCCTCGCGCCGCTGCTCGACTGGGAGATGCGGCTCGGCGAGGGCAGCGGCGCGCTGGTGGCGCTGCCGCTGCTCGATTCGGCGGCGGCGCTGCTGCGCGATGTCGCCCCGCTGGAGGCGATCGGTGCCGGCCGCGCCGATTGAGCGCGCCCCCGGCTGGGCGCCGCCGCTACTCGCGCTGCAGCTGCTGACGCGGGTGCCGCTGCCCTGGCTCGGCCGGCTGGACGGGCCGGCGGCGCGCCGAGCGATGGCGCGCGCGCTCGCCTGGCTGCCGCTGGCGGGCGCTGCGGTCGGCCTCGCCACCGGGCTCGCCTATCTGGCGGCGTCGCACATCTGGTCGCCGCTGCCCGCGCTGCTGCTCGCGCTCGCCTTCGAGGCCTGGCTGACGGGCGCGCTGCACGAGGATGGGCTGGCCGATTTCTGCGATGCATTCGGCGGCGGGCGCACGCCCGAGCAGATCGCCCGCATCCTCAAGGACAGCCGGATCGGCAGCTATGGCGCGCTCGGGCTCGGCCTTGCCGTGGCCTTGCGGATCGCCGCGACGCTCGCGCTGCCGGCGCCGCTCCGCCTGGCGGGGATCGTCGCGGCGGCGTCGCTGGGGCGGTGGATGGCGGTGCTGCTGCTCGGGCTCGCGCCGCCCCCGCCGGATGCGACCGGCCTGGCGGCGAGCCTCGGGGCGCCGTCGCGCCGGGTGCGGATCGGCGCGACCTTGGCGGCGCTGCCCGCGCTGCTCGCCTGCGCGCGTCTCGCGCCCGCGCCCGTGCTGGCGGGGGTGGCGGCGGCGCTGATCGGCCTAGTGGCGCTGGCGCGGCTGGTGCGCCGCCGGCTCGGCGCGGCCAATGGCGATTGCCTGGGCTTCGCGGCCTGTGCCGGACAGCTGGCGCTGCTGATGGCGCTGGCGGCGCGGTGAGCGATACGCTGCTGTTGGTCCGCCATACCGAGGTGGCGAGGGCCTGGGCAGGGCGCTGCTACGGCCAATCGGACATGGGCTTGAGCCGCGCCGGCGCGCGCGCCGCCGCCGACCTCGCGGCGCGGCTGGCGGCGCAGCCGATCGCGCTGGTGGTCCATTCCGATCTCCGCCGCGCGGCCGCGCTGGCGACGCGCGTGGCGCGGCGGGCCGGCGTTCCGGTGCATGCCGATCCGCACTGGCGCGAGCGCGATTTCGGCCGCTGGGAAGGCCGGCGCTGGACCGCCCTCTATCGCGAGACAGGCGTGCTGATGGACCGGATGCTCACCGATCCGCACGGCTTCGCCCCCGGTGGCGGCGAGACCAGCGCCGCGCTCGCCGCGCGTGCGGAGGCGGCGCTGCGTGCCTTGCAAGGGCGCGGCACGGTGCTGGTGGTGAGCCATGGGGGCCCGATCGCGGCGGCGCGCGCGGCGCACGCGGGCGCGCCGCTCACCGAACTGGCGCGCTTCATCCCCGCATTGGGCGAGATCGTGCGCCTCGCGCTCTAGGCCGGCCGGGCTTGCCTTGGCCGGGCGAGATCGCCTAGAGCGCCGCCACTCGCTCGGACCCGGTGCAAATCCGGGTGGCTATTCCGGCCGCCGATCCGCCGGACAACCTCACGCCCGCACGATCCTGTCGCGCCCCTCCGGGTGCCGCGTGCCCTTTTGTGAGTCCGCCATGTCCTCTGTTCTCTCCGCCTATCGTCGCCAGTGGTTCACCACCGGCGACGCCGCCCGCCGCGATGGTCTGGCCGGGCTTGTCGTCGCGCTCGCGCTCATCCCCGAGGCGATCGGCTTTTCCATCATCGCCGGCGTCGATCCCCGCGTCGGCCTCTACGCCTCCGTCGCCATCGCCATGACGAGCGCGCTGCTCGGCGGCCGGCCCGCCATGATCTCCGCCGCCACCGCCGCCGTGGCGGTGCTGGTCGGCCCGCTGGTGCGCGATCACGGCCTCTCCTACCTGTTCGCCGCCACGCTTCTGATGGGGCTGATCCAGATCGCCGCGGGGCTGGCGCGGCTCGATCTGCTGATGCGGTTCGTCTCGCGCTCGGTCATCACCGGCTTCGTCAACGCGCTCGCCATTCTCATCCTGCTCGCGCAGCTGCCGCAGCTCGTGCATGTCGGCTGGCAGACCTATGCGCTGGTCGCGGCCGGGCTGGCGATCATCTACGGCCTGCCCCGTCTCACCCGGGCCGTGCCTTCGCCGCTGGTGGCGATCCTCGTGCTGAGCGCGATCAGCATCGGCCTGGGGCTTCCCGTCCGCACCGTCGGCGATATGGGCCGGCTCCCCGAGGGTCTGCCCAGCTTCGCCCTGCCGCAGCTGCCGCTGACGCTGGAGACGCTGCGCATCATCCTGCCCTATGCCGGCGCGATGGCGGCGGTGGGGCTGCTCGAATCCTTGCTGACCGCGCAGATCGTCGACGACATGACCGGCACCGACAGCGACAAGCGCCAGGAATGCATGGGCCAGGGCACCGCCAACATCGTCGCCGCGCTGTTCGGCGGCATGGGCGGCTGCGCGATGATCGGCCAGTCGGTGATCAACGTCACCTCGGGCGGGCGCAACCGCCTCTCCACCTTCGTCGCGGGCGGCTTTCTGCTTTTCCTGCTGGCGGTGCTGGGCCCATGGGTAGGCCGCGTGCCGATGCCCGCGCTGGTGGCGGTGATGATCATGGTCTCGATCGGCACTTTCAGCTGGACCTCGATCCCCAACCTCGTCCGCCATCCGCCAAGCTCGTCGGCGGTGATGCTGGTCACCGTCGTGGTGGTGGTGGCCACGCGCGATCTCTCGCTGGGCGTGCTGGCGGGGGTGCTGCTGTCCGGCCTGTTCTTCGCGGGCAAGGTGCAGCGGCTGGTGACGGTGGAGACGATGGCCGCCGCCGCGCCGGGCGAGGCGGCGCTGGTCCGGATCAGCGGCCAGATCTTCTTCGCCTCAGTCGACCGCGTGACGCGCGCCTTTCGCCACGAGATCGCGGCGGAGCGGATCGTCATCGATCTGACCGACGCGCATATCTGGGACATTTCCGGGGTCGGCGCGCTCGACGCGATCATCGCCCGACTGCGCCGCGCCGGCCGCTCGGTGGAGGTGATCGGCTATAACCGCGCCAGCGCCGATCTGGTCGAGCGCTTCGCGCTGCACGACAAGACCGGGGTCGAGCTGGGCCTCGCGCCGCACTGAGCCGCTAGACGCCCCGCAGCGTCACCGAGAGCGCCGCCGCCGCCGCCAGCGTCGCCAGCGCCGCGCGGCGGCGGCGGGGCGGCACGTCGCGGCAGGCGGCGGCGCACAGCGCGGCCAGCGCGGTCGCGGTGATCAGCCACAGATGGTAGCGCAGGTCCGACGCGATGCTGACGACCGCGAAGCTCGCCGTCTGCAGCACGGCCGACCAGGCGAGCGTCAGGCCCAGGCTTCGCGCGGGCTGGGCGGGGGTGGCGGCCAGCATCCAGAGGAGGCCGAGCGCGGCCACCAGCCACAGCCAGGGCGCGCCGAGCGGGGTCCGCGCGGCGATGGTGGCGATGTGCGCGATCACCGCCGCCGCCGCCCGCGCCGGCGTGCCGATCCGCGCCGGGCTCGGCTGGGAGCGGGCGGGGGCGGTGGCGAGCCGCTCGTCGGCAGGCCAGGCGATGCGCAGCGTGGCGTTGAGATGGCCGAGGCGATGCGCGGCATAGGCGAGCGGGTGGCGGACGACGAGCCCGAGCCAATCGGCGAAGATCGAGGGCGCCTCCTCGTCGCGATCGAAGATGAGCCGCGTGCCGATCGCGCCGCAGCGCCGCGCATCGCCGAAGGAATCCCAGAAAAAGGGCGTGTAGCAGCCGCGCGCCTCGGCCGCGCGCCACGCGGCCGGCGGCAGCTGCGGCAGGCTCGGCAGCCCCGCGCGATGGGCGATGCCGGCCATGTCGAACAGCGGCAGCGTGCCTTCCACCAGCGAGCGATCCGCGCCGAGCACGCGGTGGTTGATCGGCCCCGCCGCCGCGAGCGCGGCGAGCGTCGCCGCCGCGAGCAGCGCCAGCCGGGCGAGCGGATGGCGGAGACCGCCCCAGCACGCCAGGCCGAGCGCCAGCGGCACCATGCCGAACACGGCATTGGCGCGCAGCAGCAGCGCATAGCCGAGCAATAGCGCGACGATCAGCCCGACCCAGCGGGGCAGCGGGCGGCACGCCAGCCGGTAGCGCGCGACGAGCCCCGTCGCCATCACCGCCGCGCCGATCAGTTGGCCGTCCTTGAGCACGGCGAACATCCAGCCGAGCAGCGGCGGCACCAGCCCGACCAGCGCCGTCGCCGCCGCCAACCGCGGCCGCCCGGCCTCGCGCAGCCCGAGCGCGAACAGGCCGAGCCCGCTCCAGAACAGGCCGAATTGCAGCGCCAGCAGCGGCCCGGTGCCGTCCAGCCCGAGCGCGCGCAGCCCCTGCCACAGCCGCACCAGGATCGGCGGATGCCAATCATCCACCTGGCCCGACACCGCCTGCGCATATTGCACCACCGTGTCGTAGGTGGCGACGCCGGGCCACAGAAGCGCGAGCAGGCCGAGCCCCAGCGCGGGCGCGAGCAGCGGCGCCAGCCGGCCGGCGCGGGGGGTAAAATCAACCATGGTGCCGCTGTATCGCCCGGCGGGCGGGCGAGGGAGGTTTTTTGCGCCCGGCGGGGAGTGACGCGCGGCCCCGGCCCTTTATACGGGAGGGATGCGCTGGTATTTCTGGATCGATCGGGGCGGAACCTTCACGGATGTCGTGGCGGTCGATCCGGCAGGGCGGCTCCACACCGCCAAGCTCCTGTCCGAGGATCCGCAGCGGCGCGAGGATGCGGCGGTCGCGGCGATTCGGATGCTGGCGGGCGACGTGCCCGCCGACGCCGATATCCGCATCGGCACCACCGTCGCCACCAATGCGCTGCTCGAGCGCAAGGGCGCGCCGGTGCTGCTCGCCATCACGCGCGGCTTTGGCGATGCGCTGACGATCGGCACGCAGGAGCGGCCGCAGCTCTTCGCCCGCGCCATCCGCCGCGCCCCGCCGATCCACGCCCGCGTCCTGGAGATTGACGAGCGCGTCACCGCCGAGGGCGCGGTGCTGACGCCGCTGGACGAGGCCGCCGCCGCCGCCGGCTTCGCCGCCGCGCGGGCCGAGGGGCTGACGGCGGTGGCGATCGTGCTGATGCACGGCTATCGCCACAGCGCGCACGAGCAAAGGCTGGCCGCGCTGGCGCGCGCCGCCGGCTTCACGCAGATCTCGGTCAGCCACGAGGTCGGGCCGCTGATCAAGCTGATCGGGCGCGGCGATACCAGCGTCGCCGACGCCTATCTCTCGCCCGTGCTGCGCCGCTATGTGGATGGGCTGGAGGCGGCACTCGGGCGCGCGCCGCTGTTCATGCAATCCAATGGCGGGCTGGCGGATGGCGCCGCCTTTCGCGGCAAGGACGCGATCCTGTCGGGACCGGCGGGCGGCATTGTCGGCATGGCCCGCACCGCCGCCGAGGCGGGCGAGACGCGCGTGATCGGCTTCGACATGGGCGGCACCTCCACCGACGTGTCGCTCTTTGCCGGCGCCTATGAGCGCGACAATGAGACGATCGTCGCCGGCGCCCGCATCCGCGCGCCGATGATGCGCATCCATACCGTGGCGGCGGGCGGCGGATCGATCTGCGGCTTCGCGGACGGGCGGCTCACCGTCGGCCCGCATTCGGCGGGCGCGGTGCCGGGCCCCGCCTGTTACGGCCGGGGCGGCCCGCTCACCGTGACCGATTGCAACCTCGTGCTCGGCAAGATCCAGCCGGCATTCTTCCCGCGCCTGTTCGGGCCGCAGGGCGACGCGCCGCTCGACCGCGCGGCGGCGGAGGCGCGGCTGGGCGCGGTGGCGGCCGCCGCCGGTCTCTCGCCGGAGGCGACGGCGGAGGGGCTGATCGCCATCGCGGTGGCGGGCATGGCCAATGCCATCAAGGCGATCTCGGTGGCGCGCGGCCATGATGCGCGGCGCTTCGCGCTCGCCTGTTTCGGCGGGGCGGGGGGCCAGCATGCCTGTCTCGTCGCCGATGCGCTGGGGATGGACCGGGTGATCCTGCATCCGCTCGCGGGCGTGCTGTCCGCCTATGGCATCGGCCTGGCGGATCGCAGCCTGGTGCGCGAGCGCACGCTCGGCCTCCCGCTCGCCGCGCCGGGGATCGACGCGGCGGCCGCCGCGCTCGCCGAGGAGGCGGCGGCGGCGCTGGCGGCGCAGGGATTGGATCGCGCCGCCATCACCACGCGGATCGAGGCGCATTGTCGGCTGGACGGGCAGGATGGCGGCATCGCCGTGCCGTTCGGCCCCGCTCCGGCGATGCGGGCGGCCTTTGAAGAGGCGCACCGCGCTCGCTTCGGCTTCGCCGCCGAGGGCGCGCCGCTGCTCGACATGCTGCGCGTCGAGGCGGTGCTGCCGGCGGCGGCGCCGATGCCGGCGGTGACGGCGGGGCCGGGCGGCCCGGCCGAGGCCCATGTCCGCACGCGCATGGCGGGCGTGGAGCAGGACACGCCCGTCCACCAGCGCGCGGCGCTCGCGGCCGATGCCGAGATCGCCGGCCCGGCGCTGATCGTCGATCCGCTTTCCACCATCGTGATCGAGCCGGGCTGGCGCGGCCGGCTGGTGGCGGGGGGCACGCTGCGGCTGGAGCGCGCCGCGCCGCGCCGCGCCGACGCCGTCCGCTCGGCCGATGCCGATCCCGTGCGGCTGGAGATCTTCTCCGGCCTGTTCATGGCGATCGCGGAGGAGATGGGGGCCGCGCTCCAGCATTCGGCATCCTCGGTCAATATCCGCGAGCGGCTGGATTTCTCCTGCGCCCTGTTCGATGCCGAGGGCCATCTGATCGCCAACGCGCCGCACATCCCCGTGCATCTCGGCTCGATGGGCGACAGCGTGCGGACGCTGATCGCCCGGCGCGGCGAGAGCCTGAGGCCGGGCCAGGCCTTCGCCATCAACGCGCCCTATGATGGCGGCACGCATCTGCCGGACATCACCGTCATCCTGCCCGTCTTCGCCGACGACGACGCGCCCGGACGGCCGAGCTTCTTCGTCGCGGCGCGCGGGCATCACGCGGATATCGGCGGCATCACGCCCGGCTCGATGCCCGCCGAAAGCCGCAGCATCGCCGAGGAAGGCGTGGTGTTCGATACCGTGCTGCTCGCCGATCATGACGGCTTCCGCGAGGCGGCGGTGCGCGCGGTACTCGCCTCCGGCCCGTGGCCGGCGCGCAATCCGGCGATGAACATCGCCGATCTCAAGGCGCAGATCGCCGCCTGCGCGCGGGGCGCCGAGGGCCTGCGCGGGCTCTGCGCCGATCATGGCGCGGCGGTGGTGCGCGCCTATATGCGCCATGTGCAGGCGCAGTCGGCGGCGGCGGTGCGTCGCCTGCTGGCCGGGCTGCAAAGCGGATCCTTCGCCTATGCGCTCGACAACGGCGCCGAGGTGCGGGTGGCGGTGACGGTGGAGGGCGCCGGCGCGACGATCGATTTCGCCGGCACCAGCCCGCAGCAGCCGACCAACTTCAACGCCCCGCGCGCGGTGGTGCGCGCCGCCGTCCTTTATGTCCTGCGCACGCTGATCGACGAGCCGGTGCCGCTCAACGATGGCTGTCTGGCGCCCGTCACGCTGCGCATCCCGGAGGGGTCGATGCTCGATCCCCGGCCGCCGGCGGCGGTGGTGGCGGGCAATGTCGAGGTCAGCCAGGTGGTGACGGACGCGTTGTTCGGCGCCTTCGGCGCGATGGCGGCGGCGCAGGGCACCATGAACAACCTCACCTTCGGCGATGCGCGCCACCAATATTATGAGACGATCGCGGGCGGCGCCGGCGCCGGCCCCGATTTCGAGGGCGCGGCAGCGGTGCAGACGCACATGACCAACAGCCGCATGACCGATCCCGAGGTGCTGGAACAGCGTTTCCCGGTGCTGGTGGAGCGGTTCGCGATCAGGCGCGGCTCGGGCGGCGCCGGGCGCCGGCGCGGCGGCGACGGGGCGGTGCGGGTGCTGCGCTTCCGCGCGCCGATGCAGCTCAGCATCCTCGCCAATCGCCGCCGCGTGCCGCCCTTCGGCCTGGCCGGCGGCGCGCCCGGCGCCTTGGGCGTCACGCGGATCGAGCGTGCCGATGGATCGGTGGAGCCGCTCGCCGGAACCGCCGCGGTCGCGGTGGCGCCGGGCGATGCCATCCGCATCGAAACGCCGGGCGGCGGCGGCTACGGCGCCGCCTGATGCTGGTGCTGGCCGGCATCCTCGTGATCGTCGCCGGCTTCATGCTGCGCGTGCAGCCGATGCTGGCGGTGGTGGCGGCGGCGCTCGTCACCGGGCTCGCGGCGGGGCTGGCGCCGCCCGCGATCCTCGCCGCCTTCGGCCATGGCTTCAACGAGGCGCGCTATGTGACGCTGGTCTACATAGTGCTGCCGGTGATCGGCCTGCTCGAGCGCGAGGGGCTGCAGGCGCGCGCCCGGGCGCTGATCGCCCGCTGGCGCGGCGCGGGCGCCGGGCGGCTGCTGTTCCTCTACATGATCTTCCGCCAGCTGAGCGCGGCGCTCGGCCTCACCTCGATCGCCGGCCCCGCGCAGACGGTGCGGCCGCTGCTCGCGCCCATGGCCCAGGCCGCCGCCGAGCGCGAGGGCGCCCCGCCGGCGGACGAGGGCGTCGCCGCGCTCGCCGCCGCCACCGATTCGATCGGCCTCTTCTTCGGCGAGGATATTTTCCTCGCAATCGGCTCCATCCTGCTGATGAAGGGGGTGTTGGCCGGCTATGGCGTGGCGCTGGAGCCCTTCCAGCTCTCGATATGGGCGATCCCCGTGGCGGTGGCGGCGCTGCTGATCCATGGCGTGCGGCTGATGCGGCTGCGGCGGCGCTGGCGGTGATCGGGCTCGGCGCTGTCTATGCCGTGGCGGGGCTCGTCTTCTTGGGCTTCGCGCTGCTCGCGCTGCGCGCGCGCAATCCGTGGCACGCCGGCTTCTACGCGCTGATCGCCACCAGCTTCCTGGCGGGCGACCTTCTGGGGGACAGCGCGAACGGCGCGCTCGCGCTCGCGCTGGCGGCGATCGCGGGCACCGGCCGGCTGCGCGCGCCGGCCGCCGGCGCCCCCGCTGGCGACCGCGACGCGGCGCGCGGCGATGGCCTGTTCGCGATCGCGCTCGTCATTCCCGTCACCGCGCTGCTCGGCACCTTCGTCTTCAAGGCCTGGCCCGGGCTGGTGGCGCCGGGGCAGGCGACGCTGGTGGCGCTGACGCTCGGCATGCTGATGGCGCTCGCGCTCTGCTACGCGATGCTGCGGCCCGGCCCGCTCGCGCCCTTCGTCGAAGGCGCGCGGCTGATGGACATGGTGGGCTGGGCGGCGCTGCTGCCGCAGATGCTCGCCAGCCTCGGCGCGGTGTTCGCCGTCGCCCATGTCGGCGCGGTGGTGGGCGGGCTGGTCGGCGCCGCCATTCCGGCGGGCAGCCTGATCGCGGCGGTGCTCGCCTATGCGCTCGGCATGGTGCTGTTCACACTGGTGATGGGCAATGCCTTCGCGGCCTTTCCGGTGATGATCGGCGCGGTCGGCATGCCGGTGCTGATCCGCGATCATCATGGCGATCCGGCGGTGATCGCCGCGCTCGGCATGCTGGCCGGCTTCTGCGGCACGCTGCTCACCCCGATGGCGGCCAATTTCAACCTGGTGCCGGCGGCCTTGCTGGGGCTGCGCGATCGCTACGCGGTGATCCGCGCGCAGGCGCCCACCGCGCTGCCGCTGCTCGGCGTGATCATCCTTCTCCTCTGGTGGTGTGGCTTTCGATGATGCTGGACGAACAGACGGCACGCCGCTTCGCGGCGCTCACCCTCGGCCATCTCGGCCGCGAATATCCCAATCTGCTGATGCATGTGTGGACCGGGCCGGACGATGGCGGCGCGCCCGCCGCGCTCCACCCGATCTTCTTCGGCAGCTTCGATTGGCACAGCTGCGTCCATGGCTGGTGGCAGGTGCTGCGGCTGGCGCGGCTCTTCCCCGCCATGCCCGAGGCCGCGGCGATCGCGGCGCGCGCCGACGCGCTGTTCGTGCCCGATCGCGTCGCCGGCGAGTGCGCCTATTTCGATCGCCCCGGCACCGCCGGCTGGGAACGCCCCTATGGCTGGGCCTGGCTGCTCGCGCTCCATGCCGAGGCGGAGCGGCATGCGCACGGCTGGGGCGCGGCGCTGGCGCCGCTCGCCGAGAGGCTGGCGGCGCGGCTGAGCGCCTATTTCGAGAAACTGAGCTATCCGATCCGCGTCGGCACCCATTTCAACACCGCCTTCGCCTGCCTGCTCGCGCGGGACTGGGCCGAGACGCGCGATCCGGCGCTGGCGGCGCGGATCGGCGCGCGCGCGCTGCACTGGTTCGGCGGCGATCGCGATTGCCAGGCCTGGGAGCCCGGCGGCGACGATTTCCTCTCCTCCGCGCTGATCGAGGCGCTGCTGATGGCGCGGATCCTGCCGGCGCCCGCCTTTGCCGACTGGTTCGCCGCCTTCCTGCCGCGCTGCGCCGAGGGGCTGCCCGCCACGCTCTTCACCCCAGCCGAGGTATCGGACCGCAGCGACGGCAAGATCGCGCATCTCGACGGGCTCAATCTCAGCCGCGCCTGGTGCTGGCGCGGGCTGGCGGCGGCCTTGCCCGCGCTCGCCCCCGTGGGCGAGCCGGCGGCGGCGCGCCATCTCGAGGCCGCGCTGCCGCATCTCGCCGACGATTATATGGGCGAGCATTGGCTCGCCACCTATGCCCTACTGGCCCTGACCGGCTGAGCCCAGCGCATCGAGCATAAAGGCGAAGGCCTCGGCGCGCTCGGTGATCGATTCATAGCGGCCCGATTTGCCGCCATGGCCCGCGCCCATATTGATCTTGAGCAGCAGCGGCGCCTGGCCCGTGGCGGTGTCGCGCAGCCGCGCCACCCATTTGGCCGGCTCCCAATAGGTGACGCGCGGATCGTTGAGCCCGCCCGTCACCAGCATCGGCGGATAGGCCTGGGCGCGGACATTGTCATAGGGGCTGTAGCTGGCGATCAGATCGAAGGCCTTGGCGTCCTCGATCGGATTGCCCCATTCGGGCCATTCCGCCGGGGTGAGCGGCAGGCTCTCATCCTGCATCGTGTTGAGCACATCGACAAAGGGCACATCGGCGACGACCGCGCCCCACAGATCGGGATCGGTGTTGGCGACGACGCCCATCAGCTCGCCCCCGGCCGAGCCGCCCTGGATGGCGATCCGCCCCGGCGCGGCGAAGCCCGCCTCGATCAGGCCCTTGGCGACATCGACGAAATCGGTGAAGCTGTTCCAGCGCTGCTCGGCCTTGCCATCCAGATACCAGCCATAGCCGAGATCGTCGCCGCCCCGGATATGCGCGATGGCGCAGGCCCAGCCGCGATCGAGCAGGCTCAGCCGATCGGACGAGAAGCCAGGCGGAATGGCGAAGCCATAGGCGCCATAGCCGTAGAGATAGAGCGGCCCGCTGCCATCGCGCGGAAAGCCCTTGGGATAGACGATCGACACCGGCACGCGCGCGCCATCGCGCGCGGGGATCATCAGCCGCTCGGTCGCATAGCGCCCGGCATCATAGCCCGAGGGAACGGCGCGCACCTTGCGCACCGCCAGCGCACGCGCTTCGGGATCATAGTCGAACACCGTGTCGGGCGTGACCATGGAGGCATAGCCGATGCGGTAATCGGCGCTGTCATATTCCGGATTGGTGCCGAGCGCGGCGGTGTAGCTCGCTTCGGGAAAGGCGATGCGGTGCTCCGCGCCATCATAGCCGCGCAGGCGGATCTGATCGAGCCCGTCGACCCGCTCCTCGATCACCAGATGGCGCGCGAAGCTGGTGAGGCCGCGCAGATAGACCTGGTCCGAGCCGGGGATCAGCTCCGCCCACTCGTCCGGCGTGGCGGGATCGGCCACCGCGACGCGGAAATTCACATGGGTATCGTTGGTGAGGATCCACAGCCGGCCATGAGCCGAATCGAGGCTGTACTGGCGCTTGGCCCGGCGCGGCGCGACCAGCAGCGGCGGCGCGCCGGGATCGGCCAGCGGCACCAGCCGCACCTCGCTCGTTTCATGATCGTGCGTGGTGACGATCAGCCATTGCCGGTCCTGGCTGCGCGCCAGCCCGACATTGAAGCCGATATCCTGCGTCTCCTCATAGAGGGTGACGGCCGCCTCCGCCGGCGCGCCGAGCCGGTGCAGCCGCGCGCGATAGGTGCGCCACTGATCGTTCACCTCGGTAAAGGCGAGCGCCGCCGCGCCCGCCGCCCAGACGACCGGGCCGTTGACCCGCTCGCTCACCGTCTCGATATCCGCGCCGGTGGCGAGATCGCGGATGCGCAGCGTGAAGCGCTCCGCGCCGCTGCGGTCCGACGACCAGGCGAGCAGCCGGCCATCGGGGCTGGCGGCGATCGCGCCGAGCCGGAAATAGTCGGCACCTTCGGCCTCGATCGCCTCGTCCAGCATCACCTGGGTATCGCCGCCCGCGCGCGGGGCGCGGCACCAGCGCCGATATTGCGCGCCGGGGACGAAGCTCCACCAATAGACCCAATCGCCATCGGCGCGCGGGACCGAGCTGTCATCCTCCTGGATGCGGCCCTTCATCTCCTCGAACAGCGTCTCGACCAATGGCTGGAGCGGCGCCATGGCGGTTTCGAAATAGCCGTTCTCGGCCTCGAGATAGGCCAGGATCTCGGGATCCGACACGGTCGGGTAGCCGGGATCCTTGAGCCAGGCATAGGGATCGGTGACCTGGCGCCCGTGGCGCGCATAGGCATGCGGGCGGATGGCGGCGCGGGGCGGGGCGGGCAGCGCGGAGGGATCGATCATCGCGCCCCTCGTGCCGGGCGCGACGGCGGGCGGCAAGCCGGCCTCGTCCTCGGCCTGGGCGCGGGCCTGGGCCTTGCGGCGGCGAAGATTGGCGCGGAGCGCCTCGGCCAGCCGCGCGGCGCGCTTGCTCTGCTCGTCCATGGCCGGCGCGGTGGCCGATCGCGCACGCCGACGCAAGCGGCTTGACGGATGCCGCGCGCTTCTCCATAGGGCCGGCCTTGCCCGCCGGACCTTGGTCCATGCTGGCCGTGCTGCCGTAGCTCAGTGGTAGAGCGCATCCTTGGTAAGGCTGAGGTCGCGAGTTCAATCCTCGCCGGCAGCACCATTTTAACAGCGTCCCTGTCCCTTCGGGGTGAAGGCGGTGCGCCGCCGGACCGGCCGCGCCGCGCGGTACGAGGGAGCGCCCCGTGCGGTGGCGCGACCGACCCCGAGCCGGCCGCCGCGCACCGCCGGCCGGCGGCGGCGAGAAGCCCTACGCAGCGAATCGCGGGAATGGCGAATGACCTGGCCGCACCCCCATGCCCGGCGTGCCGTTCGCGACCGTGCGGCCGGACGCGCAAGATGTCGCACAATCTAGGCTGCCAAAACTAATCCATGTTGGAGTCATGGTTAGATCGGAGCGGCGTATTTCCAGGACATCTGGTCGCACGGCAAGTCGCCCCCGCCTGCCACCGGGCTGCGAGTCGCCGATATCGGCCACTTCGTATACAGGATGACTCTGAGCGGCAGAACTTCCGAGGGCGCAGGAAGAATCCGACATAACGGGGAATCTTACGGATGGTGCCAATCACTTGGCGGTATATCGTCGAGGTGTCCGAATCCATCCAGAATGTCGGAGAGTGCATTAAAGTTCAAGTATTCACCACTATTGCGATGAAGGATTTAGACGGGTAACAGCTTGGCTCGCGACCAATTGGGTCATCCGCGGCTAGACGGAGCCATCGTCCTGTGTGGATACATGAATCGTTGCGACAGGCGCTCGACAAGACTCGAGGCGTCGGCCCGGGCTTCAATCTTGTCCGTCATGCGCTCGCGCTTGCGATTTTGATTTTTCACGCATTTCTGGCGACGCGCCTGCACCCGGCGCTGCCCTCGGGCGCGCCCGGCCCGGCGGTGATGAACGCCCCCCAGCTCGATCATGCCTCCCGCGCCATGGATCTCTTCCGGCCGGTTCTGTTCTCGCTCGTGGGGGCCTTCTTCGCGCTCAGCGGCTTTCTGGTGACGGGCAGCGCGATCCGGACCCAGAGCGTGGTCACCTTCTTCACCAACCGCGCGCTCAGGATTCTGCCCGCTCTGTCCGTGGAGGTGACGCTTTCGGCGCTGATCCTCGGGCCGGCGCTGACGAGCTTCGCCCTCGGCCACTATTTCTCCGATCCGCTCTTTGCCCGCTATTTCTGGAATATCGTCGGGCATGTGCAATTCGCCCTGCCCGGGGTGTTCGGCGACAATCCCTGGCCGGTGACGGTGAACCTCAACCTGTGGACGCTGCCGGCGGAGCTATACAGCTATTTATTCATGCTCCTGATCCTCGCCTCGGGCCTGATCCGGAGCCCGCACTGGACCCGCATCGTCGTGACGATCGTGGCTTTCGTCGCGCTCGTCGCGGCCTTCGCCTATCCCGCGCTGCTTCCTGTGAAAGCGAATAATACGCATTTCACGGAATGGTACATCGTCTTCATGTTCATTCTGGGCTCTGCCTTCTTCCTGTACGGACAGCATGTGCCGCTCCATGCGGGTATCTTCGTCGCGTCGGCGCTGGCGTTCTACGCCATGGTGTATTTCGACCTGCTCCTGCCGCTAGCGGGCATTCCGCTGACCTATTGCGTCCTGTATGTGGGCATGCAGCGGTTCGCCTGGTTCGACAGGATCGTGCGCGTGGATCTGTCCTACGGCACCTATCTCTATGGCTTTCCGATCACGCAAACGGTGACCTGGCTGCTGCTGCACCATGTACCCGCGCTGCATTCCCCGGCGCGGCTTTTCGCCGCCACCGTGCTGATCACGCTGGTGGCGACCTGCGCCTTCGCCGCGCTTTCCTGGCATTGGATCGAGAAGCCCGCGCTGGCGCTGCGGCGCTTCCTGCCGCCCGCGAAAAAGGCGGCCAGGCTGCCGCCGGAGGCGCCGATCGCGGCCGCCCGCGCCACCGCGGCGGATGCGGTGCACGGCTGAGCGCCGCTCCACAGGATCCGCGCCGCCGCTCTCCGGCGGCGCTCGGCGCGCGCGCGGGCGGCGTGGCGGGCAGACCCTTGTCCCAATAGCGCCGCCTCGGGCCGACGGGCCGGCGCGCGGCGTGGCTCGCCCGCAAGGCCATCCCGGTCGACGCGCGCGTTCGGGCGCGGCGGCCAGGCGCGCCCGGCGCTTCGGAGCGACCGGAGGCGCGCCGTCCACCTTGAGCCCTTGACCGGTTGACAGGCGGATGCCGCACGCCTAGATAGATCGCACGCGATTCAATCGCCAACGATCAAGCAAGGAGCCCGCCATGACCACGCAGATCCTCTACACCACCCGCGCCACCGCCACGGGCGGCCGCGACGGCCGCGCCCGCACCGAGGATGGCAGCTTCGAGGTGACGCTGGCCACGCCCAAGGAGCTGGGCGGCGCGGGCGGTGCCGGCAACAATCCCGAGCAGCTCTTCGCCGCCGGCTATTCGGCCTGCTTCCTGGGCGCGCTGAAGTTCGTGGCCTCGCAGGGCCAGCATCCCAAAATCCCCGCCGACGCGACCGTGACCGCCACCGTCGGCATCGGCCCGCGTTCCGAGGGCGGGTTCGGCCTCTCGGTCGCGCTCGAAATCGCGCTGCCGGGCGTGGACCGCGCCGCCGCCGAGGCGCTGGTGGCCGAGGCGCATCAGGTCTGCCCCTATAGCAACGCCACGCGCAACAATATCGACGTCGCGCTGACGGTCGCCTGAGCCCGGCGCGCCTGGCCCCGCCCGCCGGCCGGCGCGGCAGGGCGTAGGGCGGACATCGCACCGGACGCGGCATCCGCGCCCGGTGCGATGCGTTTGGGCGGGCATGACCGGCCCCGTCCCCCAAGAAACCGCCTCCGCATCGCCGCAGGCGCCCGCCCCCGCGCCGCGCCTTGGCTGCGGCGCGCTGATCCTGCGCGGCGACGCCATCCTTCTCGTCCATCGCCGCCGCGCGCCGGAAGCGGGGCATTGGGGCATTCCCGGCGGCAAGGTCGATTGGCTCGAGCCGGTGCCCCGCGCGGTCGAGCGCGAGATCGCGGAGGAGACGGGGCTGCGCATCGCCGCGCGCGATCTTCTCTGCGTCGTCGACCAGATCGACGCGCACGGCGGCACCCATTGGGTCGCGCCCATCTATCTGGTGCCAGAGGTGTCGGGCGAGGCGGTGCTGCGCGAGCCCGAGGCGCTCGCCGCGCTCGGCTGGTTCCCGCGCGATGCGCTGCCGCAGCCGCTCACGCTCGCCACCCGCACCGCGCTCGCGGCGTTCGCAGCGCGCGGCTAGCCGCCGCCGATGATCGACGGCGCCGATCGGGACGCCTGAAAATTCCCACGCGTGCAGAGGGAGAATCGCCTTGACCGGGCGATCGGGCGCGACCACATGGCAATCGGACTGATCTGGTCTGATTTGAGAATGGATCGCAAATTGCGACTGTCGAGCCTGGCGGATTATGCGGTGGTGCTGATGGCGGCGGCGGCGCGCCATGGCGCCGGAGCGCGCCTGTCGGCGACCAGCCTCGCCGGCGAGACCGGCGTGCCGCTGCCGACCGCGCAGAAGCTGACCGGCCGGCTGGCGGCGGCGCGGCTGATCGAAACCTCGCGCGGCGCCGGCGGCGGCTTCGTGCTGGCGCGCGCGGCCGCGGCGATCAGCCTGGCGGAGATCATCGAGGCGGTGGAAGGGCCGATCGCGCTCACCGCCTGCATCGTCGACGAGGGCAAGCAGGATTGCGCGCTCGAGCGCGGCTGCCCCGTCAAGCCCCATTGGGCGATTGTCAACGAGGCGCTGCGCGGCGCCTTTTCCGGCGTGACGCTCGATCGTCTCGCCGGGCTAGCGGAAGAGGTGATGGCGTGAGCGTGCGTAACGAGGAAGCTCTGGCGGTCGCCGATCGCCTGTCCACCTATGAGTGGGGCTTCACCTCCGACATCGAGCAGGAATTCGCGCCCAAGGGGCTCAGCGAGGAAACGGTCCGCTTCATCTCGGCCAAGAAGGGCGAGCCCGAGTGG
This sequence comes from Sphingomonas morindae, assembly GCF_023822065.1. NCBI lineage: Bacteria > Pseudomonadati > Pseudomonadota > Alphaproteobacteria > Sphingomonadales > Sphingomonadaceae > Sphingomonas > Sphingomonas morindae. The sequence continues at coordinate 1,589,985 of NZ_CP084930.1, forward strand.
ATGCTGGACTGGCGGCTCAAGGCCTTCCGTCTGTGGCAGACGATGGAGGCGCCCGACTGGGCCAAGCTGGACGTGCCGCCGATCGATTATCAGGACGCCTATTATTATGCGGCGCCCAAGAAGAAGCCGGCGCTGAAGAGCCTGGACGAGGTCGATCCCGAGATCCTGCGCACCTATGAGAAGCTCGGCATCCCGATCGAGGAGCAGAAGCTGCTCGCCGGGGTGGAGGGCACCACGCCAGCCCGCAAGGTGGCGGTGGACGCCGTGTTCGATTCGGTTTCGGTCGCCACCACCTTCCGCGAGGAGCTGAAGCGCGCGGGGGTGATCTTCCTCTCCATCTCGGAGGCGATCCGCGACTATCCCGATCTGGTCCGCGCCTGGCTGGGCAAGGTGGTGCCCGCGCGCGACAATTACTTCGCGACGCTGAACAGCGCGGTCTTTTCCGACGGCACCTTCGTCTACATTCCCGAGGGCGTCCGCTGCCCGATGGAATTGTCCACCTATTTCCGCATCAACGCGGCCAATACCGGCCAGTTCGAGCGGACGCTGATCATCGCCGACAACGGCGCCTATGTCTCCTATCTGGAGGGCTGCACCGCGCCGCAGCGCGACGAGAACCAGCTTCACGCCGCCGTGGTGGAGCTGGTCGCGCTCGACGATGCCGAGATCAAATATTCCACCGTGCAGAACTGGTATCCCGGCGATGCCGAGGGCAAGGGCGGCATCTATAATTTCGTCACCAAGCGGGCGCTCTGCCAGGGCCGCAACAGCAAGGTGAGCTGGACCCAGGTGGAAACCGGCTCGGCGGTGACGTGGAAATATCCCAGCTGCGTGCTGGCCGGCGAGAATTCGGTCGGCGAATTCTACTCGGTCGCCGTCACCACCAATCGCCAGCAGGCCGATACCGGCACCAAGATGATCCATCTCGGCAAGGGTTCGCGCTCCACTATCGTGTCCAAGGGGATTTCGGCGGGGCGCTCGAACAACACCTATCGCGGCCTGGTCCGCGTGGCGCCGACGGCGGAGGGCGTGCGCAACTTCACCCAGTGCGATTCGCTGCTGCTGGGGGATCGCTGCGGCGCCCATACCGTCCCCTATATCGAGGTGCGCAATCCCTCGGCGCAGATCGAGCATGAGGCGACCACCTCCAAAATCTCCGACGACCAGCTCTTCTACGCCATGGCGCGCGGGCTGGATCGCGAGGCGGCGGTGGCGCTGATCGTCAACGGCTTCGCGCGCGAGGTGCTGCAGCAGCTGCCGATGGAGTTCGCCGTGGAGGCGCAGAAGCTGCTCGGCATCTCGCTGGAAGGATCGGTCGGCTGAGCGCCGGCCCCGGAATCATTGGACATGGCGCTTGCCCCCGCGCGGCAAGCCGAAGGGAAGAGCAGATGCTGAAGATCGAAGACCTGCGCGCCGAAGTCGATGGCAAGGAAATTCTCAAGGGGCTGAGCCTCGAGGTGAAGGCCGGCGAGGTGCACGCGATCATGGGGCCGAACGGCGCCGGCAAGTCCACGCTCGGCTATGTGCTGGGCGGCCGCGACGGCTATGAGGTGACGGGCGGCACGGCCCATCTCGACGGCGTCGATCTGCTCGCGATGGAGCCCTATGAGCGCGCCGCCGCCGGCCTCTTCCTGGGCTTCCAATATCCGGTCGAGATCCCCGGCGTGTCCAACGTCCAGTTCCTGCGCGAGGCGCTCAACGCGCAGCGCCGGCTGCGCGACGAGGCGCCGCTGTCGGGCGGCGATTTCCTCAAGCGCGCCCGCGCCGAGGCCGATGCGCTCGGGCTCGACGCGGAGATGCTCAAGCGGCCGGTGAATGTCGGCTTCTCGGGCGGCGAGAAGAAGCGCAACGAGATGGTGCAGATGGGCATCATCGATCCGCGTCTCGCGATCCTCGACGAGACGGACAGCGGCCTCGACATCGACGCGCTGCGCGTGGTGGGCGAGGGCATCAACCGCATCATGCGCCGGCCCGACAAGGCGGTGCTGCTGATCACCCATTATCAGCGGCTGCTCGATTATGTCGCGCCCGATGTCGTCCATGTGCTCGCCGGCGGCCGCATCGTGCGGACCGGCGGCCCCGAACTCGCCCATGCGCTGGAGCGCGAGGGCTATCAGGGCGTGCTCGCATGAGCGCGCTGGCGCTGCCGGCCCGCGCCGAGGAGGCGTGGCGCTGGGCCGATCTGAGCGGGCTGCCGGCGCTGGCCGAGGCGCGGCCGAGCGGCCGGACGCCGCCGGCGTCGGACTGGCTGCTGGAGGGCGCGGGGCCGCGCCTCGTGTTCGTGGACGGCGTGCTGGACGCGGCCGCCTCGCGCCCCGCCGGGCTCGCGATCGGGCCGGTTTCGGCGGTGAGCGGCCATGCGCTCGGTCAGCTGACGCGCGGCGCGACCGGCTGGACGCTGACGCTCGCCGCCGATGCCGCGCCCGCCGGGCCGATCGAGATCGTGCATCTCGGCTCGGGCGGCGCCAGCCATGTGCCCGCCGAGATCCGCCTCGCCGATGGCGCGCAGGCGAGCCTGGTGGAGAGCTTCGCCGGGCACGGCTGGGCCAATCGCTTCACCGCGATCCGCCTTGGCCAGGGCGCGCGCCTGATGCGCGCGGTGCGGATCGCGCAGGCGGACGGCTTCGTCTCGCTGCGCGACGAGGCGCAGCTGGGCGCGGGGGCGAGCCTCGTCACCGTCGCGCTCGGCGCGGGCGGGGGCGATCTCCGCTTCGATGCCGAGGTGACGCTCGGCGCGCCCGAGGCCTTTGCCGAGGTGGGCGGCGCGCTGCTCACGCGCGGGCGCCAGCGCCAGGAGGCGGCGGTGGTGCTGCGCCATGCCGCGGCCGCCGGGCAGAGCCGGCAGACCTGGCGCGCCGTCGCCGCGGATCAGGCGGTCGCCAGCCTCGCGGCGCGGGTGGAGGTCGCGCGCGACGCGCAGCAGACCGATGGCGAGCAATCGCTGCGCGGCCTGTTGCTGGATCGCACCGCGACGATCAACCTCAAGCCCGAGCTTGAAATCTTCGCCGATGACGTGAAGTGCGCGCATGGCGCGACGGTGGGCGAGCTGGATGCGCAGGCGCTCTTCTACTGCCAGAGCCGCGGCATTCCCCGCGCCCGCGCGCGCGGCCTCCTGACCCGCGCCTTCGTGGCCGACGCGCTCGATCGGATCGGCGAGGCGGCGGTGCGCGAGGCCTTCCGGGCCGATGCCGAGGCCTGGCTGGAGGCGGCGCTATGACCGTGACCGAGGCCGTGACCGAGGCCGATCGCCCGCTCGATCTCGTCGCGGACTTTCCCGCCATTCCCGCCGGCTGGGCCTATCTCGACACCGCCGCGACGGCGCAGAAGCCGCGTCCGGTGATCGAGGCGATCACCCGTGCCTATGGCGAAACCTACGCCACCGTGCATCGCGGCGTCTATCAGCGCTCGGCCGACATGACGCTGGCCTATGAGGCGGCGCGGCGGCGGGTGGCGCGCTTCATCGGCGCCGGCGCCGAGTCCGAGATCGTGTTCGTGCGCGGGGCCACCGAGGCGATCAACCTCGTCGCGCAATGCTGGGCGGCGGTGCAGCTCAAGCCGGGCGATCGCATCCTGCTGAGCCAGCTCGAGCATCACTCCAACATCGTGCCGTGGCAGCTGGCCGCCGAAAAGACGGGCGCGGTGATCGACGTGTGCCCGCTCACCGCCGACGGCCGGATCGATCTGGACGCGGCCGAGCGGATGCTGACCCCGGCGCACAAGCTGGTGGCGCTCGCCCATGTCTCCAACGTGCTCGGCTCGGTGCTCGATGTGCGCCGCGCCGCCGCGCTGGCGCATGGCGTCGGCGCCAAGCTGCTCGTCGATGGCTGCCAGGCGGTCGCGCGGCTGGCGGTGGACGTGACCGCGCTGGATTGCGACTTCTACGCCTTTTCCGGCCACAAGCTGTACGGCCCCACCGGGATCGGCGTGCTGTGGGCGCGCGCCGCGCTGCTGGAGGCGATGCCGCCCTATCAGGGCGGCGGATCGATGATCGATACGGTCAGCTTCGCGCGCACCACCTATTTGCCGGCGCCCGCGCGCTTCGAGGCGGGGACGCCGCATATCGTCGGCGCGCTCGGGCTGCACGCCGCGATCGACTATGTCGAGGCGATCGGGCTCGATCGCATCCATGCGCATGAATCGGCGCTGGTGGCCGAGGCGCGCGCCGCGCTGGGCCGCATGAACATCGTGCGGCTGTTCGGGCCGGCCGACTCGGCGGGCATCGTCAGCTTCGCGGTCGAGGGGGTGCATCCCCATGATGTCGGCACCATATTGGACGAGGGTCGGGTGGCGATCCGCGCCGGGCATCATTGCGCGCAGCCCTTGATGGCGGCGCTCGGCGTGCCGGCGACGGCGCGGGCGAGCTTCGGCGTGTATAACGGCCCGGCGGACATCGCCGCGCTGGTCGATGGTATCGAGCGGGTAGCGAGGATTTTCGGGTGAGCGACGTGCAGGTCGAGGAATTGGGCGCCGCGCCCGACAAGCCGCAACGGCCGCGGCTGAGCGATGCCGATGTCCGCCAGCCGGACTATCTGGACGGCTTTCTGCGTCAGCAGGCGCCGCCGCTGGCGCCGGGCGAGCCGGGCGGCACGCTGTATGACGGGGTGATCGACGCGCTCAAGGATATCTACGATCCCGAGATCCCGGTGAACATCTATGATCTCGGCCTGGTCTATGGGGTCGATGTGGCGGGCGATCATGTCGCGGTGACGATGACGCTGACGACGCCGCATTGCCCCGTGGCCGAGAGCATGCCGGGCGAGGTGGAGCTGCGCGTGGCGCAGGTGCCCGGCGTCGCCACCGCCGAGGTCAATCTCGTCTGGGATCCGCCCTGGGATCCGCAGAAGATGTCGGACGAGGCCAAGCTCGAACTGGGGATGCTCTGATGACCACCCGCACCCGCCAGCGCCCGGCCGCGCTGCTGCTCACCCCTGCGGCCGAGGCGCGGATCGCCTTGCTGATGGCGCGCGCGCCCGAGGATGCGATCGGCGTCAAGCTGTCCACGCCGCGCCGCGGCTGTTCGGGCCTCGCCTATTCGGTGGACTATGTCGCCTCGGCCGATCCGCTGGACGAGCGGATCGAGACGGCGGGCGGCAGCTTCTTCGTCGATGCCGGATCGATCCTCTATCTGATCGGCTCGACCATGGACTGGCGCGAGGATGATTTCACCGCCGGTTTCGTGTTCGAGAACCCCAATGCCAAGGGCAGCTGCGGCTGCGGCGAGAGCTTCATGGTGTGAGCCTCTGTTCGGCGCTTGCCAGCGCGCGCCGAACAGACGAAAAGCGCGGCCCCATGCACCCCGCGCTCGCCCATGTCGAAGCCTGGATCTTCGATCTCGACAACACGCTCTATCCGGCCAGCGCCGATCTGTTCGGGCAGATCGACAAACGCATGACGGCCTATGTGGCGCGCACCCTGGGGCTGGACGAGGCCTCGGCCTATGCGGTGCAGAAGCGCTTCTTCCAGGAGCATGGCACCACGCTGAGCGGGCTGATGCGCCAGCATGCGGTGGACCCGCACGAATTCCTCGCCGATGTCCATGCGATCGAGCTGGACGCGATCGCCGAGGATCGGCGCCTCGCGCGGCTGATCGCGCAGCTGCCCGGCCGCAAGCTCGTCTTCACCAATGGCGACGAACCCTATGCGCGCCGCGTGCTCGGGAAGCTCGGCCTCTCCGAGACGTTCGAGGCGATCCACGATATCCACGCCTGCGCCTATCGGCCCAAGCCCGATCCCTCGGCCTATGCGGGCTTTTGCGCCGCGCAGAAGGTGGATCCGCGCCGCGCCTGCTTTGTCGAGGACATGGCCCGCAACCTCAAGCCCGCCAAGGCGATCGGCATGGCGACCGTGTGGATCGACAATGGCTCCGAACAGGGCCACGACGCCGATCGCAGCTTTATCGACTTCACCATCACCGATCTGGCCGACTGGCTGCACGAACTTCTGGGAGACGCCGCGTGACCGAGCTTGCCGCCACCATCGAGGCCGCCTGGGAGGCGCGCGAGGATCTCGGCCTGGCCACCACCGGTCCGGTCCGCGCGGCGGTGGAGGAGGCGCTGGCCGGCCTCGATTCGGGCCGCTTCCGCGTGGCGGAGCGCGACGCCGACGGCCATTGGGCGGTGCACCAGTGGCTGAAGAAGGCGGTGCTGCTGTCCTTCCGGCTGAACGACAATGAGCGCATCATGGGCGGCTCGGCGGGCGGCCCCGCCTTCGACAAGGTGCCCTCCAAATTCGCCCATTGGGACGAGACCGAGTTCCGCGCCGCCGGTTTCCGCGCGGTGCCGGGCGCGATCGTGCGGCGGGGCGCGCATATCGGACGCGGTGCGGTGCTGATGCCGAGCTTCGTCAACATCGGCGCCTATGTGGGCGAGGGCACGATGGTGGACACCTGGGCGACGGTGGGCAGCTGCGCCCAGATCGGGCGCAACGTGCATCTGTCCGGCGGCGCCGGCATCGGCGGCGTGCTGGAGCCGCTCCAGGCCAATCCGGTGGTGATCGAGGATGGCTGCTTCATCGGCGCCCGCGCCGAGGTGGCGGAAGGCGTGATCGTGCGCGAGGGGGCGGTGCTCTCGATGGGCGTCTATCTCGGCGCCTCGACCAAGATCGTCGACCGCGCGACCGGCGTGGTGCGGCGCGGCGAGGTGCCGCCCTATGCGGTGGTGGTGCCCGGCACGCTGCCCGATCCCAAGGGCGGCCCCAGCCTCTATTGCGCGGTCATCGTCAAGACCGTGGACGCGCAGACGCGCGCCAAGACCGGCATCAACGAGCTGCTGCGCGACTGATGCGCCGGCTGGCCGCCCTGCTGCTCGCAGCCTGGCTGGCGCCCGCCGCGCCGGCGGCGCTGCCGATCGATCACGCCATGCCGATCGCCAGCTTCCCGCACGATCCCGGCGCCTTCACCGAGGGCCTCTTCTACAAGGACGGCCGCTTCTACGAGAGTACGGGGCTGGTCGGCCGGTCGACGATCCGGCTGGTCGATCCCGAGACCGGCGTCGTCCGGCGCAGCGTGACGGTGCCGCCGCCCGATTTCGGCGAAGGCATCGTCGCCTGGGGCAAGCAGCTGATCAGCCTCACCTGGCGCGGCGGCGTCGGCTATCGCTGGACGCTCGACGGCTTCCGCAAGCTCGGCCAGTGGCACTATCCGGGGGAAGGCTGGGCGCTGACCAGCGATGGCCGCCACCTCATCATGTCGGACGGCACCGCGACGCTGCGCCTGCTCGATCCCAAGACGCTGCGCGAGACGGGCCGCATCGCCGTCACCGCCGAGGGCGCGCCGCTCTCGCAGCTCAACGAGCTGGAATATGTCGATGGCGAGATTCTCGCCAATATCTGGCTGACCGACATGATCGCGCGGATCGATCCGGCGACCGGCCATGTGGTGGGCTGGATCGACGTATCGGGGCTGCGCGCGCGCGCGCATGCGGCCGATCCCGACGCCGTACCCAACGGCATCGCGTGGGACAAGGCGCGGCGGCGGCTGTTCGTGACGGGCAAGAACTGGCCGCTGCTGTTCCAGATCGCGCCGCCCAAGGGCTGAGCGCGGGCGGCCGCTCAGCGCGCCTCGGCGAGCAACGCGGCGGCCTCGCGGCTGGTCCAGTCCTTGCCGCCGGTCAGCCGCCACACTTCCTTGCCGCGCGCGTCGAACAAGATGGTGGTGGGCAGCACATCGGCCTGCAGCGCCGTCATCAGCCCCATGCGCGAATCGGTGAAGGGCACCAGCGCCTTATATCCCTTCTGCCGCCAGAAGGGGGCGACCTGCTTGTCGCCGCCGCTATCCTGGCTGATCGCCACCACGGCCAGGCCGCCGGGCGCGTGCGCGGCGAGCGCGTCGAGCGTCGGCAATTCCTTGATGCAGGGGCCGCACCAAGTCGCCCAAAGATTGAGCAGCACCGGCTTGCCGCGATAGGCGCCGAGCGTGGCCGGGGCGCCGCCAGGCGCGGCGAAGGGCAGCGCCGGCAGCGCCATGCCCTTGTGGCTGCGATCCAGATGGCTGCCCTCCGGGCCGGCGGCGGGCGCCGGGCCGGTGGTGGTCGGGGCGGCTTGCTCCGCCGGTGGCTTGGCTTTATCGCAGCCGGCGACCAGCGCCAGCACGGCCATCAGCGGGAGACAGGCGATCAGCGAGCGCACGACGAGCTCCAATCAGATGTGGGGCGGGCGCTTCGCCGAAGGCCCGGCCGCGGTGATGCGCGAGATCAACGCTTCGATCCCGTTCGACAAGAGGCTTTGGCGGCAGGACATAGCCGGCTCCAAGGCGCATGTCGCCATGCTTGGCGCGCAGGGCATCGTTTCGCCGGAGGATGCCGCCCGCATCGCCGACGGGCTCGATCGCGTCGCCGCCGTCTATGCCGCCGAGGGCGTGCCGGAGGATCTCGCGCTCGAGGATATCCATATGGCGACCGAGAGCCGGCTCGCCGAGGAGATCGGCGCGGTTGCCGGGCGGCTCCACACCGCGCGCTCGCGCAACGATCAGGTGGCAACCGATTTCCGCCTCTGGGTGCGCGACGCGATCGATGCGGTGGATGCGGGGCTGAAGGCGCTCCAGACGGCGCTGGTGGCGCGCGCCGACGCGCATGCCGCCACCGTGATGCCGGGCTATACGCATTTGCAGGCGGCGCAGCCGGTCACGCTCGGCCATCACCTGCTCGCCTATTACGAGATGGTGCGCCGCGATCGCTCGCGCTTCCGCGATGCGCGCGCGCGGCTCAACGAATGCCCGCTCGGCGCCGCCGCGCTGGCGGGCACCGGCTTTCCGATCGATCGCCGCGCCACCGCCGCCGCGCTCGGGTTCGACCGGCCGACCGCCAATTCGCTCGATTCGGTGTCGGACCGCGATTTCGCGCTCGATTATCTGATGGCGGCGGCGCAGGCATCGCTGCACCTGTCGCGGCTGGCCGAGGAGATCGTGCTCTGGGCCTCGCAGCCCTTCGGCTTTGTCCGCCTGCCCGACCAATGGTCGACCGGCTCGTCGATCATGCCGCAGAAGCGCAACCCGGACGCGGCCGAGCTGGTGCGCGGCCATGCCGGCCGCATCACCGGCTGCCTGACCGCGCTGATGATCACGATGAAGGGCCTGCCGCTCGCCTATTCCAAGGATATGCAGGACGACAAGCCGCCCGTGTTCGAGGCGCATGATCTGCTCGCCCTGTCGATCGCGGCGATGACGGGGATGATCGAGACGCTCGATTTCCGGCCCGAGCGGATGCGCGCCGCCGCCGAGGCCGGTTTCATCACCGCCACCGATCTGGCCGACCGGCTGGTGCGCGTGGCGGGCGTCCCCTTCCGCGAGGCGCACCACATCACCGGCGCGGCGGTCAAGCTGGCGGAGCAGCAGGGCTGCGCCTTGTCCGATTTGTCGCTGGAGGCGCTGCAGGCCATCGATCCGCGCATCGATGAAGGCGTGCAGGCCGCGCTCTCGATCGATGCCTCGGTCGCCGCACGCGCCAGCGAGGGCGGCACTGCGCCCGAGCGCGTGCGCGAGGCGGTGGCGCGCGCCCGCGCGGCGCTGGAGGCGGGCGCGTGAGCCGGCGCGTCGCCCTCGCCGCGCTGCTGGCGCTCGCCGTCGCCGGCTGCGGCAAGAAGGATGTGCTGCGCCCGGTCGCGGGCCAGCCCCTGCCGGTCAAGCCCGCGACCGCGCCGAGCCAGCCGAGCGCGGCGGCGCTGCTCACCCCCAATGCGCAGAGCCGGCCGCTGCGCTTCAACGAGCTGGTGAGCAAGAGCAAGCGGCTGGACGCCGATCGCTTCGACCTGCCGCCGCCGCGCTGAGGCCCGACCCGATGGATCATTTCACCCTGCGCGACGGCGTGCTCCACGCCGAGGACGTGTCGCTCGTCCGCCTCGCCGAGGCGGTAGGGACCCCCGCCTATGTCTATTCCACCGCCACGATCCGCCGCCACGCGCGGGTGTTCGCGGACGCGGTGGCGGGGCTGGGCCGCGGCGCGCCGCTGATCGCCTTCGCGGTCAAGGCCAATCCCAATGTGGCGGTGCTCAGCCTGCTCGCCGGGCTCGGCTATGGCGCCGATGTCGTGTCGGGCGGCGAACTGCGCCGGGCGCGGCGCGCCGGCATCGCGCCGGAGAAGATCGTCTTTTCCGGCGTCGGCAAGACCGAGGCGGAAATGGCGTTCGCGCTCGAGGAGGGGATCGGCCAGTTCAACCTCGAATCGGAGGAGGAGGCGGCGCTGCTCTCGCAGGTGGCGAGCCGGATGGGCCGCACGGCGCCGGTCGCCTTCCGCGTCAATCCCGATGTCGATGCCGGCACCCACGCCAAGATCTCGACGGGCCGGTCCGAGAACAAGTTCGGCATTCCCTATGACAGCGCGCCGGCCGCCTATGCGCGCGTCGCGGCGCTGCCGGGCCTCGCGGTGCGCGGTGTCGCCGTCCATATCGGCAGCCAGCTCACCGATCTCGCGCCGCTGGAGCGCGCCTTCGCCAAGATCGGCGCGCTGGTGGCCGCGCTGCGCGCCGACGGCCATGCCATCGCCTATGCCGATCTCGGGGGCGGGCTGGGCGTGCCCTATGATCCGGACCGCCCCGCGCCGCCGAGCCCCGCCGCCTATGGCGCGATGGTGGCGCGCGTGACGCAAGGCTGGGACGTGCAGCTGCTGTTCGAGCCGGGCCGGCTGATCGTGGGCAATGCGGGCATTCTGCTCACCCGAGTCATTCGGGTGAAACCGGGCGCTTCTACCCCCTTCGTCATTGTCGACGCCGGGATGAACGATCTGATGCGCCCCGCCTTGTACGATGCCTGGCACGCGATGCGCGCGGTAACGCCCCGCGGCGACCTGTTCAGCGCCAATATCGTCGGGCCGGTGTGCGAAACGGGCGATACCTTCGCCACCGAACGCCGCATGGACCGGGTGGAAGGAGGCGATCTGGTCGCCTTCCTCACCGCCGGCGCCTATGGCGCGACCATGGCGAGCACCTATAACAGCCGCCCGCTGACCCCGGAAATTTTGGTGAATGGGCCAGAATGGGCGACGATTCGCGCCCGCCAGACAATCGAGGCGTTGATCGACGCTGATATAATGCCACAATGGACGCACCCGTAACGACAGGAGCAGTAATGGCGAAAGCGGTACGCAAGGCGGTCTTCCCGGTGGCGGGGTTCGGAACGCGGTTCCTTCCCGCGACCAAGGCCGTTCCCAAGGAATTGCTGCCGATCGTCGACAAGCCGCTCATCCAATATGCGGTGGATGAGGCGCTGGCGGCGGGGATCGAGCAGATGATCTTCGTCACCGGACGCGGCAAGGGCGCGATCGAGGATTATTTCGACACGGCCTTCGAGATCGAGGCCGATCTCGTCGCCAAGAACAAGAAGGACATTCTCGAGCTGGTCGGCAAGACGCGGCTCGGGCCGGGCGAGGCGGCGTTCGTCCGCCAGCAGAAAATGTCGGGTCTCGGCCATGCCGTGTGGTGCGCGCGCCATCTGACCGGCGACGAGCCCTTCGCGGTGCTGCTGCCGGACGAACTGCTCTGGAACCCGGCCAAGCCCTGCCTGTCGCAGATGATGGACACCTACGACGCCAAGGGCGGCAGCGTGATCGCCGTGGTGGACGTGCCCAAGGCGCACACCAAGCGCTACGGCATCGTCGATCCCGGCGCGGTCGAGGGCGCGGCGATCGAGGTGAAGGGCTTTATCGAGAAGCCCGATCCCGAAAGCGCGCCGTCGACGCTCGCGGCGGTCGGCCGGTACATTCTGGATCCCGAGGTCATGCGCCTGCTCGAGACGCAGGAACATGGCGCCGGCGGCGAGATCCAGCTCACCGATGCGCTTGCCAAGCTGATCGGCCAGCAGGCCTTCCACGCCCATGTGTTCGAGGGCGCGCGCCACGATTGCGGCGAGAAGCTGGGCTTCATCCAGGCCAATATCGCGCTCGCGCTGGAGCGGGACGATGTCGGCCCCGGCCTCCGGGACTATCTGAAGACGCTCTGATCCGTCTTCCTCGCCACGATCGATAAGCCAGGACCGTCCATGGATGGTCCTGGCTTTTTGCCGTGCGGGGCGCTTGGCGCTTGGCTATGCCGGGCCGATGCACAGCCTGCCCCTCTTCGTCCGCCTCGCGGGACGCCCGGTGATCGTGCTCGGCCAGGGCGAGGCCGCCGAGGCCAAGCGCCGCCTGCTCCGCCGCGCCGGCGCCGAGCCGGCGGAGGAAGGCGCGCCCGCCGCGCTCGCCATCGTCGCGATCGAGGAGCCGGCGGCGGCCGAGGCGGCGGTGGCGCGGCTGCGCGCGCGGGGCATTCTGGTGAACGCGGTCGACCGGCCTGCCTTGTGCGATTTCACCCTGCCCGCGATCGTCGATCGCGATCCGCTGCTGATCGCGATCGGCACCGGGGGCGCCTCGGCCGGGCTCGCCAAGGCTCTGCGGCAGAGGCTGGAGGCCTGGCTGCCGGCGGGGCTGGGCGGGCTTGCCCGCGCGCTCCATGCCGCCCGGCCGGTGCTGCGCGCGCGCCTGCCGGACGCGGCCGATCGACGCCGCGCGATCGATGCCGCGCTCGCGCCCGGCGGCCCGCTCGATCCGCTGGCGGATCCGCCCGTCGACGCCGTTCACGCCTGGGCGGCGGGGGCGGAGGCCGTGCCGGCCGCGCGGATCGAGACGGTGACGGTCGATTCGCCCGATCCCGATGCGCTCACGCTGCGCGCGGCGCGGCTGCTTGGCCAGGCCGACTGGATCTGCCACGCGGCCGACATGCCGCCCGCGCTGCTTGATCGCGCCCGCGCCGATGCCGCGCGCCATGCCGCGCCCGAGCCGCCGGCGGACGCATCCGGGCTGGTGGTGCGGCTGGTCTGGGCGGATTGACGGTGGCGCCGCGCCTCCCCATCTCCCGCGCATGGACGACATGCGGAAACTCGACGAGGCGCAGTGGCGCGAGCGGCTGACGCCAGAGCAATATCATATCCTCCGCGAGGCGGGCACCGAGCGCGCCTTTACCGGCCGCTACTGGAACAACCACGAGACCGGCGAATATCTCTGCGCCGCCTGCGGGGCCGAGCTGTTCGACAGCGACACCAAATATGATTCGGGCAGCGGCTGGCCGAGCTTCACCGCGCCGGTCGATCGCGCGGCGGTGGATGCGTTGGTCGATCGCAGCCATGGCATGGTGCGCACCGAAGTGCGCTGCGCGCGCTGCGACAGCCATCTCGGCCATGTCTTTCCGGACGGACCCGGCGCCGACGGGCTGCGCTTCTGCATCAATTCGGCATCGCTGCGGTTCGAGCCGCGCTGAACCGCTGCGGCAAGCCCCGAATTCACGCGGCGGCCGGCACGGCGTAGGCGTGGTGCCGGGGTCGGCAGGGAAGCGGGGCGGATGGACGAGGCGCGCGAGCGTGCGGTAACGGCGCCCTGGGTCCCGTCCTGCCTGGTGGAGCGGCTCGCCGGCCGGCGCTGGTTCCGCGATCAGGTGGGCGAGGCCGGCGCGGCGGTCTATCGGCTGCACGCCGCGCCGGGCGACGATCTCTATCTCAAACATGGCACCGACGCCTGCGCCGACGCGGTCACGGACGAGATGGCCCGGCTCGTCTGGCTCGCGCCGCGCATCGCGGTGCCGCGGCTGCGCCACTTCGTCCGCACCGAGCGCGAGGCGTGGCTGTTGACCGACGCCGTGCCGGGCCGCACCGCCTGGCAGCAACTCGCCGCCGCCCGTGACGCTTCCGAGCGCGCCGCGCTGGCGCGGCTGCTCGGCGGTGGCCTCGCCGCGTGGCACGCGCTGCCGGTGGGGGATTGTCCGTTCGACAGCGGCCATGGCCTGCGGCTCGGCCAGGCGCGCGCGCGGATGATCGCCGGCCTTGTCGACGAGGACGATTTCGCGCCCGAGCATCGCGGCTGGAGTGCCGCGCAGTTGTGGGAGGAAATGACGATGCTGGTGCCGACCGAGATCGAGCCGGTCGTCACCCATGGCGATTTCTCGCTCGACAATATCCTGATCGAGCAGGGGCGGATCAGCGGCTATATCGATGTCGGCCTGGCCGGGCGCGCCGATCGCTATCAGGATATCGCGATCCTGTGGCAAAGCCTTGGCGCGTTCGGCGACGCGGCGCGCGAGGCCTTTCTCGCCGCCTATGGCCTCGCCGCGCCCGATCCGGCCCGGCTCGCCTTCCATGGCTGCCTCGACGAATTCTTCTGAGCGCGGGAATTACGCGATCGTAATCTCCCCCGGCCGCCGGACGCTTGTGGGGCGCCGGTGGAGCGGCTAGCACCGGCACCTCCATGGCTCGCCCGATCCGTCAGACGCCGCCCGCAGAGCCGCCGACGCCGCCGCGATCGCGCCGTCGCGAACGGAGTCGCCTCGTGCGCCTTTTAATGACCGGGTTGAAGATCGGCCTTGGGCTGGCGGTGGTGGCGCTGGTCGCGCTCGCCGTGGCGGTGGGCGTGACGATGAGCTCGCTGCCCAGCTTCGATCAGCTCAAGACATCGCAGAACGGCCAGATGATTCGCGTGCACGCGCAGGATGGCACGGTGCTGGTGTCGCTCGGGCCGAGCTATGGCCAATGGCTGCGCTTCGATCAGATCCCGCAGGTGATGAAGGACGCGATGATCTCGGTCGAGGATCGCCGCTTCCGCTATCATCCCGGCGTCGATCCGATCGGCATTCTTCGCTCGGTCGAGGTGCGGGCGCAGCGCGGCCATTGGCGCCAGGGCGGCTCCACCATCACCCAGCAGCTGGCCCGCAACGTCTTCCTCACCAACAACAAGACCTGGTCGCGCAAGCTGCGCGAGGGCGTGGTGGCGCTGGCGCTGGAACGGCGCTTCTCGAAGGATCAGATCCTCGAGCTGTATCTGAACAAGGTCTATTTCGGCGGCGGCAGCTATGGCATCGATGCCGCCAGCCGCAAATTCTTCGGCCATGGCGCCGATCATCTCAGCCTCGCCGAGGCGGCGATCATCGCCGGCCTGGTCAAGGCGCCGTCCAACTATTCGCCCACCGCCGATGCCCAGGCCGCCGTGGGGCGCGCCGGCGTGGTGCTGGAGACGATGGTCGAGACGGGCGCGATCAGCCATGCCGAAGCCGCCGCCGCCAATCCCGAGGCGGTGCGCCTCGCGCCCGAGCCCAAGCAGAACAGCGTCCGCTATTTCACCGACTGGGCGCTGCCCCAGCTCGATACGCTGATCGACGACCAGACCGATCCGCTCGACGTCTGGACGACGCTGGACCTGAACATGCAGCGCTCGGCGGATCGCGCCATCCATGCCGATACGCCGGCGGGCCTGCAGGGCGCGCTGGTGGCGATGGAGCGCGACGGCGCGGTGCGCGCGATGGTGGGTGGCCGCGACTATATCGCCTCGATCTACAACCGCGCCACCCAGGCGCAGCGCCAGCCCGGATCGGCCTGGAAGCTGTTCGTCTATCTCGCGGCGATCGAGGCCGGCCACAAGCCGGACGAGGCGATCGTCGACGAACCGGTGACGATCAACGGCTGGAGCCCGCGCAACGACGAGCGCACCTATTCCGGCCAGATCAACATCCGCACCGCCTTCGCCTTCTCGCTCAACACCGTCGCCGCCAAACTGGGGCAGATGGTGGGCTTCGAGACGGTGGCCGATATGGCGCGGCGCTTCGGCATTACCACCCCGATCAACACCCATCCCTCGATGGTGCTGGGCACTTCGGACGTGCGGCTGATCGATATGGTGCGCGCCTTCGCCGAGATCGACAATCAGGGCGTGGCCGTCACCCCCTATGCGATCACCAAGGTGGTCGGCCCGGACAACCGCGTGCTCTACGAACATGCCGCGCCCGAGCCGCGCGTGCTGGTCGCGCCCTGGGTCGCCGCCGAGATGACCGATCTGCTGCAGACGGCGGTGAACACCGGCACGGCGCGCGCCGCGCAGATCGGCCGGCCGGTGGCGGGCAAGACGGGCACGACCTCGTCCAACAAGGATGGCTGGTTCCTGGGCTTCTCCTCCGGCCTGACCACGGGGATCTGGATGGGCCGCGACGATGCCCGGCCCAATCCCGGC
Source organism: Sphingomonas morindae (assembly GCF_023822065.1). Classification (NCBI taxonomy): domain Bacteria; kingdom Pseudomonadati; phylum Pseudomonadota; class Alphaproteobacteria; order Sphingomonadales; family Sphingomonadaceae; genus Sphingomonas; species Sphingomonas morindae. The sequence goes on from NZ_CP084930.1 coordinate 1,605,935, forward strand.
CTCTATGGCGGCCGTGCGCCGGCGCACGCCTTTGCCGATTTCATGCGCGAGGCGGTGGCCAACCGCCCGGTCACCCCGTTCCAGACCGGCGTGACCCTGCCCGAATGGCAGCTCGAGCCCGATGACGAGGCCTATTATGGCGCGCCCGACAGCGGCATTCCCACGCTGGAGGGCAATGGCCAGGCGGTGATGCCCGAGCGGCCCGCCGACGGCACCGATGGCGATCCCGGCGCGCCCCTGCCGGATCCCTCGATCAGCAGCCCCGGTCGCCGCGCCCCGCGCGCCGCGCCGCCGCCGGCCGATGACGATGATTGGCAGGGCCCGCCGCCGCCGCCCGTGAACAACGGGCCGACCGGCGCGCATCTCGACGAGCGCTGGCTGGATTCGGTGCTCGGGCGGAATGCCGCGCCGCCGTCCGGGCGACGCTGACCGCTCTAGCCGAGCGTCACTTTGAGATCCTCGCCCAGCCCGTCGGCCAGCGCATAGAGCAGCCGGCTGCGCATCTCCGCGAGCGATTGCCCCGCCGCCGCATAGACGCGCAGGGTGAAGCCATAGCCATCGGCGGTCATGTCGGTGAAGAGCAGGCGCGGCGCCGGATCGGTGCGCAGCCCGTCCAGCGTCTCGACCAGCGCCAGCACCCGATCATGCGCGGCCTTCGCGCCCGGCAGGCCGCCGACCCGCACCGGCACTTCGATCCGGCCGACGATGCCGGCACCGGTCCGGTTGGTGACGGCGCTGGAGATGAAGGAGGAGTTGGGCACGATCGCGACGCTGCCATCCGCCGTCACCACCTCGGTCGCACGCACGCGGATATGGCGCACGCTGCCCTCCGCGCCCGCCACCGACACCCAGTCCCCCACCTTCACCGGCCGCTCGGCGAGCAGGATCACGCCCGAGACGAAATTCTGGATGATCGATTGCAGGCCAAAGCCGATGCCCACCGAGAGCGCGCCGGCGATCAGCGTCACCTTGTTGAGATCGATGCCCAAAGCGGCGGTGACGGCGAGCAGGATGACGAGGATGCAGGCATAGCCGATGCCGGTGACGATCGCCGCGCGCGTGCCGGTGTCGAGCGCGGTGGCGGGCAGGAAGCGCGTGTCCAGCCAGCGCTTGAGCATCCGCATCAGCGCCACGCCCGCGATCAGCACCCCCAGCGCCGCCGCGAGCGTGCCGGGCCGGACATGGAGCCGCCGCAGCTCGACGAGCAGCGCGCCGCCGCGCAGCGTATCCACCAGCGCCACGCCGCGGCTGCCGAGCGGAGCGATCATCAGGCTGATCGCGCTCAGCCAGATCAGCAGCGTCGCGGCGGCGCCGAGCAGCAGCGCCGCCTGGTTGAGCCGCTCGGGACGGATGCCGACGACATGGGTGGCGAAGCGGCGCGGCGCGCGATCGCCGCGCAGCCCCCAGTCGATCGCCGCATCCAGGGTGCGCACCAGCAGCATCGCGAAGGCCGCCACCAGCATCACCCAGATCAGCTCCTGGTAGAGCAGCACCGCGAAGCTGATCGCGCCGACCAGGAAGCCGATCAGCCCCACCAGCAGCACGCCCCAGGCGAGGGCGGTGAGCGCGAGGCTGGCGCTGGCGGGGCTGTAATCGGCCTCGCGCATCGCGGCATCGCGGCTGCGGCCGATCGCCACGAGGAAGCCGCCAAGCAGCAGCGCCTCCACCAGCAGCACCAGCCCATGCGCCAGCGCCCGCGACGAATCCGAGGCATGGGTGAGCGCGGCGACCTGTTCGGTGAGCCCCGACAGCGCCAGCATCAGCCCCCAGAGCGGCAGATAGAGCGCATAGACGTGATCGGGCACGAGCGTGGGCGGCAGCGGCCGGCGCTCGGGCGGCTCGGCGCGCAGCGCGCGGCCCAGGCCGAAGGCGAAGCCAAAGGTGGCGGCGCCCGCCACCGCCGTCTGCCCAAGCTGGCGGGTGATGGCGAGCAGCGGCAGCCCCGCCTCGACGCCGTGCAGGATCAGCGCGGCGCCGAAGCCGAAGGCGAGCAGGCTGATCAGCACCGACAGCACCGCCTGGAGCACCGGCTTGAGGCTGCCATCGCCCTGCCGGCCGAGCAGACGCGCCACCAGCCGGATCGCCAGCACGCGCAGCGGCAGCATCAGCAGCACGCCCGCCACCACCAGCGCCACCATCGTCACCGGCGCGTCGCCGCCCCGCAGCGGCTGCGCCAATTGGCGCTGCGCGATCGACGCGATGCGCTGGCTATCGGCGGAAATCTGTTGCCAGGCAGTGGCTTGCACCGGGGCGGCGGGTGGAAGCGCGACAGGGTGGGCGGGCGCGGCGGGCGACGCCGGCGGGGGGGACGGGGACACGGCCATGACGGGCGAACGGCCCGGCCGGCGGAACGATCCCGCAGCGCGCGGCGGGCGGGATGGGTGGACGCGCGTGGCGCGATCGCCCACAAGGGGCGCATGCAGGCAGGGCGCATCCGCATCGGCATCGGCGGCTGGATCTTCCCGCCATGGCGCGGGAGCTTCTATCCGGCCGGCTGGCCGCAGGCGCGCGAGCTGGACTATGCTGCCAGCCGTCTCACCGCGATCGAGGTGAACGGCACCTATTATTCCCGGCAGAAGCCCGCCACCTTCGCCGCTTGGGCCAAGGCGGCGCCGGACGGCTTCGTCTTCGCGCTCAAGGCGTCGCGCTTCTGCACCAATCGTCGCGTCCTGGCCGATGCCGGGGAGGGGATTGCGCGCTTCCTCGATCAGGGGCTGGTCGAGCTGGGCGATCGGCTGGGGCCGATCCTGTGGCAGTTCATGCCCACCAAGCGCTTCGATGCCGAGGATTTTGGCGCCTTTCTGCGGCTGCTGCCCGCAGCCCATGGCGGCCTGCCCTTGCAGCATGTGGTGGATGTGCGGCACGAAAGCTTTGTCGATCCCGCCTTCATCGCGCTGATCCGCGCCGCCGGCGTGGCGCTGGTCCACACCGATTCGTCCGACTATCCGGCGATCGGCGATGCGAGCGGGCCGATCCGCTATGCGCGGCTGATGGCGGCGCGCGCCGAGGAGCCGACCGGCTATGCCGCGCCCGAGATCGCGCGCTTCGCGGCGCTGGCGCGCGACTGGGCGGCGGGCGGCGATCCCGACCAGCCCTTCGCCCATGCCGCGGCCGATCCCGCGCCGGCCAGGCCACGCGACACCTTTCTCTTCTACATCAACGGCGCCAAGCTGCGCGCCCCGCACGCCGCCCTGGCGACGATCGCCGCGCTCTGATGCCGCTGCCGCCCTTGCGCCGCCCGGTTGCCGCCGCGCTCGATCTGGTGCCGCAAGGCGGGCTGCCCGGCGTGCTGCTGATCCTCGCCGCGCTCGCCGCGCTCGTCATCGCCAACTCGCCGCTGGCGCCGCTCTACATGGCGCTGCGCCACCAGCCGCTCGGTCCGCTCGCGGTCGAGCATTGGATCAATGACGGGCTGATGGCGCTCTTCTTCTTCCAGGTGGGGCTGGAGGTGAAGCGCGAGGCGCGGGTGGGCGATCTTGCCGATCCCGCCGCGCGGCGCCTGCCGCTGGTGGCGGCGGCGAGCGGCATGGCGGTGCCGGCGCTGCTCTATCTCGCCATCGCCGGGCCGGTGCCGGGGCTGGCGCGCGGCTGGGCGATCGCCTCGGCCACCGACATCGCCTTCGCGCTGGGCGTGCTGAACCTGCTCGGCGCGCGCGTGCCGGCGAGCCTGCGGCTCTTCCTCACCACCGTCGCGGTGGCGGACGATATCGGCGCGGTGGCGATCATCGCGCTGGGCTATAGCCAGGCGTTGCACGGCCTCGCGCTCGCCGTGGCGGCGGCGCTGGCGCTGCTGCTGTTCGCGCTGCCCCGGCTGGGCGTGCGGCGCTTTGCGCCCTATGCCGCGCTCGGCCTGCTGCTCTGGGCCGCGACGCTGCGCTCGGGCGTGCACGCCACGGTGGCGGGCGTTCTCGCCGCGCTCGCCGTGCCGCTGGCGCGCGACGGCGGACCGCTGGAGCGGATCGAGCATCGGCTGGCGCCGATCATCGCCTATGGCGTGCTGCCGCTCTTCGCCTTCGCCAATGCCGGGGTGGCGCTGGGATCGGCACCGCTGCTGGCGCCGCTGCCACTGGCCGTGGCGCTGGCGCTGGGGCTGGTGCTGGGCAAGCAGATCGGCGTGTTCGGGGCGGTGCGGGGGATGGCGGCGCTAGGCCTCGCGACGCCGCCCGGGGGCGCGAGCTGGCGCCAGCTCTACGGGGTGTCGCTGCTCGCGGGGATCGGCTTCACCATGAGTCTGTTCATCGGCGGCCTCGCCTTCGCCGATCCGGCGCTGATGGATCAGGCCAAGCTGGGCGTGCTGGCGGGCTCACTCGCCTCGGCGCTGCTCGGCTATGCGGTGCTGCGCCGCGCCCGCTGACGGACACGGCGCGGCCCCGATCAGAGCTTGGCGGTAAGCTCCGGCAGCACGGTGAAGAGATCGCCCACTAGGCCGATATCGGCGACCTGGAAGATCGGCGCATCCTCATCCTTGTTGATCGCCACGATCGTCTTGGCGTCCTTCATCCCGGCGAGATGCTGGATCGCGCCCGAGATGCCGACCGCGACATAGAGTTCCGGCGCGACGATCTTGCCCGTCTGGCCGACCTGATAGTCATTGGGCGCATAGCCCGCGTCCACGGCGGCGCGGCTGGCGCCGATCGCGGCCCCCAGCCGGTCGGCCAGCGGATCGATCAGCGCGTGGAACTGCTCGGCCGAGCCGAGCGCGCGGCCGCCGGACACCACCACCTTGGCGGAGGTGAGCTCGGGCCGTTCCGACTTGGCGATCTCGGCGCCGACAAAGGCGGCATCGGCGCTGGCGCCGGGGCCCTGCACCGCTTCCACCACGCCGCTGCCACCGCTGCGCGCCGCCTTTTCGAAGGCGGTGCCGCGCACCGTGACGACGAGCTTGGCGTCGGTCGATTCGACCGTGGCGATCGCGTTGCCGGCATAGATGGGCCGCGTGAAGCGGCGCTCGCCCTCCACCGAGAGGATGTCCGACACCTGCATCACATCGAGCAGCGCGGCCACGCGCGGCGCGATATTCTTGCCGGTGGAGGTGGCGGGCGCGAGAAAGGCGTCGTGATCGGCCATGAGCTGGACGATCAGCGGCGCCACCGCCTCGGGCAGGGCATGGGCATAGTCGGCCGCGTCGGCGACATGAACCTTGCCGACGCCCGCGATCGAGGCCGCCGCCTCGCCGACGCCCGCCACGCCCTCGCCGGCGACGAGAAGATGCACCTCGCCCAGCCTGGCCGCGGCGGTCACTGTGGCAAGCGTGGCGTCCTTGATCTGCCCGCCCTCATGCTCGACCCAGACAAGCGTCTTCATGCCGCCACTCCCATCGCCTTGAGCTTCTCGACCAGCGCATCCACCGTATCGAGCTTGATGCCCGCCTGGCGCTTGGCGGGCTCGGCCACCGACAGCGTCTTGAGGCGCGGGCTGGTATCCACGCCGTAGTCGGCCGGCGTCTTGGCCGCGAGCGGCTTGGACTTGGCCTTCATGATGTTGGGAAGCGACGCATAACGCGGCTCGTTGAGGCGGAGATCGGTGGTGACGATCGCCGGCAGCGTCAGCCGCACCGTCTCGAGCCCGCCATCCACCTCGCGCGTCACCGTCGCGGCGCCGTCGGCGATCTCGACCTTGGAGGCGAAGGTGCCCTGCGGGCGGCCCATCAGCGCGGCGAGCATCTGGCCGGTCTGGTTGCTGTCGTCGTCGATCGCCTGCTTGCCGAGGATGATCAGGCCGGGCTGTTCCTCATCGGCGATGGCCTTGAGGATCTTGGCGACGGCGAGCGGCTCGACGGCATCGTCGGTCTGCACCAGGATGGCGCGGTCGGCGCCCATGGCGAGGCCGGTGCGGCAGGTTTCCTGCGCCTTGGCCGGCCCCACGGAGACGATCACGACTTCGGTCGCGGCGCCCTTTTCCTTCAGCCGAATGGCCTCCTCGACGGCGATCTCGTCAAAGGGGTTCATCGACATCTTGACGTTGGCGAGGTCGACACCCGACCCATCGGGCTTGACCCGCGGGCGGACGTTATAGTCGATCACCCGCTTCACGGGCACCAGGATCTTCACCGTGGCTCTCCTCTCTCCGGCGCCGGCGCGACTCCGCCGCGCCGTATCGGATGGCGCTGTAGCAGCAGATTGACGTATAGGTAAAGCGTGTGACGCGCGCGGCGGCGGGCGCCAACCCGCCGCCGCCGCCGCGCCCGAGGCCGCTCAGGCGGCCTGGCGCGTCTCGGCCACGATCTTGCGGGCGGCATCGCCGAGATCGTCGGCCGGCACGATCGCGAGGCCCGAGCTGGCCAGCGCGGCCTTGCCCTGCTCGACATTGGTGCCCTCGAGCCGGACCACCAGCGGCACCGAGAGATTCACCTCCTTGGCCGCCGCGATGATCCCCTCGGCGATGATGTCGCACCGCATGATGCCGCCGAAGATGTTGACGAGAATGCCCTTCACCGCCGGATCGCTGAGGATGATCTTGAACGCCGCGGTCACCTTCTCCTTGGAGGCGCCGCCGCCCACATCGAGGAAGTTGGCCGGGAAGGCGCCGTTCAGCTTGATGATGTCCATCGTCGCCATGGCGAGGCCGGCGCCGTTGACCATGCAGCCAATATCGCCGTCGAGCTTGATATAGGCGAGGTCATATTTGGAGGCCTCGACCTCCATCGGATCCTCCTCGGTCAGGTCGCGCAGCTCGGCCACGTCCTTGTGGCGGAACATCGCGTTCGAATCGAAGGAGACCTTCGCGTCGAGCACGAGCAGCTTGCCGTCCTTGGTCTCGACCAGCGGATTGATTTCCAGCATCGACATGTCGGTGGCCAGGAAGGCCTGGTACAGCTGCGCCGCCAGCGTCTGCGCCTGCTTGGCGAGATCGCCCTTCAGCTTGAGCGCGAACGCCACCGCGCGGCCAAGATGCGGCTGGAAGCCCTCGGCGGGATCGATGGTGATCGTCTCGATCTTCTCGGGCGTGTCGTGCGCCACCGTCTCGATGTCCATGCCGCCTTCGGTGGAGACGACCATGGCGATGCGCCCGGTCTTGCGGTCGACGAGCATCGACAGATAATATTCGCGCTCGATATCCGCGCCGTCGGTGACGTAGAGGCGGTTGACCTGCTTGCCGGCCTCGCCGGTCTGCACCGTCACGAGCGTGTTGCCGAGCATCTCGCTGGCGGCGGCGCGCACCTCGTCGAGCGACTTGGTGAGGCGGACGCCGCCCTTGGCCTCGGCGGGCAGCTCCTTGAACTTGCCCTTGCCGCGGCCGCCGGCATGGATCTGCGCCTTGACGACGTAGAGCGGTCCGGGCAGCCGCTCGGCGGCGGCCACGGCCTCGTCCACCGAGAGGGCGGCGTGGCCGGCGGGCACCGCCACGCCAAATTTCGCCAGCAATTCCTTGGCCTGATATTCGTGGATGTTCATCGTCGCGCGACTCCCATGTTTGCGGCTGCGGTACCGGCTCCGCCTCCCCCCGGCAACCCCGGCTCTGCGCGCCGCCGGCCCGGCTTTTGCGGGTGCGGCCGGGGCGCGGCTGGCGTATAGGGGGCCATGCATCCGCTCGCAGGCCTTCTTCTGTTCCTCGCCACCATCGCGCTGATGGAGGGCGTGGCCTATGCCGCGCACCGCTGGATCATGCACGGGCCGGGCTGGTTCCTCCACCGTAGCCATCACCGCCCGCGCACCGGCGCGTTCGAGGCCAATGATCTCTACGCGGCGATCTTCGCCGTGCCGAGCATCCTGCTGCTGCTCGGCGGCGTGCAGCTGGGCTGGTGGCCGGGCTGCACCTGGATCGGCGCCGGCGTCGCCGCCTATGGCGCCATCTATTTCGGCTTCCACGACTGGATCGTGCATGGCCGGCTGCCGCACCGCTATGTGCCGCGCAGCCGCTATATGCGCCGCATCGTCCAGGCGCATCGGCTGCACCATGTCGTGGAGACCAAAGGCGGCACGGTGAGCTTCGGCTTTCTGGTGGCGCCCCGGCCCGAGGCGCTCAAGGCGGAACTCGCCCGCCGCCGCCGCGCGGGCGTGCGCGCGCCGGCGCGGGCGCCGGTCGGATCAGGGGCGCAGCGCTAGCAGCACCTGGCCGATATGGTTGATCTCGCGCTGGCCGGCGCGGCGATTGACGAGCTGGTTGAGATAGCCGACCTCGATCGTGGTGCGGCCCGTCAGCGGGATCTCCAGGCCGACATTGGTGCGCAGCTGGTCAAATCCCGCGCGCGGGCCCCAATCGGCGCTGGTGAGCGCCAGCATCGGCTCCACCGAGACGAGCGCCGCGACGCCCTGGGGATCGGGGCCGATCCTGTGCGTGTAGCGCAGAAATTCGCGCAGCCGCAGCGCCACGTCGCGGCCGTCCGAGCGCAGTCGCTGCTCGAACCGCGTCCGCGACGAAAGCCGGCCGCCCAGCACCCGGCCGAGATCCCAGGAGAGTTGCTGGAAGCTGCGCTCCTCGTTGACATCGCGGACGAGCGCGTCGTCCGGGTGCGCGACATGGGCATAGCCCTGGTAGAGGCTGATGCGCGGCGTGAGCTTCCAGCCCAGGGCGCCGCGCGCGATCACCTGGCCGATCCGCGCGCCGCCATCCACGAAGCGCGGCTGAAGCTCCGCATAATAGATCAGCCGCCCCGCCAGCCCGCCTTGGGCGTTCAGATTGACCCAGATCTGCCCGTCCTGCCGGGTCGCCGCCGCGACCGGCGTTCCGGCCAGCGGCAGCAGAAACAGGGCGGCGGCGGTGAGACGGGCGAGGCGGGGAAGCGGGCGCATGGCCCGCCTCTGCCTCAGCGATCGGCCGGGCGCCCGTCAGGAAGTGTTGCTGGCGGCAGCGCGGCCACGAAGGCGTCCACCACCGCCGCCGCATTGGCCGAAGCGAGGCCGAAGAAGGTGGCCGCCTGGTTGGCGCGGGGATCGCCGCCGGCGAGATCCGACAGGCTGCGAAAGGCGATGAAGGGCACGCCCGCGACATAGGCGACATGCGCCACCGCGGCCGATTCCATGTCCACCGCCTCGGCGTGGAAGGTGCGGAAGGCATAGGCGCGGACCTGCGCATTATCGAGAAAGACCGGCCCCGACACGCCCGCGCCGCCGACGCGGATCCGCGGCGCCCGATCGAGGCAGCGGCCCGCCGCGCAGCGTTCCAGCCGCACCGCGCCGGCCACCCGCCGGGCGAGCGCGAGCAGCGCCGGATCGGCGGCGAACCAGAAGCGGCGTTCGGGCGCGGCGGCGCCGGCGCGGCGGACCTCCACCGCGCGCGGATAGATCATGCCATAGGGCGGGAAGGGCGTTTCATGGCCCGGTGGCGGGGCGAAGCCGCCGCCCGCCGCCCGCGCGAAGATCGACTCGAGATATTCGCCCCAGCGCTCGGGCACCACGACATCGCCGACATGGAGCGCCGGATCGACCCCGCCGGCGATGCCCGAGATGAGGATGCGCCGGACGGTGAAATGATCGAGCGCATTCTGCGTCGCCATCGCGGCGTTGACCATGCTCATCCCCGACAGGAAGAGCAGCACGGGCTGGCCGTGGAGCGTGCCCGTGACGAAGCGCGTGCCGCCAATCTCCCGCTCCGCCGGATCGGCGAGCGCGGCGCGCAGCACCTGCCATTCGGGATCGAAGGCGGAGAGGATGGCGGTGCGCGGCACCGGATCGGGCGCGAGCGCAAGCGCGGGCGCGGGTTGAGCGTCGGTCGGCGGCACCGCCCGGGCGGCGGCGGGGGCGGCGCACGCCAGCAGCGCAGCCGCCGCCAGGCCGAGCCCATGGGTCCATCCTGTCCGCATCCGGTCCTCCCTATCCTGCCTCGGGCGCCGGCATCCTCCCCTTGCGCCCGCCAGGGTGGCGGCTCAGCGCGGGCGCGTCCAGAGGCCGGTGCGCGGACGCGGCGCCACCGCGTGCCGGCGTCGCGCCTGGAGCCAGGCCCGCGCCACCCAGCCGAGCTTGGCGGTGCGGCTGGTCGTCACGCGCCGGGTCAGCGCCGCTTCGCCCCGCGCGGCGACCGCGCGCGCGATATCGCCATAGATGCCGGCGGCGGCGAGCACCGCCCAGGCCGAGCGGAAGGGCAATGCCGCCGCGCCGACGCGCGCGCTCGCCTCGTAGCGTCCGGCGCGCTCCGCCAGGCGCCGCGCCAGCATCGCCAGCGCCGGCCGGCTGGTGGGATCGGCCAGCGCGGTGCGGGCGACGCCCGCCTCGTCCAGCCAGTCGGCGGGCAGATAGCAGCGGCCGGCCTCGGCATCCTCGCCGATGTCGCGCGCGACATTGGCGAGCTGGAAGGCGAGGCCGAGATCGCAGGCGCGGTCCAGCACGCCCGTCTCGGCCGGGTCCACCCCCATCACCACCGCCATCATGCAGCCGACCGCGCCGGCGACATGGTAGCAATAGCGGTAGAGATCCGCCTCGTCGGCGGGGGCCCAGCCCTCGGCGTCGAGCGCGAAGCCGGCCAGCAGATCCTCCGCGAAGCGCGCGGGCAGCCCTGTTTCGGCGGCGACGATGGCGAGCGCGTCGAAGGCGGGCTCGCCCGTTCCGGTGCCGGCCAGCGCGGCGGCGGTGAGCGCGCGCATCCGCGCCACCCGCGCGGCGCCGTCCGTCACCCGCGTCATGCCATGGCCCAACGCCTGGCCGTCGGCGAGATCGTCGCAGGCGCGGCACCAGGCATAGAGCAGCATCGCCCGCTCGCGCGTGGCCGGATCGAACAGCCGCGCCGCCGCCGCGAAGGATTTGGAGCCGGCGGCGATCGTCCGCTCGGCATAGGCGACCAGCGCGGCGCGGTCGCTCAAAGCTGGTCGGCCTTCATCCGGACGATCGTCTGCGGCGGGCGATGGGCGGCCATGCGCGCCAGCAGATCGTCGAGCGTGTCGGCGGCGATCAGGATGTCGCGATGCTGCGGGCGCAGAAAGCCGGTCTGCGCCATGGTTTCGACAAAGGCGAGCAGCCCGTCATAGAAGCCGCCGACATTGAGCAGGCCGACCGGCTTGGCGTGATAGCCGAGCTGCGCCCAGCTCATCGCCTCCCACAATTCGTCCATCGTGCCGGTGCCGCCGGGCAGGGTGACGAACCCGTCCGCGAGATCGGTGAAGGCCTGTTTGCGCTGGTGCATGGTCTCGACGACATGCAGCGCGGTGCAGCCGCGATGCGCCACCTCGGCATCCACCAGCAGCTGCGGGATCACGCCGATCACCTCGCCGCCCGCCTCCAGACAGGCATCGGCCACCGCGCCCATCAGCCCGAGCCGGCCGCCGCCATAGACAAGGCCGATGCCGCGTGCGGCGAAGGCGGCGCCGACCTGGCGGGCGGCGTCGATGAAGCGCGGATCGGCGGGCGTGGCCGAGCCGCAATAGACGGCGAGACGGTTCATATCCTCTCCTCAGGCGCGGCGGAGATCGTCGAGCATGAGCGCGGCGGTGGCCTTGGCCGAGCCGACCACGCCGGGAATGCCCGCGCCCGGATGGGTGCCGGCGCCGGTGAAATACAGATTGGGGATGCGATCGTCGCGATTGTGCACGCGGAAGAAGGCGGATTGGGTGAGGAGCGGCTCGAGGCTGAAGGCCGATCCCATATGCGCGTTGAGATCCTGCGCGAAATCCGCCGGCGTATAGTGGAAGCGCGTCACCAGCCGCTCGCGCAGGCCGGGGATCAGCCGGGCCTCGAGATGATCGAGGATGCGATCCGCATAGGCCGGACCGATCTCGTCCCAGTCGACCGGCAGCTTGCCCATGTGCGGCACCGGCGCGAGCACATAGAAGGTGGAGCAGCCCTCCGGCGCGAGCGCCGGATCGGTGACGGTGGGATGGTGCAGATAGAGCGAGAAATCGCGCGCCAGCACGCCATGATCGTAGATGTCGGTGAGCAGATCCTTGTAGCGCGGACCGAACAGGATCGAATGATGCGGGATGCCCGGAAAGGCGCCGCGAATGCCGAAATGCACCACGAACAGCGAGGGCGAATAGCGCTTGCGGCTCAGCGCCTGCGCCGCGCGCCGCCCGCGCTGCGAATGGGCGAGCAGATCGCGATAGCTGTGCATCACGTCCGCATTGCTGGCGACCGCGTCGAACGGCGCCGACCAGCCGCTGGCGCAGCTGAGCCCCGTCGCGCGATCGCCCAGCGTATCGATCGCCACCACCGGATCGCCGAGCCGCAGCGTGCCGCCCAGCCGCTGGAAATGCGTGACCATCGCGCCGATCAGCGCATGGGTGCCGCCTTTCGGGAACCACACGCCGCCGCGCTTCTCCAGCGCATGGATCAGCGCGTAGATCGAGCTGGTGGAGAACGGATTGCCGCCCACCAGCAGCGTGTGGAACGACAGCGCCTGGCGGAGATGCTCGTCCTTCACATAGCTGGCGACGATGGAATAGACCGAGCGCCACGCCTGGTTGCGCATCAGCTGCGGCGCCGCCTTGATCATCGACGCGAAGTCGAGAAAAGCGACATGGCCGAGCTTCTCATAGCCCTCGCGATACACTTCGCCCGAATAGCCGAGGAAGCGCTTGTAGCCGGCGACATCCTCCGGGTTGAGCGCGGCGATCTGGCGGGCGAGCGCCTCGTCGTCGTTGGAATAGTCGAAATTGGTGCCGTCGGGCCACATCAGCCGGTAGAAGGGCGAGACGGGCAGCAGCTCGACATCCTCGGCGATGTCGCGGCCCGACAGACGCCACAGATCGGCCAGGCAATCCGGATCGGTGATGACGGTGGGCCCGGCATCGAAGGTGAAGCCCTCGCGCTGCCACTGATAGGCGCGGCCGCCCGGCTTGTCGCGCCCCTCGACGATGGTGGTTTCGATCCCCGCCGATTGCAGCCTAATGGCCAGCGCCAGCCCGCCGAAACCCGCTCCGATTACCGCCGCTCTCATCATGCTCGCGCGCTCGCTCCCCTCGCTCCGGCCGCCGCCGCCATGGCGCGACCGAGCGGTACCGGCGGTCGTCCCGCCACTATCCGCGCCTTGTCCGCCCATGTCGAGCGGGCGGCGTAGAAGCGCCCGATCAAAGCGGGATCAAGCCGGTAGAATCGTTCCAGCACCTTGTACCGCGCCGCCGGCTCCGCCGCGCGGAACAGCATCCGGTCCAAAAGGCGGTAGAAGCCGCGCGCGCGCCACTGGGCGGCGGCGTGGCGATGGAGCGCGGCGTGCAGCGCCGGGCCCGACCAGTCCGCCAAGCCGGCGACGAGATGCGCCGTGCGCACCGCATCGGGCAGCGAATAGCCGGTCGTCGGGTGGAACAGCCCGGCCCGCAGCCCGGCCTTGGCCACGCCCGCGCCGCCCGCGTTCCAATAGGCCGCGAAATCGCCGGCCAGCACCACCGGCAGCGCGCCCGTCTCCTCGCGCGCCACCCCCGCGACGCGCCAGCCGCGCGCCGCCGCATAGGCGGCGATCCGCTCGGCCAGGGCAGGCACGTCCAGCGCCGGCGTGTCGCTGTAATAGGTGTCTTCCACAAAGAGCTGGTCGGGCGCGAGCGGGAGCACGTAGACGAAGCGATAGCCGTCGATCTGGGGCACGGTCGCATCCATCACGATCGGCCGCGCGAGCCCGTGCGGCGCGGACAGCCGCAGCGTCTGGCCGAGGAATTTCTGCCAGCCCAGCTCCAGCGCGGCCGACGGGCCCGGGCCGCGCGCGTCGATCACGCCGGTGGCGGCGAGCCGCGTGCCGTCCTCGAGCCGCACCTCGGTGGGCGTGACCGCCGAGGCCGCGCGGCCCAGCAGCCGCGCCTCGAGGGGCAGGGCGGCGGCGAGCGCGGCGTCCAGCGCCTCGCTGGCGATACTGTTATAGCCCGTTTCGAGCCGCCGCCGATGCGCCGGGAAGGCGATGTCGTAGCCGGGCCAGCGATGCTGCGCGAGCGGCGCCACCAAGGGCCGGTGCGCGGGCGCGATATCGCTATCGAAGAAGGACCAGATATGGTTGCCGCCGCAGCGCGCGCCGGCCTCGATCAGCGCGATCCGCGCCTCGGGCCGGTGCCGCCGCACCGCCAGCGCGATCAGCCCCCCGGCGAGACCGCCGCCGACGATCGCCAGGTCGAATCTGCGGTCATGCGCCATCGCCGCTTCGCCTAGAGGCTCGGCGCCCGCGAAGGAAGCGCTTTGCGGCGCTCACTCCTCGACCGAGCCGAACTCCGAGGCCTTGCGGCGGCCGCCGCGATGCTGGACGCGCAGCGCCTGCCGCACGCGATCCAGCAGCTCGGACCGGCGATAGGGCTTGCCGAGCACATCGGCATTGGGCTGGCGCGGTCCTTCGGCGACCAGCTCCTCATTATAGCCCGTCGCCATCAGCACCGGCAACTCGGGATCGATCCGGGTGCAATGATCGGCGAGCGCGAGGCCGTTCATCCCGCCCGGCATGACGAGATCGGTGAAGAGAAGGTCGAAACCCTCGCCGGCGGCGCGGCGCGCGTCGAACAGCCGCATCGCCTCTTCCGCGCTGGTGGCGCAGCTTACCCGATAGCCGGCGGCCGAGAGGATTTCCGCCGCGAGATCGAGCACGGCGGCGGTATCCTCGACGATCAGGATATGGGCGGCGGCGTCCGCGCCCGGATCCGCCTGCGCGCCGGCCGCGCCGGGCGCCGCCTCGGGGCCCTCGTCTTCGGCGACGCGCGAGGCCGGGAAGAGCAGCCGCACGGTGGTGCCCTGGCCCTCCTTGCTCTCCAGCTCGAGCCGCCCGCGCGATTGCTGCGCATAGCCGGTGGCCATGGCGAGGCCGAGGCCGGTGCCCTTGCCCACGCCCTTGGTGGTGAAGAAGGGTTCGGCCGCGCGCTCCAGCACGTGCGGCGCCATGCCCTCGCCCTGGTCGCGCACCTCGACGAACACATAGTCGCCCGGCGCCAGCTCGCGCGCGGCGGCGTCGCCATTGAGGTGGAGCGATCCCGTCGCGACCGTCACCACGCCGCCGCCGGGCATGGCGTCGCGCGCGTTGATCAGGATGTTGAGCAGCGCCATCTCGAGCTGCTCGGGATCGAGCACCGCGCGCGGCAGGCCGTGGCGCAGGCTGAGATGCAGCTCGATGCCGCTGCCCAGCGAGCTTTCCATCATGTCGCCGAAGCCGGCCACCAGCCGGGTGAGATCCACCGGCCGCGCCTCGAGCCGCGATTTGCGCGCGAAGGCGAGCAGCTGGCGGGTGAGCTTGGCCCCGCGATCCGCGGCGGTGCTGGCGCGCTCGATATAGCGGCGCGATCGCTCATCCTCGATCCGCCCGTCGAGCAGCTCGAGATTGCCGTTCACCACCTGGAGCAGATTGTTGAAATCATGGGCGAGGCCGGCGGTGAGCTGGCCGATCGCCTCCATCTTCTGCGCCTGGCGATAGGATTGTTCGGTGTTGCGCCGGCGCGTGACATCCAGCTGGCTGGCGAAGAAATAGAGCAGCGTGCCCTTGGTATCGAACACGGGGCCGATGAAGACGGCGTTCCAGAAGGTGCTGCCGTCGCGGCGATAATTGAGGATTTCGGCGGCCACCGATTCGTGGCGCGCGATCGCGTCGCGCAGCTGCGCCACGGTTTCGCGGTCGGTATGCGGGCCCTGGAGGAAGCGGCAGTTGCGGCCGAGGATCTCGCTCTCCTCATAGCCGGTGAGATCGAGAAACGCCTTGTTGGCGAAGACGATCGGGCAATCCTCGAGATTGGGATCGGCGAGGATCATCGGCATCCGCGTCATCTCGATCGCGGCGAAGAAGATGTTGCCGCGCTCGTCGAGGCCGGGATGATCGATCACGCTCTCGCGCCAGTGGCGGCGGGCGGGACGGCCGGTGGTGACGGTCTTGTTGTCGGTCAGCGTGTCGCCGGCCGGCACGCCCGCGCTGCCCTCGCCGGGGACGCCTTCGGCCTCGGTCTCCTCCGTCGCCATAGTCTTCGATCATCCTCCAAAGCCGGGGCGAATACGAATTGGCGTTCGGCGCGGTTCCTCCGCCATCCTCGGCCGTGCTGCTGTTCAGGCTTGCGACATGGCGGCCGCGTCAGCGACGCTATCGCCGTGCGGCGTGAGCCGTTACGGTTGGATTTCCAATCACCACCCGGGATTAGCCGAATGAAGAAGCTGGTAGCGTTCGATCTCGACGGAACGCTTGCGGAAAGCAAGCAGGCGCTCGACGACGAAATGGCCGCGCTGCTCGGCCGGCTGAGCGGCGTCGCCCATGTCTGCGTCATCTCGGGCGGGGACTGGCCGCAGTTCGAGAAGCAGGTCGTCTCGCGCCTGCCCGACGGGGCCAAGCGCGAGCATTTCTGGATCATGCCCACGACGGGCACCAAGCTGTACCGTTTCGTGGACGGCGCCTGGGCGTGCCAATATGCCGATCTCTTCTCCGCCGAGGAGCGCGAGCACATCATCGCCGAGGTGCGCGCGGGCATCGACCGCCTCGGCATCGCGCCGCCCGAGATCTGGGGCGAGCAGGTAGAGGATCGCGGCAGCCAGATCACCTTCTCCGCGCTCGGCCAGGAAGCGCCGCTCAAGCCCAAGGAAGAATGGGATCCCAAGCAGGAGAAGCGGCGCCGGCTCCAGGCCGATCTCCAGCCGCGCCTGCCCGATCTGTCGGTGCGGATCGGCGGCGCCACCTCGATCGACATCACGCGCAAGGGGGTCGACAAGGCCTATGGCATGGAACGCCTGGCCAGCCTGTCCGGCATCGCCAAGGCCGAGATGCTCTTCTTCGGCGATGCGCTGTACGACGGCGGCAACGATGCGCCGGTGCGCGAGACCGCCGGGATCGATTCGGTCCAGGTCTATGCGATCGGCGAGACCAAGCGCGCGGTGGAGGCGGTGATCCTCTGCCTCGCCCAGGCGTGAGGCCGCACGCTCTGTTGCAAGCCTGACATAGGGAGGCGGGGAGGCGCTCCTATAGCGCCTGCTCGCTTTCCGCATCGTTCATCTCCGCTTCTGTCTCTGGATCGCCATGACCGACACGCCGCCGGCCGCGCCCCACACCCCGATCGATCATGATCCGCGCCCGCTGAGCCGGCGCGGCAAGCGGCTGAGCTGGGTGCTTGGGCTTGGCGTGCTGCTGCTGATCGCGCTGGGCGCCTATTGGCTCGCGCATCGCGACGCCGGCGGCGCGGGCGGCCCCGGCGGCCCGGGCGGCGGCTTTGGCGGCGGGCGACGCGGCGGCGGCCAGCCGACCACGGTCGGCACCACCAAGGCGGTGCGCGCCGATCTGCCCGTGATGGTGGAGGCGCTCGGCACCGTCACGCCCATGGCCACCGCCACCGTCAGCCCGCAGGTGTCCGGCACCATCACCGATATCCGGTTCCGCGAGGGCCAGATGGTGCGCAAGGGCGATGTGCTGGCGGTGATCGAGCAGCGCCCCTATCGCGCCGCCTTGCTCCAGGCGCAGGGCGCGCTGGAGCGGGATCAGGCGCAGCTCGCCAACGCCCGGCTGCTGCTCAAGCGCTACGACACGCTGCTCGCGCTCGATTCGGTCGCGCGCCAGGATCGCGACACCCAGGCGGCGACGGTGCGCCAGCTCGAGGGCACGATCGCGGCCGATCGCGGCGCGGTGGAGGCGGCGCGGGTCAATCTGCAGTTCACCGAGGTGCGCGCGCCCGTAGATGGCCGGGTCGGCCTGCGCGTCGCGGATGTCGGCAACTATATCGGCGCGGGCGCGACCACCGGGGTGGCGGTGGTGACGACGATCCAGCCGATCGATGTCGCCTTCACCATTCCGCAGCAGCAGGCGCCGGCGATCCAGCGCCGCATCGCCGCCGGCGCGGCCATTCCCGCGGTCGCGCTCGATCAGACGCGCACCACCACGCTCGATACCGGGCGCTTCTCCACGCTCGACAATCGCGTCGATACCACCACCGGCACGATCAAGGGCAAGGCGCGCATGGCCAATCCGCGCCTCACCCTCTATCCCAACCAGTTCGTGAACCTGCGGCTGATGGTGGACACGGTGCGGGACGCGGTGACGGTGCCGCCCTCGGCGGTGCGGCAGAGCCAGGATCACAGCTATGTGTGGCTGCTCAAGCCCGATCGCACCGTCACCGAGCGCAAGGTGACGACCGGGGTCAACGCCGATGGCAAGGTGCAGATCACCGACGGCCTCGCGCTCGGCGAAACGGTCATCACCGATGGCGGCGACCGGCTGACCGAGGGCGCGACCGTGCGGCTGCCCGGCGACAAGCCGGCCGCGCCGGGTGCCGGCGGCGGCGGGCGGCGCCACCGCCGCGCCGGCTGAGGCCGCAGCCGAGCGATGAGCCCCTCGCGCCTCTTCATCGAGCGGCCGGTCGCCACCGCGCTGCTGATGGTCGCCATCGTGCTGGCCGGTCTGGTCGGCTTCCGGATGCTGCCGCTCTCCGCCCTGCCGGAGGTGGATTATCCGACCATCCAGGTCACCACCCTCTATCCGGGCGGCAGCCCCGAGGTGATGAGCCAGACGGTGACGGCGCCGCTGGAACGTCAGTTCGGCGAGATGCCGGGGCTCAGCCGCATGGCCTCGACCAGCGCCGCCGGCGCCTCGGTCATCACGCTGCAGTTCAACCTGACCGCCAGCCTCGATGTCGCCGAGCAGGAGGTGCAGGCCGCGATCAACGCCGCCGACGCGCTGCTGCCCGCCGATCTTCCGGCGCCCCCCGTCTATGCCAAGGTCAATCCCGCCGACGCGCCGATCCTGACGCTCGCCATCACCTCCAACACGCTGCCGCTGACGCAGGTGCAATCGCTGGTGGATACGCGGCTGGCGCAGAAGATCAGCCAGATTTCGGGGGTGGGGCTGGTGCAGCTGGCCGGCGGCAACAAGCCGGCGATGCGCATCCGCGCCAACACCCAGGCCCTGTCCAGCTACGGCATCTCGCTCTCGACGCTGCGGACGGCGATCGACAATGCCAATGCCAACAGCGCCAAGGGCAGTTTCGACGGGCCCAACCGCTCCTATCAGATCAACGCCAACGACCAGCTCGAAACGGTCGACGATTATCGCAACCTGATCATCACCTATCAGAATGGCGCGCCGGTGCGGCTGTCCGATGTCGCGACCGTGGTGGAGGGGGCGGAAAATGCCCGGCTGGGGGCGCTGGCGAACCGCGCGCCGGCGATCATCCTCAACGTCCAGCGCCAGCCCGGCGCGAACGTGATCCAGACGGTGGACCAGATCCAGCGCCAGCTGCCCGAGCTGCTCAAATCGCTGCCGGCCGGGCTCGACGCGCGGGTGCTGGCGGATCGCACCACCGGCATCCGCGCCTCGGTGCACGATGTCGAGTTCGAGCTGGTGCTGGCGGTGCTGCTCGTGGTGGCGGTGATCTTCTTCTTCCTCCACTCCGCGCGGGCGACTTTGGTGGCGGCGCTGGCGGTGCCGATCAGCCTGATCGGCACCTTTGGCTGCATGTATCTGCTGAACTACAGCCTGGATAATCTCTCGCTGATGGCGCTCACCATCGCCACCGGCTTCGTCGTCGACGACGCAATCGTGATGATCGAGAATATCCAGCGCCACATCGAGGAAGGAATGGCGCCCTTCCCGGCGGCGCTGAAGGGCGCGGGCGAGATCGGCTTCACCATCATCTCGCTCACCATCTCGCTGATCGCGGTGCTGATCCCGCTGCTCTTCATGGGCGATATCGTGGGCCGGCTGTTCCGCGAATTCGCGGTCACGCTGGCCGTCACCATCCTCATCTCGGCGGTGGTGTCGCTGACGCTCACGCCGATGCTGTCGGCGCGCTGGCTGCGGCGGCCCGAGGACGAGCGGCCGAGCCGCATCGCCCGGCGCTCGGCGGCGTTTTTCGCGCGGGTGGAGGGGCGCTACGAGCGGGCGCTGGCGCGGGTGCTCGACCGCCAGTTCCTGACGCTGCTGGTCGCGATCGGCACGCTGGTGCTCACCGTGCTGCTCTGGACGATCATCCCCAAGGGGCTTTTCCCCACGCAGGATAGCGGCCAGCTCCAGGGCCGGCTGATCGCCTCGACCAGCGTCTCCTATGCCGAGATGGACCGGCTGCAGCGCGCGGCGGCGGCGCGCATCCTCGCCGATCCGGCGGTCGCCTCGCTTTCCTCCTTTGTCGGCGTCGACGGCGCCAACAATGCCGCGCTCAATTCGGGCACGATGCTCATCAACCTCAAGGCGGACCGGTCCGGCAGCGCGGCGCGGATCATGAACCGCATCCGCCAGTCGGTGAACGCGCTGCCGGGCGCGGTCCTCTATCTGCAACCGACGCAGGATCTGACGATCGACGCCGAGAGCGGGCCGACCCAGTATCGCTTCTCGGTGGAAGGCTCGAACACCGCCGATGTCGTGGCGGAGACCCGCCGCATCGTCGCGGCGCTGGCCGACGACCGCAAGGTGCGCAACGTGGTGAGCGACGCCGGCGCGACCGCTCCGGCCGCCTATGTCGATGTCAACCGCGACAGCGCCAGCCGCGTGGCGGTGACCGCGTCCGACATCGACGACGCGCTCTATTCCGCCTTCGGCCAGCGCATCGTCTCGACCATCTTCACCGAGACCACGCAATATCGCGTGATCCTCGAGGCGACGCCGGGGCTGGTGAAGGACCCGGCCTCGCTCGGCCTGCTCCATATCCAGGCGCAGGGCGGGGCGACCCCGCTCAACACGATCGCCACCATCCGCGAAGGCCGCTCGCCCACCCAGATCACCCATGTCGCGCAATTTCCGGCGGCGACGGTCGGGTTCGATACCGCGCCCGGGGTCTCGCTCGGCACCGCGACGGCCTCGATCCGCCGCAGCATCGACAATCTCCACCTCAGGCCGGGCGTGACGGTGACCTTCCTGGGCGCCAGCGGCGCCTTCGCCAGCTCGCTCAACAACCAGCTGGCGCTCATCCTGGCGGCGGTGGTGTGCGTCTACATCGTGCTGGGCGTGCTCTACGAAAGCTATATCCACCCGATCACCATCCTCTCCACTCTGCCCTCGGCGGCGGTGGGCGCGCTGTTCGCGCTGTGGATCACCGGCCATGATCTCGACATCATCGGCATCATCGGCATCGTGCTGCTGATCGGCATCGTGAAGAAGAACGCGATCATGATGATCGACTTCGCCATCGCCGCCGAGCGCGACGAGGGGATGGCGCCGCTCGACGCGATCCGCCGCGCCGCCGTGCTGCGCTTCCGCCCGATCCTGATGACCACGCTCGCCGCGCTCTTCGCCGCGGTGCCGCTGATGCTGGGCATGGGCGAGGGCGCCGAGCTGCGCCGGCCGCTGGGCCTCGCCATCTTCGGCGGCCTGCTGGTGAGCCAGCTGCTCACCATCTTCACCACGCCCGTCGTCTATCTCTATTTCGATCGGGCGCAGAACTGGCTCAAGCGGCGCGGCCAGCCGCCGGGCGGCGCCGCGCGGCCGCCGCTGCTCGGCCCCGAGGCGCGCCCTTGAACCTTTCGGCACCCTTCATCACCCGGCCGATCGGCACCATCCTGCTGACGATCGGCCTGGCGCTGGCGGGCATCGGCGCCTTTTTCGGGCTGCCGGTGGCGCCGCTGCCGCAAGTCGATTTCCCGACCATCTCGGTTAATGCCAGCCTCGCCGGCGCGAGCCCGCAGGTGATGGCGCAATCGGTGGCCACCCCGCTCGAGCGCCGGCTGGGGATCATCGCCGGCGTCACCGAGATGACGTCGCAAAGCTCGCTCGGCTCGACGCGGGTGACGCTGCAGTTCGATCTGTCCAAGAATATCGACAGCGCTGCGCGCGAGGTGCAGGCGGCGATCAACGCCGCGCGCGCCGATCTTCCCGCCACGCTGCGCCAGAACCCGACCTATCAGAAGGTCAATCCCGCCAACCAGCCGGTCATCACACTGGCGCTGACGTCGGACACGCGCTCGGCGGGCGACATCTACGATGTCGTGTCGAACATCATCCAGCAGCGCGTCGCGCGCATCCAAGGGGTGGGCGATGTCGAGGTCGGCGGCGGGTCGCTGCCGGCGGTGCGGGTGACGGTGAACCCCTATCGCCTCGCCAGCTACGGCGTGAGCATGGAGGATGCGCGCGCCGCCATCGAGGCGGCCAACGCCAACCGCCCCAAGGGCCTGATCGAAGGGCCGGATGGCCGCGCCTGGCAGATCTATACCGGGACCACCGGGCGCAAGGCGACGGACTATCGGCCGCTCATCATCGCTTGGCGCAACGGCGCGCCGGTGCGGCTGGGCGACATCGCCACCGTGCTCGACAGCGTGGCCGATACCCGCACGCTCGGCCTGTACAATGGCAAGCGCGCCATCATCGTCAACATCACCCAGCAGCCCAACGCCAATCTGATCAAGATGGTGGACTCGATCCGCGCGGCGCTGCCCGAGCTGCAGGCGCAGCTGCCGGCGGACATCAAGATCGCGGTCGCGACCGATCGCACCAGCTCGATCCGCGCCTCGATCCGCGAGATAGAGGTGACGGTGCTGATCGCGCTGGCGCTGGTGGTGATCGTGGTGTTCGCCTTTCTGCGCGATCTGCGCTCCACCTTCATTCCCGCCGCCGCCACCATCGTCTCGCTGCTCGGCACCTTCGGCGTGATGTGGCTGCTGGGCTTCTCGCTCAACAATCTCTCGCTGATGGCGATCACCGTGGCGACGGGGTTCGTGGTCGATGACGCGATCGTCGTGCTCGAGAACACCACCCGCCATATCGAGGCGGGCATGGGGCGCGTGGAGGCGGCGCTGCGCGGCGCGCGCGAGGTCGGCTTCACCGTCCTGTCCATCTCGATCAGCCTGGTCGCGGTGTTCATCCCGCTTCTCTTCATGGGCGGGCTGGTGGGGCGGCTGTTCCGCGAATTCGCCGTCACCCTGTCGGCGGCGGTGATGATCTCGCTGCTGCTCTCGCTCACCACCACGCCGATGCTGTGCGCGCTGCTGCTCAAGCCGGGCCATCAGCGCGAGGAAGGCCGGGTCGGGCGCACGCTGGAGCGCGGCTATCGCGCGATCGAGCGGGGCTATGCCCGCATGCTGGATTGGGCGCTGGCGATGAAGCCGCTGGTGCTGCTGCTGCTGGCGCTGGTGGTGGCGCTCACCGTCTATCTCTATGTCGCCGTGCCCAAGGGCTTTTTCCCGCAGCAGGACAGCCCGTTGCTGATCGCCGGCGTGCGCGCCGACGAAAGCGTGTCGTTCCAGGAGATGCGGCGCAAGCTCGGCCAGATCGTGGGAATCATCTCGCACGACAAGGCGGTGCGCTCGGTGATCGGCTTTACCGGCGGGCGCCGGGCGGGCGGCGCCTTCATGCTCGTCCAGCTCAAGCCCAAGGGTAGCCAGCGGCGCGAAAAGGGCATGATGGTGATCCAGCGGCTGCAGATGAAGCTGGGCCGGGTCAGCGGCGTGCGGCTCTTCCTGTTTCCGATGCAGGATCTGATGATCGGCGCGCGATCGGCCAATTCCACCTACCAATATACGCTGGTGGCGGACGATGCCGCGTCGCTGCGGCGCTGGTCGCAGCGGCTGAGCGACGCGCTCGGCCATCGGCGCGAGCTGACCGATGTCGATTCGGATCTCCAGCAGAATGGCGTCGAAAGCTTCGTCAGCATCGATCGCGACGCCGCCTCGCGGCTGGGCATCAGCCCG
Organism: Sphingomonas morindae; assembly: GCF_023822065.1. Classification (NCBI taxonomy): domain Bacteria; kingdom Pseudomonadati; phylum Pseudomonadota; class Alphaproteobacteria; order Sphingomonadales; family Sphingomonadaceae; genus Sphingomonas; species Sphingomonas morindae. Next base: position 1,629,337 of record NZ_CP084930.1, read on the forward strand.
CGCGACGTGGACAATGCGCTCTACGACGCCTTCGGCCAGCGCTCGGTCGCCAATATCTACGAGGATATCAACCAGTATAGCGTGATCCTGGGCTGGGACGAGGCGGCCACCCAGGGCCCCGGCAATCTCCGCGACGTGCGCGTGCCCGCCAACGCCGCGGCGGACCAGCCCGCGGTCGCCAACTCCACCGCCGGCACCGCCGGCAACAGCCTGTCCTCCGGCGCCACCGATGCCGCGTCCGATCCCTCGCAGGCGGCACGCCCCGGCAGCGGCCAGGCGAGCGCCACCCCCACCAATCCGGCGCTGCGCGATCCCTCCACGGGCAGCGCGCTCAGCACCAGCGCGCGCACCATGGTTCCGCTCGATACCATCGCCGGCTTTGGCGATCATCCGACCGAGGCGAGCGTCAACCACACCGGCACCCAGGTTTCGACCACCATCTCCTTCAATGTCGCGCCCGGTTTCGCCCTGTCGGACGCGCAGCGCGCGATCGCCGAGACCGAGGCCGAGATCGCCATGCCGTCCACCCTGTTCGGCAGCTTCAGCGGCCAGGCGGCGGCGAGCCGGCAGCAGCAGGGCCAGCAGCCGCTGCTGATCCTCGCCGCGCTCGTGACGATCTACATCGTGCTCGGCATGCTCTACGAAAGCCTGATCCACCCGCTCACCGTGCTGTCCACCCTGCCGGCGGCGGGGGTGGGCGCGGTGCTGGCGCTGATGCTGTGCGACATGCAGTTCGACGTGATCGCGCTGATCGGCGTGTTTCTGCTGCTCGGCATCGTCAAGAAGAACGCGATCCTCATCATCGATTTCGCGCTGCACGCGCAGCGGACGCGTGGGCTTACGGCCGAGGCCGCCGCGCGCGAGGCGAGCCTGCTCCGCTTCCGCCCGATCCTGATGACGACGATGGCGGCGGCGCTGGGCGCGCTGCCGCTGGCGATCGGCTTTGGCGAGGGCGCCGAATTGCGACAGCCGCTCGGCGTGGCGATCGTCGGCGGGCTGCTCGCCAGCCAGCTGCTCACGCTCATCACCACTCCCGTGGTCTATGTCGCGCTCGATCGTTTCACCCGCGCCGGGCGCCGTCGCCGCCGCGCGCCTGCCCAAGAGCTTCTCGCATGAAACGCCTCCTGCCCCTGCTGCTCGTCGCCACCGGCTGCTCCTTCGCGCCGGCCTATCACCGGCCGCAGACGGCGCTGCCGCAGAGCTGGAAGACCGCCGAGGGCTGGGCGGAGGCCGTGCCCGCCGATCAGGCGCCGCGCGCCGACTGGTGGAGCCAGTTCGGCGATCCCGAGCTTGACCGGCTGATCGGCGAGGCCGACGCCCATAACCAGACGGTGGCGCAGGCCGAGGCCACCTATCGCCAGGCACGCGCCGCCGTGCGCGAGGCGCGGGCGAGCCTGTTTCCCACGGTGAGCGCCAATGGCGCGGTCACCCATACCCGCACCGGCGCCGGCCGGGCGGTGGTGACGGGGGGCACCGTCACCGCCGGCGGCGGCGCGCGCGCCACCACCAACTATCAGGTGAGCCTGGGCGCGAGCTGGGAACCGGACTTTTTCGGATCGCTGCGCAACACGCTGAGCAGCGCCAGCGCGACCGCGCAGGCGCGGCTTGCCGATCTCGCCACGGCGCAGCTGGCGCTGCACGGGGAGCTTGCCACCGATTATCTCTCGTTGCGCGGCACCGACGCCCAGCTCCAGGTGCTGGCGGCGACGGTGGAGGGCTATCGCCGGTCGCTGCAGATCGCCAGCAACCGCTATCAGGCGGGCATCGTCGCGCGCACCGATGTGTTCCAGGCGCAGTCGCAGCTCGCCTCGGCCGAGAGCGATCTCGAAGGGCTGCGCCGCACCCGCACCCAATATGAGGATGCGATCGCGGTGCTGGTGGGCGCGCCTGCAGCGAGCTTCCGCATCGCCCCCGTGCCGCGCTGGCAGCCGGTGGTGCCGGCGGTGCCGCTCAGCCTGCCCGGCGCGCTCGTCCAGCGCCGCCCGGATGTCGCCTCGACCGAGCGCGCGGTGGCCGCCGCCAACGCGCAGATCGGCGTGGCCCGCGCCGCCTTTTTCCCGACGGTCAGCCTGTCCGGCCAATATGGCTTCAACAACAACCAGCTTGGCGAGCTTTTCACGTCCGCCGCCTCGCTCTGGTCGCTGGGCGCGACGGTGGCGCAGACGCTGCTCGACTTCGGCGCGCGCAGCGCGCGCGTCGCCCAGGCGCGCGCCGCCTATGACGCCGCCGTCGCCGCCTATCGCGGCACGGTGCTGACGGCGCTGCAGGATGTGCAGGACCAGCTCGTCGCCCAGACCATCCTCGCGCGCCAGGCGCAGCTGCTGCGCACCGCGAGCGAGGCGGCGGACCGGTCCGAGGCGGCGATCCGCGAACAATATCGCACCGGCCTGGTGGTGTTCACCGATGTCGTCACCGCGCAGGCGACGGCGCTGCAGGCGCGGCGCGCGCTGCTCCAGGCCGAACTTGATCGGCAGACCGCCGCCGTGGCGCTCGTCCAGGCGCTGGGCGGCGGCTGGGACGAATCGGCGCTGCGGACGCGCTGAGCCGCGCAACTTTGATTGCCTAGGCTGGTAGTAGAGATTTGTCGGCGATGCCGAGTCCGGCTGCTATACCGGCCTCGTCGCCGCCGTCCCTAGCCGGTGGTGTCCCTTCCCCTGCGGCCCCGCGCCCCTGGCCGGGGCCGTTCTTTTGCCGCCGGTAGCGCCTCAGCCGATCAGCGCGGCATGGTCGGCGGCATCGATATTGCCGCCCGAAAGCAGCAGCACGAGCGCGTCGGTATCGGGATCCAAGCCCGCGTCCGCCGGCACCCGGCCGGCGAGCAGCGCGGCGAGCGCGACCGCGCCGCCCGGCTCGACGACCAGCTTGAGCGTCTCGAACGCGAAGCGCATCGCCGCCACAACCTCGCCGTCCGTCACCACCAGCCCGCCGGCGAGCAGCGCGCGGTTGATCGGAAAGGTGAGCGCGCCCGGCTGCGGCGCGAGCAGCGCGTCGCAGATCGAGCGCGCGCCGGGCCTGATCGTCTCGCGCCGGCCGCTCCGCAGCGAGCGGGCGGTATCGTCAAAGCCCTCGGGCTCCACCGCGTAGAGGCGCGCGCCGGGATGCGCCGCGGTAATGGCGGTGGCGATGCCGGCGACCAGCCCGCCGCCCCCGCAGCACACCAGCAGCTGCGCCGGCACCAGCCCCAGCGCCGCGGCCTGGTCGACGATCTCGAGCCCCGCCGTGCCCTGGCCGGCGATGATGTCCGGATCGTCGAAGGAGGGCACCAGCACCGCGCCGCGCGCGGCGGCGAGCGCGGTGGCGATCGCCTCGCGGCTTTCGCGCGCGCGGTCATAGGCGATGATCTCGGCGCCCAGCGCCGCGGTGTTGCGGCGCTTGAGCGCGGGGGCATCGGCGGGCATCACGATCGCCGCCGGCATGCCGAGCAGCGCCGCCGCCGCCGCGACGCCCTGCGCGTGATTGCCCGAGGACCAGGCCACCACGCCCCGCCGCCGCTGATCCGCATCGAGCTGGACAAGGCGGTTGTAGGCGCCCCGGAACTTGAACGAGCCGGTGCGCTGCAGCGTCTCGCACTTGATCAGCACCGGCCGGCCGTGGCGCGCGCTCAGCGCGGGGCTCGGCAGCAGCGGCGTCTCCACCGCCACCCCCGCGATGCGCCGGCGCGCCGCCTCGATCTCGGCGATGTCGATGGCGCGCGGATCGGTCATGCGGATCTCCTTCTGCCCGGCGCGCCGGGGTAGCGGCTTCGGCGCGACGGCGCCAGCGGCGGGCCCCGTCAGTCCGGCGCGGCGGCTTTGACAGGGGCGGGAGGCCCGCCTACCGCTGGCGCCATGGCGCTCTATCCTTTGGTTCGGCCGCTCGCCTTCGCGCTCGACGCGGAGCGGGCGCATCGCTTGACGATCGCGGCGGTGCGGCGCCTGCCGGTGCGCGCGCCGCGCGCCTTCGATCCGCGGCTGAGCATCCGCGTGGCGGGGCTGCGCTTCCCCTCGCCGGTCGGGCTGGCGGCGGGCTTCGACAAGGATGGCGAGGTGGCCGGCCAGATGCTGGCGCTCGGCTTCGGCTTTGTCGAGGTGGGCACGCTCACGCCCGTTCCGCAGGCGGGCAATCCCCGGCCGCGCCTGTTCCGGCTGGTCGAGGATCAGGCGGTGATCAACCGCATGGGCTTCAACAATGGCGGCCAGGCGGCGGCGCTGGCGCGGCTCGCGCGGCCCCGGCCGGGGCTGGTGGGGGTGAATGTCGGCGCCAACAAGGATGCGGTCGATCGCATCGCCGATTATGCCGCCGGCATCGCGCGCATGGCGCCCGTCGCCGATTATCTGACGATCAACATTTCCTCGCCCAATACGCCGGGGCTGCGCGCCTTGCAGGAGGCGGCCGCGCTGGATGCGCTGCTCGCGGCGGCGATGGCGGCACGACCCGCGGGCGGGCCGCCCATCTTCCTCAAGGTCGCGCCCGATCTCGCGCCGGCCGATATGGACGCGATCGCGCGGGTGGCGATCGCGCGGGGTGTCGATGCGCTGATCGTCGCCAACACCACCGTGTCGCGCCCGCCGCTGCGCGCGCCGCTCGCCGGGGAGGCGGGCGGCCTGTCGGGCGCGCCGCTGGCGCCGCTGGCGCGCGCCGCGCTCCGCGATTTCCGCGCCGCGACCGGCGGCGCGCTGCCGCTGATCGCGGCGGGCGGCATCGCGACGGCCGAGGAGGCCTATGCCCGGATCCGCGCCGGGGCGAGCCTGGTGCAGCTCTATTCGGCGCTGGTCTATCACGGCCCGGGTCTGGCCCGGCGGATCGCCGAGGGGCTGGTGCCGCTGTTCACCCGCGACGGCTTTGGCGGAATCGCCGAGGCGGTCGGCACCGGCTGAGGCGGCTTCCGCCGCGGCCGATCCGTCTCTAGGGTGGCCGCATGATCCGTTCTCTTACCGCACTCTTCCTGCTGGCGGCGACGCCGGCGCTCGGCGCCGCCCAGGCGCCGGTCGTGGCCGCGCCCGGCATGGGCATGGTGTCCGCCGCCGATCCGCGCGCCGCCGAGGCGGGCCGCGCGATTCTGCGGGCCGGCGGCAGCGCCGCCGATGCCGAGGTGGCGATGATCTTCGCGCTCACCGTGGTCGAGCCGCAATCCTCCGGGATCGGCGGCGGCGGCTATTTCGTCCATCGCGACGCGCGCACCGGCCGCACCGAGACGATCGACGGCCGCGAGATCGCGCCCGCCGCCGCGCGGGGCGATCGCTTCCTGGGCCCGGATGGCGCGCCCATGCCCTTCGCCCAGGCCTTTCCGGGCGGCAGATCGGTGGGCGTTCCGGGCAATGTGCGGCTGGCGGCGCTGGCCCACAAGAAATGGGGCAAGCTGCCCTGGGCGCGGCTGATCGAGCCCGCCATCCGCCTCGCCGAGCAAGGCTATGAGGTGACGCCGCTGATGGCCAGCCGGATCGCGGCGATGGCGCCGCTCTGGAAGGACTTTCCCGCGATCGCCGCGCTCTACACCGATCAGGGCCGGCCCAAGCCGGCGGGCGCGATGATCCGCAACCCGGCGCTCGCCACGCTGCTGCGCCGGATCGCCGCCGAGGGCCCCGACGCCTTCTATGCGGGCGCCAATGCCGAGGCCATCGCCACGGCGGTGCGCACCGCGCCGCGCAACCCGGTGCCGTTCGAGACCGCCGATCTGGCGCGCTACGCCGCGCGCGAGCAGCCGCCCGTATGCGGCGCCTATCGCGGCTATCGGGTGTGCGGCATGGCGCCTTCCTCCGCCGGCGGGGTCAGCATTCTGCAGATGCTGGCCATGCTCTCCCATTTCGACATGAAGGCGCTGGGCAAGGATTCGCCCGAGGCCTGGCACCTGATCGGCGAGGCGATGCAGCTCGCCTATGCCGATCGCGACCAATATTTGGGCGACACCGCCTTTGTGGACGTGCCGCTCAAGGGCCTGCTCGATCCCGCCTATCTAGCACGTCGGGCGGCGCTGATCGCGCCCACGCGCGCGCTCGGCCGCTACCCGCCGGGCACGCCGCCGGGCGCGGCGGCGCGCACCGCCGGGCTCGGCGTGGACGAGCATGGCACCACCGATTTCGTCGCCGCCGACGGGGCGGGCGATATCGTCACCATGACCTCCACGGTCGAGGGCTATTTCGGCAGCCAGCTGATCGCCAACGGCATGGTGCTCAACAATGAGCTGACCGATTTCTCCTTCGCGCCCGAGAAGGAGGGCGCGCCCGTTGCCAATCGGGTGGCGCCGGGCAAGCGCCCGCTCTCCTCCATGTCGCCCACCATCGTCACCGATGCGCAGGGCCGGGTGGTGCTGGCGATCGGCTCCGCCGGCGGCCGGCGGATCGTCATGCATGTGCTCAAGGCGCTGGTCGGCGTGCTCGATTGGGGGCTGAGTGCGCAGGAGGCGATCGACCTGCCCAACATCTTCTATGGCGGCGGCGCGCTGCTGATCGAGGATACGCCGCAGGGCCGCGCGCTCGCACCGCAGCTCGCCCGCTTCGGCCAGCCCGCCAATGCGGTGCCGCTCCCCTCCAAGCTCAACGCGATCGAGCGGCTGCCCGATGGCCGCTGGCGCGGCGCGGCGGACCATCTGCGCAGCGAGGGCGTGGTGCTCGCCCAATAGGCACGCGCCGCCGCCGGGCGCGCGGCCCGGCGGCGGGCGGCTCAGCGTCGTTCGGCGGCGCTCGCCGCGCGGGTGGCGCGGAATTCGCTCTGCGCGTTCCAGCCGGGCCAGGCGCGGCTGTTCGCCAGATCCCGGCCGACCGCGTAGAACAGGTTCACATCCTGGGTGGCGCCGGTGAGATCCCAGGCGGCGGACCAGCTGTCGCACGTCTGGTGATAGCAATGCGCGGTATAGTCCGTCACCCAGGCATCGCCCGCCGCGCGGCCGCCCTTGACGAGATCGACCCCGCCGCCCGCGCCCATCAGCAGCAGCGTGGGCACGCCGCGCTTGGCGAGCGAGAAATGGTCCGCGCGGTAGAAGAGCCCGCGCTCGGGCTTGGCATCGGGCGTGACGGTGCGGCCCTGCGCCCGCGCCGCGCGCGCCAGATCCGTATCCAGACTGTCCTGGCCCGCGCCGATCAGCACCACGTCGCGCGCCGCCCCGGCGGTCTGGAGAATGTCGATCGTGAGGTTGGCGACCGTCGTCGCGAGCGGGAAGGCCGGGTGGCGCGCATAATATTCGGAGCCGAGCAGCCCGCGCTCCTCCGCCGTCCAGAAGCCGAAGCCGATCGTCCGCTGCGGCGGCGGCCCCGCCTTGTAGGCGCGGGCCAGCGCGATCAGCGCGGCGACGCCGAGCGCGTCGTCATTGGCGCCGGGGCGGATGGTGCGGCCCTGCGCGTCGGGCGCGCCGATGCCATAGGCATCCCAATGGGCGCCGAACAGCAGCGTCTCGCCCGGCGCGCGCGTGCCCGCGATCTTGGCGAGGACATTGTGGCTTTCGATCCGTTCCGAGCGGACCGGCAGATCGGCGCTGAGCCGCACATCGCCCAGCGGCACCGGCCGGAAGGCGGCGCTGCGCGCCTGCCGCTTGAGCGCGGCCAGATCCTGCCCCGCCGCCTTGAACAGCGCCGCCGCGGCGGGGCCGCTGAGCCAGCTCTGGAGCGCCACCGGCTGGGGCTCGTCGCCGCTCACCGGCAGCGCATAGGTGCCGCCCACGCTGTTGCCGGCGACGTTCCAGCCATAGCCGGCCGGCCCGGTCTCGTGGATGATCAGCGCGCCGATCGCGCCCTGCCGCGCGGCTTCCTCATATTTGTAGGTCCAGCGGCCATAATAGGTCATCGCCTGGCCGCCGAAGCGGCCAAAGGCATCCTCGCCGCGCACCGCCTCATAATCGGGATCGTTGACCAGGAAGACCGCGACCTTGCCGTGCAGGTCGACGCCCTTGAAATCGTCCCAGCCGCGCTCGGGCGCATGCACGCCATAGCCGACGAAGACGAGCGGCGCGTGCGCGAAGGCGATGCGATCGGTGGCGCGGGTGGTGCCCGGCGCGACGTCGCGCCCGGGCACGAGATCGATCGTGCGGCCGCCCGTTTCCAGCACCAGCCGGCGCGGCGCGCCGGTGATATTGTGGATCATCGGCACGGTCTGCGTCCAGCCGCCGCCCGGCGCCGCCGGCGTCAGGCCAAGCGCCTTCAGCCGGGCGACGAGATAGGCGATCGTCTTGGCCTCGCCCGGCGTGCCCGGCGCGCGGCCGCCGAATGCGTCGGAGGCGAGCGTCTTCACCGTCGCCGACAGTTCCGCCGGGGTGACCGGCGCGGGCGCGGCGGCGAGCAGCGCGGGCGCGGCGAGCAGCGCCGCCACAAGGCGCGCCCTCACGCGCCCATCCCATAGGCGGCGAGAATGTCGCGCCGCAGCGCCGATCCGCTGTCCGGCCGCGCATAGAACATGTGCCCGCCGGGATACATGTGCAGCTTGATCCGCTCGGCCGCGCCGAAGCTCGGCATTTGCTGGATCAGCAGGCGCGAGGCGAAATAGGGGCAGGAGAGATCGTCCCAGCCATGGACGATGGTGACCGCCATCTTGGGATCGACCGCGATCGCCTTGCGCAGATCGGTGACGGGGCTGTCCTTCTCGTCGCGGTCCCAGGCCTCGTTGACCTCGGTGGAGAGCGCATTGTAGCGCGCATCGACCGACCAGCCGACCGTGTTGGTGACGAAATCGACCATGCCCGAGGTGGTGGGGGCGATCAGCGTATCCAGCAGCGGATCATTGTAGCGCGCCTCGCTGCTCGCCGGGAAGGGATCGAAGGCGGTGACGTTCGAATCGTAGATCGAGCCCACCAGCCCCTGATCGCGCCGGATCTCGCGCAGATAGGTGGAGATGTCGATCCGCCCGTCGAGCCGGCGGACGAGCGCGGGATCGAGCCCGGTCAGCGAGGCCACGCGCGCCGAGAGCCGGTCGGTCGCGGCCTTGTCGCGACGGCCGGCGAGATAGTCGGTGACGAATTCGGTGCGGTCGTACCGCTCGACATCGGCCATCATCGCCTCGGTCAGCGTCTTGCCCTCGCGCTCGAAATGACCCGCCGCCATCGACGGCAGGCTGAGCATCCAAGGCAGCGGCGAGAGCGCGTCGCGATCGCCGAGCGCAGGCGGATCGAGATAGGGCGAGACCATGGTGATGCCCGACAGGCCGACGCCCATCTTGCTCTGGAGATAATAAGCGAGCCGCGGCACGCGATAGCCGCCATAGCTTTCGCCGACGAGATATTTGCGGCTGGTCAGCCGCTTGTTGGTGACGAGCCAGTCATAGACGACGCGGCTGAGATAATGGATGTCCTCGTCCGCCTTGTAGAAGGCCTTCTTGGTGTCCTCGGGCTTGAGGCGGCTGCGCGAAAAGCCCGTGCCGATCGGATCGATGAAGACCAGATCCGTGAAATCGAGCCAGCTGTTCGCATTGTCGCGCAGGATCGGGCGATCGCTGGGGGCGTCGCCGGCCTTGCCGAAGGGCACCACCTTGGGGCCGATCGCGCCGAGATTGAGATAGACGGACGCCGCGCCGGGGCCGCCGTTGAAGGCGAAGGTGACGGGCCGGTCGGCGCCGCGGCCGGGCACGGTATAGGCGGTGAACACCACCTCGCCGGTGAGCTTGCCGCTCTCGTCATGCACGGGGATGGTGCCGACCGTGGCGACATAGTCGATCCGCTTGCCGGCGATCACCGCCGACTGGCGGACCGATTTGTCCGCCGGGAAGGGTGGCAGCGCGAGATCGGGCTTGGGCGCCTCGCCCGTCGCCGCCGCGCTCTGGGCTTCGGCGGCCTTGGCGTCGGTCTTTTTTTCGGCGAGCACCGGCGTCGCGAGCAATGCGAACATCGCCGTGGGCGCAAGCCATTCTTTCCACTGCATTCTGTCATGCCCCCTTGTCTCGGCACGGCCCCCCGGCACGCCATCTAGACCATGGCCTCCGCGTCACGGCAAGCCTGCGCCCTCCTGCGGCGCGAGGAACAAAGCGCCGCCTCCTGCGTCCGGACCGCCGAGCAGGTGCAAGGGGGTGGGAATGGCCGACGGGTCCGACGAGCGATCCTCAAGGGACGATGAGGATCGCCGGGCACGGCGGACCGAAGGCGGCGATGCCGGCAAGGACAAGAAGCCCAAGTCCGACGACCGCGACGATGGCGATCGGGACGCGGACAAGGACGGCGACGACGACCAGGACGGCGACGGCGACCAGGACGGCGATCAGGACAAGGACGGCGAGGACGAGGGCGAGCGCAAGCCGCCGCCTTATAAGCGCCCGATCTTCTGGGTCGTGGTCGGCGTCATCGCGGCGGTGCTGCTGATCGGCGGGCTGCTCTACTGGCTGCACAGCCGCCAATATGAATCGACCGACGACGCCTTTGTCGATGCGCATATCGTGCGCCTGTCGGCGCAGGTGCAGGGCAAGCTCACCCATGTCGCGGCGGCGGACAATCGCCATGTGCCGGCGGGCGCGCTGCTCGCCACGATCGAGCCGCAGGGGCCGCAGGCGAGCCTCGCCCAGGCGCGCGCCCAGGCCGCCCAGGCCGAGGCCCAGATCCAGCAGGCCGAGGCGCAGATCGTCGCCGCGCGCGCGCAGCGCGACCAGGCCGCCGCCCAGGCGCGCGCGCCCGAAGCGCAGGCGGTGAAGGCGGCGCAGGATCTCCAGCGCTATCTGGCCCTGCAGCGGCTGGATCCGCAGGCGGTGGCGGGCACGCAGATCGATCAGGCCCGCGAACAGGCGCGCAGCGCCGCCGCCCAGGCCGCCGCCGCGCGCCGGCAGATCGACAATGCCGACGCGCAGATCCTCGTCGCCCGGCGCCAGGCCAAGGCCGCCCGCGCCGAGCGCGCCGCCGCCGGCGCGCAGGTGGCGCAGGCGCAGGTGACCTTCGGCTATCTCGCGATCCGCGCGCCGGTGGCGGGGCAGGTCGTCAACCGCAACGTCAATGTCGGCTCCTATGTGTCGGCGGGCACGCAGCTGCTCGCGATCGTGCCCGACGAGCTTTACGTCACCGCCAATTTCAAGGAGACGCAGCTCGCGCATATGCGCCGGGGCCAGCCCGTGCGGATCCGCGTCGATGCCTATCCGGACGTGGATTTCGAGGGCCATGTCGATTCGATCCAGCGCGGCGCCGGCCAGGCCTTCGGCCTGCTGCCACCGCAGAACGCGACCGGCAATTATGTGAAGGTCGTGCAGCGCGTGCCCGTGCGCATCCTGTTCGATCATCCCGATCCGCATCGCTACGCGATCGGGCCGGGCATGTCGGTGGTGCCCACCGTCAAGGTGCGCTGACATGGCGGGGGCCGGCGGCTGGACGCCCGCGCGCTCGGCGGCCGGACGCCATAATCCCTGGCTGATCATCATCGTGATCAGCCTCGCCACCTTCATGGAGGTGCTCGATACCTCGATCGCCAATGTCGCGCTGACCCATATCGCCGGATCGCTGGCGGTATCGGAAGACGAGGCGACCTGGGTGCTGACCAGCTACCTCGTCGCCAATGCGGTGGTGGTGCCGATCTCGGGCTGGCTTTCGGAGGTTGTGGGGCGCAAGCGCTTCTACATGATCTCGGTGGCGCTGTTCACTGGCGCCTCGGTGCTGTGCGGCTTCGCGCCCTCGCTCGGCTTTCTGGTGGTGGCGCGCATCCTCCAGGGCATTGGCGGCGGCGGGCTGGCGCCCTCCGAACAATCGATCATCGCCGATACCTTCCCGCCCGCGAAGCGCGGCCTCGCCTTCGCCGCCTATGGCGTGGTGGTGATCGTGGCGCCGACGCTGGGGCCGACCCTGGGCGGATGGATCACCGACAATCTCAGCTGGCACTGGATCTTCCTCATCAACGGGCCGGTCGGCGTGCTGTCGCTGATGCTGGTGCAGGTGTTCGTCGCCGAACCCAAGGCGCTGCAGGAGGATCGCCGCCGCAAGCTGGCGGGCGGGCTGCGCGTCGACGTGATCGGCTTCGCGCTGGTGGCGCTCGGCCTGGGCTGTCTCGAAGTGACGCTTGATCGCGGCCAGCGCGAGGATTGGTTCTCCTCGCCGCTGATCCTGGGCATGGCCGTCACCTCGGCGGTGTCGCTCATCCTGCTGGTCACCTGGGAGCTGCTGCACGACGAGCCGATCGTGAACATCCGCCTCTTCGGCAACCGCAATTTCGCGTTGAGCACGTTCATGATGCTGATGGTGGGGGCGATCATCTTCTCCTCCACCCAGATCATCCCGCAGATGCTGCAATCGGTGTTCGGCTACACCGCCACGCTGGCCGGCCTGGCGCTCACCACGGGCGGCTTCGGGGCGCTGGCGGTGATGCCGCTGGTCGGCGTGCTGACGGGCAAGGTGCAGACGCGATGGCTGCTCGCTGCGGGCTTCTCGATCCAGGCGCTCGCCATGTGGCACCTCAGCACGTTCAGCAACGAGGTCGCCTTCCACCAGCTCGGGCTGGCGCGGCTGATCCAGGCGATCGGCCTGCCGCTGCTCTTCATCCCCATCACCAACCAGGCCTATGCCGATCTCAAGCCTAACGAGACGGGCGACGCCTCGGCGCTGCTCAACGTGGCGCGCAATATCGGCGGCTCGATCGGCATCTCGGCGGCGCAGGCGATCGTGCTCCAGCGCCAGCAATTCCACCAGAGCCGGCTGGTGGAGGGGCTCAACCCGCTCAATCCCGAATATACGTTGGGGCTGGGCCAGATCGGCCAGATGCTCGGCGGCGCCGCGCAGGCGGCCAATAGCGAACTCGGCGTGCTCTATCAGCAGGTGCAACAGCAGGCGGCGATGCTCTCCTATATCGATGTCTTCCGCACGCTCGCGATCTGCGTGCTCTGCGTCATTCCGCTGACGCTGGCGCTCAAGCCGGCTTCGGGAGGCGGGCATTGAGCCGGCGCCTCGCCCCGCTGGCGGCGCTGCTCGCGCTCGCGGGCTGCACCGTCGGGCCCAATTATCGCGCGCCTGAGCCGGCGCTGCCCCAAGCCTTCGCCGCCCAGCCTGGCCCGGTCGCGGCCAGTCCGGTGGATCTCACCCGCTGGTGGGAGGCGTTCCGCGATCCCCAGCTGACCCAGCTGATCGCGATCGGCATGGCCGAGGCGCCCGATCTCCAGACCGCCGCCAGCCGCGTGCGCCAGGCGCGCTTCCAGCTGGTCCAGGCGCGCGCGGCCGGGCTGCCGCAGATCAACGGCAGCGTGGGCGGCCAATATCTGCGCTTCGACCGGATCGGCCAGTCGGGCGATGTCGAGGGGCTGGTCAACCGGCTGCGCGGCCAGACCCAGGGCGCGGGCGGCGCGGGCGACGGGGGCGGCGCGGCGAGCGCGGTGGACGTCAGTTCGCTGCCCAATGATATCAAGCTCGTCTCGGCCGGCTTTGACGCCAGCTGGGCGGTGGACCTGTTCGGCGGCGTGCGGCGCCAGACCGAGGCGGCGCGGGATCAGGTGCAGGCGGCGGAATGGGATGCGCGCGATGCCCGCATCCTGCTCGCCGGCGAGATCGCCAGCGACTATCTCCAGATGCGTGGCTTCCAGCAGCAGGCGGCGATCGCCGGCGAGGAGGCGGATCGCCAGGCGCGCGCGCTCGGCCTGCTCGAACATACCGCGCAGGTGGGGCTGGTGCCGCAGGGCAATGCGACCCGCCAGCGCACCCAGCTCGCCACCGCGCGCGCGCAGGTGGCGCCGCTCCAGGCGCAGGCCCAGGCGCAGATCCACGCCATCGCCGTGCTGATCGGCCGCACCCCCGAAAGCCTGACCGGCGTGCTCTCGCCGGTGCGCGCGCTTCCCGACGCGCCGCCCGCCATTCCGCCGGGGCTGCCGGTGGATCTGATCCGCCGCCGCCCCGATGTGCGCGCGGCCGAGCGCCGGCTGGCCGCCGCCACCGCGCAGATCGGCGTGCAGGTGGCGCAGCTCTATCCGCAGATCTCGCTCACCGCCATGCCGCAGCTGGCGGCGACCTGGCTGGGCGGCTTCTTCATCGGTAAGGCGCTGCAACTGACCGCGCAGGGCGCGGCCTCCTTCCCGATCCTCGATTTCGGCCGCCGCCGCGCGGGCGTGGACATCGCCCGCGAGCAGCGCGAACAGGCCTATGTCCAGTGGCGTCAGACGGTGCTCCAGGCGCTGCGCGACGTCGAGGATGCGCTGGTCCGCTACGATGCCGAGCGGCAGAGCAATGACGAGCTGCGCGGCGGTGTCGCCTCGGCGCAGCGCGCGCTCGGCACCGTCACCGCGCAATATCAGGTAGGGCTGAGCGACTATCAGCCCGTGCTCGACGCGCAGCAGCAGCTTCTCCAGATCCGCAACAGCCTGACACAGAGCGATACGCGCATCCGCACCGATCTCGCCTCGCTCTATCTCGCGCTGGGCGGCGGCTGGCGCGAGGATGATCCGGCGCCGATCCGCCCGACGATCGAGGACCAGCCGCGGAAATGAGCCTCGATCGCTTCCACGCGGCGCAGGCCGGCAGCCATGCGCGGGCGCTGGAGGAACTCCGCGCCGGCCGCAAGACCAGCCACTGGATGTGGTACATCTTCCCGCAGATCGCCGGGCTGGGGCAGAGCGACATGGCGCGTCGCTACGCCATCGCCGATCTCGCCGAGGCGCGGGCCTATCTGGCGGATCCGGTGCTGGGTGCCCGGCTGCACGCCTGTCTCGCCGCGCTGGCGTCGCTGCCGGTGGCGGATGCGGAGGCGGTGTTCGGCGGCATCGACGCGATCAAGCTGCGCTCGTCGCTGACGCTGTTCGAGGCGGCGGGCGGCGGCGCCGAATTCACCGCCGCGCTGGAGCGCTGGTTCGGCGGCGCCCGCGATCAGGCGACGCTGGACCGGATCTAGTCAGCCGCGTCCGTCGATCACGCGGGCGACGCGCTCGAGCCGGCGGACATCGCCGATATTGCGGAGCTCGGCGCGCAGCAATTGCGCCTCGCCGCGGTCGAGCCGGCCGGCGCGCCAATCGGCCAGGAAACAGTCGATCGCGAAATCGCGGGCGGCCGGGTCTGCGGGAACCATCATCATCGCTTTCACCTCGCTGCCCTGCACCATAGGCCCCGCGGCTTAACGAAGAATGATGGCTCCGTTCATCTCGCTGTCAACCGATCGTCGCGTCTAGGGCCGTGCTGCGCTGCGGTAGCGGCCGAACCAGGCGAGGATGGCGTTGGTCTCGCCGATCAGCTGCGAGGGCCGCTCGGCGAGGCCGTGATGGCTGGCGCCGGGCACGCGGATCAGCACGGTGGGCACCGCGCGGATCTGGAGCGCGGCGTAGAGCTGCTCGGCCTCGCTGGGCGGCGTGCGGTGATCCTCCTCGCCCACCATCACCGCGGTGGGGGTGGTGACATTGCCCACCAGGCTCAAGGGCGAGCGGCGCCAATATTGCTGCGGATCCTCCCACGGCATCGCGCCGAACCAATTTTTGGCCATGAAGGTGTAGCCGTCGACGGTCAGAACCTCGCTCGTCCAGTCGATTACCGGCTTTTGCGACACCGCCGCCTTGAAGCGGTGGGTCTTGCCGACGATCCAGGCGGTGAGCAGGCCGCCGCCCGATCCGCCGGTGACGAAGAGATTGTCGGCGTCCACCGCGCCGGTGGCGATCGCCGCGTCCACCACGCTCATCAGGTCGTCATAATCCTCCGAGGGGTAATTGTGGTGGATGCGGTTGGCGAAGCCCTCGCCATAGGAGGTGGAGCCGCGCGGATTGGCATAGACCACGATATAGCCGGCCGCCGCGTAGAGCTGATCCTGGGTCGACCAGATCGGCCCGTAGCTGGCGAAGGGGCCGCCATGGATCTCCAGGATCAGCGGATATTTGCGCGCGGGATCGAAGCCGGGCGGCGTCACCATCCAGGCGTCGATCGGCAGGCCGCCCGCGCTGGAGGTGACGGCGAGCGGCCGCACCTGCGCCAGCGTCTTGCCCGCGAAGAGATCGGCGTTGAGATTGGTAAGCCGGCGCGTTGTGCCCTTGCGCGCGATCGCGACATCGCCAGGATGGCTGGCGTCGCCGAGCGGGAAGGCCAGCGTGCCGTCCTTGGCGACGGTGGAACTGCCGCCCGAATAGGGCCGGTCGAGATCGCTGCCGACCAGCCCCTCGGCCAGCGTCGTCACGCGGCCGTCCAGCGTCACCCGCGCCACCTTGGTGACGCCGTGATCGGCGTAATCGACGAAGATCGCCTTGCCGTCGGCCGCCCAGCGCGGATTGTCGACGCTGCGGTCGAAGCCGGCGGTGAGCACCCGCGCCGCGCCGCCATCGGCGGGCATGATCGAGAGCTGGTTGTTCTGATCCCCCAGCTTCTTGTCGTCGAAGCCGACATAGGCGATCCAGCGGCCGTCGGGCGAGGCGGTGGGGCTGGCGTCGGGCCCGTCGCGCGTGGTCAGCTGGGTCAGCCGGCCGTCCACCGCATCGACGGTGAAGACGTCCGAGTTCATCGGCTCCCGCTGCCAATCCTTGCCATGGTTGGACGAGAAGAGGATGCGCCGCCCATCCGGCATCCACTCCACGCTGCCGCCATCGTCGAAGGCGCCGAAGCTCAGCTGGCGCGGCGCGCCGCCCTCGGTCGAGACGACGAAGATATGGTTGTAGCCCGGCCGGCTATAGCCCTCGCCATCGGCGCGATAGTTGATCTCGCCGATGACCTTGATGGGATCGGCCCATTTCGCGCCCTCGGGCTTGGCGACGGGCGTGCCGAGCGTGGTGCCTTCGCCGGGCACGAACATGGTGAAGGCGATCTGCCGCCCATCGCGCGACCAGGCCATGTCGGACGGGCTTTCCGGCAGCGCGGTGAGTGCGGCGCTCTGGCCGGTGGCGATCCAGCGGACATGGAGCTGCGGGCGGCCATCGGCGGCGGCGGCGACATAGGCCAGCCTGTCCCCGTCCGGCGACCAGCGCGGCCGCGCGCTGCCCGGCACGCCGAGCGGCGTCTGCCGCCCGCTCGCCACGTCCACCAGCCAGATCTCGCGGCGTGCCCGGTCGGTGAGGATATCCTCGCTCGATCTTGTATAGGCGATATGCTTGCCATCGGGGCTGATCTGCACATCGGTCGCCTGGGCGAGGCCGAAGGCGTCGAGCGGCTGGAAGCGGCGGTCGGGCAGGGTCGCGCCGGGGCTCGCGGATCGGGGGGCCGCCGGCGGCGCCGGTTGCGCCAGCGCGGAGGTGGCGAAGAGGAGCGAGATGAGCAGGCAGCGTGACGCCATCGACGGGACATCCTTTTGTGATCCGTGGCCCGACCCTAGGCGAAAGCGCGCCGCGCTCAATGGGCGTGCGGAGCGGCCATGCCCTCGCCGCTGAGCCCGGGGCGGATCGCCGAGGTGCGCGCCGCGATCGTCGCGGTGGCGGAGCATCAGGCGGTGGCGCTGGGGCTGGAGCGCGTCTCGATGCACGGCATCGCTCGCGCGCTGGGCTGGAGCGCCACCGCGCTCTACCGCTATTTCGACAATAAGGACGCGATCCTCGCCGCCGCCCGCGCCGCCGCCGCCAATCGCCTGTCGAGCCGGCTCGAGGCGGCGCTGGCCGGGCCGGGCGACATATGGGCACGCTCGCGCGCGGTCGGCCAGGCCTATATCGCCTTCGCCCGCGCGGAGCCCGATGCCTATAAGCTGCTCTTCGCCCTCTCCCAGCCGGCGAGCGACGACTATCCCGATCTCGCCGCCGCCACCGCGCGGGCGCGCGCCAACCTCACCCGCTATGTCGAGCGGCTGGTCGCCGAAGGCGGGGTGGAAGCCGATGCCGATCTGCTCGCCCATGTCTTCTGGGCGGGTCTGCACGGGCTGGTCTCGCTCGAAATGGCGGGCGCGCTGACGGCGGAATCGCCCGCCTTCGAGGCGATCCGCCACGAAATGGTGGCACGGCTGCTGCGCGGCGGCCGCAAGCTTGGCGATGGTGGATAATGCTGTTATCTACTTGCCGAGCGCGGCGTCGGGCCGTCCGAACGGGAGAGAGAGGATGGCGCTGCCCGCGCTGCTGCAAGGCCGCCTGTCGGTGCCCGCGATCGCGGCGCCCATGTTCCTCATCTCGCAGCCGCCGCTGGTCTCCGCGATCTGCCGCGCGGGCATGGTCGGCGCCTTTCCCTCGCTCAACGCGCGGCCGGTGGCGCTGCTCGAGGCGTGGCTGAAGCAGCTGCGCGGCGCGCTCACCGATCAGGACGCGCCCTTCGCGGTCAACCTCATCGTCCATCGCAGCAACAGCCGGCTAGAGGAGGATCTCGCGCTGGTGGTGCGCTATCAGGTGCCGCTGGTCATCACCTCGCTCGGTGCGCGCCCCGAGATCAACGCGGCGGTGCACAGCTATGGCGGGCTGGTGCTGCACGACGTGATCGACGACCGCTTCGCGCGCAAGGCGATCGAGAAGGGCGCGGACGGGCTGATCGCGGTCGCGGCGGGGGCGGGCGGCCATGCCGGCACCGTCTCGCCCTTCGCGCTCGTCGCCGAGATCCGGCGCTGGTTCGACGGGCCGCTGGCGCTGTCCGGTGCGATCGCCACGGGCGAGGGCATCGCCGCCGCGCGCGCGATGGGGGCGGATCTCGCCTATATCGGCTCGGCCTTCATCGCCACCGACGAGGCCGAGGCCGCGCCCGCCTACAAGGCGATGGTGACCGAGGGCAGCAGCGCCGACATCGTCTATTCCGATCTCTTCACCGGGGTGCCGGGCAATTATCTGAAGCCCAGCATCGTCGCCGCCGGGCTCGATCCCGATCATCTCGCCTCGTCCGATCCGTCGCAGATGGATTTCGCCGCGCTTGCGGAGGGTAAGAAGGCGTGGCGCGACATTTGGGGCTGCGGCCAGGGGATCGGCGCGGTGAGTGCGGTGGTGCCCGCGGCCGAGCGCGTCGCCGCGCTCGGCCGGGGCTATCGCGCCGCCTGCGCCCGGCTCGCCGCCGGGGCCTGAGCCGCGCGGCTCAGCGCGAGCCGGGCGTGACGAAGCCGATCGGCTGGATGGCGAGCGCATCCTGCTTCAGCCGCGCCGCCATCTGCTCATAGTCGCGCTCCATCTCGGCCGTCACCGAGGCGCGGCTGTCCGCCAGCCCCGCCTCGAAATCGGCCATCTCGACCATGCCCGTGTCGAGCGACCGGCGCAGAGCGGTGAGCCCGGCGCGGCGCACCAGATCCTCGAGATCGGCGCCGGTGAAGCGCTCGGTCCGCCGGGCCAGCGCGTCGAGATCGACATCGGCGGCAAGCGGCATCGCTTCGGTGTGGATGCCGAGGATGCGCCGGCGCCCGGCCTCGTCCGGCACCGACACATACACCAGCTCGTCGAACCGCCCCGGCCGCAGCAGCGCCGGATCGATCAGATTGGGCCGGTTGGTGGCGCCGATCACCACCACCGACTGCAGCTCCTCCAGCCCGTCCATCTCGGCGAGGATCGTGTTGACGACACGTTCGGTCACCGCCGGCTCGCCCAGCCCGCCGCCCCGCGCCGGCACCAGGCTGTCCAGCTCGTCGATGAAGATTACCGTCGGCGCCACCTGGCGGGCGCGGGCGAACAGCCGGGCGATCTGCTGCTCGCTTTCGCCATACCATTTGCTGAGCAGGTCCGAGGATTTGGTGGCGATGAAATTCGCCTCCGCCTCGCGCGCCACGGCCTTGGCGAGCAAGGTCTTGCCGGTGCCGGGCGGCCCGTAGAGCAGAAAGCCCTTGGCGGGGCGGATGCCGAGCCGGCGGAAACTGTCCGGATGGCGCAGCGGCAATTCCACCCCCTCGCGCAGCCGCTCGCGCGCCTCGTCCAGCCCGCCGACATCGTCCCAGCCGACATTGGGCGCCTGCACCATCACCTCGCGCATGGCGGACGGCTGGACGCGCTTGAGCGCGGTGAGGAAATCCTCCCGCGTCACGCGCAGCTCGTCGAGCACCTCGGGCGGCACGGTGCGCTCGTGCAGATCGAGCCGCGGCATGATCCGGCGCACCGCCTCGATCGCCGCCTCGCGCGCCAGCGCGGCGAGATCGGCGCCGACAAAGCCATAGGTGGTGCGCGCCAGTTCCTTGAGATCCACGCCCTCGCCCAGCGGCATGCCGCGCGTGTGGATGCCGAGCACCTCGCGCCGGCCGCGTTCGTCGGGCACGCCGATCACGATCTCGCGATCGAAGCGGCCGGGGCGCCGCAGCGCCTCGTCGATCGCCTCGGGCCGGTTGGTCGCCGCGATCACCACGACATTGGCGCGCTTCTCCAGCCCGTCCATCAGCGTGAGCAGCTGCGCCACCAGCCGTTTCTCGGCCTCGCCCTGGACCTGGCCGCGTTTGGGCGCGATCGAGTCGATCTCGTCGATGAACACGATCGACGGCGCCGCCTTGGCGGCCTGCTCGAAAATGTCGCGCAGCTGCTGTTCGCTCTGGCCATAGGCGGAGCCCATGATCTCCGGCCCCGCGATGTGGAAGAATTCCGCATCGCTCTCGTTCGCCACCGCGCGCGCGAGCCGGGTCTTGCCGGTGCCGGGCGGACCGTGGAGCAGCACGCCCTTGGGCGGCTCCACGCCCAGCCGCTCGAACAATTCGGGATAGCGGAGCGGCAGCTCCACCATCTCGCGCACCTGGTCGATCGTATCGCCCAGGCCGCCGAGATCGTCATAGGTCACGTCCGCGCGCCGCGCCTCGCGCGGCTCCTGATATTCGGCGCGCAGCTCCACCTCGGTATTCTGGTCGATATGCACCACCCCCTTGGGCGTGGTGGACACGACCAGCAGCCGGATCTCCTGGAGCGAATAGGCCGGGCGGTTGAGCATCTGGCGCAGCTGCGGCGGCAGATCCTCGGCCGTGACGCGCTGCTGGCCGGTGGTGGCGACGACATCGCCGGCGGTGATCGGCTTCATCTGGAAGCTGCGCTTGAGCGCCTGGCCGGAGCCCTGGAGCCGCAGATTCTCCTGCGCCGGCGCGAACACCACGCGCGTCGCGGGCTTGCTCTCGGCGCGGCGGACCTCGACAAAGTCGCCCGAGCCGACCCCGGCATTGGCGCGCTGCAGGCCGTCGATGCGGAGAATGTCCAGCCCCTCATCCTCGGGATAGGGCAGCACCGCGCGGGCCGGCGTGGCCCGCTTGCCGACAATTTCGACGACATCGCCCTCGACCAGGCCAAGCGCCTGCATCGCCGCGCGCGGCAGGCGGGCAAGGCCATGGCCGCTATCGTCCGGCCGCGCATTGGCGACCTGAAGCCGGCGGCTGCTGATTTCATTGCTGGTGTCGACGTCGGCCATGGAGCCCTTCCGTGCGTGTTCGAAGCCGGGAAGGTAGGCAACGCCCGGGCCGCGCGCGAGGCCCCGGCCGACAACAAAAAGCAAGCCGATCAAAAAAAAGGCCGACCCGAAGGCCGGCCGGAGTTTAGGAGAGGATGCCTGAAAGGCCCGACCTGTGTGCCGCCAGCGCTGTCATTGTGCAAGTGCGAATGACTTGTCTCCAATTGCATTCGCTGCATCCTTAGCTATGGTTCAACCTGCGGCTACACGGCCCCCGATGACGAGGGGTCGCCACGCCGAGCCTTGATTGCAGCGCACAACGGCGCGTAGTTTCGAGCCCTATTCAGGAGGCTGGCCCAATGAGACGATTGCCCCCGCTGACGGCTGTGGAGGCGTTCGTGCAAGTGGCCCGGCTCGGCTCGGTCAAGGCGGCGGCGGACGAGCTGGCGCTCTCCTCGCCCGCGCTCAGCCGCCGCGTACAGGCGATGGAGCGGTTCATCGGCCGGCCGCTCTTCGCCCGGCGCCACCAGGCGATGACGCTCAACGCCGATGGCGAGCGGCTGCTCTCGCGGATCGCGCCGGCGCTCGACGCGCTGAGCGAATCGATCGAGGATATTACCGGCGAGGCGGAATCGATGCGGCTGCGGCTGGGCGTGCTGCCGCTCTACGCCTCGCGCATGCTGATCCCGCGCCTGCCCGATCTGCGCCGCCGCCATCCCAGCCTGCACATCGATGTCGATACCGCGCCCAATCCGATCATGCGGCTGGGCGACGGGCTGGATGTGGCGATCACGCTCGCGCACGAGATCGATCCGCCGCTCTACGGCCGCCGGCTGGGCCGCAACCGGATCATCGCGGTGGCGTCCAAAAGCCTGATCGAGGGGCCCAACGCGCTGCGCGAGCCGGCCGATCTGGCTCGCGCCACGGTGCTGCTCCACCGCGAGATGCCCGACAATTTCAACCTGTGGCGCGCCGCCATCGGGCTGCCGACGCTCACCCCCGCGACGATCGATCACCTCGATTCGGGGCAGCTCATCCTGGAGAGCGCGGCCGAGGGGCTTGGGGTCGGCTTCATGCTCGACTTCCACCTCGATGGCGCCAATGATCCGCGCCTCGTCCAGCTCTTCCCCGGCGCGGCGGACAGTACGCTGAGCTATTGGTTCGTCTGTCGCAAGGCGGCGATGGCGCGGCGGCCGGTGCGCCTGTTCCACGATTGGCTGGTGGACAGCCTGGGCGCGGAGGCCTGAACGGACGCCGCCCGGCCCGGTCAGGGGCGCGGGCGGCGAACCGCGGATCAGGCGTCGGCGGCGACGCGCGCCTTGACGATCTTGCCCGGGCTGCGCGGCGGCTCGCCCTTGGGCAGCGCGTCAACATGCTCCATGCCGTCGCGCACCACGCCCCACACGGTATATTGGCCGTCCAGGAAGGTGGCGTCGTCGAAGCAGATGAAGAACTGGCTGTTGGCCGAATTCGGGTCCGAGGTGCGCGCCATGGAGCAGACGCCGCGGACATGCGGCTCGCGGCTGAACTCGGCCTTGAGATTGGGCTTGTCCGAACCCGACATGCCGGTGCCGGTGGGATCGCCGCCCTGCGCCATGAAGCCGGGGATCACGCGGTGGAACACCACACCATCGTAAAAGCCCTCGCGCGCCAGCGTCTTGATCCGCTCGACATGGCCGGGCGCGAGATCGGGACGCAGTTCGATCGTGACGTCGCCGCTGTCGAGCGTCAGGATCAGGGTGTTCTCGGGATCGGTGCTCACTGGGGATCTCCTGCTTCGATCAGCGCGGGTTAGGCGGCCCGATCCAACTCCGCCAGCCCATATTCGGCGGCCACCAGCGCATAGGAGGCGAGCCGCGCCTCCGGATCCGCCATGATGTTCACCAGCATCAGCTCGTCCGCCTCGTAAAGCGCGGCAACCTGGTCGAGCCCGGCGCGGACATCGGCGGGGGTGCCAAGAATGGTGCGGCGGCGATGATGCTCGGGCAGCGCGCCCTGCTCGGCCAGCCACGCCTCCGCCTCCTGCTCGCTCGGCACCGGGATCAGCCGCCCGCGTGCGAGATGGGCGAACATCATCGCCGCCGGCGCGGCATGGCGGCGCGCGGCCGCCTCGGTTTCGGCGGCGATGGTCCATACCGCCGCGATCACCTGCGGCGCGGCGAGGTGATGCGAGGGGCGAAAGGCCTGGCGATAGATGCGCGCCAGCGGCGCCGCCTCGGCGTTGATGAAGTCGGCGATGCAATAGGGCAGGCCGAGCGCGGCGGCGAGCCGCGCGCTGTCCGGCGAGGAGCCGAGCAGCCACACCGTCGGCGCATCGCCGCCGCCGCCCGGCAGCGTATCGCGCAGCACCGCGAAGGGATGATCGGGAGGGAGGCCGCCGTCCGGCCGTTGATCGAGATAGGCGAGCAGCTCGCCCAGCGCGCTCGGGAAATCCTCCGCGCCGAAGCCGCGGCTGCGATCCTGGCGCAGCGCCAGCGCCGTGCGCTGGTCCGATCCCGGCGCGCGGCCGATGCCGAGATCGAGCCGATCCGGCGCCATGGCGGCGAGCAGGCGGAAGGTCTCCGCCACTTTGAAGGGCGAGTAATGCGGCAGCATGATCCCGCCCGATCCGATGCGGATGCGGCTGGTGGCGAGCGCCACCGGGCCGAGCAGCACCTCGGGCGCGGCGCCCGCCAGCGCGGGCGAGGCGTGATGCTCGGCCAGCCAGTAGCGGTGATAGCCGAGCCGATCCGCCGCGCGTGCCAGCGCCAGCGTCTGGCGGATGCCGTCGGCGGCGGTGCCGCCGGCGGGGATGGGCGATTGATCGAGCACCGAGAGACGATAGGTCATGGCAGTTAGGTAGTTCGCCGCGGGCCGGAAAACAGGTCCGCATCGCTTGCGGTTCGTGCATCTCGGGCTAGAGCGTGTGGACCATGCGAGCGCGGAGGCCGCGATGAGCGACAGCGATACCGAAACGCGCCCCGTCTCCGAGGACGAGGGCGAGGGCCTCGAACCCCATCATGATCGCGACAATCGGCTGACCCCCGATTTCGTCGACGCCGTGCTCGATCATGTCGAGGACGGCGACGCCGAGGGCGCGCGCGAGCTGGTGCGTCCGCTCCACCCCGCCGACGTCGCCGATCTGTTCGAGCTGGTGCCGGGCGACCGGCGCGAGGCGCTGGCCGGGGCGCTGGCGGAGCTGCTCGACGGCGATGTGCTCGCCGAGATGAACGACTGGGTGCGCGACGAGGTGCTGCGCGCGCTCGAGCCCGCCCAGGTCGCCGCGCTCGCCACCGAGCTGGATACCGACGACGCCGTCGCCATCATCGAGGATATGGACGAGGACGAGCAGCGCGCGGTGCTGCGCGCGCTCGATCCCGATGATCGCGCCGCGATCGAGGAGGCGCTCTCCTATCCGGAGGAATCCGCCGGCCGGCTGATGCAGCGCGATCTCGTGGCCGTGCCCGAGCATTGGCGCGTCGGCGACGTGCTGGACTATCTGCGCCGTACCGATGGGCTGACCAACGATTTCTGGGAAATCTTCGTGGTGGACGAGCGCCACCACCCGGTCGGCACCTGCAAATTGTCCTGGCTGCTGCGCACCCCGGCCAAGATCCCGCTCGGCGACGTGATGCAGCGCGAGCAGACGCTCATCCCGGTCGATATGGATCAGGAGGAGGTGGCGCTCCGCTTCCAGAAATACGCGCTCATCTCGGCGGCGGTGACGGACGATTCGGGCCGGCTCGTCGGCATGATCACGGTCGACGACGTGGTGCACATCATCCAGGAAGAGGCGGGCGAGGATGTGCTCGCGCTGTCCGGCGCGGGCGATGGCGACATCAACGAGCCGATCCTCTTCACCGTGCGCACCCGGCTGCTGTGGCTGGTCGTCAATCTCGGCACCGCGATCATCGCCGCCTCGGTGGTCGGCCTGTTCCAGGGCGAGATCGCCAAGTTCGCGCTGCTCGCGGTGCTGATGCCGATCGTCTCGGGCATGGGCGGCAATGCCGGCACGCAGACGCTGGCGGTGATCGTGCGCGCGCTCGCCACCAACCAGCTCACCAGCTCCAACACCTGGCGCATGATCGCGCGCGAATTCCGGATCGCCGCCGCCAATGGCGGATCGCTGGGCCTGCTGATCGGGCTCGGCACCTTCCTGCTCTACCACAATCCGATGCTGGCGCTGACGATCGGCATGGCGATGCTGATCAACAATCTGATTGCGGGCCTGGCCGGCGTGCTGATCCCGATCGGGCTCGACAGCGCCCGCGTCGATCCGGCCGTCTCGTCCGCCGTGTTCGTCACCATGTGTACCGATTGCATGGGCTTTTTCAGTTTTCTGGGGCTCGCCTCGCTGCTTCTGGTTTGACGCGGCGGCCGGCCATGCCCATCTCGCGGGCGTGGCGTTGCATCTTACCAAGGTAGCGGTCGGGCTGAGCGAGGTGGACGGCCTGCGCGCGCGGCTGGCGGCGCGGGTGGAAGGCGGGCTCAGCCATGTCACCACTCGCTTCCGGCCGACCCGCGCGGACGAGGTGATCGGCGGGTCGCTCTTCTGGATCATCAAGCACCGGCTGGTGGCGCGCAGCCCGATCCACGGCTTTGGCGAGGATCCCGAGCCCAATCGCATCCGCATCCTGATCGCGCCCGAGCCGATCCTGGTGCGCGCCCTGCCGCGGCGCGCGCACCAGGGCTGGCGCTATCTCGCGGCCGACGATGCGCCGCCCGATCTGTTCGGCGGCGAGATCGCTGGGGTGGAAGCGATGCCCGGCGCGCTGCTGGCGGAGCTGTCCGCGCTGGCGCTGCTCTAGGCCCGGGCGCGGCGCCTCAGTCGCGGCTGCTGCCGCCGCCGTCGCACCGCACATCGCCCGAGCCATGACGGCTGATCGTGCAGGGCGCGGCGCCGAGCACGCGGATATCGCCCGATCCGGTGAGCGCCCCGGTCGCCGACCGGCGCGCGCCCAGCGTCACGTCGCCCGAGCCGACAAGGGTGATCGCGGCCGTCTCCGCCACCAGCCGATCGCCGTGGATGTCGCCCGATCCGTTGAGCGTGGCTTCGGCGCTGTCGGCATGGCCGCCGATGGTGAGATCGCCCGAGCCGGTGAGCGCCAGTTTGAGCGCGCGCACCGAGGCGGTGGCGAGGCTGATGTCGCCGGAGCCTTCCAGCGCCACCGCCAGCGCCGGGCCGGCGGCGCGATCGATCGTCACATCGCCCGATCCCGCGAGCGTGGCCGCGCGCAGCTGCGGCAGCGTGACATAGACGATGAGCGGATCCTTGCCATCCAAGGACCAGTTGGTCCAGCCCAAGGAATGCTTCGGCCGCACGATCACCACGTCGCCGCGCTGCTCCAGCTCGAGCCGCTCGAGCGCTTCCGGCTTGCCCTCGGCATGCACCGCGGGCGCGCCGCCGACATGGACCTCGACCTTGAACGGCCCTTCCACGCGCAGCTGCGAGAAGCTGTTGACGGGAAAGGCGCGGGTCGCCGCGGCGGCGGGGCCGCAGGCGGCAAGCAGCAGGGCGGGCGCGAGCAGGAGCGGAACCAGGCGACGCATCGGGGGCCTCCAACTGTGTTGGGCCTACAATACACCGCATACGCGCCGACACAAGGGCCGGCGGCGGCCCCGCGCCGCCACCTTGCGGCTCAGGCGAGATCGGGCGGGGTCGCCTCCGCCACCAGCCGCGCCACCGCCTCGTCCAGCGTCAGCATGGTCTGGCCCTGGCTGCCGAGCACGCGCAGCGCCACCGTATTCTCCTCCGCCTCGCGCTTGCCGACGACGACGAGGTTGGGCACCTTGGCGAGCGAGTGTTCGCGCACCTTGTAGTTGATCTTCTCGTTGCGCAGGTCGCTCTCGACGCGGATGCCGGCGGCGGTGAGCCGGGCCACCACGGCGCGGGCATACTCGTCCGCGTCGGAGACGATCGTCGCCACCACCGCCTGCACCGGTGCCAGCCAGACCGGCAGCTTGCCCGCAAAATGCTCGATCAGAATGCCGATGAAGCGTTCGTAGGAGCCGAAGATCGCGCGGTGGAGCATCACCGGCCGATGGCGCTCGCCATCCTCGCCGACATAGGAGGCATCGAGCCGCTCGGGCAGCACCCGATCGGACTGGATCGTGCCGACCTGCCAGGTGCGGCCGATCGCATCGGTGAGATGCCATTCCAGCTTGGGAGCGTAGAAGGCGCCCTCGCCCGGCAGTTCCTCCCAGCCATAATCGGGCGTGGCGAGGCCTGCGCCCACCACCGCGTCGCGCAGCTCGGCCTCGGCCTGGTCCCACATGGCGTCGGTGCCGAAGCGCTTGTCCGGGCGCAGCGCGAGCTTGATCGCGTAGGTGAAGCCGAAATCCTTGTAGACCCGGTCGGCGAGCGCGCAGAAGGCGCGCACCTCGTCGACGATCTGGTCCTCGCGGCAGAAGATGTGCGCATCGTCCTGGGTGAACTGGCGGACGCGCATCAGCCCGTGCAGCGCGCCGTGCGGCTCGTTGCGATGGCAGCAGCCATTTTCGTAGAGCCGCATCGGCAGATCGCGATAGGAGCGGATGCCCTGCCGGAAGATGAGCACATGCGCCGGGCAGTTCATCGGCTTCAGCGCCATCCACGCGGCATCGTTGGAGACGATCGGGCCGTCATCCTCGGTGTTCGGCGCCTCGTCGGGGATGACGAACATATTCTCGCGATATTTGCCCCAATGGCCGGACTGTTCCCATTGGCGCGCGTCCATCACCTGCGGCGTCTTCACCTCGCGATAGCCGGCGCCGTCGATCGCGCGGCGCATATAGGCCTCGAGTTCGCGCCACACGCGGAAGCCCTTGGGGTGCCAGAAGACCGAGCCATGCGCCTCGGCCTGGAGGTGGAACAGGTCCATCTCCGCGCCGAGCTTGCGGTGATCGCGCTTGGCGGCTTCCTCCAGGCGCGTCAGATGCGCCTGAAGCTGCTTCTTGCTGAGCCAGCCGGTGCCGTAGATGCGGCTGAGCATCGCATTCTTCTGGTCGCCGCGCCAATAGGCGCCCGAGACGCGGGTCAGCTTGAAGGCCTCGGGATCGAGCTTGCCGGTCGAGGCGAGATGGGGGCCGCGGCACATGTCCAGCCACGCATCCTCGCCCGTGCCCGCGCGATAGACGGTCAGCGTCTCGCCCTCGGGCAGATCGCGCGCCCATTCGGCCTTGAACGTCTCGCCCCGCGCGGTCCAGCGCGCGATCAGATCGGCGCGCGACCAGACCTCGCGGATCAGCGGCTCGTCCTTGGCGATGATGCGGCGCATCTCGGCCTCGATCGCGGGCAGATCCTCCTCGGTGAAGGGCCGGTCCTTGGGCGCGAAGTCATAGTAGAAGCCGTCCTCGGTCGCGGGGCCGAAGGTGATCTGCGTGCCGGGGAAGAGATGCTGCACCGCCTCGGCGAGGACATGCGCATAATCGTGCCGGACGAGTTCCAGCGCATCCGTCTCGTCCTTGGCGGTGACGAGCGCGAGCGCGGCGTCATGCTCCAGCGGGCGGTTGAGATCGCGCAGCTCGCCGTCCACGCGCGCCGCCAGCGCGGCCTTGGCGAGGCCGGGGCCGATCGCCGCCGCGATCTCCGCCGGGGTGGTGCCGACCGCGACATCGCGGGCGGAACCATCGGGCAGGGTGATCTTGAGCATCGCGGACATGGGTCTCAGCCTCATTGAGGAAACCACGCCCGTTACCCGTGCCCGCCCCCCCGAGGCAAGCCGTGCGGCGCCTGCGCCCGCATCAGCCGGGCGTGATCGCCTCCACCGTCGCCCCGGTGAAGCGGCCGGCCGCATCGAAACGGTAGAGGGTGGTGAGCTGGGCGAGCGGCGCGCAGGCGCGGCAGGTGGCGAGCGTCTGGCGCGCCCGCAGCGCCACCGCGCCCGCCGTCTTCGCCGCCGAGATCATCGCCGGCGCGATCGGAAAGGCGTCCGGATGCGCGCGGTGGAAGCGCGCCCAGATCGGTCCGTCCGGCGCCCGGTCGTCCACCAGGAGGGGCGCGCCCGTGGCCGGCACGAGCGCCGCCGCACGCGTGGCGTTGGCGCGGAAGGGATAGGTGATGGTGGCGATGCCGACCGGCCCGGCCTGCCGCCAGGCCGAGACATAGCCGGCCGCGCCCGTGGCGCCGAGTCGCGCGGCAAAGGCGCGCGCCGCCGGAGTCGCGCCGCCGCGCGCCATGGCGCGGGCGAGGCAGTCGGTCACCGCGCCGCTGCCTTGGCGGCAGGCCTCGAGCCCCTGCGCCTGCCACGCATCCGCGGCGCCGATCGTCGCTGTCGGTGTCGGTGCCGCCGAGGACGGGCCGGCGCTGGCGACGCTGACGCCGAGCAAGGGCTCCATCGCCAGCAGGCGGCCGCCCCGTAGCACGCGGATCGCCGCCGGAGCGCCGGGCTGCGCCGTCACCTCGTAGACATAGCCCTGATTCTCGAAGCGGAAGCGGCCGGGGCCGGGGCTGGTGCCGCCGGCGACGCGCAGGCTCGGCCGGGTGGTGCGGGCGATCCCGTCCGGCCGTAGCACCGGCCCCGAGGCGGGACCGTTGAAGCTCTGATAGACGAGATCGCCCTTTTCGGCGGTGATGGCGATGCTGCGCCGGGCACTCAGGCCGAGCAGGCGCAGCCCCGGCAGCCAGCGGCATTCGAGGGTACGCCCCTCGAGCGCGAGCCCGGTGATCGGCGGCGTGTCGCCCGCGCCCGGCACCATGCCGGGGTTGACGCCATGCACCGCGCCCACCGGCCGGCCCGCCCGGCTGAGCGCCCGATAGATCTGGCCCGCGCCGGGATCGGCGGGGCCGACCGCATAGGTGGCGGTGGTGCGCGCGCCGCTGCGGCGATCGATCATCGTGATGATGCTGCGGCCCTGCGTCACCGCGCCCGCCAGCGCGACAAAGGGCGCGTCCACCCCGTCGCACAGGAACCAGCCGGGGCGGGGCGGCGGCGCGGCGATGCTGGTGACAAGGGCGGCGGCGAACAGGCTGAACATCGTGTCTCCCCGGGGCGGAACCGGCCAGACGCTTGACCCGCCGGCCGGGCTCCCCTCTTGTGCGCGCCGCAAGCTGAACCGGGAGCGACCGTGGCGCGACGCCTGACCATCTTCATCCTGATCGCCATGATCGCCGGCATCGCCTTCGGCATGGCGCTGCGCGCGCTGCTGCCCGAGCCCGCCGCGCTCCACCAGGCGGCCGGCTATCTCACCATCCTGAGCGACGTCTTCCTGCGGCTCATCAAGATGATCATCGCGCCTCTGGTGCTGTCGACGCTGATCGCGGGCATCGCGCATATGGGCGATGCCAGCGCGCTGGGCCGGATCGGCGGCCGCGCGCTGGGCTGGTTCGTCGGCGCCAGCCTCGTCTCGCTCAGCCTCGGCCTCGCGCTGGTCAATCTGCTGCGGCCGGGCGCCGCCACCGGCCTGCCGCTGCCGCCCGTCGGCGACCAGCTGGGCCTCGATGCCAGCGCGTTCAACCTGCACGATTTCTTCGTGCATATCGTGCCCGCCTCGATCTTCGAGGCGATGGCCAAGAACGATATTCTGCCGATCGTCGTGTTCGCCGTCTTCGCCGGCGTGGCGCTGAGCGCGGCCGGCCCGGCGGGCGCGCCGCTGGTGCGCGGCGTCGAGGCGCTGGTCCAGGTGATGCTGCGCATGACCGATTATGTGATGCGCGCCGCGCCGGTCGCGGTGTTCGCCGCCATCGCCCATGCCGTGGCCGAGCAGGGCCCCGGCATCCTGCTCACCTTCGGCCGCTTCGTGGGCAGCTTCTATCTCGCCATGCTGCTCTTGTGGCTGGTGCTGATCGGCGCGGCCTTCCTCATGCTGGGGCCGCCCGCGCGACGGCTGGTGCGGCTGATCCGCGATCCCGCGCTGCTCGCCTTCTCGACCGCCTCGTCCGAAGCCGCCTATCCGCGGCTGCTCGAGGCGCTGGAGGCGCATGGCGTGCCGCGCCGCATCGCCAGCTTCGTGCTGCCGCTCGGCTACAGCTTCAATCTCGACGGCTCGATGATCTACATGACCTTCGCGACGATGTTCGTCGCCCAGGCCTATGGCATCCACATCCCAGCCGGTCGCCAGATCCTGATGGTGCTGATGCTGATGATCACCAGCAAGGGCATCGCCGGCGTCCCCCGCGCCAGCCTGGTGGTGATCGCGGCGGTGATGCCGCATTTCGGCGTGCCCGAGGCGG
Organism: Sphingomonas morindae; assembly: GCF_023822065.1. Lineage (NCBI taxonomy): Bacteria > Pseudomonadati > Pseudomonadota > Alphaproteobacteria > Sphingomonadales > Sphingomonadaceae > Sphingomonas > Sphingomonas morindae. Next base: position 1,660,512 of record NZ_CP084930.1, read on the forward strand.
GGCTGCTGCTGATCCTGGCAGTGGATCATTTCCTCGATATGGGCCGCTCGGCCACCAATGTCGTCGGCAATGCGGTGGCGACGACGGTGATCGCCAAATGGGAGGCGGCGCGGCCGCAGCCGGACCATGGATGAGCCCGCCTATCTCGATCGCGGCGATGGCCGCCGGATCGCCTATCGCTACCGCGCCGGGCTGGGGCCGGCCTTGCTCTTCCTGCCGGGCTATGCCTCGGACATGGAGGGCGGCAAGGCGACCGCGCTCGATGCCTGGGCCGCGCGCCACGGCCGCGCCATGCTGCGCTTCGATTATGCCGGCACCGGCGCCAGCCCCGGTCCGTTCGAGGCGCAGACGCTCGCCGGCTGGCGCGACGATGCGCTCGCGCTGGTCGATGCCAGCCAGGGCGATCTGGTGCTGGTCGGCTCGTCGATGGGCGGCTGGCTGATGCTGCTGGTGGCGCTCGCCCGGCCCGAGCGGGTGCGCGCGCTGATCGGCATCGCCGCCGCGCCCGATTTCACCGATTGGGGCTTCGCGCAGGACGAGAAGATGACGATCCTGCGCGATGGTCGGCTCGAAAAGACCAGCGCCTATGGCACCGAGGTGACGAGCAAGGCCTTCTGGCAATCGGGCGAGGCGCTGCGGCTGATGCACGCGCCGATCGCCATCGACGCGCCGCTGCGCCTGCTGCACGGCGAATCGGACGATGTCGTGCCGATCTGGGTGGCGCAGCGGCTGGCCGCGCTCGTCCGTTCAGCCGATGTGCAGACGCTGTTGCTCAAGGGCGGCGATCATCGCCTGTCGCGCCCGCAGGATCTGCTCGTGCTGGAGCGGACGGTCGCGGCGCTCATGGAGGATCTGTGATCCCGCTCCTCATCCTCGCGGCCGCCGTCGCCGCGACGCCCGCCGCCGCCGATCCGGCGGCGCGCTTCAAGGCCTGCGCGTCGCTGGTCGATACCGCGCCCGACAAGGCGCTGGCCGAAGCGCGGGCCTGGGCCTCGGGCGGGGGCGGCATCCCCGCCGGCCAATGCCTCGGCCTCGCCCAAAGCGCGCTCGGGGATTGGCGTGGCGCCGCCGACAGCTTCGCCGCGACGGCCGATCTCGCCGAGCGGCTGGAGGATGGCCGCGCCGTGCCGCTCTGGACCTCGGCGGGCAACGCCGCCCTGGCCGCCGGCGACGCCGCGCGCGCCAAGACGCTGCTGACGCGGGCGCTCGCCGCCAAGGCGCTGGTCGGGCCGATGCGCGGCGAAGCCTATCTGGATCGCGCCCGCGCGCAGGTGGCGCTGGGCGCGCTGCCCGAGGCGCGCACCGATATGGATCAGGCGCTGGGGCTCGTGCCGGGGGATCCGATGGCCTGGCTGCTCTCGGCGGCGCTGGCACGGCGCATGAACGCGCTCGAGCGCGCCCGCCACGATATCGGCGAGGCGGCGGGCCGCGCCCCGGACGAGCCCGCGATCCTGCTCGAATCGGGCGAGATCGCCGCAGCCGCCGGCGATATGAGCCGCGCCCGGGCGGAGTGGGCGCGGGTGCGCGCGCTCGATCCCGGCGGCGAGGCGGCGCGCACCGCCACGCGGCAGCTGAGCGCGAGCGGCGGCGTGCCCGCCGAGGCGCCACGGCCGGGCCGCTGATCGCGCACGGCTTCCACCCGGCGGCCTGAGCCTCTAAGGCGGCCGGGTCATGAAATATCTCCACACGATGATCCGCGTCTCCGATCTCGAGGCGACGCTCCGCTTCTTCGCCCTGCTCGGGCTGGTCGAGCTGCGCCGCAGCGACAATGCGCAGGGCCGCTACACGCTTGTCTTCCTCGCCGCGCCCGGCGACGAGGCGGCGCAGGTCGAGCTGACCCATAATTGGGATCATGCGGGCGATTATCCCGGCGGCCGCAATTTCGGCCATCTCGCCTATCAGGTGGACGATATCTACCAAGTCTGCGCGCGGCTGATGGCGGCGGGGATCACCATCGCCCGCCCCCCGCGCGACGGGCGCATGGCCTTTGTCCGCACGCCCGACGCGATCTCGATCGAGCTGCTCCAGGCGGGCGCGGCGCTGCCGCCGGCCGAGCCCTGGCTGTCCATGCCCAATAGCGGCGCCTGGTGAGGCGGCGATGCAGGTCGAGATCATCGCCGTGCCCGTGCTCGCGGACAATTATATCTGGCTGATGCACGATCCGGACAGCGGGGAGACGGTGGCGGTGGATCCGGGCGTGGGGCCGCCCGTGCTGGCCGAGGCCGAGCGGCGCGGCTGGCGGATCAGCCAGGTGTGGAACACCCACTGGCACAAGGATCATGTCGGCGGCAACGCGGCGATCAAGGCGGCGACGGGCGCCCGCATCACCGGTCCCGCCGCCGAGGCGGAGCGGATCGGGACGCTCGACCGGCTGGTGCGCGAGGGCGATCTCGTCACGCTGGGCGCGCGCGAGGCGCGGGTGCTGGCGGTCGGCGCGCACACCGCCGGCCATATCGCCTTTCATCTGCCGGCCGATCAGGCGGTCTTCACCGGCGATACGCTGTTCGCCATGGGCTGCGGCCGGCTGTTCGAGGGCGATGCGGCCGATATGTTCGCCGCGCTCGCCAAGCTGCGCGCGCTGCCGGCGGCGACGCGCGTCTATTGCGGTCACGAATATACGCTTGCCAATGGCCGGTTCGCGGCGACGGTCGAGCCCGACAATGTCGCCATCCGCAGCCGGCTCGCGGCGGTGGAGAAGATGCGCGCCGAGGGCCGGCCGACCCTGCCGAGCACGATCGGCGCCGAGCATGAGACCAACCCTTTTCTGCGCGCGCCCGATGTGGCGAGCCTCGCCGCGCGGCGCGCCGCCAAGGACGGGTTCAGCGGCTGAGCGGGGCGGCGGCGGTCACTCGTCGATCGGGCGGGCCGCCGTCACCGCGTCGAGCGGGATGGTGCCATAGACATGGGGGAAGAGCGCGCCGCCGCGCGCGGGTTCCCAGCGCACTGTATCGCCGAGGCGGTCCAGATCGACCTCGACCAGCACCAGCTCGAGCAGCCCCGCGAAATATTTCTCGTGCGTCGCCGCGACCTGATCGGCGGCGGAGAGGTGGATATAGCCATCCTCGAGATCGATCGGCGCGCCGGTGAACAGGCCCGTCGCCTGCCAGGCGGCCCATTGGCCGGCGGTGAGGATTTTGTAGGCGCGTTTGCTCATGGGTGCAGATGCCCTTCGCCACAGGGGCCGGTTTCGGTCTGAAGCGTGACATGCCGTACCGCGAAGCGTTCCGCCAGCATCGCGGTGAGCGCCGCGCGCACCGGCTCGGCGCTGCCGGCGGACTCGACCTCGATATGCGCGGTGAGGCTCGCATCCTCGCCGGAGAGCGACCAGAGATGCAGATCATGCACGCCGCAAACGCCAGGCGCCGCGATCAGCGCCTCGCGCACCTCGGCCAGCGAAAGCCGGCGCGGCACGCCTTCCAGCAGCACCTGAGTCGTGTCGCGCAGCAGCGTCCAGGTGCGGGGCAGCACCCAGAAGGCGATCGCGATCGCCACCACCGGATCGATCCAGGCCCGGCCGGTGAGATGGATGAGGAGCGCGCCGGCGATGACCCCGATCGAGCCGAGCGCATCGGCCCAGACCTCCAGATAGGCGCCGCGCACCGTCATGCTCTCGCCGCGGCCGCCGGTCAGCACCGCCAGCGCCACGATATTGGCGACCAGGCCGACCAGCGCGACGCCGAGCATGCCGAGCGACGCCACCGGCTCGGGCGCGAGGATGCGGCGCACGCCCTCCACCAGCACCACGCCGGCGGCGAGGAAGAGCAGCACCGCATTGAAGGCGGCGGCCAGGATCTCGAAGCGGCGATAGCCGAAGGTGCGCCGATCGTCCGCCGGCTTGGCGGCGATCTTGAGCGCGACCAGCGAGATCGCCAGCGCCGCGACATCGGTGAGCATGTGCGCGGCATCGGAGAGCAAGGCGAGGCTGCCGAAGCGGAACGCGCCGATCAGTTCGGCCACCAGAATGGTGAGCGTCAGCCCCAGCGCGATCCTGATGCGGCCCGCGCTGGCGCCGGCGGCATGATCGTGATGGCCGCCCGCGCCGTGCCCGTGCCCGTGCCCGTGCCCGTGCGCATGGCCATGGCCATGGCCGTGCGCATGGCCATGCCCATGGGGAGCGGCGCCGCGCGGGGCGGAGTCGGCCACCAGCCTCGCCTCAGCCGCGCCGCGCCGCCGGCGTCATGCGCGGCGCCAATGGATGTCGATCGCCTGCTCGGCCTCGGCGAGGACGCGGCCGATCGGCCATTCCGAGGCCTCGCCCTGCGCCAGCGCCTCCTCCAGCACGCGCTTCTTTTCCGCGCCATCGATGGTGACGAGGATGGTGCGCGCCTGCACGATCGCGCTGCGGGTCAGCGTCACCCGCGCCACCGGCGCCTCGGGCGGCAGCGGATCGGGGGTCAGGCCGATCGCGCGCTTCTTGCTGCCCAGCGCCTCGTCATAATCGGGTCCGTGGAAGATCGAAGCGGTATGGCCGTTGGTGCCCATGCCGAGCCAGACGAGATCGAGCGGCCAGTGCAGATCGGAAAGCCGCGCGTCGGCGGCCTCGCCGGCCTGTCGCACGCCCAGCTTCTCGCTCGCCAGCGGCACCACGCGCGCGCCGAGCGGCAGGAAATGGCGGGCGAGCAGCCCGGCATTGCTGAGCGGATCGTCGACCGCGACGAGGCGATCGTCGCCCGGCACGATCGTCACGCGCTTCCACGGGAATTTCTGCGTCTTCAGCTTCTCGAAGACGGGGATGGGCGATTTGCCCCCGGGCAGCGCCAGCACGCAATCGCCGCGCGCGTCGATCGCGCTCTCGATGATGAAGCCGATATCGCCGGCCACCGCCTCGGCCAGTTCCTCGGCCGTGTCATAATCCCACCACTCGGCCTCAATCATGCCAGGTCACTCCGTCGCGTTCGGTCAATGCAATCGCCGCCGAGGGCCCCCAGGTTCCCGCCGCATAGGGACGCGGCACGACATGGGCGGCATCCCAGCCGTCGCGGATCGCGTCGATCCACTGCCATTGCGCCTCCACCTCGTCGCGGCGCACGAACAGCGTCGGATCGCCCTCGATCAGGTCGAGCAGCAGCCGCTCATAGGCGATGCGGCGGCGGAAGCCGGCAAAGGCCGTGGTGAGCGACAGATCGAGCGGCACCTCCCGCAGGCGGATGCCTTCGCGGTCCAGCCCCGGCTCCTTGGCCATCACCAGCAGCCGGATCGATTCCTCGGGCTGAATGCGGATCAGCAGCTTGTTGGATTGCAGCACCGCGCCGCGGCTGCCGAAGATCGAGTGCGGCACCTCGCGGAACTGGATGTAGATTTCCGAGTGGCGGTTGGGCAGCCGCTTGCCGGTGCGCAGATAGAAGGGCACGCCGTGCCAGCGCCAATTATCGACATGCGCCTTGAGCGCAACGAAGGTCTCGGTGTTGGAGGCGCGGCCGAGTTCGTCGATATAGCCCGGCACCGCGCGGCCGCCCACGGCACCCTCGGCATATTGGCCGGTGACGGTGTGGCTCGCCACCGTCGCCCGGTCGATCGGGCGGAGCGAGCGCAGCACCTTGAGCTTCTCGTCGCGCACCGAGCGCGGACCGAACCGCGCCGGCGGCTCCATGGCGACCAGCGCGAGCAGCTGCAGCATATGGTTCTGGACCATGTCGCGCAGCGCGCCGACGCCGTCATAATAGGAGACGCGCCCCTCCAGCCCGACCGTCTCCGAGACGGTGATCTGGACATGCTCGATCGCCTCGGCGTTCCACAGGGGCTCGAACATGCGGTTGCCGAAGCGCAGCGCGAGCAGGTTCTGCACCGTCTCCTTGCCGAGATAATGATCGATCCGGAAGGTCCGCTCCTCGGGATAGGCGGCGGCCACGGCATCGTTGATCACGGCCGAGCTGGCGAGATCATGGCCCAGCGGCTTCTCCAGCCCGATCCGCACATTGGGTCCATCGAGCCCGGCCAGCTTGAGGCCGGCGATGGTCGAGCCGAACAGCGAGGGCGCGGTCGAGAGATAGATGGCGATCGGCTGGTCGTGCTCGACGCCGAGCGGCTGCGAGAGCGCGCTGAAGCTTTCCGGGCGCGAGGCATCGAGCGGCACATATTTCAGCCGCTCGAGAAAGCCGGGAATCGCGTCCGGATTGCGCGCGTCGGCGGAAAGATGCGTCTCCAGGGCCTTGGCCGCGACCTGGCGGAAGCCCTCGTCATCGAGTTCGGAGCGCGCGGTGCCGACGATGCGCAGCTCGGGCGCGATCAGCCCCTCGGCATGCAGCGCGAAGAGCGAAGGGATGAGCATGCGCTGGGCGAGATCGCCGGTGGCGCCGAACAGCAAGAGCCGGCTCGCCGGCAGAACGGCGCCGGGCTGAGGGCGGGGATTTTCGATCATGACGACTCCCTAATCGCTGGCGCGGCAGGCTTTGGCGCAAAGCGCGCGGTAAGGCCAGCGCCGTCGTGGTGGATGGGGGGGATCGGCGGCGCTCAGGCCGCCTCCCAGCGCGCTTCCTCCTCCTCGCCGCGCCGCACGCGCTCGGCCGAGGACACTGCGTCGGCCGCGCGCAGCGCCGCCAGGATGCGCATCAGATGCGCCAGGTCGCGCACCTCGAGATCGACATGGAAGGTGTGGAAGCTCGCATCGCGGTGGGTGAGCGAGAGGTTGAGGATATTGGCGGCGTGCGCGCCGAGGATGCCGGCCATCACGCCGAGCGCGCCGGGCTCGTTGCGCAGGATGACGGACAGGCGCGCGGTGCCCCCGTCCGAGGCGTCGCCCCAGGCTAGATCCACCCAATCGGCATCGCCCTGCGCCGCCAGCGTCGCGCAGTCGATGGCGTGCACCTCCACCGGCGCGTCGGGCCGGCGCAGGCCGACGATGCGGTCGCCCGGCACCGGGTGGCAGCAGGCGGCGAGGCGGAAGGCGACGCCGGGGGTGAGCCCCTTGATCGAGACGGCGTCGCGGTGCGGCAGCGCGCGCGGCGGCGGTGCGCTGGCGGCGGCCACGCCGGGCATCAGCGCGTCCGCCACCGCCGCATCATCGATGCTGCGCCGCGCGATCGCCTCCATCAGCGCCTCCTCGCTCGGCAGATGCAGCCGCTTCAGCGCCTCGCCCAGCGCCTCGGGCCGCACCGGCGCGGGCAGGCGCGCGACGATCTCCTCGTAGAATTTTCGGCCCAGCGCGATCGTCTCGTCGCGTTCCTTGTTGCGCACATAGCGGCGCAGCGAGGCGCGCGCCTTGGCGGTGACGACGAAGTTGAGCCATTCCGGCTGCGGGCTCTGCGCCGCCGATTTGAGGATCTGCACCTGATCGCCATTGGCGATCGGCGTGCGCAGCGGCACCAGCCGGCCATTGACCTTGGCGCCGACCGCCTGGTTGCCGAGATCGGTATGCACGGCATAGGCGAAGTCGATCGGCGTCGCCCCCTTGGGCAGCTGGATCAGCTCGCCGCTCGGCGTGAAGGCGAAGATGCGATCCTGGTACATCGCCATGCGGGTATGTTCGAGCAGCTCCTCCGCGCTCTCGGCGGTGTCGAGAATCTCGACCAGATCGCGGATCCAGCTGACCTTGCGCCCGCCCGTATCGGCGGGCGTGCCCGATTTATAGGCCCAGTGCGCGGCGTAGCCGAATTCGGCCTGGGCGTGCATCGCCTCCGAGCGGATCTGGATCTCCACCCGCGCCTTCTCATTGTGGATGACGGTGGTGTGCAGCGAGCGATAGCCGTTGCGCTTGGGGGTGGAGACATAATCCTTGAACCGGCCCGGCACCATCGGCCAGCGCTGGTGGATCAGGCCCAGCGCGCGATAGCATTGCTCGGTATCCGCCACCACCGCGCGGAACGCCATCACGTCCGATAGCTGCTCGAAGCTGATGTGGCGCTCGGTCATCTTGCGCCAGATCGAATAGGGATGTTTCTCGCGCCCCGTCACCTCGGCCTGGATGCCGTGGCGGCCGAGCAGCAGCGTCAGGCCCGAGGCGATCCGCGCGACGCGATCGCCGCTATCGCCCTCGCGCATCTGCTCCAGCCGCTTGGTGATCGATTCATAGGCTTCGGGCTCAAGCTCGCGGAAGGCGAGCGTCTGCATCTCCTTCATGAACTCGTACATGCCGATGCGCTCGGCGAGCGGCGCGTAGATCTCCATCGTCTCGCGGGCGATGCGGCGGCGCTTGTCGGGATTGGGGATGTGCCGGAGCGTGCGCATATTGTGCAGCCGGTCGGCCAGCTTGACCAGCAGCACGCGGATGTCGTCCGACATGGCGAGCAGGAATTTGCGCAGATTCTCGGCGGCGCGCTGGCTTTCGGACTGGGCCTCGATCTTGCTCAGCTTGGTGACGCCATCCACCATCCGCGCCACCTGCGTCCCGAACAGACGCTCGATCTCGTCATAGGTCGCCACCGTATCCTCGATCGTATCGTGGAGGATGGCGGTGGCGATCGTCTGATCGTCGAGGTGCAGATCGGTCAGGATGCCCGCCACCTCGATCGGATGGCTGAAATAGGGATCGCCGGACGCGCGCTTCTGATTGCCATGCGCCTTCATCGAAAACACATAGGCGCGGTCGAGCAGTTCCTCGTCCGCATCGGGGTCGTAGCGGCGCACCCGCTCGACAAGCTCATATTGTCTCAACACCGGGGCAGGATGTGGCGGCTGAAGCGCGGATGGCAAGCGGCAAGGCGCGTTTGGAACACAGTCATTCGATTTTCGTCGATGCTGTTGCAGACTCGTCTGGATTCAATCTGCAAAGCAGCGGATAGTCTCACTGTGGAAGATACGGAACGCCTTCGCCGGATGGTTGCCGGCTGCAATCTCGACGCCGCCCTGGAGGCGGTGGGCGAGCGCTGGTCCTTTCTGATCCTCCGCGGCGCCTTCAACGGCGCCCGCCATTTCGAGCAGTTCCAGTCGGTGCTCGGGATCGCCCGCAACGTGCTCGCCAACCGCCTCGCGCGGCTGGTGGAACATGGCATTCTCGAGCGGCTGCCCTGCCTCGATGACCGGCGCCGCGTCGAATATCGGCTCACCCCCAAGGGCGAGGCGCTGCTGCCGGCGGTGGTGGCGCTGCGCCAATGGGGCGATCGCTGGGGCTGCGAGCAGCCGCCCAAGGCGCGGCTGGTGGACGATCGCGACAATCGGCCGATCGCCGAGGTGCGCGTCCACGCGCATGACGGCCGCGTGCTGGGCCTGGGCGATATGCATTGGGAGCCGGCCGAAGCCGTCCAGCCGCTCGCCGAGGCGTCCGCCGCCTGATCGACGCCGGCGCGCCGCCCGGACGGGCGAGGCGCGCCGGATCAGCGCTTATTCGTAATCGGGGCCGACATTCTGGTTGCGCGCCGGGGCGGCGGCGGTGAGGCGCAGCGCCTCGGCCGACTGGGCGAGCGAGCCCATCTCGTCGACCGCGTCATCCTCGTCGATGCGGACGCGCTGCAGGCCCGACACGGCCGATTCGGACAGCATCTCGGGGGTGATCGTCTGGTCGGCGATCTCGCGCAGCGCGACCACCGGGTTTTTATCGCGATCGCGATCGATGGTAAGCTCCGCGCCGCCGGAAATCTGGCGCGCGCGGTGGGCCGCGAGCAGCACCAGATCGAAGCGGTTCGAAATCTTGTCGACGCAATCCTCGACGGTGACGCGCGCCATGGGGGCTCCGTTGTCTTGGCAGCAGGGCTGTCGGAAAGCCCAGCCGATTAGAGGCAGGGGCGGCGCGAGTCAAGAATAGCCTGGCCTTGCCATGCCGGGCGGGGGCCGGGCAGAGCAGGGCCATGACCATGGACGGCCCCCGCTTCGCCATCGATGGCACCGATCTCCGCCTGCTCGCCCAGGCCGAGGCGCAGCGCGCGGCGCTGCTGGCGCTGATCGCGGGCGCGCGGCGGACGCTCCGGCTCCTCTATTATATCTATGCCGATGACGGCACGGGCATCGCCGTGCGCGACGCGCTGATCGCTGCCGCCGCGCGCGGGGTGCGGGTGTGGTTGCTGGTGGACGGGTTCGGCAGCGCCGACACGGCGGACGATTTCTTCGCGCCGCTCCAGGCGGCGGGCGGCCGCATCTGCCGCTTCCTGCCGCGCTTCGGCCGCCGCTATCTGCTGCGCAACCACCAGAAGATGGCGATCGCGGACGAGGCCCAAGCGCTGATCGGCGGATTCAACATCGCCGATGCCTATTTCGCCGGGCCGGAGGCGGATGGCTGGCGCGATTTCGGTGCGGTCGTCGCCGGCCGGCCGGTGCGCTACCTCGCCCGCTATTTCGATGCGGTGTTCGGCTGGGCGGCGCTGCCGCGGGCGCCGATCGGCCGGCTGCGGCGCATCATCCGCCGCTACAGCCAGCGGCGCGGCCGGGTGCGTTGGGTGATGGGCGGCCCCACGCGCCGGCTCAGCCCCTGGGCGCGCGCGGTGGCGCACGATATTCAGCACGGCCGGCGACTGGATCTGATCGCCGCCTATTTCGCACCCAATTTCGGCCTGTTGCGCCGGATCGGCCGGCTGGCGCGGCGGCATGGCGCGGTGCGGATCGTCACCGCCGCGCGATCCGACAACGCCACCACCATCGCGGCGGCGCGCCACACCTATCGGCGGCTGCTCCGGCGCGGCGCGCGGGTGTTCGAATATCAGCCGGCGCGGCTCCACACCAAGCTCTTCGTGATCGACGACATCGTCTATCTCGGCTCGGCCAATTGCGACATGCGCAGCCTCTATCTCAATTGCGAGCTGATGCTGCGCATCGAGGATGGCGCGCTCGCGGCGCATCTGCGCGGCTATGTCGATGGCGAGGTGGCGGCGAGCCGCGAGGCGCGGCTGGATCTGCTGCGCGCCCGCGCCGGCTGGTGGACGCGGCTGCGCTGGTCCTTCGCCTATTTTCTCGTCGCGATCGTGGATTTCACCGTCACCCGGCGGCTCAACCTGGCCGCCGGCAGCGACGCGATCGCCGATTGAGCCGCGCGGATCAGGCCACCGCGTCGCGGCGGAACCACCAGAGCTGCGCGGGCGGCACGTTCCGCCACTCAAAGGCATGGTCCACCCGGTCGAAATAGGGGGCGATGATGCCGCGCACCTTGGGATGGAACTGGTACACCAGAAAGGCGCCGCCCGGCTTCAGCGCATCGGCGGTGGCCTTGGCGATGGCGGGCCCCACGCCCGGCGGCAGGGTCGAGAAGGGCAGGCCGGAAATCACGTAATCGGCATGGTCGAAGCCCAGCCGTTCCAGCACCGTGCCGATATCGGCGGCCGAGCCATGGACGATGTGGAGCCGCGAATCCGAGATCGAGCGCTTCAGATAGTCGCAGAATTCCGGATTGGTATCGATGGTGATCAGCGTCGCGTCGGGCGCCAGCCGGTCCAGGATCGGGCGGGTGAAGGTGCCCACGCCCGGCCCATATTCCACGAACACCTTGGTCGCGGCCCAGTCCACCGGCGCCAGCATCCGGTCGATCAGCGTGCGCGACGACGGGATGATCGAGCCGACCATCACGGGATGTTTCAGGAAGCCGCGAAAGAACATCGCCATCGGATGCGGCGCGCGGCGCACGCGGCGGGAACGGTCGGCGGTGCGCTCGGCGGGAAATCCGGTCATGCTGTCTCCACTCAGGGGCTCGGCCCTCGCCACAGCGTTGGCGCGGTGCGCGCCCGAACGCAAGCGGCCAGAACGGCCGAACGGGGAAATGAGTCGCATCGCCCGCGCCGCGTCGCGGCCTTCGGCGCTCAACCGGCGGCGCCGAGGCGGCGTTCCATCTCCTCCAGCGGCACGCCCTTGGTCTCGGGGAAGACCAGCGCCACCACCACCAGCTGCACCACCATGCAGGCGGCGAAGAAGAAGAAGGGCGCGCCGGCCGACCAGGCCGCGATCGGCGGGAAGATGGCGGCGATCACGGCATTGGCGCCCCAATGGGTGGAGGCGCCGATCGCCGCGCCGCGCGCGCGCACCTCGGTCGGGAAGATTTCCGAGATATAGACCCAGATCACCGCGCCCGTGCTGGGGGCGAAGAAGAGGATGAAGCCGATCAGCGCGAACAGCACCAGCCCCGAGGGCAGCACCCCGATCAGCGAGAGGCCGCCGATGGTGAGCGACGCCGCCATGCCGGCCGATCCGATCAGCAGCAGCGTCTTGCGGCCCAGCCGGTCGATCAGCGCCATGCCCAGCAGCGTGAACACCATGTTGACCACGCCGATGATGATCGCCTGGAGATCGGGCGAGAGCGGGCTGTGCGAACGCGCGAATATGTCGTTCAGATAATAGAGGAAGGCGTTGATGCCCGAGAGCTGGTTGAAGCCCGCGACGAGGATGGCGAGCAGGATCGGCCGGGCGTGCCGCCGCCACGAGAGCCGGCCCGCGCCCGCCGCGCCGCCCGCGTCGCGCGCCGCCGCCGCAATTTCCGCGCGCGCGGCCTCGTCGCCCAGGCCGATATAGCGGAACGCCGCGCGCGCCTCCTCGGGGCGGCCCTGCGCCACCAGCCAGCGCGGCGAATGCGGGATGCGGAAGAGCAGCAGCAGGAAGAGCAGCGCGGGCGCCGCCGCCACGCCCAGCTTCCAGCGCCACGCGGCCTCGCCCGGATCCAGCCCCGCGATCACCGCGTTCGAGACATAGGCGACGAGGATGCCGAGGATGACGTTGAACTGGAACATGGCCACCAGCGTGCCGCGCCGCGCCGGCGGCGCGATCTCGGAGATGTAGACGGGCGCCAGCACCGAGGAGCCGCCCACCGCCAGGCCGCACAGCAGGCGGAAGCCCACCAGCGCGCCCCAGTTCCAGGCGAGCGCGCTGCCGATGCCGGCGATCACGTAGAAGAGCGCGAGCACGCGCAGCGTATCGCGGCTGCCATAGCGGTCGCCCGGCTTGCCGGCGAGCAGCGCGCCCGCCAGCGTGCCCCACAGCGCCGCCGAAACGGTGATGCCGAGCCAGGTGGGGCTCAGCGCATAGGCGCGGGTCAGCGCCTCGGTGGTGCCGGAGATCACCGCGGTATCGAAGCCGAACAGCAGGCCGGCGAGCGCGGCGGTGGCGATGCAGGCGGCGAGGCCCGGCTGGAGCAGCGAGGGCGATGCCCCGCCTGCGCTATCGGTGGTCGCCATGCCGTCTCCGTCTCACCCTGAATTCTGGAAGCCATAGGGCCAAGCGGCGGGTCCCGCCAGCACCCCCTTCCACCATGCGCTTGTGGATAAAGCGCGCGCGCCGGTTGCGGTGCGGCGGCGATGGCGCCACATCGGCGCCATGACCGTCGCCGTCGATATGGGCACCGGGCCGGACGGGGCCGCCGCCGCCGTGGATCTCGAGGAACTGCTCGCCACCCGTCTGCTCGTCCAGGGCAATTCGGGCTCGGGCAAGTCGCATCTGCTGCGCCGCCTGCTCGAAGGCAGCGCGCCCTGGGTGCAGCAGGTGGTGATCGATCCCGAAGGCGATTTCGTCACGCTGGCGGATCGCTTCGGCCATGTCGCGGTGGATGGCGGCGCGCATAGCGAGGCCGAGCTGCGCCGCGTCGCCGAGCGCATCCGCGAGCATCGCGTCTCGGTGGTGCTGAGCCTGGAGGGGCTCGATGCCGAGGGGCAGATGCGCGCCGCCGCCACCTTCCTCAACACGCTGTTCGATGCGCCGCGCGATCATTGGTTCCCCGCGCTGGTGGTGGTGGACGAGGCGCAGCTCTTCGCCCCCGCCGTCGCCGGCGAGGTATCGGACGAGGTGCGCCGTCTCTCGCTGGGCGCGATGACCAACCTGATGTGCCGCGGGCGCAAGCGCGGCCTGGCCGGGGTGATCGCCACGCAGCGGCTCGCCAAGCTCGCCAAGAATGTCGCGGCCGAAGCCTCCAACTTCCTCATGGGCCGCACCTTCCTCGATATTGACATGGCCCGCGCGGCCGATCTTCTGGGGCTGGAGCGGCGCCAGGCCGAGCAGTTCCGCGATCTCGCGCGCGGCCATTTCGTGGCGCTCGGCCCGGCCTTGGCGCGGCGCCCCCTGCCGATCCGCATCGGCCCGGTGGAAACCGCCGCGCGCAGCGCCTCGCCCAAGCTGATGCCGCTGCCCCAGGCCCCGCGCGAGGCGGCGCAGGCGCTGCTCTTCCAGTTCGACGAGCCGGCCGAGCCGCGCCCCGCGCCGCCGCCCGCCGCGCCGCGCCCGAGCATGGACGAATTGCTGCGCAGCATAGAGGTGCGCGAGGAGGAGCCCGCGCGCGCCGGCCGACCCGAACCCGCGCCCGATCAGGCGCGCGCGATCGTCGCCACCTGCCTCGCCGAGCTGATCGCCGACGAGGGCGAAAGCTTCCGCCCCGCCGCCATGCTGTTCCAGGATTTCGGCGTGCGCTGCCGGATGCGCGGCCTCGCCGATCCGGGGCTCGATCTCGCCGGCTTCCGCACCCGCCTGTCGCTCGCCCGCGCCGGCCTGTTCGAGGGGATCGCCGAAGGCGACGCCATCGCCGAGGCGGCGCGCGAGGCCGATCTCCTGCCCGAGGACGCGCGCGGCGTGTTCCTCACCATCGCCCGCGCCGCGCTCGAGAACCAGCCGACGCCGAGCGACGAGGCGCTGGCGCGCGTCTATGGCACCCATTCCACCGGGCGGCTGCGGCGGCTGCTCGCCTATCTCGAGGGCCAGGGCGCGATCGTGACGCGCACCGATCTGCGCGGCGGCCGCGCCATCGCCCTGCCGGCGCTCGGCTGGACGACGGCGGTCGCCTGAGCGTGATCAGCGCCGGCGCGGCGCGGGCGGCGGCGCGGGTTCGGGCTTCATCGCCACGCAGGCGGGCAGCTTGAGCGCCGCCATGTCGGCGCAGCCCCGCACCTGCACCGATCCGTCCGGCCCGGTGAAGACGGCATAGTCGCCGCCCGGCACGCAGCGCACCTGCCAGAAGCCGAGATTGCCATATTGGCCGCGATCCACGCTCTGCGCGAGTCGGCCGCAGCGCTGGTTCGCCAGCGTCACCGCGCGACGCAGCGCGCCGGCACGGTCGGCCGGCGAGAGCGCGCGCAGCTGCGCGTTGAAGGCGTTGGGACGCGGTGGCGGCGCGGCAAGCGCGGGCGCGCTGAGCAGCAGGGCGGCGGCGCAGGCGGCTATGGAACGCACGGATCGATCCTCCTATGGCGTGGGTCTGCGATAAACGCGCGAGCGAGCGGTACAAGGCAGGAAAGGAGCGCGGATGACGGACGACACGGCGGAGACGGACGCGGCGGCCGCATCGCCCCGACGCGCCCGGGCACGCGCGGCGATCGCCGGCGGACGCGATCTCGGCCGGCGCGCCGCGATCGCGGTAACCCGCGCGGCGACGGACAATAGCGCGCTGACCGCGCTCGCGCTGGGCGCCGCCGTCGCCGCCGCGGGCTGGCTGCTGGTCGGCCGGCGTGGCCGGGACCGGCGCGATCCATGACCCCGGTCAAGGTCGTCAGCTACAATATCCGCAAGGCGGTCGGCACCGATCGCCAGCGCCGGCCGGAGCGCATCCTCGCCGTGCTGGCCGAGCTTGATGCCGACATTGTCGTGCTGCAGGAGGCCGATCGCCGGCTCGGCGCGCGGCTCTCGGCGCTGCCCTTCGAGCTGCTCGGCCAGTGCGGCTGGCGGCCCGTGCCCTATGACATCCGCCCGGGCGGCCTGGGCTGGCACGGCAATGCCGTGCTGGTCCGCTCGCGCGTCGAGATCCTGAGCTTCCGTCCGCTCGATCTGCCGGTGCTCGAGCCGCGCGGCGCGGTGATGGCGGAGCTGGCGGTGCACGGGCTCGCGCTGCGGGTGGTGGGCATGCATCTGGATCTCTCGGGCCTGTGGCGGCGGCGCCAGGCGCGCGCGGTGATCGGCCATGTCGAGGCCTGTGCCGCGCCGCTGCCCACCGTGCTGATGGGCGATCTCAACGAGTGGAGCCTGGCCG
This sequence comes from Sphingomonas morindae, assembly GCF_023822065.1. NCBI lineage: Bacteria > Pseudomonadati > Pseudomonadota > Alphaproteobacteria > Sphingomonadales > Sphingomonadaceae > Sphingomonas > Sphingomonas morindae. The sequence goes on from NZ_CP084930.1 coordinate 1,676,302, forward strand.
GCGGCTGCCTGCGCGATTTCACCGATCATTTCCACTTCGCGCCCACGCCCGCCAGCTTCCACGCGCGCCGGCCGGTGGCGCGGCTCGATCGCATCATGACCACGCCCGATCTCAGCGTGCTGGATTGCGGCGTCCACCGCACCGCGCTGGCGGCGCGGGCCTCCGATCATCTGCCGATCTGGGCGACGCTGGCGCCGCGCTGAGCACCGGCCCGCCGCCGCCGCCGCCCGGCTGGACCGGCGGCGGCGGCGCGCTCCTCAATATTGCTTGGAATAGCGCAGGCTGACGCTCGGCCCGAGATAGCCGCCCGCCTGGCTGAGCAGGCTGAGCGCGCGCGACAGCGCGATCGTCAGCTGGGTCTGGGTGAAGCCGCGCGTATCCGAGATCACCTGCACATAGATGTTGTTCGAGATATATTTCCCGGCCGAGAGCGCGGTGCCGCGCCCGGTCGTCTTGTCGGCGCCGAGCACCGAGAGATTGTCGAGGCCCGAGGCGCCGCGCAGCTTGCCCAGCGGATTGAGCCCGCCCCCGCCCGAGCCGCGCAGCGAGTTGAGCGCGGCGGCGAGCTGAAGCGCCTGGGTGGGCGTGAGCGACGTCACCGAGGTGCCGAACAGCAGCCGCGACAGCACCTCGTCCTGCGGCAGCGTCGGGGTCGAGGTGAAGGTGATGCGCGGGCGCTGCGCCGTGCCGCCGATGTTGATCGAAGCGGTCACGCCCTGCACCGTGGTGTCGGCGGTGATGTTAAGCTCGGGATCGAGCAGCGGGCCATGGAAGGTGACGGTGGACGTGTCCGCCAGCGTCAGCCGCCGTCCGGCGAAGCTGTAGCTGCCGCGCACCACCTGCAGCTTGCCCGTCACCACCGGCGCGCCGGTGGTGCCGCCGACGCGCATGTCGGTCGACCATTCGCTGTCCAGCCCCATGCCCTGCACGAAGATCTGGTTGTCGCCGCGGACATGGAGATCGAGCTTCCAGTTGCTCGGCGCTGGGCCGGCGGCGGCGGCGGGGCTGGCGGGCGCATCGCCCTTGCGGCGCACGCCGGTCAGCTCGGGCACTTCGGCGGCGCCCTGGCGCACGATCTGGTAGCGCACCTCGGCCAGCCGCAGATCGCCCTTGATGAGGCCGCCCGCCGCGCGCGAATTGGTGACGGCGATGCTCCCGCTCACCCGCGCGGCGGCGGCGTCGCTGTCGGCGAGCTGGGCATTGTCGAGCGTCGCGGTGACGTTGATCGGGAAGCCGCCGGCGGCATCGATGCCGACCGCGCCGCGCGCCTGCACGCTGCCATCGCCCGCCTTGCCCTGCAGCCGGTTGAGCACGAACTGGCTCTGCGTGAAGCGACCGTCCAGCTGGATGTCGGACACGGTCGTGCCATAGGTCTGGTTCTCGTAGCGGAGCTGGTTGGCGCGCACCACGCCGACCAGGCGCGGCTGATCCAGCCGCCCGCCGAAATCGGCGCCGATCGCGATCGGGCCGGCCACGGTCTGGCCGGCGATGCCGGTCAGCGTCCACAGCACCTCGGCCGGGCCATTGTAGCGGATGCCGCCGGAAAGCGGCGCCTGCATCAGCCTTGTGGTCCAGCCCGCGCTGCCGCCGGGAATCGGCGCCAGCCGCGCCTTCACCCGGCCGAGAATGGTGCCGCCGCGCCGCAGCAGCGCCGCCGCCTGTCCGCCCTGTGCGGGATCGAGCGTCGCCAGCAGCGCCACGTCCACCGGATCGGACACGGTCAACGCGCCCGTGCGGGTGAAGCCGGCAATGTCGATCCGCGCGCGCGCGGTCGGCACGGCGGCGGCGCCGGCCATGGCGAGATCGAACGTGCCCGTCGCCTTGCCGCCGATGCCGAGCGTGGGGGCGAAGGCCTGGGCGATCGACAGGTCCATGCCCTGCATCGCGGCATGGGCCTGGATGGTGTCGCCATAGCGGCCCGAGACGGTGATCTGGCCCTGCGGCAGCACGATTGTCGCCGGGGCGAGCAGATAGGCGCTGCCCTGACGCGTCGCGACGGCGGGCTGGGCGAGGCGGAAGGCGATGCCGTTGGCCGAGCCGCGCAGATTGGCGAGGATGCGCTGCGGGCTCAGCTGCGCCTGGGCGGCGATGTCGAAGGGCACGCCCGCGCTGCCGCGCGCGGTCAGCGCCACCGTGCCGCTGCCGGCGGCATAGCGGAAGCGCGCGCGCGCATCGCGCACCAGCGTCGTGCCGGTCCGCAGATCGACCAGCGCGAGCGATCCGGTGGCCGAAGGCCCGGCGGGCAGCAGCACGACGCTGGCATTGACCAGCCCCGAGCCGATCGTCACCGGCTGTCCGCCCGGCCCCGGCAGGCGCGCGCCGGCGGCGCGGAGCGCGATATCGGCGCGCTGGTTGGCGCCGGCGGCGGCGAGCCGCACCTGGCCGTTCAATCCCGATCCGGCGATGAACAGCGTTCCCGCGAACGGCCCCGCCGCGCTCTGCACGATCTGGCCGCGCGCGGTGATGCCGGCGATCAGCAGCTGCCGCAGATCGATCGCGAGCGGCCCTTGGCCGGCGCGCACCAGCGCATTGGCGGTGAACGCCCCATAGTCGGACTGGCCGTTGGCGCGGATCTCATAGCCGGCGCGGCTGCCCTCGACCGTGGCGGTGAGCCCGGCCAGGCCGATCCCCACGCCCGGCCGCGCCGCGCGCAGCACGACATGGGGGTTGGCGATGGTGCCGGTCGCGTCCAGCGTGAAGGGGCCATAGGTGCGCGAGGCGCCCGCGCCCGAGAAGCGGAGCGCGCCGCTGGCGAGATTATAGGCGCCGTCGCCGCGCGTGATGTGGAAATCGGGCGCGTTCAGCCGCAAATTGGCCAGCGTCGCGCCGCGCCGGGGATCATAGCCGATATCGGCGGTGATCACGGCATTGCCGCCCAGCTGCTGGGCGAGCGTGGCGTTGGTGATCTTGCGGGTGACGACGCGCACCCGGCCCTTGATCCCGAAGCCGCCGCCCGGCGCCGTCACGAGCCGCGCGTCGGTGACGAGGTTGATCCGGCCGAGCCCGTTGACGGCGTAATCATTCACCCGGCCCTTGAGCGCGCCCGTATAGGTGCCCGTCTTGAGATCGGCGAGCACCAGCGCGGTGGCGTCGATCCGGTCCGAGCGCAGCTTCAGATTGTCGGAGAAGATCTGGCTGTTCTGATAGGCGATGTCGCCGTCGATGCGGATGTTGGTGACGAGCCCGCCGGCCGCCGCGTTGAGCCCGGTGATGCGGCGCGCCGCGGCATGGACGGGCACCAGGATGCGATCGGCGTTGATCACCGCCTTGCCGCTGGCGCTGAGCCCCTCGACGCCGGTCGTGCCGAAGGCGATGCTGCCGGCGCTCAGCGCATAGTCGATCGCCGGGCGCGCGAAGGCGCCGTCCAGCGTCGCGCCGAGCGCGATGTCGCGGCCCGCGAGATTGGGCAGGATCGCGCCGGGGGTGAGCAGCCGGGCCTTGATGCGGAACCGGCCGAAGCGGCTCTGGGCGAAATCCAGCAGGCCCGCGGCTTCGGCGGCGAAGGCGGACGAATGCAGCGCGATGCGCGTATCGGCGCGGCGCTGGTCGAGCGTGGCGGTGGCGTCCACCGCGATCTGCGGCTCGGTCAGCCGCGCGGCGGGGCCGGTCAGCATCATCCCCGGCCGCACCGCGCCCAGCGCGTGGAAGCGGCCATTCTGCGCCGTCAGGCCGAGATTCATCAGCGGCTGTCCGCCCAGCCCGGCGATCGCCCGGCCGCGCCAGGCGGCCCAATCGCCCCGGCCGTCGATCGACAGCGCGAGCGGACGGCCGAGATGCGCGTAGCTGTCCACCAGACCGCCCGCCGGCGCCTGGAGCTTGACATCGAGCCCGAGCCGGTTGGCATCGGGCACCGCGTCCAGCCGCAGCCGCAGCCGGTCCCCGCCCGCCACGCCGGGCGCGGCGATGGCGGCGCCATCGGCGGCGATCTGCGCGCGCCGGTCGGCGATGGCGGCGGTGCCGGCCAGCCGCACGATGTGGCGCTTGCCGTCCACCGCCGGCTCGATCACGAAGCGATCGATGGCGAGCCGGCCGAGGCTGAGGTCGATGTCCGGAATGGTGGGTGCGTTGGGATCGCTCGGCGTGGGCTTGAGCTGGGGCAGGCGCCGCAGCGTGATCAGCCCCGCCTCCACCGAACGCAGATCGATCTTGGAATGGAGATAGGCGAAGGGCCGCCAGTCGATCGTGATCGCGGGGGCGGTGAGGAACACGCCGCGCGGATCGCTGACCTCGAGCCCGCGCAGCGTGAAGCGCGAATAGATGGAGCCGTCGATTTGGGCGACGCGCAGCGTGATGCCCGAGGCCGTGGTATAGCCCGCCAGCCGCGTGCCGATGAAGCGCTTGCCCGGCCCGGTGTTGAGGAACAGCATCAGCGCCGCCGCCAGCGCCACCAGCGCGGCGAGCGCGATGCCCACGCCCTTGGCGATGCGGGGCGCGAGCGGGCGGCGCGCGGGCGCCGGGGCGTCGGGCGCGGTCGCCATCAGAAAGCCTGTCCGATCGAAATGTAGAGGGTGATGCGGCTGTCGCCGGGCTGACGGTTGATCGGGGTCGCCACGTCAAGTCGGAGCGGGCCGAAATTGGTATAGTAGCGCGCGCCGATGCCGGCGCCGTAGCGCATGTCCGAAAGCCCGGGCTTGGAGCTTTCGCTCACCCGGCCGCCATCGAAAAAGGGCACGATCCCGAAATTGCCGAAACGGTAGCGGACCTCGGTGGCGAACTCGGTCTGGCTGCGGCCGCCGATCGGGTTGTTCTGCGGATCCTTCGGGCCGAGCTGCTGGAAGCCATAGCCGCGCACCGATCCGCCGCCGCCCGAATAGAGGCGGCGGGAGGGCGCGATATCCTCCAGCGTCGCCCCGACGATCGAGGCCACGCGCACCCGGCCGGCGAGCACGATCGCGCTGCCCAGCGGCATATAGGCGGTGCCCTCGCCGAGCAGCCGGCCATAGCCGTGGACGCCGCTGCGCAGCGAGGCCTCCGGGCTCACCCGCGCGAGCAGGCGGAAGCCGCGCGTGGGATTGAGCAGGCTATCCGACCGGTCATATTGGATCTGGCTCGGCAGCGCGCCGATCAGGTAATTGCGGCGCGGGCGATCGTCGGTGGCGTTGAGCGCGGCGCCCTGTTCGTTGGTGCCGACCAGCTCCGCGCCCACCGACCAGGTCCAGCGCTTCTGCCAGATCGGCGTGCTCTGCCGCGACAGCGTGGCGGCGAGGTTGATCGTCTTGGCCTCATAGGCATCGAAATTGGAGCGGTTGAACCCGCCCGTGACGGTGAAGGTGCGATCGCGCTGCCCGGCATTGGAGCGGATGAAGCTGACATTCGCCCCCTGTTGCAGCGTGCCGCCGATGACCCCCACCGAGAGCGCGCCCTCGGGCGGGAAGAGGTTGCGGTGCGTCCAGTTCGCCTCGGCCTTGACGCCCTCGCCCGTGCCATAGCCGGCCGAGCCCGACAGCGCCCGCGCGGGGCCGCGATTCTGCGTCACCAGCAGATCGACGATGCTGTCGCCGCTCGGGTCGGTCTGGCCGGTATCCACCGGCTCCACCGCCACCGAGGAGAAGAGGCTGGTGCCGACCAGCGCCTCGCGCAGATCCTCGGTGAGCCGGCTGTCGTAGCGCTGGCCGCGCTCGAAGCGGGGGAAGACGGCGAGATGATCCAGCCCGAACACGGGATCGCCCTTGGTGCGCAGGCCGCCGAAGCGCGCGCGCGGCCCGGCGGTGAGCGGCAGGCTGTAATCGCCCTTGTGCTGGTCGGGATCGAGCAGGATCGTCCGGTCGCCCGTCTTGGCGAAGGGATAGCCCTGTTGCGGCAGCACCAGCGCGACATTGGCCTCGGCGGCGAGCGTGGCCGCCGCCTCGATCGGATCGCCCGGCTTCAGCGGCAGCGCGCCGCGCGCGATCCGGGTCGGCTCGGGCGGGGCGCCGGCGATGGTGATGCTGCCATAGGCATAGCGCACGCCCGGCGTGGCGCTGATCGTCACCGCCACGAGCCCGGCCTGGTTGGGCACGGGCAGCACGGTGGAGGAGGCGGTGCCGTCATAATAGCCGGCCGATTTCATCAGCCGCTCGGCCAGCGCGACATCCTCGGCGGCGCGGGCGGCGACCTGCGCGGCGTTGGCGGCCTTTTTCGTCCCCTTGCCGAGCGCGGAGCGCTGGCGGAACTCATCCTCCAGACCGATCGCCTTCAGCCCCTCGATCTGGCTGGTGTAGCGCAGCCGGGCCGCCTGGCTGGTCGGCACCTTGGCCTTGCTGGTGTCCGGGTTGGGATCGAAGCCCGCGAGCGGCGGCAGCGGCTCGGCCAGCGCGGGATCATTGGCGGGCTGCGCGGCCGGCGGCGTCGCCGCGAGGCTGGTGGCCGGGGCCGCCACGGGCGCGGGCGTTTCGGGGGCGGCGGGCGCGGCCTGCCCCGCCATCGGCTGGACCTCGGCCGGCGGCGCCTGGACGGCATCGAGCGGCGGCAGCGCGGCGTCGAACTGCGGATCGCCGACGGGATCGACCGCCTGGGGCGGGCTGGGTGGGGGCGGGGCGGCCGGCGCGGAAGAAGCGAGCAGCGCGGCGCCGCTCAAGGCCGCGACACCGCAGCAGAGGCGGCGGCGCGTCGCCTTCCCCAAATCTCCGGCGCGATGGCGTGGCAGCAAACCTGTTCCCCGATGACCGGGCGCACAGGCCCCCCTTTTCCGAGCCAACGTCCCGCGCGCGAGGCCGGTTCCGCCACATTCTGCGTCAGCGCGGGACACGAGCCGGCCTCCAGGTGTTGGTGCAGCGCCAGACAGGGGAGCCTTGCATGACGTCCGACACGTCCGATCACGCCACGCGGCTAGCGCGCGCCCGCCATTTGCTGGGCGCGCTGTGGACGCGGATGAACAGCGAGAATATCGGGCTGATGGCGGCCGGGGTCGCCTTCTACTGCTTCCTCTCGCTGGTGCCACTGCTGGCGGCGGTGATCCTCACCTACGGCCTGATCGCCGATCCGGCGACGGTGGCGGATCATATCCGCACCATCGTCAAGCTTGTGCCGCGCGATGCCGCCAAGCTGATCCTCGACCAGCTGGTCGCCGTCGTCACCACCTCGGCGAGCAAGACCGGCTTCGGGCTGATCGTGGCGCTCTTCTTCGCCTTCTACGGCGCCACCCGCGCCTCCACCGCCATCATGGCCGCGCTCAACGTCATCTATCGCCAGGAGGAGGATCGCTCGATCGTCCGCTCGACGCTGATCTCCTTCGCGATCATCCTGGGCGCGGTCGCCGCCGCCGTGGCCGGGCTGTTCGCGGCCACCATCCTAGCCTGGGTCGAGACGATCGCGGCCTTTCTCGGCCCGGTGGCGGCGCTGCTGATCCAGATCGGCACCTGGACGGTGGCGGCGCTGCTCGCCAGCGCGGCGATCGGCGGCGCCTATCGGCTTGGACCGGCGCATCCGCCGGCGGGGTGGCGCTGGCTCAGCCTCGGCTCGGGCATGGCCACGCTGCTCTGGCTGGGCGCCACGCTCGGCCTCGGCTTCTATGTCTCGCGTTTCGGCAATTACAACGCCACCTATGGCTCGCTCTCGGCGGTGGTGGTGTTGCTGATGTGGCTGTGGGTCTCGTCCTATGCGATCCTGCTCGGCGCCACGATCAACGCCGTGGTCACGCCGCCGCGTCGCTGGCGGCCGGAAGACCGGGCGCCGGCCGCCGCGTCGCCGGCCTGACCTTGACGCGCGCCGTGCGCGGCCGCGCGGCGGCGGCCTCGCGCCACAGCACCACGCCGCCGGCGAGCAGCAGCGCGAGCCCCACCGGGCGGCGGCCGCGCTGCATCACCAGCGAGGCGCCGCTGCCGATCAGCGCGGTGGCGAGCGGACCGGCCGGCGGCGCGCCGGTGGCCTCGCGCACCAATGTCGCCACCATCGATCCCGTGAACGTACCGAGCATCATCATCTCCCTGGCTGGCCGCCCAGACGCGCGCGGCGCCGCTCCGGTTCCGGCCACAGCCTATGCAGAGACGCGGCGCGGCCTTCAACCGGGCGCCGCGCTTGTCTTGCCGCGCGCGCCGCGTAGAACGGCCGGCGATGTCCGCGCGCAGGATCATCCATGTCGATATGGACGCTTTTTTCGCGTCGGTGGAGCAACGCGACACGCCCGCGCTGCGCGGTCTGCCGGTCGCGGTGGGGGGCGAGAAGCTGCGCGGCGTGGTCGCGGCGGCGAGCTATGAGGCGCGGCGCTTCGGCGTGCGCTCGGCGATGCCGTCGGTCACCGCGCGGCGGCTCTGCCCCGATCTCGTCTTCGTGCGGCCGCGATTCGACGTATATCGCGCCGTTTCGCGCGAAATCCGCGCGATTTTCGCCCGATTCACGCCGCTGATCGAGCCTTTGTCGCTCGACGAGGCCTATCTCGACGTCACCGAGGACCAGGCCGGCCTCGGCTCCGCCACCGCCACCGCCGAGGCGATCCGCGCCGCGATCCGCGCCGAGACGGGCCTCACCGCCTCGGCGGGCGTCTCGTACAACAAATTTCTCGCCAAGCTCGCCTCGGACCAGAACAAGCCCGATGGCTGCTGCGTCATCCCGCCCGCGCGCGGCGCCGCCTTCGTGCAGGGGCTGCCGGTCACGCGGTTCCACGGCGTCGGTCCCGCCACCGCCGCCAAGATGGCGCGGCTCGGCATCGTCACCGGCGCCGATCTCGCCGCCCAGCCGATCGAGGCCTTGACCCAGCATTTCGGCAGCTGGGGCGCCTATCTCCACGGCGCCGCGCGCGGCATCGATGAGCGGCCGGTGCGGCCGGACCGGGTGCGCAAGTCGATCGGCGCGGAACGCACCTTTTCCGAGGATCTGATCCGCCCGGCCGATCTCCACGCGGCGCTGGCGCCCATCATCGCCACGGTGTGGGAACGGGCGGATGCCGCGCAGGCGCGCGGGCGCACCGTTACGCTCAAGGTGAAGTTCAACGATTTCCGCCAGATCACGCGGGCGCGCAGCGTCGAGTCGCCAATCACCGACGAGGCCGGTTTCGCCGCCGCCGGCGCCGAGCTGCTGGATGCGCTGGTGCCGCTGGAAAAGCCGGTGCGGCTGCTCGGCCTCACTTTGTCTGGCCTGGGCGAGGGCGATCCCGCCGCCCCCGCCCAGCTCGCGCTCGCGCTCTAGCCGCCCGAGACGGCGAGCGCCGTCATGTTGACCAGCCCGCGCGCGGTCGCGGTGGCGGTCATCACATGCACGGGCTTGGAGAGGCCGAGCAGCAGCGGCCCCACCGCCAGCCCGTCGGTCGCGCCGGCAAGCAGGGTGAAGGCGATGTTGGCCGCGTCCAGCGACGGCATCACCAGCAGATTGGCGTTGCGGGTGAGCGGGCTGTCGGTCACCAGCCGCTCGCGCAGCGCGGGCAGCAGGGCGGCGTCGGCATGCATTTCGCCGTCGATCTCAAGCTCGGGCGCGTCGTCGCGGATCAGCTTGAGCGCCTGGCGCATCTTGCGCGCCGAGGGCGAGTTGGAGGCGCCGAAATTGCTGTGGCTGCACAAGGCGGCGCGCGGCGGGATGCCGAAGCGGCGCACCGCATCGGCGGCGAGCAGCGTCATCTCGGCGATCTCCTCGGCGCAGGGATCGACGTTCATGTGCGTGTCGCAGATGAACAGCGTCTTGTCGCCGACGATCAGCACCGACAACGCATAGACGCGCTTCAGCCCGGGCAGGGGCGGGATGATCGGCAGCACGTGGCGGGTCTGCTGCCACCAGTCGGCGGTGCCGCCGCACAGCGCCGCATCGACATGGCCCTGCGCCAGCAGCATCGCCGCCGTGATCGAGCCATGGGTGCGGATGCGGTTGCGCGCCGCCGCGGGCGTGATGCCGCGCCGGTCGACGATCGCGGCATAGGCGGCGCCCAGCCGCTCCGCGAGCGCCTCATCCTCGGTGGGATCGAACACCTCGATCTCCTCGCCGATGCGCATGCGCAGGCCGAAGCGGGCGATCGCCGCCGCGATCACCGCGCGCCGCCCGACCAGCACCGGCCGCGCCAGCCGCTCGTCCACCACCACCTGGGCGGCGAGCAGGGTGCGCTCCTCCTCGCCTTCGGAATAGGCGACGCGGTGATTGGCCTCGCGTGCCTTTTCGAACACGGGGTGCATCAGCTGCCCCGAGCGATAGGTGAAGCCCTGCAGCACGCGCGCATAATCGGCGAAATCGGTGATCGGCGCGCGGGCCACGCCGGTCGCCATGGCGGCGCGCGCCACGGCCGGGGCGATGTGCAGCACCAGTCGCGGATCGAAGGGCTTGGGGATGATATGCTCGGGCCCGAAGGTGAGCTGCGCGCCGCCATAGGCGCGCGCCACCGTCTCGTCCGGCTCGACCCGCGCCAGCTCGGCGATCGCCTCGACGCAGGCGCGCTCCATCTCGGCGTTGATCTCGGTGGCGCCGCAATCGAGCGCGCCCCGGAAAATATAAGGGAAGCAGAGCACATTGTTGACCTGGTTCGGATAATCCGAACGGCCCGTGGCGATGATGGCATCGGGGCGGACCCGCCGCACCACCGCCGGATCCACCTCCGGCTCGGGATTGGCGAGCGCGAGGATGAGCGGCTTCTCGGCCAGCAGCGGCAGCCATTCCTCCTTGAGCACGCGCGGCGCCGACAGGCCCAGGAACACGTCCGCCCCGCCGATCACCTCGCCCAGCGTGCGCGCGTCGGTGTGGCGCGCGAAGGGCTCCAGCTCCGGCGTCAGCCCCTCGCGGCCGGCATGGACCACGCCCTTGATATCGGTGAGGGTCACATTCTCCGCCGGCAGCCCCATCGAGATCAGCAGCCGCACGCAGGCGAGCGCGGCGGCGCCCGCGCCGGAGGTGACGAGCTTGACCTCGGCCAGCGTCTTGCCCTGGCAGAGCAGGCCGTTGCGCACGGCGGCCGCGCACACGATCGCGGTGCCGTGCTGATCGTCATGGAAGACCGGGATATTCATCCGGGCGCGCAGCTTGGCCTCGATCTCGAAACATTCAGGGGCTTTGATGTCCTCCAGGTTGATCGCCCCGAAGCTCGGCTCGAGCGCCGCCACCACCTCGACGAAGCGGTCCGGATCGGCGGCGTCGACCTCGATGTCGAACACGTCGATGCCGCTGAATTTCTTGAACAGCACCGCCTTGCCTTCCATCACCGGCTTGGAGGCGAGCGCGCCGATATTGCCGAGCCCGAGCACGGCGGTGCCGTTGGAGATGACGGCGACGAGATTGCCGCGCGCGGTATAGTCGCGCGCCTTATCGGGATCGGCGGCGATCTCGAGGCACGGCGCGGCCACGCCGGGGGAATAGGCGAGCGCCAGATCGCGCTGCGTTTCCATGCGCTTGGTGGGCAGGATGCCGAGTTTGCCGGGGCGCGGTTCGCGATGATAGCTGAGCGCCGCCTGCCGGAACGCGTCGTCCATGTGTCCTCCCATGCGGTTGCGAGGCTCCGCCATAGCGAGGCGGGGCGGCGCGCGAAAGCCGGCAGCGCCGCACGCCCGGCGCGCGCCCCGCTTTCCCGCCACGTGCTGAGACGATAGAGCGGGGCATCAGGCGGCCGCCCGGCCGCGCCGGACCGGCCATGCCGGCCGGGACGAGAGGAGCTTCACGTGACCCATGCCGAGCCCGGCCTCAGCCGGTTCGATCCCGCCGATCCCCTGGATCTGGAGTCGCAGCTCAGCGAGGAGGAGCGGATGGTGCGCGACACCGCCGAGGCCTATGCCCGCGACCAGCTGCTGCCGCGCGTCACCCGCGCCTATCTGGACGAGACGTTCGATCGCGCCATCCTCTCCGAGATGGGCGCGCTCGGGCTGCTCGGCGCGACCATCCCCGCCGACTATGGCGGCGCCGGGCTCGGCTATGTCTCCTACGGGCTGATCGCGCGCGCGGTGGAGCGGGTGGACAGCGGCTATCGCTCGGCGATGAGCGTCCAGTCCTCGCTCGTCATGTACCCCATCTATGCCTATGGCTCGGAGGCGCAGCGCCGGCGCTTCCTGCCGGGGCTGGCGGCGGGAACGCTGGTCGGCTGTTTCGGCCTGACCGAGCCCGATGCCGGGTCCGATCCCGCCGGCATGCGCACCCGCGCGGAAAAGACGCCGGGCGGCTATCGCCTGCACGGCGCCAAGATGTGGATCACCAACGCGCCGATCGCCGATGTCGCGGTGGTGTGGGCCAAGTCCGAAGCGCATGACAATGCGATCCGCGGCTTTCTGGTGGAGCGCGGCGCGGCCGGCTTCTCCACCCCCACGATCGAGGGCAAGCTCAGCCTGCGCGCCTCGATCACCGGCGAGATCGTGCTCGATGGCGTCGAGCTGGGCGAAGAGGCGCTGCTGCCGAACGTCGCCGGGCTCAAGGGCCCGTTCGGCTGTCTCAACCGCGCCCGCTACGGCATTGGCTGGGGCGTGATGGGCGCCGCCGAGGCCTGCTATCAGGCGGCGCTCGGCTATACGCTGGATCGCCACCAGTTCGGCGTGCCGCTCGCCTCCAAGCAGCTGGTCCAGCTCAAGCTCGCCGACATGGCGACCGAGATCGCGCTCGGACTGCAGGCGGCGCTCCGCGTCGGCCGGCGGCTGGACGCGGGCACGCTGGTGCCCGAGACGATCAGCCTCATCAAGCGCAACAATTGCGGCAAGGCGCTGGCGATCGCGCGGACCGCGCGCGACATGCATGGCGGCAACGGCATCTCGGCCGAATTCCATGTCATGCGCCACGCCGCCAATCTCGAGACGGTGAACACCTATGAGGGCACGCACGATGTGCACGGCCTGATCCTGGGCCGCGCGATCACCGGCCTCTCCGCCTTCTGACCCGATGGAGGGGGCGGGGCGGCGCCGCGGCGTCGCCCCGTCTCGGCCTCAATGGAGATGCGCGCGGGCGGCGCCGATCCCGGTTTCGGCGCGCAGCCGCTGCGCGGCATAGCCCCGCCGATCGACCGCGGCGCGCGCGCTGCCATCGGTCAGCGAGACCAGCCATATCGTCAGGAAGGCGATCGGCATGGAGATGATGGCCGGCGAGGAATAGGGGAAGATCGCCGTCTTGTAGCCGAAGATCGCGACCCACACCGCCGGCGACAGGATGGTGAGGATCAGCGCCAGCACCAGCCCGAGGCTGCCGCCCGCCACCACCCCGCGCGTGGTGCAGCCGGGCCAGAAGAGCGACAGGAGCAGCACCGGAAAATTGCCCGAGGCCGCCACCGCGAAGGCGAGGCTCACCATGAAGGCGACATTCTGCTTCTCGAACAGGATGCCGAGCAGGATGGCGACCAGCGCGAGCACCAGCACGGTGCGCCGCGAGACGCGCAGCTCGGCGGCCGAATCGGCGGCGCCCCGGCGCAGCACGGTGGCGTAGAGATCATGGCTCACCGCCGAGGCGCCCGACAGCGTCAGGCCCGCGACCACGGCGAGGATGGTGGCGAAGGCGACGGCGGAGATGAATCCCAGGAAGAGATTGCCGCCCACCGCATGGGCAAGATGGATGGCCGCCATGTTGCCGCCGCCCAGCAGGCCGCCCGCGCCGTCGCTGTAGCGCGGCTCGGTCGCCACCAGCACGATCGCGCCGAAGCCGATGATGAAGGTGAGCAGGTAGAAATAGCCGATCCAGCCTGTCGCCCACAGCACCGAGCTGCGCGCCTGCCGGGCATCGGGCACGGTGAAGAAGCGCATCAAGATGTGCGGCAGCCCCGCCGTGCCGAACATCAGCGCCATGCCGAGCGAGATGGCCGAGACCGGATCCTTGATGAAATTGCCCGGACCCATGATCGAGAGGCCCGCCTTGGCGGCTTCGGCCTGGGTCTTGCCATCGGCGAGCGCGAGGCCCGTCTTCACCGCCACCGCGCGGGCGAAGAGCGCCTCGGGCGAGAAGCCGAAGCGCGCGAGCACCGCCACCGCCATGAAGCTGGCGCTGCCGAGCAGCAGCACCGCCTTGATGATCTGCACCCAGGTGGTGGCCGTCATGCCGCCGAACAGCACGTACAGCGTCATCAGCACGCCGACGATCAGCACCGCATATTCGTAGCGGAGGCCGAACAGCAATTTGATCAGCTGGCCCGCGCCCACCATCTGCGCGATCAGGTAGAACAGCACCACCACCAGCGTGCTCACCGCCGCGAAGCCGCGCACCGGCGGCTGGGCGAAGCGGAAGGAGGCGACATCGGCGAAGGTGTAGCGGCCCAGGTTGCGCAGCCGCTCGGCCATGAGGAAGAGGATGATCGGCCAGCCGACCAGAAAGCCGATCGAGTAGATCAGCCCGTCATAGCCGTCCTTGAAGATCTGCGCCGATATGCCGAGGAAGGAGGCGGCCGACATGAAGTCGCCGGCGATGGCGAGGCCGTTCTGGAAGCCGGTGATGCCCCCGCCGGCGGTGTAGAATTCAAAGGCGGTGCGGGTCCGCCGCGCCGCCCAGCGGGTGATGGCGAGCGTGAGGACCGCGAAGGCGGCGAAGATGACGATCGCCGTCCAGTTGGTCGGCTGCTGCTTGGTCTGGCCGGCGAGCGCATCGGCCAGCACCGGCGCGGGCGCCAGCAGCAGCGCCACGCCCGCGGCGGCACGGACGCGGCTCATCGTCCGGCCTCCGCCTTGAGCGCATCGACCAGGGGATCGAACACGCGATTGGCGGCGCGGACATAGACGCCGGTCAGCGCGATCGCGAGCAGGATCAGCGCGAAGCCGAGCACGATGCCGAGCGAGGTGACGCCGCCCGCCACCGGCTGGGCGAGGAAGGATTTGTCGAAGGCGATGAGCAGGACGAAGCCGAAATAGGCGATCAGCATGATGACGGTCAGCACGCCGGTGACGCGGCCGCGCCGGTGGAGCAGTTCCTGATAGCGCGGGTCTTCGGCCAGGCGCAGATGCTCTTCCTGCATATCGCTCTCCCCCAAGAGATAGGCCGCTCTTCGCCGGCCTTGTCTTCAGGATCATGCCCGAAAGCCGGGCGCGCGCAAGCAAAGCTTTGTTACAGTGCCGTGACTTGGCGGATCGGCACGGTGGCGGCGCCGCGACCGGGGGCGGCGATGCGGTGCAGCTCGAGCCCGTGCCCCGCGAGCGGCGGCAGCGTCGCCAGATGCGCCAGCGCCGCCTCGGCATCCCGTCGCCCGGCCGCCGCGCGATCGTGGCGGCTGCGCGCCGAGAAATCGAACTGGCGCTCCGGCCCCGCCTCCTCGCCCGGCGCGCGATAGCTGAGCGCGAGCACGCGCGTCGCCGCGCCGCCCGCCGCCGCGCGCGCGGCGCCGATCGCGTCCAGCCGCAGCCGGCTCTGCGCGGCGAACTGCACCTCGGTGGACCGCGCCGCCGCCGCCTCGATGCTGGTCGGCGGAGTCGCATCGGGCGCGAAGAGATCGAGCAGCACCACCAGCGGCGGCGCCGGATCGCGCCGGTCGGGCGCAAGAAAGGGCTCGAACGGGCAATTGGCGGAAAGCCCGCCATCGCCGAGCAGCCGGTCCCCGATTCGCACCGGCGCGAAGCTCGGCAGCAGCGCGCAGCTGGCGAGAATGTGCGGGATGGCGATGGCGTCGCCGGCGGCGCTGTCGAACAGGACCAGCTCGGCGGTCTCGATATCGGTGGTGGCGATGCAGCAGCGCATGGCGCCGGCGCGGAGCCGGTCGGCGTCGATCAGCCCGGCGAGCGTGTCCGCCAGCGGGCTCTGGTCGTAGAGGCTGGCGCGCTCGCCGAGCCAGGCGCCGGGCTCGGCGCGCGGGCGGAACAGGCCCGGCACGCCGCCCAGCCGTGCGGTGGCGGCGCTCGCCCAGTTGCGCCAGTGGCGCCATGGCCCGTGCGCGGCGAGGCCGAGCGGATCGGGCCAGGGCGGCGCCTCCTCCACCCGCGTCCAGAAGCGGCGGAGCCGGTCGAGCCGCGCGTCCGGCGCATTGCCGGCGAAGAGCGCGGCGGTGATCGCGCCGATCGAGGCGCCGGCCACGGCCTGGATGTCCAGCGCGGCGTCAAGCCGCTCGATCGCGCCGAGATGATAGGCACCGAGCGCGACGCCGCCGCCCAGCACGAGCGCCGCCGGCGGCCGGCAGAGCGGGGTCGGGGGAGGATCCGCACGCATGCCGCGCCAACCCGCGAGCGCGGCGCCGGTTGCGCGGCGTTAGCCTTCGAGTTCCTCCTCGATCCCGTTCAGCCGCTCGTTCAGCCGGGTAAGGAGATCGGCGAGCCGCTCCTGCTCCTCGACGCTCAGCGCGGAAAAGAGCCGCTGCTTGAAATGCTGGAGCCGGGGCGCCGCGGCGGCGATGGCGGCGCGACCGGCCTCGGTCAGCGCCAGCCGCTTGGCGCGACGGTCCTGGGGATCGGGCACCCGCGCGATCAGCCCCTCGCGCTCCACGCCGTCGATCGCCTCCGTCACGGTGCGCGGCGAATGGCCGAACACGCGGGCGACATCGCTGGAGCGCGCGCCATCATGTTTCTCGATGAACAGGAGCAGCCGCAAGCGTGCCGCCGACACGCTTTCCCCCGCCAGCACGCGATCGAACACGCGGCCCGAGCGGAAGTTGAAATCGCGCAGCGCCTCGCCCAGGCGTTCGCTCGCGGGTTTGCCCGAGGTTGCATTCATGATGGCACCATATAAAATTGTCTTGCAGTTTTTTCCGCGCTGAGCAAGAGGCGCGGCGTGGCCAAGAGTGGATGCGGGATGCGGCGATGAGCAGCGATGAGGAACAGCCCAAGAGCGAGGCGGCCGCACCCGCCAAGAAGCGCAAGGGCCTGTCGCCCCGGGCCAGGCTGATCCTGCTGGCGCTCGCGGCGGTGGCGCTGATCGCGCTGGTGATCTGGTTCATCCATTATCAGACCCGCGGCCGCTTTCTGGAGGAGACGAACGACGCCTATGTCCAGGCGGACATGGTGACGGTGGCGCCCAAGATCTCGGGATATATCGAGAAACTCTACGTCGTCGAGAATCAGATGGTGAAGGCCGGCGCGCCGCTGCTGCGCATCGACCCGCGCGACTATCGCGCGCAGACCAGCCAGTATCAGGCGCAGATCGCGATCGCCGACGCCAATGTCGAGAATGCGCGCGCCACCATCCGCGAGCAGCAGGCGGCGGTGCGGCAGGCCCAGGCCGAGCTTGGCACGAGGCGCGCCGACGCGCAGTTCGCGCATGCGCAGGTGCAGCGCTACACGCCGCTCGCCGCGAGCGGCGCCGAGACGCGCGAGAAGCTCGCCAATCTGCGCACCCAGGCCGAACAGGCGGATCAGGCGGTGGCCGCGCAGCAGGCGGCGGTGGAGAGCGCGCGCCGCCGCATCGCCGCGCTCGAGGCGCAGGTGCGCCAGGCCCGCGCGCAGGGCTCGGCGGCGGCGGCGCAGCTCGCGGCGGCCAACGTCAATCTCGGCGCGACGCTGATCCGCGCCAGCGTCGACGGGCGCATCGGCAACAAGAGCGCGGAGGTCGGCAGCTTCGTGCAGGCGGGCACGCGGCTGATGTCGGTGGTGCCGGTGCAGAATCTCTACATAACCGCCAATTTCAAGGAGACGCAGCTCGGCCGCATGCGCCCCGGCCAGCCCGCCCGGATCAAGGTGGATGCGCTGCCCGGCGTGGTGCTGAACGGTCATGTCGCCAGCGTGGCGCCCGGCACGGGCGGCGAATTCTCGCTGCTGCCGCCGCAGAACGCCACCGGCAACTTCACCAAGATCGTCCAGCGCGTGCCGGTGCGGATCGCGCTGGATGCCGGCGATGCCGCGCGCCAGGTGCTGGTGCCCGGCCTGTCGGTGACGGTGACGGTGGACACGATCGCCGCCAAGGGCGCGCTCGAGCGCATCCGCGATCAGGAGGAGCGCCGGCGCGACCAGGCGCCGGCCGCGCGATGAGCGACGCCCGGCCCGCCGCCAATGCCGATGCCAGCGATTGGCTGGCGGTCGCGGCGGGCACGCTCGGCGCGATGATGGCGACACTCGACATCTCGATCGTCAATTCCTCGCTGCCGACGATCCAGGGCGAGATCGGCGCTTCCGGCACCGAGGGCACCTGGGTGGCCACCGCCTATCTGGTGGCGGAGATCATCATTATCCCGCTTTCGGGCTGGCTCTCGCGGCTGTTCGGGCTGCGCAGCTTCCTGCTGCTGGCGGCGGGGCTGTTCACCCTCTTCTCGATCCTGTGCGGCCTCTCCTCCACGCTCGGCATGATGATCATCGGCCGCGTCGGCCAGGGCTTTACCGGCGGCGCGCTGATCCCCACCGCGATGACCATCATCGCCACGCGGCTGCCGCCGCACCAGCAGCCGGTGGGCAATGCCATGTTCGGCATGACCGCGATCCTCGGCCCGGTGGTGGGGCCGGTGCTGGGCGGCTGGCTTACGGAGAATGTCAGCTGGCACTATGCCTTCTTCATCAACCTGCCGGTGGGCGTGGCGCTGGTGGCGCTGCTGCTGGTGGCGATGGAGCACCAGAAGGCGCGCCTGGATCTGATCGGCGAGGCCGACTGGTTCGGCATATTCGGGCTGGCGCTTGGTCTTGGCGGGCTCACCGTGGTGCTGGAGGAGGGCGAGCGCGAGCAATGGTTCTCCTCGCCCACCATCCTCTGGCTCAGCGTGGTGGCGGCGATCGGCTTCGTGCTGATCGGCATCGGCCAGTGGCGCGCCGAGCGCCCGGTCATCCGGCTGCGCCTGCTGCTCGATCGGCAGTTCGGCAGCGTCGCCGCGATGGTGACGATGATCGGCATGGCGA
This sequence comes from Sphingomonas morindae, assembly GCF_023822065.1. Classification (NCBI taxonomy): domain Bacteria; kingdom Pseudomonadati; phylum Pseudomonadota; class Alphaproteobacteria; order Sphingomonadales; family Sphingomonadaceae; genus Sphingomonas; species Sphingomonas morindae. Next base: position 1,694,883 of record NZ_CP084930.1, read on the forward strand.
TCTACGGCACCTCCTATGTGATCCCGCAGTTCCTGGCCGGCATCTCCGACTACAATGCGTTCCAGTCGGGCCAGGTGGTGCTGCTCTCGGGCGTGCCGATGCTGCTGATGATGCCCTTCACCCCCTGGCTGGTGCGGACGCTGGACATTCGCGTGGCGGTGCTGATGGGGCTCGGGCTGCTCGCGCTCAGCGCCTGGCTGGAGACCGATCTCACCGCGCTCGCCGATGGGCGCACTTTCGTCGATTCGCAGCTGATGCGCGGCGTCGGCACGGTGTTCGCGATGATGTTCCTGAACCAGGCCGCGATCCGATCGGTGCCGCCCAGCCTCGCGGGCGACGCCTCGGGCCTGTATAACGCGGCGCGCAATCTCGGCGGCTCCTTCGCGCTCGCCGGCATCGCGGTGATCCAGGATCAGCGCCTCTGGCTGCACAGCCGCCGGCTGGAGGAATCGATGCCGGCCAACGCCTTCTCGGTCCAGTCCTACGTCGCCGGCCAGGCGCGGGCGCTGGGCGGCGAGCCGGCCGCGCTGCGCCAGCTCGCCGGCACCATCCAGCGCGAGGCGCTCACCATGACCTATGCCGATCTCTTCTGGATTCTCGCCATGGGCATGCTGCTGGTGATGCCGCTGGTGCTTTTCCTGCGGCCGCTGCCCAAGACCGGCAAGCCGGTCGCCGCCCATTGAGGATCATCATGCGCCGTCTCTCCTCTTGCGTCGTCCTGGCGGCCGGGCTTGCCACCGCCTGCACGGTCGGACCCGATTATGGCGGGCCGCCACGCAGCCCGGGGGCGGCGGCCTATGCGCGCGCCGCCGACGCCGCCCAGCCCGGCCCGCCGCTGGCGCGCTGGTGGACGGCGCTCAACGACCAGACGCTGGATGCGCTGATCGCGCGCGGCCTGGCGGCCAATCCCGATCTCGCCGCCGCCGAGGCGCGGCTCCGCCAGGCGCGCGCGGCGGTGCGGCTGGAGCGGGCGAACGGCCTGCCCAACGTCAATGGCAGCGCGGTCTATCTCCATGCCCGCACGCCGGGGCTGGCGATCGGCCAGAATAGCGGCGATCAGAACGGCAGCGGCCAGACCAATCAGAATGGCAGCGGCGACGGCGCGCAGACGCTCGATTTCTACAATGCCGGCTTCGATGCGAGCTGGGAGGTGGATCTGTTCGGCGGCCGCCGCCGCGCGGTGGAGGAAGCGCGCGCCCAGGCGGGCGCCGCCGAGGCGCGGCTCGCCGATGCGCAGGTGAGCCTCACCGCCGAGATCGCCCAGGCCTATGTCAATCTGCGCGACGTGCAGCGCCGCATGGCGTTGGCCGATGCCGCCGTGACGAGCCGCGCGCAGCTGCTCCAGCTGGTCGAGCAGCGCTTCGCCCAGGGCACGGCATCGCGCCTCGATCTCGTTCAGGCGCGCAACCAGCTCTCGAGCAGCCGCGCCGACGCGACCCCGCTGGTGGCGCAGCGCGACGCCTATCTCGATGCGCTGGCGACGCTGACCGGATCGGTGCCGGGCACGCTCGACGCCAGCCTCGCCGCCGGCGGTGCGCTGCCGCTGCCGCCGCCGCGCGTGGCGATCGGCGATCCGGCCAGCCTGTTGCGGCGCCGTCCGGATATCCGCGCCGCCGAACGCACGCTCGCCGCGCAGACCGCCGCGATCGGCCAGGCGGTGGCGGCGCAATTTCCCAAGATCAGCTTCATGGGCATGGTCGGCCTGGGGGGCACCTCGCCCTCCGATCTCGTCTCCACCGACAGCGTCTTCGCGCTGATCGCGCCGCGCATCAGCTGGAACTTCCTGAGCTTCGGCCGCAACCATGCGCGCATCGCCGAAGCCCGGGCGAGCCGCGACGAGGCCGAGGCGAACTACGACGCCGCCGTGCTCGCGGCGCTGCGCGACGCGGAGGATGCGCTCGCCCGCTTCGGCGCGCGCCGGCAGACGGTGGCGGCGCTGGCCCGCGCGCGGGGCGAGGCGCAGGCGGCGGTGGATCTCTCCGCGCAGCGCTTCGCCGCCGGCACCGCGACGCGGATCGATCTGCTCGAGGCGGAGCAGCGCCGCATCGCCGCCGATCAGGCGCTCGATCAGGCGACGGCGCAGCTCACCGGCGATTTCATCGCGCTGCAAAAGGCGCTGGGGCTGGGCTGGGGCGCGGCCTGAGCCGCTCAGCCGATCCGGATCGCCGCCAGCGCCGCCGCCACCGCGCCGCGCGCTTCGGCCGATGCCTCCTCGGCGGCGAGCAGGCCGATCGTGCGGCGCAGCGTGAAGCCGGCGAGCCGGGGCCGCGCGACGCCCGGCGCGCCATAGCTTTCGGGCATCACCGTCACCCCCAGCCCGGCGGCCACCATCGCCAGCACCCGCTCGTCCTCGGTGGCGCGATAGGCGAAATGGGGGCGGATGCCGCGTTCGGTGAAGTGGCGGCTGGTCTCGGCCAGCGCCTCGCAATGGCGCCGCAGCAGCATCACCTCGCCCGCCAGCGCCTCGGCCGCGACGCTGTCCGCGCCGGCGAGGCGATGGCCCGCAGGCAGCGCCAGCGCATAGCCTTCCTCGAATAGCGGCTGCTCGACGAAGCGATCGCCGCCGCGCCCCACCAGGGTCAGCGCGCAGTCCACCCGCCCGCGCGCGACATGGCCGATCAGCTCGCGCTCGCTGCCCTCGACAAGCTCGATCAGCCGCTCTTCGGCGAGCCGCGCGGCCAGCGGCGCGATCAGCGCGACGGGCAGGCTGCGCAGCACCCCCAGCCGCAGCGGCACCGGCCCGGCGGCGCCCGTCAGCCCCTGTTGCGCGGCGTTGAACTCGCGCTCGATCCGCCGGGCATGGACGAGCAGCCGCGCGCCCGCCTCGGTCAGCTCGACGCGCTGGTTGGAGCGCAGGAAAAGCGCGGTGCCGAGCGCGCGCTCGAGCTTGGCGATCCCCGCCGACAGGCTGGGCTGGGTGACATGGCAATGCTGCGCCGCGCGCGAGAAGCCGCCCTGGTCCACCACCGCCAGGAAATAGCGCAGCTGGTATCGCTCCATCATAGACCGTGTCTATGCAGTGCCGCGCGCGCTATCAATTGTACCCATCGACGCGCCGCCGGTAGGATGGTGCAAAAGGAGAGGCAGCGTGAGCGATTTCGATTTCGCCCTGGGCGAGACGGCGGACATGATTCGCGAGACGACGCGGCGCTTCGCCGCCGATCGCATCGCCCCGATCGCGGCGGCGATCGATGCCGAGGATCGCTTCCCGCGGTCGCTCTGGCCGGAGATGGGCGCGCTCGGGCTGCACGGCATCACCGTCGACGAGGCGGATGGCGGGCTCGGCCTGGGCTATCTGGAGCATGTCGTGGCGCAGGAGGAGATTGCGCGCGCCTCCGCCTCGGTCGGGCTCAGCTATGGCGCGCACAGCAATCTCTGCATCAACCAGATCCGGCGCTGGGCCACGCCCGAGCAGAAGGCGCGCTTCCTGCCGCAGCTGATCTCGGGCGCGCATGTCGGCAGCCTTGCCATGTCCGAAAGCGGGGCGGGCTCGGACGTGGTGTCGATGCGGCTGCGCGCCGAGCGGCGCGACGGCGGCTATGCGCTGACCGGCACCAAATTCTGGATCACCAACGCCACCGAGGCGGATGTGCTGGTCGTCTACGCCAAGACGGGCGAGGGCGCGCGCGGCATCACCACCTTCCTCATCGAGCGCGGCATGCCGGGCTTCGCGATCGGCCAGAAGATCGACAAGATGGGCATGCGCGGCTCGCCCACCGCCGAGCTGGTGTTCGATGGCTGCTTGGTGCCCGATGCCAATATCCTCGGGCCGGTGGATGGCGGCGTCGGCGTGCTGATGTCGGGGCTGGATTATGAGCGGACCGTGCTGGCCGGCATCCAGCTCGGCATCATGCAGGCCTGCATGGACACGGTGCTGCCCTATGTCCGCGAGCGCCAGCAGTTCGGTAAGGCGATCGGCAGCTTCCAGCTGATCCAGGCCAAGGTGGCGGACATGTATGTCGCGCTCAACGCGGCGCGGGCCTATGTCTATGCGGTGGCGCGCGCCTGCGATGCCGGGCGGACCACGCGTTTCGACGCCGCCGGCGCGATCCTGCTCGCCAGCGAGAATGCGGTGAAGGTGGCGCTCGAATCGGTGCAGGCGCTGGGCGGCGCGGGCTATACGCGCGACTGGCCTGTCGAGCGCTATCTGCGCGACGCCAAGCTGCTCGATATCGGCGCCGGCACCAACGAGATCCGCCGCATGCTGATCGGCCGCGAGCTGATCGGCGCATGACCGGGGCGGTGATCGACAGCCGGATCGATACCGGCAGCGCCGCCTTCGCGGCCAATGCCGCGCACCATCGCGCGCTCGTGGCGACGCTGCGCGCCGAGGTGGCGGCGGCGGCGCGCGGCGGGACGGAGGCGGCGCGCGCGCGGCACGAGGCGCGCGGCAAGCTGCTGCCGCGCGCGCGGGTGGAGCGGCTGCTCGATCCCGGCGCGCCCTTTCTCGAGATCGGCCAGCTCGCCGCGCACGGCCTTTATGGCGGCGAGGTGCCGGGTGCGGGGCTGATCGCGGGCATCGGCCGGGTGTCGGGCCGGCAGGCGATGATCGTCTGCAACGACGCCACCGTGAAGGGCGGCACCTATTATCCGCTGACCGTGAAGAAGCATCTCCGCGCGCAGGAAATCGCGCGCGAGAACCGGCTGCCCTGCCTCTATCTGGTCGATTCGGGCGGCGCCAATCTGCCCAACCAGGCCGATGTCTTCCCCGATCGCGAGCATTTCGGCCGGATCTTCTACAATCAGGCGCAGATGTCCGCCGAGGGGATCGCGCAGATCGCCTGCGTGATGGGCAGCTGCACCGCCGGCGGCGCCTATGTGCCCGCCATGTCCGACGAGAGCGTGATCGTGCGCAACCAGGGCACGATCTTCCTCGCCGGGCCGCCGCTGGTGCAGGCCGCGACCGGCGAGATCATCTCGGCGGAGGATCTGGGCGGCGGCGATCTCCATGGCCGGCGCTCGGGCGTGGTCGATCATGTCGCCGAAAGCGATGCCCATGCGCTGTCGATCCTGCGCGACATCGTCGCCACCCTGCCGCCCCAGCAGGCGGCGCCGGACCGGCTCGATCCGGTCGCGCCGCTCTATCCCGCCGAGGAGCTGTACGGCCTGCTCCCCCAGGATGTGCGCGCCCCCTATGACGTGCGCGAGGTGATCGCGCGGCTGGTGGACGGATCGGCGCTGCACGAGTTCAAGCCGCTCTACGGCGCCAGCCTGGTCTGCGGCTTCGCGCGGATCGCGGGCATGAAGGTGGCGATCCTCGCGAATAATGGCGTGCTGTTCAGCGAGAGCGCGCAGAAAGGCGCCCACTTCATCGAGCTGGCCTGCCAGCGCCGGGTGCCGCTGCTGTTCCTGCAGAATATCTCCGGCTTCATGGTCGGCGGCAAATATGAGGCCGAGGGCATCGCCAAGCACGGCGCCAAGCTCGTCACCGCCGTCGCCACCGCGCAGGTGCCCAAGATCACCCTGTTGATCGGCGGCAGCTTCGGCGCCGGCAATTATGGCATGGCGGGCCGCGCCTTCGGCCCCCGCTTCCTGTTCACCTGGCCCAATGCGCGGATCAGCGTGATGGGCGGCGAACAGGCCGCCTCGGTGCTGGCGACGGTGCATCGCGATGCGGCGCGCTGGAGCGAGGCCGAGGCGGACGCCTTCAAGGCGCCGATCCGCGCCAAATATGAGGAGGAGGGCAATCCCTATTACGCCACCGCCCGGCTGTGGGACGATGGCGTGATTGATCCGGCGCAGAGCCGCGACGTGCTGACGCTGGCGCTCGCCGCCTGCCATGTCGCTCCCATCGCCGAGGCCGCGCGCTTCGGCCTGTTCCGCATGTAAGGAGGGGCGCCATGATCCGCTCGCTGCTCATCGCCAATCGCGGTGAAATCGCCTGCCGCGTCATCCGCACCGCGCGGCGGCTCGGCATCCGCACCATCGCCGTCTATTCCGATGCCGATGCCGGCGCGCTGCACGTGCGCAGCGCCGATGTGGCGGTCCGCATCGGCCCGCCGCCGGCGCGCGACAGCTATCTGGACGGCGCCGCGCTGCTCGCCGCCGCGATCGAGACCGGGGCCGAGGCGATCCATCCCGGCTATGGCTTTTTGTCCGAGAATGCGGGCTTTGCCGAAGCCGTGCGGGCGGCGGGGCTGGTCTGGGTCGGGCCGCCGCCCGCCGCGATCCAGGCCATGGGCCTCAAGCATGAGGCCAAGGCGCGGATGCAGGCCGCCGGCGTGCCGACCACGCCCGGCTATCTGGGCGAGGACCAATCCGAGGCGCGGCTCGCGGCCGAGACGGCGGCGATCGGCTTTCCGGTGCTGATCAAGGCGGTGGCGGGCGGCGGCGGCAAGGGGATGCGCCGCGTCGACGCCGCCGCCGGCTTTGCCGAAGCGCTCGCCGCCTGCCGTCGCGAGGCCGCGGCCGCCTTTGGCGACGATCGCGTGCTGCTGGAGAAATATGTGTCCAGCCCGCGCCATATCGAGGTGCAGGTGTTCGGCGACAGCCACGGCGGCGTCGTGCATCTGTTCGAGCGCGACTGCTCGCTCCAGCGGCGCCACCAGAAGGTGATCGAGGAAGCGCCGGCGCCGGGCATGGATGCGGCCACGCGCGCGGCGCTGTGCGACGCGGCGGTCCGCGCCGCCCGCGCGGTCGGCTATGTCGGCGCGGGCACGGTCGAGTTCATCGCCGATGCGTCCGAGGGGCTGCGCGCCGACCGCATCTGGTTCATGGAGATGAACACGCGGCTCCAGGTCGAGCATCCGGTGACCGAGGCGATCACCGGGGTGGATCTGGTCGAGTGGCAGCTGCGCATCGCCAGCGGCGAGGCGCTGCCCTGCCGGCAGGAGGATCTCGCCATCACCGGCTGGGCGCTCGAGGCGCGGCTCTATGCGGAGGATCCCGCGCGCGATTTCCTGCCCAGCACCGGCCCGCTCACCCATTTGCGGCTGGGCGATCCCGGCCGCATCGATACCGGCGTGGCCGAGGGCGATAGCGTCTCGCCTTATTATGACCCGATGATCGCCAAGCTCGTCGCGCATGGCCCCGATCGCGAGACGGCGCGGCTGAAGCTGGCGCGCGCGCTCGCCGAAAGCGCGGTCTGGCCGGTGCGGACCAATGCCGGCTTCCTCGTCGCCGCGCTGAACCATCCCGATTTCGCGGCGGCGCGGCTCGATACCGGGCTGATCGCGGGGCTCGGCGCGGCGCTGCTGCCGCCGGCGCGTCCGTCCGAAGCGGCGCTGGCGGCGGCGGCGCGCCGGCTGGCGGCGGCGCCCGAGCCGCTGGGCTTCCGGCTCAATGCGCCGCCGGTGCGGGACGGCTGGTTCCGGCTGGATGGCGCGCCGCTCTGCCTGCCGGTGGCGGCGGGCGGCGCGGGCGGCACGCGCGCGCTGATCGCCGAGCATGGCCAGGTCTGGGCGCTGGAGCCGTGGCGCGTCGATGGCGCGGGCGGCGGCGGCGCGGGCGACGGCGCCATCCTCGCGCCCATGCCCGGGCGCATCATCGCCGTGGCGGTGCGGCAAGGTGAGAGCGTCGCCAAGGGCCAGCTGCTGGTGACGCTGGAGGCGATGAAGATGGAGCATGGGCTGACCGCGCCGTTCGACGGCGTGGTGGTGGAGCTTGCCGCGACCAGCGGCGCGCAGACGCGCGAGGGCCAGATGCTGGCGCGGATCGCGGCGGAGCCCACGCCATGAGCGGGCGCTGGTTCGAGCAATGGTCGGTGGGCGACACCATCGCCCACCCGATCCGCCGCACCGTGACTGAGACGGACAATCTTCTCTTCTCGACCATGACGCACAATCCGCAGCCGCTGCACATCGATGCCGAGGCGGCGCGCGCGAGCGAGTTCGGCCGCGTCCTTGTCAACGGCACCTTCACCTTCGCGCTGATGGTGGGGTTGAGCGTGGGCGAGACGACGCTCGGCACGCTCGTCGCCAATCTCGGCTATGACAAGGTGGTGATGCCGGCCCCCGTCTTTATCGGCGACACGCTGCGCGCCGAAACGGTCGTGGAGGCGCTGAAGGAAAGCCGCTCGCGCCCCGAGGCGGGGATCGTCACCTTCGCGCACCGCCTCCTCAACCAGCGCGATCTTGTGGTCTGCCAATGCCTGCGCAGCGCGCTCGTCCGGCGGCAACCGGCATGAGGCTGCGCTCGCTGCTGTTCGTGCCGGGCGACCGGCCCGAGCGCTTCGCCAAGGCGGAGGCCAGCGGCGCCGACGCGGTGATCCTCGATCTCGAGGATTCGGTCGCGCCCGAGGCCAAGGCGGCGGCGCGCGAGGCGGTGGCGGCGCGGCTCGCCTCGGCGTCGCGGCCGGTGCCGCTGCTGGTGCGGATCAATCCGCTCGACGGGCCGGACAGCGAAGCCGATCTCGCCGCGATCCGGTCCGCCGAGCCGGATGGCCTGGTGCTCCCCAAGGCCGAGGGCGCCGCCAGCATCCGCGCGCTCCGCGCCCGCGCGCCGGCGCTGCCCGTGCTGCCGATCGCCACCGAGACCCCGGCGGCGCTGTTCCGGCTGGGCGGCTATGCCGAGGTGGCCGACGCGCTGCTCGGCCTCACCTGGGGCGCGGAGGATCTGCCCGCCGCGATCGGCGCCGTCTCGCGCCATCCCGAGGGCGGCTTCACGCCGCCTTTCGAGATGGTGCGCGCGCTCGCGCTGTTCGCCGCCCATGCGGCGGGCGTGCCCGCGATCGATACGGTGGTGCCCGCGATCGGCGATCCCGCGGCGCTGGATCGCGCGATCGCCGCCGCCGTGCGCGACGGCTTCACCGGCATGATGGCGATCCACCCGACCCAGGTGGCGGCGATCAACGCCGGCTTTACCCCCGATGCCGAAGCGCTGGCCGAGGCGCGCGCGATCCTCGCCGCCTTCGCCGCCGCGCCGGGCGCGGGCGCGCTGCGCGTCAACGGCCGGATGGTGGACAGGCCGCACCGGCTCGCCGCCGAGCGGCTGCTCGCCCGCGCCGGGGATCAGGCGGCGGACAGATAGGCGAAGCGCAGCGCGAACAAAGCGGCCAGCAGCATCAGCAGCCAATCGCCCCGGCCGAGGCGTCCCGACACGATCTTCATCACCGCCAGCGCCGTCAGCCCGAAGGCGAGGCCGTTGGCGATCGAGAAGCTGAGCGGGATCATTACAAGGGTGAGGAAGGCGGGCACGGCGATGAAGGGATCCTGCCAGTCGATCTCGGCCAGCGGCGCCATCATCAGCCCGCCCACCAGGATCAGCGCCGGCGCGGTGGCCGCCACCGGCACCAGCCCGGCATAGGGCGCGACCAGCGTGGTGGCGAGGAAGAGCAGGCCGGTGACGATCGCCGTCAGCCCGGTGCGGCCGCCGGCCTGCACGCCCGCCGCGCTTTCGACATAGGCGGTGACGGTGCTGGTGCCGAGCAGCGCGCCCGCCATGGTCGCGATCGAATCGGCGAGCAGGATGCGGTTGAGGCCGGCGATGCTGCCATCGGGCGCGATCAGCCCGGCGCGGCGGCTGACGGCGACGAGCGTGCCGAGATTGTCGAACAGGTCGACGAACAGGAAGACAAAGAGGATCTCGAGCAGGCCGACGCCGTGGCGGCCGAGCAGGCCGGAGAAATCGAGCGCCAGCGCCGTGCCCCGGATCGCGCCCAGATCATAGCCGGGCGCGGGCGCGCCGCTCTGGCCGAACCAGGCCGCGACCAGGCTGGTCGCCAAGATGCCGATCAGCATCGCGCCGCGCACGCGCCACAGGCTCAGGGCGGCGATCAGCGCCAGGCCGAACAGCGCGCACAGCGCGCCCGGCCGGTGGAGATCGCCCAGCGTCACGAAGGTGGCGGGGCTCGCCGCCACCAGCCCGGCGTTGCGCAGCCCGATAAAGCCGATGAACAGCCCGATCCCGCCCGCCACGGCGGCGAAGAGCGGCGCCGGGATGGCGGCGACGATCATCTGCCGCACGCCGGCCAGCGTCAGCGCGAGAAAGGCGAGCCCCGAAAGGAAGACGCACGCCAGCGCGGTGGGCCAGGGAATGCCCATGGCCTGCACCACGGTGAAGGCGAAATAGGCGTTCAGCCCCATGCCCGGCGCCAGCGCCAGCGGCACATTGGCGAGCAGCCCCATCAGGATCGAGGCGAAGCCGGCGGCGAGGCAGGTGGCGGCCGCGACGCCGGCCGGCGGCATCCCGGCCGCGCCCAGAATGGCCGGGTTCACCAGCACGATATAGGCCATGGTGAGAAAGCTGGTGGCGCCCGCCACCAGTTCGGTGCGCAGGTCGCTGCCCCGCGCGGCGAGGGCGAAGCGGCGATCGAGGGCGAGGGAGACTATGGCGTCGGCCTTTCCGCGGGCGGGGGCGGCGCCGCCCGGCGCGAGCGGCGGCCGCCCCCGCCAGTCTAGCCGGCGGCGCGGCGCTGGCAAGCGGCGCGCCGGTGGGGCTCAGGCGGGGCTGGGCGGCGCGTCGCTGCGGTCATGGTGCGGGGTCTCGCCCAAGACCACCGCCAGGCTGCCCGCCAGGATCAGCAGCCCGCCCGCCGCCAGGCTCCAGGTCAGCCTGTCGCCGAACAGCGAGACGCCGAGGATCGCGCCGAGCAGCGGCTCGATATTGATGAACACGCCCGCGCTGGCGCTGCCCACGCGCGACGCGCCATAATCCCAGGCGGCGGTGGCGACCATGGTGGAGAGCAGCCCCTGGCCGATGATCCCCGCCCAGGCCGGCGCGCTCAGCCGCAGCGGCGGCGGGCCGTGCAGCACCAGCACCAGCGGCAGCAGCACCATCGTCGCCACCACCACCGTCACCGCCGGCATGGCGAGCGCGCCGCCGCCCGCCGGCGCATGTTTGAGCGCGTAGAACCAGCCGAGGAAGAGCAGCAGCGAACCGAGCGAAAGGGCCACGCCGAGCAGCGAGCCGGCATCGCCCGGATGGCCGGCGATCAGCGCCGCCCCCAGCGTCGCCGCCGCCACCCCGCCCCACACCTGCCACGAGGTCCGCTCGCCGAGCAGCCGGGCGGAGACCGCGATCAGCGCCGGCATGGCGCCGACCAGCAGCGCCGCAAGCGTCACGCTCACGCGCGCCAGCCCCTCGAACTGGACGAGGAAGGCGATGCCGTAGAGCAGGCCCGCGCCGAGCACGCGCGCCGAGCGGAACAGGGCGCGGTTCTCGGCCCGGCCGAGCGCGAAGGGCAGGGCGGCCAGCGCCGCCACCAGGAAGCGCAGCAGCACGACATGCGCCGCGTCCGTCTCGGCGAGCGCCAGCTTGCCCAGGGGAAAGCCCAGCCCCCAGCACAGGCCGGCGACGAGCAGCATGAGAAAGGCGGTGCGGCGCATGGTGCGCTCATGGCGCAAAGCGCGCCCCGGCGCGAGAGGGGGGATGCGCCGATAGCCGCTTTGCCGCGCCGGTCGCTTGGGCTAGACGGCTCCGATGGCCGAACGCCGCGCGCCCGAACCATTTTTCGCGGACAAGAACCGCGCCTTCTGGTTGCTGCAATCGGCCGGCTGGGCCGGCTATTTCATTCTGCGCACGCTCACCGGCATCGCCAATGCCATGGGGCTGCTGTTCATCGTCCCCTCGGCGCTCGCCACCGCCACCGGCTATTCGCTCACGCTGCTGATGGGCGCGGCGTTCCGCCGGCTGATCCAGGCCCGGCCGATCTGGACGTGGAGCATGTCGATCGTGCTGCTCGTGGCCGCCTCGGCGGCCTTCTCCACCATCGAGGTCTGGGCGCACGCCACCTTTTACCGGCCCGGCATCCGGCCCGAGGGCGCGCAGTTCCTCGGCGCGATCATCCTCGATTTCGCGGTGCTGGCGGCCTGGTCCGCGCTCTATTACGCGATCAACTTCTATCTCAAGCTCGAGCAGCAGACCGATCAGCTGGAGCGGCTCGAAGGCCAGGCCTCGGCCGCGCAGCTGGCGATGCTCCGCTACCAGCTCAATCCGCACTTCCTGTTCAACACGCTCAACTCCATCTCGACGCTGGTCTTGCTCAAGCAGACCGACCGGGCGAACATGATGCTCAGCCGGCTGTCGGCCTTTCTGCGCTACACGCTCGTCAACGAGCCGACCGCGCAGGTGACGCTGGCGCAGGAGGTCGAGACGCTGAAACTCTATCTCGAGATCGAGAAGATGCGCTTCGAGGAGCGGCTGCGCGCCCATTTCGACGTGGAGGCGGCGGCCGCGGGCACGCGCCTGCCCTCGCTGCTGCTCCAGCCGCTGGTCGAAAACGCCATCAAATACGCCGTCACCCCGCAGGAAGAGGGCGCCGACATCGCGGTGACGGCTCGCCTGATCGGTGACAGGGTGCAAATCGCCGTGACGGATACGGGGCCGGGGTTGAACGATGGCGGCCAGCGCGCCACCTCGTCCATGGGTGTGGGTCTCGCCAATATCCGCGAGAGACTCGCCCAGGCCTATGGGCCGCGCCACAGCTTCGAGGCGCATCCCTTGGCCGAGGGCGGTTTTTCGGTGCGGATCGAGATCCCGGCCGAGTCAGTACCGAAGGAAATTGCATGACGATACGGACGATCCTGGTCGACGATGAGTCGCTGGCGATTCAGGGGCTCCAGCTGCGGCTGGCCCGGCACGAGGATGTCGAGGTGATCGACACCTGCCTCAATGGCCGCGAGGCGATCCGCGCGATCAAGACCCACAAGCCCGATCTCGTCTTTCTCGATATCCAGATGCCCGGTTTCGATGGCTTCTCGGTAATCCAGGGGCTGATGGAGGTGGAGCCGCCGCTGTTCGTGTTCGTCACCGCCTATTCCGATCATGCGATCCGCGCCTTCGAGGCGCAGGCGACCGATTATCTGATGAAGCCGGTGGAGGAGGATCGCCTCGCCGATACGCTCGATCGCGTCCGCCAGCGGCTCGCCGAGCGCAAGGGGGTGGAGGAGGTCGGCCGACTCAAGGAGGCGCTGGCCGAACATGCGCCCGAGGCCGCCGAGGCGATCACCGACGGGCATGACGGGCCGGCCGCCAACCGCTACGAGAAGCTGATCAACATCAAGGATCGCGGCCAGATCTTCCGCGTCGATGTCGATACGATCGAGCGGATCGACGCCGCCGGCGATTATATGTGCATCTATACCGGCGACAACACGCTGATCCTGCGCGAAACCATGAAGTTCCTGGAGAAGCGGCTGGATCCCCGCCGCTTCCAGCGGGTGCACCGCTCCACCATCGTCAATCTCGATCTGGTCCGCCAGGTCAAGCCGCACACCAATGGCGAATGCTTCCTGGTGCTGGAATCGGGCGCGCAGGTGAAGGTGTCGCGCTCCTACAAGGATGTCGTCGCGCGCTTCGTCCACTGATCGGCGCGGGGGCGGCGGGCCGTGTGGCCGCGCCGCCCCGCGCGGCTCAGGCCTCGATCCGCACCGGCACGCCCTTGGCCGCCGGCGTCTTCGAGGCCTGGTCATGATACCAGAGCGGGATCAGGGCGTTGCACTCGGGATAATAGCCGCCCAGACAGCCATCGGGCAGCGCGAAGGGCAGCACCTTGAGCCCGCCGACGCGGCGATGCACGCCATCCCCGGCATCGCTCACCAGCGCCACGCGCTGGCCTTCGTGCAGCCCGGCCCGCTCCATCTCGCGCGGATTGATGAGCAGCACGTCGCGCGTGCCCTCGATCCCGCGCAGCCGGTCCGAATAGCCGTAGATGGTGGTGTTGAACTGGTCGTTCGAGCGCATGGTGATCAGCCGGTAGCGGCCCGGCGCGTCGGGCACGCCGATCGATGAGAGCTGCGTCGGCACGGTGAAATCGGCCTTGCCGCTCTTTGTCTTCCACACCCGCTCGCGCGCCGAATTGCCGCGATAGAAGCCGCCCGGGGTGAACATGCGCGCGTTGAAATCGTGGAATTCCTCCGGATAGATGGCGGCGATCTCGTCGCGGATCAGGCCGTAATCGGCGGTCCACTCGGCCCATTTCAGCCGCGGATTGGGCGGCAGCGTGGCCTGCGCCAGACCGGCCACGATCGCCACCTCGGACAGGAGATCGGGGCTCGCCGGGGTGCGCCGGCCGATCGAGCCATGGATGCAGGACAGCGAATCCTCCATCGTCACCGCTTGCGGGCCGGTCGCCTGCTCATCCTCCTCGGTGCGGCCCAGACAGGGCAGGAGATAGGCGACCTCGCCATTGATGAGGTGGCTGCGGTTGAGCTTGGTTGCGATCTGCACCGTCAGCCGCATCTTGGTCCAGGCCGCCTCCATCTGCTCGCGCTCGGGAATGGCGCGGACGAAATTGCCGCCCAGCCCGATAAAGGCCTTCACCTCGCCGCTCAGGATCTTCTCGCAGGCCTTGACGGTGTTGAGCCCCTCCTCGCGCGGCGGCTCGAAGCCATAGCGATCGGCGATCCAGTCGAGCGGCACCAGCTCGGGCTTCTCTGAAATGCCGACGGTGCGCTGGCCCTGGACATTGCTATGGCCGCGCACCGGCGAGACGCCCGTCCCCTCCCGGCCGATATTGCCGCGGAGCAGCAGGAAGTTGACGAGGCAGCCGATGCTCTGCGAGCCATGGACATGCTGGGTCAGCCCCATGCCATAGACGCCGATCACCCGCTCCGCGCCGAGATACACCTCCGCCGCCTCGATCAGCGCGGCGCGGGTCAGGCCCGATTCGGCCTCGATCTCGTCCCAGCTGGTGGCGCGCACCTTCTCGATGAATTCGTCGAAGCCCGTGGTGTGCTGGGCGATGAAATCCACGTCGATGACATGGCGCCGCTCGGCCGCGAAGCGCTTGTCCTCCTCGTCCAGCACATGCTTGCACATGCCGATCAGCGCGGCGATGTCGCCGCCCGCCTTCACCTGATGATATTGGCAGGAGATCTGCGTCGCGTGGCCGCTCAGCATCTCCAGCGGGTTCTGCGGGTTGATGAAGGATTCGAGCCCCTTCTCCCGCACCGGATTGAAGGTGACGATGCGGCAGCCGCGCTTCACCGCCTCCTGCAGCGGGTGGAGGAAGCGCGGGCTGTTCGAGCCGGTGTTCTGGCCGAAGAAGAAGATCGCGTCGCAGCTGTCGAAATCGGAATGGACGCAGGTGCCGACCGGCGAGCCGATCACCTTCTTGAGCCCGACCGAGGTCGTCTCGTGGCACATGTTGGAGCTGTCGGGCAGATTGTTATGGCCATAGACGCGGCCGAACAGCGCGTAGAGATAGGAGGTTTCCAGGCTCGCCCGGCCCGAGGCGTAGAACACCGCCGAGCCGGGATCCAGCGCCTTCAGCTCGGCGCCGATCGCGGTGAAGGCCTCCTCCCAGGAGCAGGGCACATAATGATCCGTGGCGGGATCATAGCGCATCGGATGGGTGAGCCGGCCCTGCTGCTCGAGATCATAATCGCGCCAGCCCTTCAGCTCGGTCACGCTGTGCTGGGCGAAGAATTCGGGGGTGCAGCGGCGCGTGGTCAGCTCCCACAGCGTCGCCTTGGCGCCATTCTCGCAAAATTCGAAGGTGTGCGGATCGGCGGGCTTGGTCCAGGCGCAGCTCACGCACATGAAGCCGCCCGGCTTGTTCTGGCGGCTCAGCGTCTCCAGCGCGGCGGGCGTGGCCCATTCGCGGCCGAACACTTCGACGATGCCGCGCACCGAGCCCCATCCCCCGGTCGAGCCCGAATAATGGATCGTACCGTCCTCGTGCCGTGCCATATCCTGTCTCCTAAGCCGTCCGCCGCCGGGCCCAAGCGCCCGCAAGTGCCGCCCCCGCTAGCCCGATCCCCGCCGCCACCAGCCGATGCCGCTGGGCCAGCGTGTAGAGGCTCGTCTCGCGTGGATGTTCGTGGCGCGAGCGCGTCTCCGCCGTGCCGCCCGCGCGGAACAGCGTGTCGCCCGGCGTGGCGGGCCGCGCCGGATCGAACAGGCCGCGCATCAGAAGCGGCGCCAGCCATTCGATTAGCTGCGGAAAATGGACGCCGATCAGCACATTGGCGCGTCCGGCGCCGCCCACGGTGATGGTTCGCCGGCGATGCGCGGCGGCATCGCAAATCGCTTCGGCGACGAGTTCGGGCGCATAGAGGGGCGGGGGCACCAGCGCCTCGCCCTGCAGCGCGCCCGCGCCGTGATTGGCGGCGTGCTGCGCGATCGGCGTATCGATGCCCGCCGGCTTGATCAGCGTGACCGAGATCGGCACGCCGTCCGCCGCCAGCTCCTGCCGCAGCGCCTCCACATAGGCCTTCACCGCATGTTTGGAGGCGGCATAGGCGCTGAGGATGGGCGCGGGCAGATCCGAGGCGATCGAGCCGATCGTGATCAGCGCCCCGCCCTTGTCCCGCAAATGGCGCACCGCCACCCGGCAGCCTTCGACCATGCCGAAATAATTGGTGTCGAACAGGCGGCGATGCTCGGCCTCGGGCGTATCCAGAAGCTTGGCGTAGATGGCAACACCGGCGCAATTCACCCATGTGTCGATGGTGCCGAACCGCTCCACCGCCGCGTCGGCGGCGCGCGCCAGCTCGCCCGGGCGGGTGACATCGGCCACCGCGAAGGCGGCCTTGCCGCCGGCGGCGGCGATGCGATCCACCGCATGGGCCAGCCCCTCGCGGCTGCGCGCCACCAGCATCACGCGCGCGCCCCGCCGGGCGGCCAGCTCGGCGGTGGCGAGGCCGATGCCGGAACTGGCCCCGGTGATCAGCATCACCTGCTCGGGCACGGGCTTGAGGGCAATACGCATGATCGGCTCCGGCAGGGGCTTTGCCGCAGACAATGTCTGGCGATCCAAAGGGTTCAGCGGATCGGGCCGGATCGCGACCGGCTGCCCAAGAAAAAGCCCCTCCCGCCACGGGGGCGGGAGGGGCCGGAGCGATCGGCGCGTGGGCGCGGCCGATCAGCTGTTCAGATAATCGCCGGCATCGGCGTCGGTGCCGTGACCCGACATGGCGACTTCGCCAAGCGGATCGTTGCCCGTGCCAGCGGCGGCGCGGGCATCGCGGGCCAGCTCCGCCTCATGCTCTTCCACCGCCGAGTTGGGCGCGACGATGGCGGTGGCCAGCGGCCGCTGCTGGGCGCGGAGCGCGGCATCGCGGCTGCTCGCCGCCACCCGCAGCCGGTGCATGCCGGCGCCGGTGCCCGCCGGCACCAGCCGGCCGACGATGACATTCTCCTTGAGGCCGTTGAGGTGATCCACCTTGCCCTGCACCGAAGCCTCGGTGAGCACGCGGGTGGTCTCCTGGAACGAGGCCGCCGAGATGAAGGAGCGCGTCTGGAGCGAGGCCTTGGTGATGCCGAGCAGGATCGGCTTGCCTTCGGCCGGCTGCTTGCCCTCCGCGATCATCTTGCGGTTGAGCGCCTCCATATCCTCCTTCTCGACCTGCTCGCCCGGCAGGAAGGTGGTGTCGCCCGCGACCGTGATCTCGACCTTGAGCAGCATCTGACGAACGATCGTCTCGATATGCTTGTCGTTGATCTTCACGCCCTGCAGTCGGTACACTTCCTGGATTTCCGACACGAGATAGGCCGCCAGCGCCTCGACGCCGAGCACTTCGAGAATGTCGTGCGGATCGGGCGAGCCGCCGATCAGATTGTCGCCCCGGCGGACATGATCGCCCTCCTGAACGTCGATCACCTTGGACTTGGGCACGAGATACTCGACCGGCTCGCCGCCATCGTCCGGACGGATGATGATCTTGCGCTTGGCCTTATAGTCCTTCCCGAACTCGACCCGGCCGGAGATCTTGGCGATGATCGCGTTCTCCTTGGGCTTGCGCGCCTCGAAGAGCTCGGCCACGCGCGGCAGACCGCCGGTGATGTCGCGGGTCTTGGCGGCCTCGCGGCTGACACGGGCCAGCACCTCGCCCGCCTGCACCTGCTGCCCATCCTCGACCGAGAGCATCGCGCCCGGGGCGAGCATGTAGCGCGCCGCCTCGCCCGAATTCTCGTCGAGCAGGGTGAGGCGCGGACGCAGATCCTCCTTGCGCGACGTGGCGCGATACTCCGTCACCACCTTCTGGGCGATGCCGGTGGCCTCGTCGGTCTGCTCGGTGAGCGTCTGGTTCTCGATGAGATCCTGATACTTCACCATGCCGGCCTTCTCGGTGATCACCGGCATCATGAACGGATCCCACTCGGCCAGGCGATCGCCCTTGGAGACGATGTGCCCGTCGGCGAAGAGCAGGTGCGCACCATAGGGGATACGGTGCGTGGCCAGCTCGCGGCCGTCCATGTCGATGATCGCCAGCTCGCCGTTGCGCGCCATGGCGACGCGGCGGCCGCGCGGGTCGACGATCGTCGGCAGGTCGCGGAACTCCATCCGGCCGTCGGCCGGCGCCTCGAGGTTCGACTGCTCGTTGAGCTGCGCCGCGCCGCCGATGTGGAAGGTCCGCATCGTCAGCTGGGTGCCGGGCTCGCCGATCGACTGGGCCGCGATCACGCCCACCGCCTCGCCGATGTTCACCGGCGTACCGCGCGCCAGATCGCGGCCGTAGCAGGTGGCGCAGACGCCGCCCACCGACTCGCAGACCAGCGGCGAGCGGATCTGCACCGCCTGCGGCGCCACCGCCTCGATCCGGGCGACCATCGGCTCGTCGAGCAGCGTGCCCTGCGGGATCACGATCTCGTTGGTCTTGGGATCGACGATGTCCTCGGCCGTGGTGCGGCCCAGGATACGCTCGCCCAGCGAGGCGATGGTGGCGCCGCCCTGCACGATCGCCTTCATCTCCAGGCTGCGCTCGGTGCCGCAATCCTGCTCGACGATGACGCAATCCTGCGACACGTCGACCAGGCGGCGGGTGAGATAGCCCGAGTTGGCCGTCTTCAACGCGGTGTCCGCAAGGCCCTTGCGGGCGCCGTGGGTCGAGTTGAAATATTCAAGGACGGTCAGGCCTTCCTTGAAGTTCGAGATGATCGGCGTCTCGATGATCTCGCCCGAAGGCTTGGCCATCAGGCCGCGCATGCCGGCCAGCTGCTTGATCTGCGCCGCCGAACCACGGGCGCCCGAATGCGCCATCATGTAGATGGCGTTCATCGGCTTCTCGCGCCCGTCATCCTGCTTCTTGACGGCCTGGATCTCCTTCATCATCTCGGCCGCCACGCGATCGCCGCAGCGCGACCAGGCGTCGATCACCTTGTTGTACTTTTCCTGCTGGGTGATCAGGCCGTCCTGATATTGCTGCTCGTAATCCTTCACGAGCGCGCGCGTCTCCTCGACCAGCGGATCCTTCGCCGCCGGGATGACCATGTCGTCCTTGCCGAAGGAAATGCCCGCCTGGAAGGCGTGGCGGAAGCCGAGCGCCATGATCGCGTCGGCGAACAGCACCGTCTCCTTCTGGCCGGTGTGGCGATACACCTCGTCGATGACGTCGCCGATATCCTTCTTGGTCAGCACGCGGTTGACCGTGTCGAACGGCACCTTGTGGCTCTTGGGAAGGCATTCGCCGATCAGCATGCGACCCGGAGTCGTCTCATACCGCTTGAGGTAGGAATTGCCCTGTTCGTCGGTCTGTGGAACGCGGCTGATGATCTTGGTGTGCAGCGTCACCGCCTTGGCGAACAGCGCCTGGTGGATCTCGGTCATGTCCGCCAGCACCGTGCCCTCGCCGGGCTCGCCTTCCTTGGCCAGCGACAGATAGTAGAGACCGAGCACCATGTCCTGCGACGGCACGATGATCGGCTTGCCGTTGGCGGGGCTGAGGATGTTGTTGGTCGACATCATCAGCACGCGCGCTTCCAGCTGCGCCTCGAGGCTCAGCGGCACGTGCACGGCCATCTGGTCGCCGTCGAAATCGGCGTTGAAGGCCGAGCAGACCAGCGGGTGAAGCTGGATCGCCTTGCCCTCGATCAGCACCGGCTCGAAGGCCTGGATGCCGAGGCGGTGGAGCGTCGGCGCGCGGTTCAGCAGCACCGGATGTTCGCGGATCACCTCGTCGAGGATGTCCCAGACTTCCTTGCGCTCCTTCTCGACCCACTTCTTCGCCTGCTTGAGGGTCATGGACAGACCCTTGGCATCGAGACGGGCGTAGATGAACGGCTTGAACAGCTCGAGCGCCATCTTCTTGGGCAGGCCGCACTGGTGCAGCTTGAGTTCCGGACCGGTCACGATCACCGAACGGCCCGAATAGTCGACGCGCTTGCCGAGCAGGTTCTGACGGAACCGGCCCTGCTTGCCCTTGAGCATGTCGGACAGCGACTTGAGCGGACGCTTGTTGGCGCCCGTGATGGTGCGGCCGCGGCGGCCATTGTCGAACAGCGCGTCGACGGCTTCCTGCAGCATGCGCTTCTCGTTGCGGACGATGATGTCCGGCGCGCGCAGCTCCATCAGCCGCTTCAACCGGTTGTTACGGTTGATCACGCGGCGGTAGAGATCGTTCAGGTCCGAAGTCGCGAAGCGGCCGCCGTCCAGCGGCACCAGCGGGCGCAGCTCGGGCGGGATCACCGGCACCACGTCGAGGATCATCCATTCCGGGCGGTTGCCCGAATCGATGAAGCTCTCGACGACCTTGAGCCGCTTGATGATCTTCTTGGGCTTCAGCTCGGACTTGGTCTCGGCCAGTTCCTTCAGCAGCTCGTCGCGCTCGCCCTCGAGATCGAGGTCCATGAGCATCTGCTTCACCGCCTCGGCGCCGATCCCGGCCGAGAAGGCGTCCTCGCCATATTCGTCCTGCGCGGTGAGCAGCTCGTCCTCGGTGAGGAGCTGATATTTCTCGAGCGGGGTCAGGCCCGGCTCGATCACCACATAGGCCTCGAAATAGAGGATGCGCTCCAGCTGCTTGAGCTGCATGTCGAGGAGCAGGCCGATGCGGCTCGGCAGGCTCTTCAGGAACCAGATATGGGCAACCGGCGCGGCCAGCTCGATATGGCCCATGCGCTCGCGGCGGACCTTGGAAACGGTCACCTCCACGCCGCACTTCTCGCAGACGATGCCCTTGTACTTCATCCGCTTGTACTTGCCGCACAGGCACTCGTAATCCTTGATCGGACCGAAGATGCGCGCGCAGAACAGGCCGTCACGCTCGGGCTTGAACGTGCGGTAGTTGATCGTCTCCGGCTTCTTGATCTCGCCGAACGACCAGGAGCGGATGCGCTCCGGGCTGGCGATGCCGATCTTGATCTGATCGAACGTCTCCGGCTTCGCGAGCGGATTGGCGAAATTGGTCATCTCGTTCATGTCAAAATCCCTCTGGGGGTCGGTCTCGGGCGCGGGCGCGGGGGGCGCCGGCCGCCATCAGGCGGCGCGGCGCCCCGCACGGCTCATTCCGCGGCCTGGGCCAGCCCGCTCTCGTCCTCGTCGTTCAGCAGTTCGACATTGAGGCCGAGGCTCCGCATTTCCTTCACGAGCACGTTGAAGCTCTCGGGGATGCCGGCCTCGAACGTGTCGTCGCCCTTGACGATCGCCTCATAGACCTTGGTCCGGCCGACCACGTCGTCCGACTTCACCGTCAGCATCTCCTGCAGCGTGTAGGCGGCGCCATAGGCCTGGAGCGCCCACACCTCCATCTCGCCGAAGCGCTGGCCGCCGAACTGCGCCTTGCCGCCCAGCGGCTGCTGGGTGACGAGGCTGTACGGCCCGATCGAACGCGCGTGGATCTTGTCGTCCACCAGGTGGTGCAGCTTGAGCATGTAGATATAGCCCACCGTCACCTTGCGATCGAAGGCATCGCCGGTGCGGCCGTCGAACAGCTCCACCTGGCCGCTCTCGTCGAGCCCGGCCTTGCGCAGCATCGCCGCCACATCCGCCTCGCGGGCGCCGTCGAACACCGGCGTCGCCATCGGCACGCCATTCTTCAGCAGCTGCGCCATCTCGACGATCTGATCGGGGCTGCGGGCCTCGATCTCGGCGTGATATTGCTCGCCATAGGCGTCCTTCAGCCGCTCGATCACCGGGGTCGGCGCGGTGCCGCCCGTGGCGTCGGGATTGGCCTCGCGCCACGTCTCCAGCGCCTCGGTGATCTGCTTGCCCAGGCCACGCGCGGCCCAGCCCAGATGCGTCTCGAAGATCTGGCCGACATTCATGCGGCTCGGCACGCCGAGCGGGTTGAGCACGATGTCCACGGGCGTGCCGTCGGCGAGGAAGGGCATGTCCTCGGCCGGAAGGATCCGGCTGATGACGCCTTTATTGCCGTGGCGGCCGGCCATCTTGTCGCCGGGCTGGAGCTTGCGCTTCACCGCGACGAACACCTTGACCATCTTGAGCACGCCGGGCGGCAGCTCGTCGCCGCGCTGCAGCTTCTCGACGCGATCCTCGTACCGCTTCTGGAGAACGGTCACGGCCTCGTCATACTGGGTCTTGATCGCCTCGAGATCGGCCTGCACCGCATCGTCGGCCACCGCGAACTTCCACCAGTCGCGCTTCTCGACCTCGAGCAGCATCTCGTTGGTGATCTCGGCGCCCTTGCGGATGCCCTTCGGCCCCGCCGCGACGATCTGCCCCGCCAGCATCGGCTGCAGGCGCGAGAAGGTGGCGCGGTTGAGGATGGCGCGCTCGTCCTCGCGGTCCTTGGCGAGGCGATCGATCTCCTCGCGCTCGATCGCGAGCGCACGCTCGTCCTTGTCGACGCCGTGGCGATTGAACACGCGCACGTCCACCACCGTGCCGGACACGCCCGGCGGCAGCCGCAGCGAGGTGTCGCGCACGTCGCTCGCCTTTTCGCCGAAGATGGCGCGGAGCAGCTTCTCCTCCGGCGTCATCGGCGATTCGCCCTTGGGCGTGATCTTGCCGGCGAGGATATCGCCCGGCTCGACCTCGGCGCCGATATAGACGATGCCCGCCTCGTCGAGGTTGCGCAGCGCCTCCTCGCCGACGTTCGGGATGTCGCGCGTGATGTCCTCCGGCCCGAGCTTGGTGTCGCGGGCCATCACCTCGAACTCGTCGATATGGATCGACGTAAATACGTCGTCCTTCACGATCCGCTCGGAGATCAGGATCGAGTCCTCGTAATTATAGCCGTTCCACGGCATGAAGGCGACGAGCACATTGCGGCCCAGCGCCAGCTCGCCGAACTCGGTCGAGGGGCCGTCGGCGATGATCTCGCCCTTGCGCACCATGTCGCCCACCTTCACCAGCGGGCGCTGGTTGATGCAGGTCGACTGGTTGGAGCGCTGGAACTTCATCAGCGTGTAGATGTCGACGCCCGACTTGCCGGGCTCGACATCCTCGGTCGCGCGGATGACGATGCGGCCGGCATCCACCTGGTCGACGATGCCGGTGCGCTTGGCGCCGATCGCCGCGCCCGAATCGCGCGCCACCGTGCCTTCCATGCCGGTGCCGACGAACGGCGCCTCGGCCCGCACCAGCGGCACCGCCTGGCGCTGCATGTTCGAGCCCATCAGCGCGCGGTTGGCGTCGTCATTCTCGAGGAAGGGAATGAGCGAGGCCGCCACCGACACGAGCTGCTTGGGGCTCACGTCCATCAGCGTGATCTGGTCGCGCATCGCCATCAGGAACTCGCCACCCTCGCGGGCGGAGATCAGCTCCTCGACAAAGCCGCCATCGGCATCAAGCTCGGCATTGGCCTGGGCGATGGTGTGCTTGGCCTCTTCCATGGCAGAGAGGTAGACCACCTCGTTGCTGACCTTGCCGTCGATCACCTTGCGGTACGGCGTCTCGATGAAGCCGTATTTGTTGACGCGGCTGAAGCTGGCCAGCGAGTTGATCAGGCCGATATTCGGGCCTTCGGGCGTCTCGATCGGGCAGATCCGGCCATAATGCGTCGGATGCACGTCGCGCACCTCGAAGCCCGCGCGCTCGCGGGTGAGGCCGCCCGGCCCGAGCGCCGAGACGCGACGCTTGTGCGTCACCTCGGAGAGCGGGTTGGTCTGGTCCATGAACTGGCTGAGCTGCGACGAGCCGAAGAACTCGCGCACCGCCGCCACCGCCGGCTTGGCGTTGATCAGGTCGTTGGGCATGACGGTCGACACGTCGACCGAGGACATGCGCTCCTTCACCGCGCGCTCCATGCGGAGCAGGCCGACGCGATACTGGTTCTCGAGCAGCTCGCCCACCGAGCGGACGCGGCGGTTGCCGAGATTGTCGATATCGTCGATCTCGCCCTTGCCGTCCTTCAGGTCGACCAGCGTCTTCACCACCGCGAGAATGTCCTCGGTGCGGAGCGTGGTGACGGTATCCGGGCAATCCAGATCGAGGCGCATGTTGAGCTTCACCCGGCCCACGGCCGAGAGATCGTAGCGCTCGGGATCGAAGAACAGGCCGCCGAACAGCGCCTCGGCCGTCTCCTTCGTCGGCGGCTCGCCGGGGCGCATCACGCGGTAAATCTCGGACAGCGCATGATCGCGCTCCTCGACCTTGTCGGCCTTGAGCGTGTTGCGGATCCACGGACCGGTCGAGACATGGTCGATGTCGAGCAGCGCCAGCGATTCGAGGCCGGTAGCGTCGAGCTTGGCGAGATTCTCCTCGGTGACCTCGTCGCCGGCCTCGATATAGATCTCGCCGGTCTGCTCGTTGATGAGATCATAGGCCGAATAGCGGCCGAAGATTTCCTCGGTGGGGATCAGCAGCGTGGCAAGCCCGTCCTTGCCCGCCTTGTTGGCGGCGCGCGGGCTGATCTTGGTGCCGGCCGGGAACACGACCTCGCCGGTCTCCGCGTTCACCACGTCGAACATCGGCTTCTGGCCGCGCCAATTCTCCGCGACGAACGGCACCTTCCAGCCGCCCTCGCCACGCACATAGGTCTGCGTCTTGTAGAATTGGTTGAGGATCTCCTCGCCGCTCAGGCCCAGGGCATAGAGCAGCGTGGTGACCGGCAGCTTGCGCTTACGATCGATGCGGACGTTGACGATGTCCTTGGCGTCGAACTCGAAATCGAGCCAGGAGCCGCGATAGGGGATGACCCGCGCGGCGAAGAGATATTTGCCGCTGGCATGGGTCTTGCCGCGATCATGGTCGAACAGCACGCCCGGCGACCGGTGCATCTGGCTGACGATCACGCGCTCGGTGCCGTTGATGATGAAGGTGCCGTTCTCCGTCATGAGCGGCATGTCGCCCATGTAGACGTCCTGCTCCTTGATATCGATGAGCGACTTGATGCCCGTCTCGGGATCGACGTCGAACGACTGGAGCGACAGCTTGACCTTCATCGGCGCGGCGAAGGTGATGCCGCGCTGGCGGCACTCGTCCACGTCGAACTTGGGCTGCTCGAGCTCATAGCCCTCGATGCCCAGCTTGGCGGTGCCGGCGAAATCCTCGATCGGGAACACGCTGCGCAGCGTCTTCTCCAGGCCCGAGACATAGCCGATCGAGGGATCGGAGCGCAGGAACTGCTCGTAGCTCTCGCGCTGCACCTCGATAAGGTTCGGCATCTGCACGACTTCGTGGATGTTGCCGAACACCTTACGGATGCGCTTGGTAGCGCCGCTGCCGGTGCTGGTCTCGGGGGGAAGGGGCTTGGTCGCCATGGAACGTCCGTCCTCGCAGTTCGTCACGTGCGAAGCGCCTCGCAGCGCTTCCGCAGCCGGCGTGAAGGCGTCGCCCCCACGCAAAAAAGTGCGGTCCCCGGCTGTCGGAACCGCACTGCTGCACTCTTGCTACCCGCGCTCCCCTCCCATTCGTCGCGGCCCGTTGCGCAAGGCGGGCCGTGTCCCGAAGGGGAAGCGGGCGGCCGCACACGCGCGCGAGGCGAGCGAACGGCCACTGATTTCGGATCACCCCCATATAGCGAGTCATCCGGCGAAGAAAAGGGGCCTTCGCACGGCCCGTGCTTGGAGCCCCGGCCGCGGCGCGATAGGGCGGCGGCTTTGACGGAGTATCCCATGGCCAAGCCGATCCTGCTCGAAATCCCGCATCAGCTCGGCAAGGCCGAAGCCAAGCGCCGCATGGACGCGCGCGTCGACGAGGTCGGCACGCTCGTGCCCGGCGGCGCGCAGGTGACGCACCATTGGAGCGGGCCCGACAGCATGACGGTCTCGATCGCCGCCATGGGCCAGACGGTGACGGCCGAGATGGCGGTGGAAGAGGCGCTGGTGCGCGTCGCCGTCACCCTGCCGCTGATGCTGGGCATGATGGCGGGCCCGATCACCGAGCTGGTGCGCAGCAGCACCACCCGGCTGCTCGCCCCCTGAAGGCGGCGCCCGCGCGCGCCCGCATGCCGGGCGACCCGTTCCGGGCCGCGCGCCAACGAAAAGGGGCGACCCGTCGCCGGGCCGCGCGCCAACGAAAAGGGGCGACCCGTTGCCGGGCCGCCCCCTCGCGGTAAACCGATCGCCCGAAGGCGAAGGGACTTACTTCAGCTCGACGGTCGCGCCGGCGTCCTCGAGCTGCTTCTTGATCTTCTCGGCCTCGTCCTTCGACGCGCCTTCCTTCACCGGCTTGGGCGCGCCCTCGACGAGCGCCTTCGCCTCGGTCAGGCCGAGACCGGTGATCGCGCGGACTTCCTTGATCACGTTGATCTTCTTGCCACCGTCGCCGGTGAGGATCACGTCGAACTCGGTCTTCTCTTCGGCGGCCGGGGCACCGGCGCCGGCGCCGGCCGGAGCCGCAACCGCAACGGCGGCGGCGGCGGACACGCCCCAATGCTCCTCGAGCATCTTCGAGAGCTCGGCGGCCTCGAGGACGGTGAGCGCGGACAGGTCGTCGACGATCTTCTGCAGGTCAGCCATTGATAATCTCCATGCGTGGGGCGCGCGCGCCCCAAAGGGTCTTCAGTACAGGGTAGCGGGGTGGCCTTAGGCCGCCTCGTCCTTCTTCGCGTAGGCGGCGAACACGCGGGCAAGCTGCCCGGCGGGCGCCTGAACGATCTGCACCACCTTGGTCGCGGGGGCCTGCACGAGGCCCACGATCTTGGCGCGCAGCTCGTCGAGCGACGGCAGTTCGGCAAGCGCCTTCACGCCGTTCACGTCGAGGACGGTATCCCCCATCGCGCCGCCGACGATTTCCAACTTGTCGTTGGTCTTCGCGAAATCGACGACGGCCTTGGCGGCCGCCACCGGATCGGCGGAGGTCGAGAGCGCGGTCGGGCCGGTCAGCAGATCGCTGATCGCGGCATAGGACGTGCCCTCGGCGGCGATGCGGGCGAGGCGGTTCTTGGCAACCTTGTAGCTGGCGCCGGCTTCGCGCATCTTCGCCCGAAGCGCAGTGGACTGCGCGACGGTGAGCCCGAGATTGCGGGTGATGACCACCACGCCGCTCTCGGAGAAGGTACGGTTCAGTTCGGCGACCAGCTCGGACTTCTGAGCTCGATCCATGCCAATCTCCACTCACGGTACCGGCGGCCACATGCCGCCGGCGCATTGAGCCACGGTCCGGTACGCCGGCCCGTGACCCGTCCGGGGGGATTGTCATCGGCGCGCGCAGCTTCTGCACGGCAGACCCGGGCGCCATCGCACTGACTGGCCCGGCAAAACATGTCCCCGCCTATGCAGCCGAATTAAGGGGCCGATGCCCCAGCTGCAGTCTCGGACGGTCCACGGCCCGCCCCCGAAAGGGGACGGGCCGAGTCGGTTGGGGCCTATAGCCCCGAACAGCGGTCCCGTCACCCCCGAAAGGGCGACGGGCGATGATCAGGCGCCGAGTTCGGCGGTGTCCACCTTCACGCCCGGGCCCATCGTCGAGGAGATGGCGATCTTCTTGACGTACTTGCCCTTGGCGCCCGAGGGCTTGGCGCGCACCAGCGCATCCAGCAGCGCGTCGAAATTGGCGCGCAGATCCTCGGCCGGGAAGCTGGCCTTGCCGATGCCGCTGTGGATGATGCCCGCCTTCTCGACGCGATATTCCACCTGGCCACCCTTGGCGGCCTTCACCGCCTCGGCCACGTTCATCGTCACCGTGCCGAGCTTCGGGTTCGGCATCAGGCCCTTGGGGCCGAGCACCTTACCGAGCCGGCCGACCAGGCCCATCATGTCCGGGGTGGCGATGCAGCGATCGAACTCGATGCTGCCGCCCTGGACGGTCTCGAGCAGATCCTCGGCGCCCACCACGTCCGCGCCGGCGGCGCGCGCCTCATCGGCCTTGGCGCCGCGCGCGAACACGCCGACGCGCACCGTCTTGCCGGTGCCCTTGGGCAGGGTGACGACGCCGCGCACCATCTGGTCCGCATGGCGGGGATCGACGCCGAGATTGACGGCGACCTCGATCGTCTCGTCGAACTTCGAGGTGGCGTGGCTCTTGGCCAGGCCGATCGCCTCGTCGATGCCGTGCAGCTTGGTCGCGTCGACGGCGCTCGCCATCGCCTTGGCCTTCTTGGTCAGCTTGGCCATGGATCAGCCCTCCACCACTTCGAGGCCCATCGCGCGGGCCGAGCCTTCGATCGTCCGCGTCGCCGACTCGATGTCGTTCGCGTTGAGATCCTTCATCTTCATCTGCGCGATCTCGGCCAGCTGCGAGCGCTTGATGGTGCCCGCGCTGGTCTTGCCCGGCTCCTTCGAGCCCGACTTGAGCCCGGCCGCCTTCTTGATCAGGAAGCTGGCGGGCGGCGTCTTAGTGATGAAGGAGAAGCTGCGATCCGCATAGACGGTGATCACCGTCGGGATCGGCATGCCCTTTTCCAGCTCGGTGGTGGCGGCGTTGAACGCCTTGCAGAATTCCATGATGTTGACGCCGCGCTGACCCAGCGCCGGGCCGATTGGCGGCGACGGGTTGGCGGCGCCGGCGGCGACCTGCAGCTTGATGTAACCGGTAATCTTCTTCGCCATTTGATCCTCCTAATGGCTTAGCGGTAGTGGCGGCCCGAAGGCCTCCCGCGCACGATGAGCCCTGATGGCGCCGATCCCGGGGCTGGCGGCTCGCTCCGCCCCGTATCCCCGGCCCTGTAAGGCCGGAGCGGCGCCATGGATTATTTGACCCGCTCGACCTGCTCGAACTCCAGCTCGACCGGGGTGGCGCGGCCGAAGATCGACACCGCCACCTTGACCCGGGAGCGATCGAAATCCAGCTCCTCGACCAGGCCGTTGAACGAGGCGAAGGGGCCGTCCAGCACCTTCACCTGATCGCCGATGTCGAAATCCACCTTCACCTTGGTCTTGGGCGCGGCGACGGCGGCCTCCTCCTTGGTGTTGAGGATGCGCGCGGCCTCCGCCTCGCTGATCGGCTGCGGCTTGCCGCTGGCGCCGAGGAAGCCCGTCACCTTGGGCGTGTTGCGCACCAGGTGATAGACATCGTCGTTCATGCTCAGCTTGGCCAGCACATAGCCGGGGAAGAATTTACGGTCGCTCGTCACCTTCTTGCCGCGGCGGACCTCGGTGACCTTCTCGGTCGGCACCTCGATCGCCTCGACCAGCTGCTCGAGACCAAGCCGCGACGCATCCGCGAGAATGGCTTCCTTCACCTTGTTCTCGAAGCCGGAATAGGCGTGAATGATGTACCAGCGCGACATGGGTATGCGATATCCTCGTGGTCGTGTCCGCCCCGTCGATCAGCCGAATCAGCCGATCAGCGAGAGCAGATATTTGACGATGAGATTGAAGACCTGGTCGACGCCGAAGAAGAAGAGCGCGAGGATGGTCGTCATCACCACCACCATCACCGCGGTCGTCAGCGTCTCGCGCCGGGTGGGCCAGGCGACGCGCGCCGTCTCGGCCTTCACCTGATTGACGAACTCGGGGATGGCGCGCACCGCGCCGCCGAGGCCCTGCTCTTCCGTCGACCGTGCCGCCACTTGTCCGTCCAATCCAACGCCAATCGAGGCCGCAGGCACCTCCCGCCTTTGGGCGGCGCCCCGACCTCAAACCTCTCTGCTTCCGCCCCGGCCCGCCACCGCGAAGGTGGCAGGAGTGGAGGGACTCGAACCCCCGGCCCTCGGTTTTGGAGACCGATGCTCTACCAACTGAGCTACACTCCTCCGGGTCGGGAGCGGAGGCGTGCATAGCGGGGCCCGGCGCGGTAGGCAAGCGCTCTCGCGCCGGCCCGCGCCGGCCGCCGATCAGGCGACCGCCTGCGCCGATCCGCTGATCTGCGCCATGCGCCGCGCGCTCTCCGCGCTGAGCGGCTGCCCCACCTGCCAGCCCTGGATGCGCCGGCAGCCCAGATCCTGCATCCGGTCGTAATCGGCGCGCGTCTCCGCCCCCTCGGCGACCGTCGCCATGCCGAGCGACTTCGCCAGGGTGACGATGGCGCGCACCATCGCGACGCTCTCGGGCGAGCCGATGCTCACGCCGCGCACGAAGCTGCGATCGATCTTGAGGCTGGAGAAGCGGCCCTTGCGCAAAATGCTGCTCTGCTGGCCGGTGCCGAAATCGGCCAGGACGAGGCGGACCCCCAGCGAGCGGATGCGATCGATCACCGCCGCCATCGCCGCGCCGCCGCGCATCACCACATCCTCCGCCACCTCCAGCTCGAGCCGGTCGGGCGCGAGGCCGGAATGCGACAGGGCGGCGATGATGGTGGCGGTGAGCTGGGGATCCTTGAGCTGCGCCGCCGCCATGTTCACCGAGATGCGGATCGGCGCGGGCCAGCTCGCCGCCTCGCGCGCGGCGCTGTGCATCACCCAGTCGCCGATCCGGCCGATCAGCCGCGCCTCCTCGGCGATGGGGATGAAGACATCGGGCGAGATCGGCCCGAGCTCGGGATGGCTCCAGCGCAGCAGCGCCTCGAACCCCGCCAGCTCGCCGCTGTCGGCCTCGACGATCGGCTGATAGGCGAGCCGCAGCTCGCCCCGCTCGATCGCCTCGCGCAGCCCGGCCTCGATCCGGCGGCGATTCTCGGCGGCGGCGTGGAGCTGGGGCTCGTAGCGGCGATGCACGCCGCGCCCGTCATCCTTGGCGCGATACAGAGCGAGATCGGCGTTGCGCAGCAGGGTCTCGACCGTGCGGCCGTCGCGCGGCGCGGTGGCCGAGCCGACGCTGGCGCCGATATGCAGCCGGTGGCCGTCAATGTCATAGGGGGCGGAGAGGGTGGTGACGATGGTCTCGGCCAGCGCCTCCACCCGGTCGCGATCGCTCGCGTCGGGCACCACCACGGCGAATTCGTCGCCGCCCAGCCGCCCGCACACATCCTCGTCCGACGCCAGCCGGCGCAGCCGCTCGGCCACCTCGATCAGCAGCCGGTCGCCGATCGGATGGCCCAGCGTGTCGTTGATCTGCTTGAAGCGATCGAGATCGATCAGCATCAGCGTGGAGCGCCGGCCATTCTGATGGCCGACCCGCAGTGCCTCGCCCAGCGCCTCGATCACATGGGCGCGGTTGGCGAGGCTGGTGAGCGCGTCGAACCGGGCCATGCGGTCCATCCGCTCGGCCGAGCGGTGCCGCTCGGTCACGTCCGAGCCGACACCCCAGAAGCCGATCAGCGTGCCGCGGGAATCGCGCCGAGGGGCGGCGGAAAGGCTCCACCAGCGCTTTTCCCCGGCGATGGTGACGGGCAGGATCAGATCGCGGAACGCCTCGCGGTGGAGCAGCCGGTCCGCGAATTCGCGCACCGCCGGCGCCACCCGGCCCTCGGCCCATCCCTCGCCCGCGAGCAGCTCGACCAGCGACTGGCCCTCCAGAAGCTCGGGCGCGCGGCCGAAGCGCGCCGCCAGCCGCGGCCCCACCGCGATCAGCCGGCGCGCCTCGTCGGTGCGCCACAGCCAGTCCGAGCCCGATTCCTCGAACTCGCGCAGCAACAGGCTGATCGTCTGATCCTTTTCGTCGAGGGTCTGCTCGGCGAGGAGGCGCCGCACCAGCGTGCGGGCGGTCGCCATCAGCGTCGCGGCGCAGGCGAAGGTGAAAAGAAGCTGCGCGGCGGCCAGCAACAGCCCGCCGTCGAGGAGCGCGGCGGCCATGCCCCCGGCCCCGGCGAGCAGAAGAAAGGCGAGGCCGGCCAATGGATTGGCGGCGGCGACCAGGGCGGTGCCGGCCATCACCGCGCCCGCGAGCATCAGCACCGGCGCGGCGGCGGCATCGCGCCCCGCGAACAGTGCCAGGCCATAGGCCCAGAGCAGCCCGAGCATCAGCCCGCCCAGCGTGCCGCCGTCGCGGCCCAGCTCGGGCATGCGGCGGGGGCGGCGCGCGCGGGCGCTCGCCAGCAGAATGGCGGTCAGCGCCACCAGCGCGGCCCAGCCCAGCAGCAGCGGACCCGATGCCGTGCCCAGGCGTGCGGCCACCACGCCCAGTGCTGCGAGCCCATGGCCCAGCAGCCAGAGCGGCCGCCGGCCCTCCGCCACGCGCGCTCGCGCCTCGGCAAGGCTCCTGTCCGGGCGCGCGCCCGCCCCGGGGAGCCCGAGGATCGAAGCCCAGGACGTGGCATCGCGGAGGGAGGGTTGGTCGGACACGGCTGGGAGCCTAGCGGCCATATCTTACCGGGCCGTAAGCGTCGGCCGCGGGGGACCCCGCGGCGCCGCCGCCTAAGGGCAGGCGCCGGGCATCGGCATAGGCCAGGTGCACCCGCGCCTGCCCGCGCCCAAGCGCCACGAAATCCAGCGGAATGCTGGCCGCGCCGCCGCAGCCCTCGAGCCGCCAGGCCTCGCGCCAGCCGCCGGTGGCGCGGATGCCGTGGCGGCGCGGCGCCAGCCCCGGATCGATCGCGACGATATGGCCGTCGGTGCGGCGCGCGTCCGGGCAGCCGTGCGGCAGCAGCGTGGCGGCGGCGGCGCGCGCCATCGGCAGCGCCTCGGCCACCAGGCTCGGCCAGGCGAGGCCCGCGCCGCGCGCAAAGGGGGCGAGATCGAGCCCGCCGTCGCTTCGTGCGATCAGGCGGAGCTGGAGAAGCGGGCCGCAGCCCCCCGCCACCACCACCCAGCCGCCGCGCGCGCCCTGCGTCAGGATCGCGGCGAGGAGGCCGGGATCGCCCGCCGCCGGCCACGCCGCGATCGGCCGGGGCGGCGCGGGGCAGCGCGCGGCGCGGCCGATCGCGGCCAGCGCGGGCGCCAGCCGTGCCGGCGCGGGAAAGCGGAAGCGCGCCTCGCGCGCCGTCAGCGCGCGGTCGGCGGCGGTATCGGCGGGCGCCGCCGCCGCCAACCCCAGGGCCAGCAGCGGCGCCGCCGCGATCAAGCGGCGATGTCGTAAGGCTGGATTTCGCCCGACAGATAGAGGCTGCGCGCCTTGGCCCGGCTGAGCTTGCCCGAGCTGGTGCGCGGCAGGGTGCGCGGGGGCACCAGCTCCACCACGCAGTTCATGCCGGTGATCGCGCGCACTTTTTCGCGGATCAGTTCGCGCAGCCGCGCGCGCTCGGCGGTGTCGGAGGTGCGGCACTGCACCAGCACCGCCGGCGTCTCCTCGCCGCCCGGCGTGGTGATGGCGAAGGCCGCGATGTCCCCGGCCTTGAAGCCCGGCAGCTGCTCCACCGCCCATTCAATGTCCTGCGGCCAGTGATTGCGCCCGTTGATGATGATCATGTCCTTGGCGCGGCCGACGATATAGATGTAGCCGTCCGACAGATAGCCCATGTCGCCGGTATCGAGCCAGCCATCGACGAGGCACGCCTCGGTGGCGGCGGCGTCGCGGAAATAGCCCGTCATCAGCGAGCCGCCCGCGCACCAGACCTTGCCGATCGCCTTTTCCGGGAGCGGCGTGCCGTCCTCCTCGCGGATCTCGATGCGCATCCCGCGCACCGGCTTGCCGCAATTGACGATGGCGCGGTAGCGCTGCGGCCGGTGCGCGGCGATGTCGCCGCCCGACAGCTGCGTCTCCTCGACCAGCTCGACGACGATGCCCTCGCCCGGCGGCATGATCGAGACCGCCAGCGTCGCCTCGGCGAGGCCGTAGCTGGGGGTGAAGGCCTCGGCGCGGAAGCCGGCGGGCGCGAAGGCATCGACAAAGGCCTGCATCACGTCGGGGCGGATCATGTCCGCGCCATTGCCCGCGAGCCGCCAGCGCGACAGATCGAACCGCCCGGCGACATCGGATTGCGAGCCGATCCGGCGCGCGCAGATATCGTAGCCGAAGGTCGGCGAATAGGAGAGGGTGTTGCCCTGGTTGCGGGTGATGAGATCCAGCCAGGCCAGCGGGCGCCGCGCGAAATCCTCGGTTTTGAGATAGTCGGTCGAGACTTGGTTGGCGACCGGCGAGAGGAAGCAGCCGACCAGCCCCATGTCGTGATACCAGGGCAGCCAGGAGACGCAGCGATCGTCATTGGCCACGTTCATGCCGTGGCCGTGCGCGGCGAGATTGTCGAGCAGCGCGCGATGGGTGATCGCCACGCCATGCGGAAAGCGCGTCGATCCGCTGGAATATTGCAGATAGGCGATGTCGTCGGGCCGCGCCTGGGGCAGCGGGCCCACCGGCGCCGGCCGCGTGACGAACGCCTCATAATCCTCGCCGGCCACGCCCCCCGCCGCCGCCGCCGCGCCCGCCATCGAGGCGAGCTCGAGCGGATAGAGCAGCAGCTTGGGATCGGCGCTGGCGAGCTGCACCGAAAGCTGGTCGATATAGGATTCGCGGCCGCCGAAGCTGGTCGGCAGCGGCAGCGGCACGGGCCAGGCGCCGGCATAGATGGCGCCGAAGAAGAGCGCCGCGAAATCCGGCCCCGTCTCCGCGACCAGCGCGACGCGATCGCCGCCGCGGATGCCCGCCGCGATCAGCCGGTGCGCATGGGCCAGCGCATCGGCGCGCAGCTCGGCATAGGGATAGGCGCGCACCAGCGTGCCGCGCGCATCGTGGAAATTGAGCCCGCGCACGCCTTCGGCGGCATAATCGAGCGCTTCGCCCAGCGTGGCGAAATCACCCAGCCGCTTGGGCAGCCTGTCCTGCGTCGGCGTGGGCGACAAAGCGGTTTCGGCCTTGGCAACGCGATTCGTGGTGCTGGCAGTGCTCTCAACCTCGTGGCGCACCGACGGCATCTCCTCAAACTAATTCGACCGGGCGTGATAGACGCACACGGCGCATGATCCAACTGGCTATCGTTAGCGATATGCGAACGTTCTAATTCCGGCCCGACTGTGGCACAAACGTGGCGCGTGACCGCCTTCCGCCCGAAAAAAGCGCCCGAACCGCTCACCGCCGCCACGCTGGAGCGGCTCGCGCTCGCCTATGTCGGCCGCTATGCCACCAGCCGCGTCAAGCTGGAACGTTATCTTGCGCGCAAGATCGCCGAGCGCGGCTGGGAGGGGGCCACGCCGCCCGATCCGCACGCGCTCGCCGCGCGGCTGGCGGGGCTCGGCTATGTCGACGATGCCGCGCTGGCGGCGGCGCGGGGCCGCGCGCTGGCGC
Source organism: Sphingomonas morindae (assembly GCF_023822065.1). Classification (NCBI taxonomy): domain Bacteria; kingdom Pseudomonadati; phylum Pseudomonadota; class Alphaproteobacteria; order Sphingomonadales; family Sphingomonadaceae; genus Sphingomonas; species Sphingomonas morindae. The sequence continues at coordinate 1,729,803 of NZ_CP084930.1, forward strand.
GGCGCGGCCTCGGCGCGCGGCGGCTCGGCGTCGCGCTGGACGGGCTCGGCATCGCCGGCGAGGACCGCGCCGAGGCGCTGGAAGAGGCGCGGCGCCACGCCTGGGAGACGGCGCTGCGCTATGCCGAGCGGCGCCGGCTCGGGCCCTTCGCGCCCGGCCCGGTCGATCCGGCGGCGCGGCGGCGCGGGGTGGCGGCGATGCTGCGCGCGGGCCATGCGCCCGATCATGTGCGCGCGATCATGGAGTCGCATCCCGGAACTGTACCGCAACGAGACGAAAACTGAACCTCCGCACTTTCACGGAATGTTCGGTTTGCCGACGATTCGCGTAGCATTCATCCTCGGACACCCTGTGGGGGAATGGGGGATGCAGAGTAATGTGCAGGCGCGCGAGGATCGGAGCCATGGGGATGGCTTTGGTCGCATCGCCGCGGCCCTGCCCGGAACGGGGCTGGCCAAAAGCGTGGCGTCAGGGGCCGAGGAGTCCGGGATCGATGCCGCGGCCGACGCCGCCGATGGCCTGGTGCCGCTCGAGGATGGGGAGGAGGCCGTCGCCGTCACCGGCGCGGTCAAGTGGTTCGATGCCACGCGGGGCTTCGGTTTCCTGGTCGACGATCATGGCCAGGGCGATGTGCTGATCCACTTCTCGGTGCTGCGTCCGCACAACCGCCGCAGCCTGCCCGAGGGCGCGCGCGCCAGCTGCATGGCGGTGCGACGCGATCGCGGCCTCCAGGCGCGCGAGGTGCTGAGCTTCGATCTCTCCACCGCCACCGGCCCCGATCTCGAAGCCGCGGTGCGCCGCGCCTCCAGCCATGTCGATCCGCTGCCGCTGCTCGAGGCGGCCGGCGAGCCCGAGAAGGTCCGGGTGAAGTGGTTCAACCGGCTCAAAGGCTATGGCTTTCTGATGCGCGAAAATGATTGCGCCGATATTTTCGTGCACATGGAAACGGTGCGGCGCGCCGGCCTGGCCGATCTCCAGCCCGAGCAGGCGCTCACCGCGCGCATCGCCGCCGGGCCGAAAGGGCCGCTGGCGGTGCAGATCCTGCTCGATTGAGACAGGCGGGGCGGGCGCGACTCGTCGGCCGCCCCTTGCCGCCGCTTCGGCGCCACGCTAAGCGCAGACCATGGGATTTCTGGCCAGCATCTTCACCTGGTGGAACGGCGCCACCTTCGGCACCCGCCGTTTCACCAAGCGGCACGGCAAGTCCGTCGGCAAGGATCCGGCGGGCAACGCCTATTATCAGGGCGGCGTCGATGTCTATGGCAAGCCGCGCCGCTGGGTCATCTATGCCGGCTCCAACGATGCCAGCGTGGTGCCGCCGGAATGGCATGCCTGGCTCCACGGCCAGCTGGCGGACGTGCCGGATGCCGTGCTGCCGCCCGCCCGTCCCTGGCAAAAGCCCTATGACATGAACGTCACCGGCACCAACCGCGCCTATCGTCCCGCCGGCGCGCTGGAGGCGGGCGGCAAGCGCGCCGCCGCCACCGGCGACTATGAGGCCTGGAGCCCCGACGCGGCATGAAATCCGCGCTCAAGGAGCATGGCGCCGAGGCCGTGATCGGTCTCGTCGTCGTGATCGTCGCCATCTGGTTCGTCATCTATGCGTGGCAGCGCACGGGCGGCGGCACGGCGCGCGGCGGCATCACCGTCACCGCGCAATTCCAGAATGCCAGCGGCATCGGCATCGGCACCGACGTCCGCGTTGCGGGCATGAAGGTCGGCGCGGTCGTCGCCCAGTCGCTCGATCCCAAAAGCTATATGGCGAACATCACGCTGGCGCTCGATCCCAAGACGCGGATCCCGGCCGACAGCAGCGCCGCCATCACCTCGCAGGGCATTCTCGGCGGCAGCTATATCGCGCTGATCCCGGGCGGCGATACCACCCCGCTGAAGAGCGGCGATACCATCATCGATACGCAAGGGTCGCTGGATCTCACCAGCCTGATCGGCCAGTTCGTCAACAAGTCCGGCGGCAGCAGCAGCAGCAGCGGCGGCAGCGCCGGCGCGGCGGGCGCCCCCGCCAAGGCCGACGCGACCACCAGCCCCACGCCGTGACGCGCGGCGCGCTGGCGGCCGCGCTGCTGGCCGGCGCGGGCCTGATCGCGCTGGGCGGCGTCGCCGCGCTGCAAACCGTGCCGGACGAGCGGCCCGCGCTGCCGCTGGCCGAGCAGGGCGCCGGCGATGCGGCCGATGCCGCGCCGTCCGCCGCGCCCCCGCGCCATCGCCCCGCCGCCAGCGCGCCGCCGGCCGAAGGCGCGGGCGCGCCCGATCGCCGGCCGGAAACGCCCATGGCGGAGCGCGACGCCGTGCTGGGCCTGCTCAACAAGCGCAACGGCGTGGCGCGGGATCTCCATCTCCGCCCGGGCCAGGCGGTGCGCGTCGGCGATGTCGTGGTGCGGCTGCGGGCGTGCGAGACGACGGGGCCGTGGGAGGCCGAGCCGCTCACCGGGGCCTTTGTGCAGCTCGACACGCGCGCGCGCGACGGGCGGTGGCGGCGCGTCTTCTCCGGCTGGCTCTACAAGGAATCGCCCTCGCTCAACACGGTCGAGGACCCGATCTACGATGTCTGGCCCAAGAGCTGCGCGATGACCCATCCGGATGTCGGCCCGGACACGGTGCTGGCCAATGCGGTGTCGGCCGGCGCGCCGCGCGCCGCGTCCGCCGCGAAGAAATCGCCCGAGGGCGAGGCGCCGGCCACCGCGCCCGAGGGCGCCGCCGCCGTGCCCGACAGCGCATCGTCCAACAGCGCCCGATAGTCGGAGCGGCTGATCTCCACCGCGCCCAGCGAGGCGAGGTGATCGGTGATGAACTGGCAATCGAGCAGGGTGAAGCCGCCATGGCGCAGCCGCGCGACGAGGTGCGCCATCGCCAGCTTGGAGGCGTTGGGCGCGCGGCTGAACATGCTTTCGCCGAAAAAGGCGCGCCCCAGCGCCACGCCATAGAGGCCGCCGACCAGCGCCGATCCCTCCCACACCTCGATCGAATGGGCATAGCCGCGCCGATGGAGCGTGCCATAGGCATCCTCGATCTGGCGGTTGATCCAGGTTTCGGGGCGATCGGCGGTGGCTTCGGCGCAGGCCGCCACCACGGCGCCGAAGGCACGGTCGGCGGTGACGGAGAAGCGCTCCGATCGCAGCAGCTTGGCCAGCGAGCGCGAGAGATGGAAGCGATCCAGCGGCAGAACGCCGCGCTTCTTGGGCTCGACCCAGAAAATGTCGGGCGCCTCGCGGCTGTCGGCCATCGGGAAGACGCCGACCGAATAGGCGCGCACCAGCAAATCGGGATCGATCGGCTCTGCCGCGACCCGGCGCCCGCGCCCCAGCATCAGCCGGACCACCGCTCGCCAGGGACTCGTGAGGCGCGTACAGCAGCCATGTGGATAACCTATAGCAGGCCGGCGCCGCCGCAAGGGGCATTCGCCAAGCCCGCTTCCTTCCCGCGCGCGAGAGGCCTATCCAGCGGGCATGACTGACATGCATGCAGATGTTCGCCCGGCGGCGGTGGCTTCGGTGTCGCTGGCGGCGCCGATCGAGAGCTTCGCGGCGCGCCTCGGCGACTCGTTCGAGCGCTATGGCTTCGCGGTGGTTTCGGATCATGGCCTGTCGCCCGCGCTGATCGCGCGCGCCGAGGCGGCGAGCCGGGCGCTGTTCGCGCTGCCGGACGCGGTGAAGCGCCGCTATCACCGGCCCGGCACCGGCGGCGCGCGCGGCTATACCCCCTTCGGCATCGAGACGGCCAAGGGCGCGCAGGCCGTGGACCTCAAGGAATTCTGGCATGTCGGCCGCGAGCTGCCCGAAGGCCATCGCTATGCCGGCCTGATGGCGCCCAATATCTGGCCCGAGGCGCCCGAGGATTTCCGCGAGACGTTCCTGGAGCTGTTCGCCGCCTTCGACGCCACCGGCGCGCGCATCCTCGCCGCCATCGCGCTGCATCTCGGCCTCGACCGGGACTTTTTCGTCGATCCCGTGGCGGACGGCAACAGCGTGCTGCGGCTGCTCCACTATCCGCCGGTGACCGGCGACGGCCCCTCGATCCGCGCGGGCGCGCACGAGGATATCAACACCATCACCCTGTTGCTCGGCGCCGAGGAGGCGGGGCTGGAGATCCTCGACCAGGATGGGCAATGGCTGTCGGTGACGCCCGGCGAAGGCGAGCTGGCGGTCAATATCGGCGATATGTTGCAGCGGCTGACCAACAACCGGCTGCGCTCGACCACGCACCGCGTCGCCAATCCAGCATCGGCGCGGCGCGGCGTGGCGCGCTACTCCATGCCCTTCTTCCTGCACTTCCGGCCGGATTATCGGATCGAGACGCTGCCCGGCTGCATCGATGCCGCGCATCCCAACCGCTACCCCGAGCCGATCACCGCGCATGACTATCTCATGCAGCGGCTGCGCGAGATCAAATTGCTGTGAGCGGCGGCGCGGCCGGGCTCAGCCCCGGCCGCGATAGCCGGGCACGCCCTGGTCGGGCACCCACAGCCCTTCGGGCGCGGCGCCCGTCTGCCAGAAGACATCGATCGGGATGCCGCCGCGCGGATACCAATAGCCGCCGATGCGCAGCCAGCGCGGCGCCATCTCCGCCACCAGCCGTTCGCCGATGCCGACGGTGCAATCCTCGTGGAACGCCGCATGATTGCGGAAGCTGCCGAGGAACAGCTTGAGCGACTTGGACTCCACGATCGTCTCGCCGGGGGCGTAATCGATCACCAGATGCGCGAAATCGGGCTGGCCGGTGACGGGGCAGAGCGAGGTGAATTCGGGCGCCACGAAGCGCACCAGATAAAGGCGGCCGGCGCGGGGATTGGGCACATAGTCGAGCACGGCCTCTTCGGGGCGCGCGGGCAGGCCGCTGCTCTGGCCAAGATGGGTGAGGGGCATGCGCCTGTCCTGAAAAGGCGGCGCCGAGCGCGCGCCGGATCGGGCGCGATGTAGGCGGACGGCTTGCGGCGCGCAAGCGGCCGCGCCTATGCGGGACGCGCGCAGCAAGGAGCAGGCAATGGACGACCTCGTCTCGATCGAGTGGCTCACCCGCGAGGCCCCGGCCGATCTCGTCATCCTCGACGCGACCTATCTGCCCTTCGAGCCCGAGCGCGACGCCGCCGCCGAATATCGCGCCGGCCATATCGCGGGCGCGCGCTTTCTCGATCTCGCCAGCCTCGTCGACCCTGCCAGCAGCCTGCCCGCGACGGTGCCGCCGCTGGCGACGTTCCGCGCGCGGATGGCGGCCTTGGGGGTGCGCCGCACGGCGCCGATCCTGCTCTACGATGATTCGCCGCACCACACGTCCGCGCGCGCCTGGTGGCTGTTGCGGCTGTACGGCGCCACCCGCGTGGCGCTGCTGGATGGCGGGCTGGCGGCGTGGCGCGCCGCCGGCCGGCCGCTCGCCACCGGTGCCTCGCCCGATCGCGCGATCAGCCCGGACGAGACCGATTTCACCGCGCGCGACGCGGCGCTGCTCGTGTCGCTCGAGGCGATGCGTGCCGCCCAGGCCGCGGGCGATCGGCCGATCGTCGATGCGCGCGGCCGGCCGCGCTTCTCGGGCGCGGAGGCCGATCCCCGGCCTGGCGTCGCCCCCGGCCATATGCCCGGCGCGGTCAACCTGCCCTATGGCCAGCTCTTCGCCGCCGATGGCCGGTGGCACGCTCCGGAGGCGCTTGCGGCCGCCTTCGCCGCCGCCGGGGTCGATCCGCGCGCGCCGGCGATCTTCACCTGCGGCTCGGGCATCACCGCCGCCGGGCTGATGTTCGCGGCCCATCTCCTGGGCGGCGGGGCGGGCCAGGCGCTCTACGATGGCTCCTGGAGCGAATGGGGTAGTCTGGCCGACACGCCCAAGCAGGTCGACGCGGCATGAGCGGCGAGCGGCCCGACACGCGGCTGGTGGAAGGCGGGCGGCGCCCGGAATGGACGCAAGGCGTCGTCAATCCGCCGGTATGGCGCGCCTCCACCATCTTGTTCGACAGCTGCGCCGCGCTGGCCGATGCCTGCCGGCACAATGCCGATGGCGGCCTGTTCTACGGCCGGCGCGGCACGCCCACGCAATGGGCGCTGGCCGATGCGCTCACCGGCCTCGAGCCGGGCGCGGAAGGAACGATGCTCTTTCCCTCCGGCGTCGCGGCGATCGCGGTGGCGCTGCTGAGCGTGCTCAAGCCCGGCGACGAGCTGCTGATGGTCGACAGCGTCTATGAGCCGACCCGCGCCTTTTGCCGCCAGGTGCTGGCGCCGATGGGGATCAGCACGCGCTTCTACGATCCGCTGCTGGGCGGCGACATCGCCGCGCTGCTCGGCCCGCAGACGCGCGCGGTGTTTCTGGAAAGCCCGGGCAGCCTGACCTTCGAGGTGCAGGATATCCCCGCCATCGTCGCCGCCGCGCGCGCGGCGGGCGCGGTGACGCTGCTCGACAATACCTGGGCGACGCCGCTCTTCCTGCCCGCGCTCGCGCTGGGCGTGGATCTCTCGATCCTCGCCTGCACCAAATATGTGGTCGGCCATTCGGACGCGATGCTCGGCGCGGTGACGGCGGCGCCCGGCCATTACGCCGCGCTGCGGCAGACGGCGCAGCGCTTCGGCCAGCATGTCGGACCGGACGACGCCGCGCTCGGGCTGCGCGGGCTGCGCACCATGGGGGTGCGGCTGCGCCAGCATCAGGCGAGCGGCCTTGCGGTGGCGCGTTGGCTGGCGGCGCGGCCCGAGGTGGCGCGGGTGCTGCACCCGGCGCTGCCCGATTGCCCCGGCCATGCCCTGTGGCAGCGCGACTTCACCGGCGCGTCCGGCCTGTTCAGCGTCGTTCTGGCCGGCGGCGACGCGGCGGCGCGGGCGGCGCTGATCGATGGCCTGCGGCATTTCGGCATCGGCTTTTCCTGGGGCGGCTATGAGAGCCTCGCTTTGCCGGTGGATCCCGCGGCGCTCCGCAGCGCGACGCGCTGGCAGGCCGAGGGCCCGGTGATGCGGCTCCATATCGGCCTGGAAAGCGTCGAGGATCTGATCAAGGATCTCGAGGCGGGGCTCGCCCGCTTCCGCGCCGCGCGCGGCTGAGCGACAGGGTGTGTCGTCCTCTGTGCCTGTGACGCAACAGCCAGACTGTTTCTGGTCCGTGTCCGGATTGTTGCTTTCGCTATCGCAGCACACGCGATAGGAAGGGGCTGTCCGTCGCCAGCCCCGCCCGTGCGTGCATGAGAGCCGGGGCAGCGCGGAACGCAGGATGGAAGCCATTGTCGTCCACTCGGGGGATCCATCCATGCCCAAGCTCCGTCACCTTCTGCTCGCCGGTCTGATCGGCGCCGCGTCCGCGCCGCTGTTCGCGCAGGATGCGCCGGCAAGCCCCTTCACCATCACCGGCGGCGCCACGCTGATCAGCGATTATCGCTTCCGCGGCCTGTCGCAGACCAACCGCCGCTTCGCCCTGCAGGGCACGATCGGCGTCGCCCATTCCTCGGGCTTCTATATTGGCACCTGGGGCAGCTCGATCGACGATTATGTCGCCAATGGCGGCGATCAGGAGATCGATCTCTATGGCGGCTACAAGAAGACCATCAACGGCACCACGGTGGATGGCGGCCTGCTCTATTATTACTATCCCGGCTCGGGCGGCGCCAATACCGACTTTTTCGAGCCCTATCTGAACGTGTCGCACAGCTTCGGCCCGCTCAGCGCCAAGCTCGGCGGCAATTTCTCGTGGAGCCAGCACGGCCTCGCCACCACCACCAAGGCCCGCGCCGCCGGCGCCTATGGCTATGCCGAGCTTTCGGCGGCGATCCCCAATACGGGCTTCACCGTCACCGGCCATCTCGGCCATTCCTTCGTCCGCAATTACATCACCTTCGACACGCATTATACCGACTGGAGCGTGACGGCGGCTTACAGTTGGAAGGCGCTGACCTTCTCGGCCGCCTATGTCGATACCGACAAGACGCTCTACAGCTATCCGAACGGCGGCGGCCATAATCGCGATATCGCCAAGGGCGGCTTTGTCGGCGCGGTGGCGGTCGCCTTCTGATCCGCCCGCCCGCCGACCGTCGGCGGGCATGAAAAAGGCCGGGGCGGCGCCGCCCCGGCCTTGTCAACGCGGCACTGGCGCGCGGATCAGTGCTGCGGCGTCGCCGCCGGCGCGGTGCCGGGCTGCGGCGTGGCCGCGGTGGCGGCGGCATCCTGCGAGCCCGCCGGCGCGGCGAGAATCGCCTGGGTGGTGGCGCCCTTGTCGACCACATCGGTGCCGGGGCTGCCCGCTTCCGAGCGCACGCCGCTGTCGGGCGCGCCGCCGGCCGCGTCGATCAATGCCTGCTGGCCGGGCGACACCTTGGCGGTGCCCCCGAACATCGCCGCCAGCGCCTGCGCGGACGGGCTCGCTTCCTGCGGGCGCGGCGCACCGGGCTTGGGCGGCCGCAGCGAGAAATCGGGCGGCATGGTCAGCGGCGGTGCGCGCGTCACCGCGAATTCATTGGGACCGCTGCGCGAGCCGAAGCCCGACGCCTTGGTGTTGGCGCAGGCCGCCAGCGTCGCCGCCGCAGCCAATGCCCCCGTCACAGCCATCACCTTACGCATTCTTATCCTCCGCAGCGGCCGGTTGTTCGGGCCGGCGCGTGAACAGCGCGCGCAGCACCAGCAGCAGCACGCCGACCGTAATAGCGGCATCGGCGACGTTGAACACCAGGAAAGGGTGGAGATCGCCGAAATGCAGGTCGAGGAAGTCGGCGACATAGCCGAGCCGCACGCGATCGCAGATATTGCCGAGCGCGCCCCCCAGCACCAGGCCCAGCGCCGCGCCATCCAGCCGGTTGCGCTCGCGCCATAGCCAGAACAGCACCGCCACCGCGATGGCGCCGGTCAGCGCGACCAGCAGCCAGCGCTCGCTATCGCTGCCGGCGGTGAGGAAGCCCATCGAGATGCCGTGATTTTCCACCCAGGCCAGGCGGAAGATCGGCAGCAGATCCAGCACCAGCCGCTCGGGCAGGCGCAGCCCGTGGATGACGAAGGCCTTCACCGCCTGATCGGCGACGAAGAGCAGGGCGGCGATGGCAAGCCCGGTCTGACGCACGCGCACCGGATCAGCCACGCACCATCTCCTCGCAGCGGCGGCACAGCGCGCCCTCCTCGGCCACGTCGGGCAGATGGCGCCAGCAGCGGCCGCATTTGTGGAAATCGGTGCGGTGGACGATGACCGTCGGGCCGTGCAGCGTCTCTTCCAGCCGGACATCGGAGACGATGAACAGCTCCGCCAGCGCGCTCGGCGTCGCCGGCGGCCGCTGCACCGTGCCCAGCGCGACCCGCGCCTCGAGGCTGGAGCCCAGCTCCTTGGCCTTGCGGCGCGGCTCGATCTCGGCCGAGACGGCGGCGCGGAGCGCGCGCAGCTGCTGCCACTGCGCATCGAGGATCGGATCGGACCAGCGCGGATCGATCGCCGGCCAGACCAGCAGATGCACCGATCCCGCCTCCGGATAGCGGCTGCGCCACACCTCCTCGGCGGTGAAGCAGAGGATCGGCGCGGCATAGCGCACCAGCGCGTGGAACAGCGTATCGAGCACCGTGCGATAGGCGCGCCGCGCCAGCGTCCCCTCCGGCGCGGACGGGCCGATATCGCAATAGAGCACGTCCTTGCGGATATCGAAGAAGAAGGCCGAGAGATCGGCATTGGCGAAATCGATCAGCGCCCGCGCATAGCGATTAAGCTCGAAATCGCCGGTCGCCTGGCGCAGCGTCTCGTCCAGCTCGGCGAGCAGGTGGAGCACATAGCGCTCCAGCTCCGGCAGCTCGTCGAACGTCACCCGCTCCGCCTCGTCGAACCCGTCCAGCGCGCCGAGCAGATAGCGGAAGGTGTTGCGCAGCTTGCGATAGGCATCCGAGGTGCCGGCGAGGATCTCCTTGCCGATGCGCACATCCTCAAAATAGTCGGTGCTCGCCACCCAGAGGCGCAGAATGTCCGCGCCGCTCTCGCCGATGATCTTGAGCGGATCGACGACATTGCCGATCGACTTGGACATTTTGCGGCCCTGGCCGTCGAGCGCGAAGCCATGGGTCAGCACCGCCTTGTAGGGCGCCTGGCCGCGCGTGCCGCAGCTCTCCAGCAGCGAGCTTTGGAACCAGCCGCGATGCTGGTCGCTGCCTTCGAGATAGAGGTCGGCGCGCACGCCCTCGCCATAGCGCGCCTCGATGGTGAAGGCGTGGGTCGAGCCCGAATCGAACCAGACATCGAGAATGTCCGTCACCGGCTGCCACGCCGCCGGATCATGATCGGGGCCGAGCAGGGCGGCATGGTCGGCGCCGTACCAGGCATCCGCCCCGTTCGCCTCGAACGCCGCGACGATCCGGGCATTGACCGCCGGATCGTTGAGATAGCGCCCCTGCGCATCGACATAGAGCGCGATCGGCACGCCCCAGGCGCGCTGGCGGCTGATCACCCAGTCGGGCCGGCCGGAGACCATCGCGCCGATGCGGTTGCGGCCGCGCTCCGGCACGAAGCGGGTGGCGGCGATCGCGTCGAGCGCGAGGCCGCGCAGCGTCGCCCCGTTGCCGGGCTCGGCGCGCCCGTCCGCCGCGTCGTCCGCCGCGGCGATCGGCCGGTCCATGGCGATGAACCATTGCGGCGTCGCGCGGAAGATGAGCTTGGCCTTGGAACGCCAGCTGTGCGGATAGGAGTGGCGGAAATCGGCCGAGGCGGCGAGCAGCGCGCCCGTCTCGCGCAGCGCTGTGCAGATCGGCCCCTCGGGCGCGTTGAACTTGGGATTGATGACCGAGCCCTGGCCGCCGAGCCACCCCCAGTCCGCGCGGTAGCGGCCATCGCCTTCCACCGCGAACACCGGCTCGATGCCGACGCTCTTGCACAGCAGGAAATCATCCTCCCCATGGTCGGGCGCCATGTGGACGAGCCCGGTGCCGGCGTCGGTGGTGACGAAATCGCCCGCCAGCAGCGGCCGCGGCGTGGCGAAGAAGCCGCCCAGCGCGTGCATCGGGTGGCGCGCCTCGGCGCCTTCCAGCAACACGCCCTTGTAGAGCGCGAGCATGCGGTGCGCGGGGGCGCCGATCCGGCCCAGAAAGGCCTCGAGCAGCGGCTCGGCGACGAGCAGGCGGCGGCCCTCCACCTCGATCAGCAGATAATCGAGCGACGGACCATAAGCGAGCGCCTGGTTGACGGGGATGGTCCAGGGCGTCGTCGTCCAGATCACGGCATGCGCGCCGATCAGATCCGGATCGCCCGCGCGCGTGATCTCGAAGGCGACGTCGATCTGGGTGGAGACGATATCCTCGTATTCCACCTCGGCCTCGGCGAGCGCGGTCTTTTCCACGGGCGACCACATCACCGGCTTGGCGCCGCGATAGACCTGGCCCGTTTCGGCGAAGCGCAGCAGCTCGCGCACGATCGAGGCCTCGGCCTCGTGGCGCATGGTGAGATAGGGATCGGCCCAATCGCCCATCACGCCCAGCCGTTTGAACTGCTCGCGCTGGATGTCGACCCATTTGGCGGCATAGGCGCGGCATTCGGCGCGGAAGGCGACGGGATCGACCTGATCCTTGTCGAGCTTGCGGGCGCGATACTGTTCCTCGACCTTCCACTCGATCGGCAGGCCGTGACAGTCCCATCCCGGGACATAGGGCGCGTCTTTGCCGAGCAAGGATTGCGAGCGGACGATGATGTCCTTGAGCACCTTGTTCATGGCGTGGCCCATATGGATGTCGCCATTGGCGTAGGGCGGCCCGTCATGGAGGATGAAGCGCTCGGCGCCGGCGCGGGCGCGGCGCAGCTGTCCGTAGAGATCCTCCGCCTCCCAGGCGGCGAGGATCGCCGGTTCCTTGGCGGCAAGGCCCGCCTTCATGGGGAAGTCGGTCTTCGGGAGGAAGACGGTGTCGCGCCAGTCGCGCGGGGTGTCGGGCTGATCGACCATAAGCCGCGCTGGTTAAAGCGCGGGCGCGAAACCCGCAAGGAGTTGGGCGGCGGCGACGCAATCGGCGTCGATCTGGCGCACCAGCGCATCGAGGGTCGGAAAGCGCGCCTCGCCGCGCAGCCGGGCGATCAGCTCCACCGCGATCGGCTGGCCGTAGAGATCGCCGCTGAAATCGAAGAAGTGCGGCTCGAGCAATTCCTTGGGCGGATCGAACTGGGGGCGCACGCCGAGATTCGCCGCGCCGCCCAGCACCCGCCCATCGGCCAGCCGGCCACGCACCGCATAGACGCCATAGGCCGGCCGCACATAGGCGCCGAGATCGAGATTGGCGGTGGGATAGCCGAGCTGGCGGCCCAGCTTGTCGCCATGCTGCACCGTGCCGGCGATGGTGAAGGGGCGGCCGAGCAGCCGCGTCGCCAGCGCCATGTCGCCCTCGCGCAGCGCCGCCCTGACCCGCGTCGAGGAGGCGATGCCGCCTTCGGCATGGAGCGGCGCCACGGTTTCGGCCGCGATGCCGCGCGCCGCCGCGAGCGTGGCGAGATGCGCCACCGTGCCCGCCCGATCGCGGCCGAAGGTAAAGTCGGTGCCCGTCACCACCGCCGCCGCGCCGATCCGCGCGTCCAGCCACTCGGCGACAAAGGCCTCGGGCGGCTCGGCCGCGAGCGCGCGGGTGAAGGGCAGGGCAAGCGCGCCATCCATGCCGAAGGCGGCGAACAGCGCCATGCGCTGCGCGATGCTGGTAAGCAGGAAGGGCGGCGCATCGGGCCGGAAGAGCCGCGCGGGATGCGGATCGAAGGTGACGACCAGCGCCGGCAGCCCCTCCGCGCGCGCGCGCGCCAGGGCACGGCCCACCACGGCCTGGTGGCCGAGGTGGAAGCCGTCGAAATTGCCGAGCGCGACCACCGCCCCGCGCCAGTGCGCGGGCACCGGGCTGTCGCCGGAAAGCCATTCCATGGGCGGCCTATAGCAGAGCGTCGCCCGTTGCCAACCGCGCCGCCCCGTCGCGCACCAGCGTGACGAAGCTGTAGCCGGGGCGCTCCGCTTCGGCGGGATGATCGATCCGCGCCGCCTCGCGCCAGCCGGTCAGCGGCGGCAGCATCGTGTCGCCCTCGGGCCGGGCATGGACTTCGGTAAGCTCCACGCGATGCGCGTACGGCAGCGCGAGCCGGTAGATTTCGGCGCCGCCGATGATCGCCACCCGATCGCCGCCGGCCCGCGCGATCGCCGCCGCGAGATCGGGCACGGGCTCGGCGCCGGCCGCCTGCCAGCCACGGTCCCGCGTCAGCACGATATGGCGGCGGCCCGGCAGCAGGCCCGGCAGGCTTTCGAAGGTGCGGCGCCCCATCACCATCGCCAGGCCCATGGTGAGCGCCTTGAACCGCCGGAGATCGGCGGGCAGGTGCCAGGGCAGGCGGCCGTCGCGGCCGATCACGCCATTATCGGCGCGGGCGACGACGATCAGAAGTTCGGGGCCGGTCATGCCGCCCTCTTAGAACGGCCGCGCCGGGCGCGCTACACCGCCACCTCGGCCTTGATCGCCGGATGGGGATCATAGCCGTCGAGCGCGAAATCTTCGATCCGATAGCCATCGATGCTGTCCGGCCGGCGCAGCAGCCTCAGCCGGGGCGCGGGCCGGGGGGCGCGGGCGAGCTGCGCCTCGGCCTGATCGAGATGGTTGAGATAGAGATGCACGTCGCCGCCCATCCAGACGAGCGTGCCCGGCTGGAGCCCGGCCTGATCGGCGAGCATGCGCAGCAGCACCGCCGCGCCGGTCCAGTTGAAGGGCGTGCCCAGGAGATGATCGGCGCTGCGCTGGAAGAGCAGCCCGTTGAGCCGCCCATCGCTGGTGACATGATATTGATACACCATGTGACAGGGCGGCAGCGCCATGCCGCCCAACTCGGCCACGTTCCAGCCGTGGAAGAGGATGCGGCGGCTGGCCGGCGCGGTGCGCAGCAGCTCCACCACCGTGGCGATCTGATCATGCTCGCGCCCGTCGGGGCCGAGCCAGCGCCGCCACTGCTTGCCATAGACCGGGCCGAGATCGCCCCAGCGCTCGGCGAAGCCGGGCTCGGCGAGGATGCGCCGCTCGAAGTGCGCCTGGTCGATCGCCTCGCCGGTGGCGCGGCGATAGGCGGCGAGCGGCCAGTCGGTCCAGATCCGCACATTCTGCGCGATCAGCTCGCGGATATTGGTGCCGCCGCTCAGAAACCAGAGCATCTCCTTCACCGCCGTCTTCCACGAGACGCGCTTGGTGGTGAGGATCGGCACGCGATCGCCGCTCAGATCGAAGCGCGCCATCGCGCCGAACAGCGAGCGCGTGCCGACGCCGGTACGATCGACGCGGCGATCGCCCTGCTCCATGATCTGGCGGAGCAGCGCCAGATATTGATCGTCGGCGGCGGTGTCGGCGGCGCTCACAGCACGCGCCCGGCGGCGTCGCAGGGGCGGATCGCCTCGGGCGCGGGGCGCGGCCCGACGGCGCGGTAGAGGGTGAGATAGCCCTGCGCCTGGGGCACCAGCGCGCGGCTCACCCGCTCGTAGCCGACGGCGCGGAACTCGCAATCCAGCAGGGCGGGCGGCATGCCGTGGCGATCGGGCGCGCGATCGGGATCCACCACCACCACCAGCCCGTCCGGGCGCAGCGCCGGGCGCATCCGCCACAGAAAGGCGAAGGGCTGGGCGATCTCGTGATACATATGGATCATCAGGATGCGATCGAAGCTGGCGGCGGGCAGGCGCGGATCGTCGGCCAGGCCGAGCCGGACGCTCACATTGTCGAGCCGCTCGCGCGCCACCCGCTCGGCCAGCCGGTCGCGCGTGGCGCTTTCCACATCCTCGGCCAGCACGCGGCCCTTGGGCTCGACCCGCCCGGCGAGGCGGACGGTGTAATAGCCCTCGCCCGCGCCGATATCCGCCACCGTCATGTTGCGGCGGATGCCGGCGCGATCCATCACCGCGCGCGCTTCGCCCAGGCGATCGCGCGCCGCCTCGGTGGACCAGCGCTCGCTGACGATGCGCGCCACCGGGCGCGCGGGCGGCGGGAAGCCGGCATCGCCGGCCGCCGCCTTGGCGCGCTTGCTATCGCAACCGGCGGCGAGCGGCGCCAGCGCCAGCATCAGGCCGAGCGCGGCGCGCCTCAATCGACATCCTCCACCTCGACCTTCTCGCCCGTGACGCGCTGCGACAGCGCCGCCGCCATGAACGGGTCGAGCGCGCCGTCGAGCACCGAATCGGGCGAGGTGGAGGTCACGCCGGTGCGCAGATCCTTCACCAGCTGATAGGGCTGGAGCACATAGGACCGGATCTGGTGGCCCCAGCCGATATCGGTCTTGGCGGCGTTGACGGCGTTGGCCTCTTCCTCGCGCTTGCGCAGCTCATGCTCGTAGAGCCGCGCCTTGAGCTGCTTCATCGCCTCGGCCCGGTTCTTGTGCTGCGAGCGCTGGTTCTGGCACGCGACGACGATGCCGGTGGGCAGATGGGTGATGCGCACCGCCGAATCGGTCGTGTTGATGTGCTGGCCGCCCGCGCCGGACGAGCGATAGGTGTCGATCCGGAGATCCTTGTCCTCGACCGTGATGTCGATGTCCTCGTCGACCTCGGGATAGACCCAGACGCTGGCGAAGCTGGTGTGGCGCCGGGCCGAACTGTCATAGGGGCTGATCCGCACCAGCCGGTGCACGCCGCTTTCTGTCTTGGCCCAGCCATAGGCGTTCTCGCCGCGCAGCATCAGCGTGGCCGATTTGATCCCCGCCTGCTCGCCCGAATGGATGTCGATCAGATCCACCTTCATGCCGTGGCGCTCGGCCCAGCGCGTGTACATGCGCTGCAGCATCTCCGCCCAATCCTGGCTCTCGGTGCCGCCGGCGCCCGCATTCACCTCGATATAGGTGTTGTTGGCATCGGCCTCGCCCGCGAGCAGCGCCTTCACCTTGTCGGCCTCGGCGCGCTCGGCGAGCTGGGCGAGGCTGGCGAGCGCCTCGCGCTCCATCTCGGCATCACCCTCGGCCTCGGCCATCTCGATCAGCTCGACCGTATCGTCGCGGTCGCGCTCGATCGCGCGGACGGCGGCGATCGACTCGTCCAGCCGCCGGCGCTCGCGCATCAGCGCCTGCGCCGCCTTGGCGTCGTTCCACAGGCTCGGATCCTCGACCCGGGCGTTGAGCTCGTCCAGCCGCCGCAAGGCGCGCTCCCATTCGAGGAAGCGGCGCACCAGCGCCAGGGCGGCGTTGATCGTTTCGACATGGGCCTGCGCTTCGGCGCGCATCGTATCACCTTCAGGTTCGTGGGCCGGCCCCGCCGGGACGGGGACTCGGGCACGGATGTGGGGCGGCACCGCCGCCCTGAGAACAGGGCGCTTTAGTAGATGCCGCCTTGGCGCTGCAAGAAGTCGCTGTCGCGTGGCGCGGGCGGCGCCGCCGCCGGGCCGGCGCTGACGGGGCCGCGCTGGATGGTGCGGCGCGGCTCGGTCTCGGGCTTGAACGCCTCCCAGATGATCGGCGCCTTGGGATCGCTGCCCGGCCAGCCGCCATAGACGCGGCGGCCGGTGATGCGATCGATCCGCACCATGCGGATGCCCGGCGGCGCCACGAACGGCACCACCGGCATGTCCGCCATCGCCTTCTCCGCGAACTGCTTGAAGATCGGCGCGGCGATCGTGCCGCCCTGGGCGAAGCCGCCGAGCGGGCGCGGCTTGTCATAGCCGATATAGACCCCGCCCACGAGATCGGCCGAGCCGCCGACGAACCACACATTGGTGGGCCCCGTGGTCGTGCCCGTCTTGCCGAACAGCGGCCGGTTGAGATCGCGCAGCACCGTCGCCGTGCCGCGCTGGACCACGCCCTCCAATATGTGCAGCACCTGATAGGCGGTGAGCGGGTCGATCGCCTGGCTGCCGCGGCGCTGGCCGGGCCGCGGCATGGGCTGGCCGTCCCAATCGGGCATGTTGCAGCGCTCGCAGGGGCGCTCGTCGGCGCGCCAGATCACCTTGCCGCGCCGGTCCTGCACAAAGTCGATCAGCGTGGCGGGGATGCGGCGGCCCTGATTGTCGATCGTCGAGAAGCCCGAGACCATGCGCTGCACCGTCGTCTCGCCCGCGCCGAGCGCGATCGCCAGCACGGGCGGATAGGTGCCGATGCCCACGCGCTTGGCCAGGGCGACGATCTTGCCCATCCCGGTCTGCGCGGCGGCGCGCACCGTCATCAGGTTGCGCGACTGTTCCACGCCCCAGCGCATCGTCTTGGGGCCGGCATAGCCGCCCGAGAAGTTGCGGAAGCATTTGGTGCCGAGCGCGGCCGACTGATAGACGCAGAAGGGTCCGTCGACGATGATCGAGGCGGGCGTCATGCCATTGTCCAGCGCGGCGGCGTAGACGAACGGCTTGAAGCTGGAGCCCGGCTGGCGCAGCGCCTGGGTGGCGCGGTTGAAGCTGTTGCCCCGGAAGTCCCATCCACCCTGCATCGCCAGGATCTGCCCGGTGTGCGGATTTTCGATCACCATGCCGCCCGAGATCACGGGGAGGGAGCGCAGCGTCCAGCTGCCCTCCACCTGCTTGACCACGATCACGTCGCCCGGCTTGAGGAAATCGAAGGCGCGGCCGCCGACGCCGCGCTTGGGCAGCGCCGCCGCCCAGGCCGGCAGGCTGGCGGTGGTGCCGTTCTCGAAGCCGATCTCGGCCGCGCCGCCCTGCTTGGCGAGCACCACGGCGGCCTTCCAATCGGCATAGCCCGCGCCGACATTGGCGGCGAGCAGCCGGCCCTGCCAGCCCTCGCCGGGTTCGATATGGCGGCTCGGGCCCGACCAGCCGCGCCCCGCATCGTAGCGCATCAGCCCGTCGCGCAGCGCCTGTTCCGCCGCCGCCTGCTTTTCGGCATCGAACGAGGTCCGCACCCATAGTCCGCCGGCATAGACGCTATACGGGCCGGCCGCGGCATTCTCGCCGAACTTGTCGATCAGTTCGCGCCGCACCTCCTCGGTGAAATAGCCGGGCGCGCGATCCTGGCGCGGGGCCGCACGCGGCACGGTGCCGAGCGGGGCCGCATCGGCCTCGGCCTGCTGCGCGGCGGTGATATAGCCGTTGGCGCGCATCTCGCGCAGCACATAGCTGCGCCGCTCCAGCGCCCGGGCGAGATCATGTTCGGGCGTATAGTTGGACGGCGCCTTGGGCAGGATGGCGAGATAGGCCATTTCGGGCAGGGTGAGGCCGCGCACATCCTTGCCGAAATAGGCCTGCGCCGCCGCTTCCACGCCATAGGCGTTCCGCCCGAGGAAGATCTGGTTGAGGTACAGCTCCATGATCTGGGGCTTGGTGAGCGTCATCTCGATGCGGATGGCGAGGATCGCCTCGCGCACCTTGCGCCGCACCGAATATTCGTCGCCCACCAGCAGATTCTTGGCGACCTGCTGGGTGATGGTGGAGCCGCCCCGCGCGCGCTCGCCCGAGCCCATCTTGGTCACATATTCGAACGCGCCATTGGCGAAGGTGAGCGGGTTGACGCCGTGGTGGGAGAAGAAATTCTTGTCCTCGGCGGACACGAACGCCGAGACGAGCAGCGGCGGGAATTCATCGAAGCCAAGCTCCACCCGGCGTTCGCGCGCATAGGTGTAGAGCGGGTTGCCGTTGACATCGCGGATATTGGTGGGCAGCGGCGGCTCATAGCTGAGCAGCGTGTCGGCGGACGGCAGATCGCGCGCGAACACCAGCCAGATCGCCAGCCAGCCGAGCAGCACCAGCCCCGCCAGCGCCGCCAGCGCCTTCACCCAGCGGCCGCGCAGCCAGCCCCAGCGCCGCCCGCCGCCCAGCTGCCGAATCCGGATCCGGCCCCCATTCTCGCCCTCATCGTCCATCGCGCCGGGGTCTAGCAGCTTGCACGGCGATGGAAACCGGTCTTGCGATCAGGCGGCGGCGTCACTCGCGCGCGGCGAGATCATCATGGCCCAGGCGGCGCGCGAAATGCGCCTCGATCGCCCGGCTGACGCCGCGCGCGATATCGTGCCGATAGCCGCGCGAGAAAAGCCGATCGAGATCCTCGGGGCTCGACATATAGCCCGTTTCCAGCAGCACCGCGGGCACGTCGGGCGCCTTGAGCACCGCCAGCCCGGCGAAGCGGTGATAGCTGGTCTTGAACTCCACGCCCTGACCGGTGAGCTCGCGCTGCAGCAGGTCGGCGAAGCGCGACGAGCTGTTCATCGTCTCGCGCTGGGTGAGATCGATCAGGATCGAGGAGACGTCGCTGGACTGGCTGCCGAGATCGACGCCGTGGAGAATGTCCGCGCGATTCTCCTTGGCGGCGAGCCGCGCCGCCACCCGATCCGAGGCGACCTCGGACAGGGTATAGACGGTGGCGCCGCGCGCGCCCGAGCCCGGCGCGCTGTCGGCATGCACCGAGATGAACAGGTCCGCGCCCAGCCGCCGCGCAATCGCCGGCCGTTCGCCGAGCGTGAGGAAGCGGTCGTCGCTGCGGGTGAGCGCCACGCGCACCTGGCCGCCGGCGAGCAGCTCGTCGCGGATCGCGCGCGCGATGCCGAGCGCCGCGTCCTTCTCCTGCCGGCCATCGGCGGCGATCGAGCCCGGATCGTGCCCGCCATGGCCGGCATCGATCACGACCAGCGGCTTGGCGCGGCGACCTTCGACCCGCGGCAGCGCGAGCGGATAGGGGATCGGCGGATCGAGCGGCACGGTGACGCCGCCGCCCGGCGCGGCGCGCGCGGCGGCGCTATCGGCGCCGAGCAGCGCCATCGGCTCGCCATAGCTGCGGATCCCGGCACGCGCCTCGGCGCCGAATTCGCGCGTGGTGACGGCGGCGAGGCGCAGCGTCAGCGTGCGGCCATCGGGATCGAGCCTGGCCTGGCGGACGATCGCGGGGCCGGTGAGATCGAAGACCAGCCGCGTGGTGCCGGGGCGCGGCGTGCCGATCCGCGTCTGCACCACCGGGCCGCCCTGGGCGCGCGGCACGGCGCCCGTGATGCCGCCGAGATCGACCGCCAGCCGGCAGGGCGCCGCCAGCACAAAGGCCCGCGCGCCTTGCACCGCCTCGTCGAACTGGATGCGCAGCACGCCATCGTCCGCGATGCGCAGCGCGGTGATTCGCGCGGCCGCGGCGGGGGTGGCGAGCGCCAACAAAGCCAGCGGGCCGAGCGACAGCCCGGCGCGAATCCGGCTCCATACCGCTGCGAATAGGGCGGAACTGCTCATCTCTCCCCTTTCGCCCCAGCGCCTTTCGGTGCGCCGTGCCAGCGATGGTCGAACGTCACGCCGAAAACCGGCCGCGCGGCGACGCGGCGGCGCCCGGCGCAGCGATGCGCGATCATAGCGCGAAAAAGCTTAACATTCACCCCTTTGTCCCAGGCCGGGACGCGGCGCCGGCGGTGGGCGGCGCGCCAGCCGGGCGCAGAGCCGCGCCAGCCAGGCGGACCATAAGTGGTGATGATCCGCCCAGGCGCGCAAATCCTCCGGCGTATCGCGCATAAAGGCCTCCAATCTGGTGATGAAACTGTTGGAGACGATGCAGATTCGCAGAGTTTGACGCCAATCGAGAGATAGACGTGGATCACAAGCCATGCTTATCATCGCCCCGATGCGACGCCTGCCTCCGCTCGCGGCGGTTCGCGTGTTCGAGGCCGCCGCCCGGCACGAGAACTTCACGGCCGCCGCCGCCGAGCTGGCGATGACCCAGGCGGCCGTCAGCTATCAGATCAAGGCTTTGGAGACTCGCCTGGGCGTGGCGCTGTTCGCGCGGGCGCGCCGGCGCGTCACGCTTACCGCCACCGGCCGCCGCATCGCCGAGCGCCTCTCCACGGCGTTCGACCAGATCGACGACGCCTTTGCCGGCGCGCGCGCCGAATCGGACCGGCTGCTCACCATCAGCAGCGCACAGGCCTTCGCCCATGCCTGGCTGGCGGCGCGGATCGGCGGCTTCCAGCTCGCCTGGCCGGATCTGGGCGTGCGGCTGCGCACCGCCAATGCGGTGGTCGACTTCGCGCGCGAGGACATCGATGTCGGGGTGCGCAGCGGCTGGGGCGCCTGGCCCGGGCTGCGGGCCGAGAAGCTGCTGCCGATCGCCTTCGCGCCGATGTGCGCGCCGGCGCTGCTGGCGGCGCGCGGCGGCCCCCCCGATCCGGACGCGCTGCGCCGCGAGCCCCGGCTCGGCGCGGACGATCCCTGGTGGGGCCTGTGGTTCGCCGCCATGGGGGTCGATCCGCCGCCGCCGCCCGCCGTCGGGGTGCGGCTGGACAGCCAGGCGCACGAGGCCGCCGCCGCCATGGCCGGCCATGGTTTCGCCATTCTGACACCGTTTCTATGGCGTAAGGAAATCGCCGAGGGCCGGTTAATTTGCCCCTTCTCCCCCGTCGCGCCGGCCGGCTATGGTTATTGGCTTGTTTATCAGGAACATCGTCAGGCCGTGCTCAAGATCCGCCGGTTCGGAGAATGGATTCGCGCGGAACTGGCGCGCGATGGCGCAGGCGGCTGAGGCGTGGCGCGGCGCCGGAGCATGGTTTTAACGCCGCCCGTCCAAACAGGGACATACGTTCGTCCAATTTACGCTTTTGCTAACTCTTTGCGTGGCATTGTCCTGCTGACGGATAGCAGATGAAAGACGCCCCCGCGCCTTCGGATCGGTTTCGATCGATCATCGCTTCGCCCCGCCTGCGGCGCTGGGTGGGCGCAATGCTATTCGGATTGGTGCTGCTGCTGCCCCAGCCGCGCGAGCAATGGCTGCGCCAGCTCCAGTGGAAGCTGCATGATCGCCCCGCGTCCAACCGGATGCTCGTCGTCGAAATCGACGACCGCACGCTCGAAGGCGTGGGACAGTGGCCGATCCCGCGCGGCACCTATGCCCGCCTGCTCGATCGGCTCTACGCCATGGGCGCGGCACGGGTCTTCTTCGATCTCGATTTCTCGTCGGTGCAGACGCCGGGCGAGGACGATGCCTTCGCCGCCGCCTTGCGCCGCCACGCCGCGCAGACGGCGGTGTCGGTCCATTTCGTCGAGGACGGCGCCGGCAACCGCCATATCGTGATGCCGATCGCCGCCTTCGCCAGCGCGGCGCGGCTGGCGCTGATGAACGTGCCTTTCGATGAATCGGGCCATGTCTGGGATCTGCCGCTCGGCATGCGGATCGATGGCCATTATGTGCGCGGCGGCGCCGCCGAGATGGCCGGCATCCCCACCCCCGCCGAAGGCCTGTTCCCGGTCGATGGCTCGGTGGCGCTGCGCACCATCCCCCATGTCGCCCTGATCGACGTGCTGCGCGGCACCGTGCCCGCCAAGCGCGTGGCCGGGCGCGCGGTGATCGTCGGCGCCAATTCCGAGCAGGTGCCCAACTACTTCCTCTTCAAGCCCTATGGGCGGATCGCCACGATCTTCATCATGGCGCTCGGCGCCGAGACGTTGCTCGATGGCGTGCCCACCGAACTCGGCGCGCTGCCGCTGCTGACGGTGGCGGCGGCGCTGGCGCTGGCGATCACCCTGGTGCGGCGCCGCGCGGGGCGGATCGCGCTGCTCGCCGCGCTCGCCATCGGGCTGCCGCTGCTCGCGGTGCTGTTGCCGCCGGGCGTCTATATGTCGGTCGTCCCCGCGCTGGGGTTGCTGCTGGTGATGCTGCTGGCCGAAATCATCGCCGGCGGCCGCGAGCTGATGCGCCGGCGCGGCACCACCAATGCGGTGTCGGGTCTCGCCAATCTGTCGGCGCTGCGGGCGCTGCCCAACCATGGCGATCACCGGCTGGTGGTGGCGCATGTGCATAATTTCGCCGATGCCATCGCCACCCTGCCGGCCAGCGCCGAGGCCGAGCTGATCGAGCAGATCGCCGGCCGGCTGCGGCTGGGCGCCGCGCAGGCCGAACTCTACCAGGGCGACAATGGCGTGTTCGCCTGGCTCGCGGCCGAGGAGGCCGAGCGCATCGGCGACGATCTCAACGCGCTCCACGCGCTGTTCCGCACCCCGGTGACGGTCGGCGGCCAGCCGCTGGACCTGTCGCTCACCTTCGGCGTCGACGATGACGGCTCGCGATCGCTCGCCAACCGGCTCGGCAGCGCGCTGGTCGCGGCGGGGGAGGCGGCGGTCGAGGGCGGCAAGTGGCGATTGTTCGATTCGACCCGGCTGGTCGAGGCGGCGTGGAAGCTGTCGCTGCTCAGCCAATTGGATGCCGCGATCGACGATGGCCATATCTGGGTCGCCTATCAGCCCAAGCTCGATCTTCTGTCGCGCCGGCTGATCGGCGCCGAGGCGCTGGTGCGCTGGACGCATCCCGAAAAGGGGGCGATCAGCCCGCTGGAATTCGTCTCCGCCGCCGAGCAGCACAACCGAATCGAGAAGCTGACGCGCCATGTGCTGGAGCGCGCGGTGCTCGCCGCCGCGACCATCAACGCGCACGGCTTCGTCTTCGGCATCGCCGTCAATCTGTCGGCGCGGCTGCTCGAATCGCGCGATCTCGTGGCGATGGTCGACGAGGCGCTGCGGCGCCACGCCCTGTCGCCCAGCCTGCTGACGCTGGAGATCACCGAAACCGCGACTCTCACCAGCGGCCGCAGCCTGGAAGCGCTCAACGAGCTGCGCGCGCTCGGCGTCCGGATCTCGATAGACGATTATGGGACCGGTCTCTCGACTTTGGAATATTTGAAGAAAATTCCCGCGAGCGAGATAAAGATCGATCGCGTCTTCGTGCAGTCGATGCTCAACAATTCCAGCGACCTGCTGATGGTCAACTCGACCATCCAGCTCGGCCACTCGCTTGGTCACGCCGTTGTCGCGGAAGGCGTGGAAAGTGAAGAGGTGCTCATCAAGCTGGCTGACCTTCACTGCGACATCGCCCAGGGCTTCCATATCGGCCGGCCGATGAGCTTCCAGGATCTGGCGCGCCGTCTATTAGCCGAACGTCGACAAGCCGCCTGATCCTTAATGTCTTGCTAACTAAGCTTTACTCTGCCAAAGACCGGTTCGCGGCCAGTTCGGCCGTGTGTGTAACTGGGGAATGAGAGATGAGCTTCGTGAGCTTCATCCAGTGGGGCGGCGGCGTCGTTAAGGGCTGAGCCAACACTAGGTCAGGAAAGGCCCCGCCCTGCCGGCGGGGCCTTTTTTCTGACCAGTCTCTGTCACATGTTTGACGCACAACTTCGTGCGGGGCGCGACGGTGCCGGACATTAGGTCTGGCGGCCGCGGCTTGTCATGTCCAGCGCCGAGAAGGACTTGCCGGCGACCCCTGCCCCGAAATGGGATCTGGTCCAAGTTGACTGGCAAATATACTTAACCAGTTGCTAACCAACTTCTGGGCTGGCATCAAATGGTCAGCGGCTGGGGATGGCCGCGATCAAAAGGAGAAGGCCATGCGCTTCGTGAGCTTCATCCAGTGGGGTGGTGGCGTCGTTAAGGGCTGACCCACTTTCGGGATTGAAAAAGGCCTCGCTTCGCGGCGAGGCCTTTTTTGTGTCCGGCGCGGCTCGGCCACGCTGTATCCCGCCCCGGCCGGGAAGCGCCCGCGCCGCCCTTTGATCCCGCGCGCCGTGCCCGCTACAGCCAGCCGGCAGGAGAATGGACATGGCGACAGCAGCAGAGTTCCGCGCGATTCACAGCCATGGCTTCGTCCGCGTCGGGGCGGCGACGCCGCCGGGCACCGCCGGCGATCCCGCGGCCAATGGCGCGGCGATCCGCGCGCTGGCCGAGGCGGCGGCGGCGCGCCAGGTCGATCTGCTGGTCTTTCCCGAACTGGCGCTCTCCTCCTACGCGATCGACGATCTTCACCATCAGGAGGCGATGCTGGCGGCGACCGAGGCGGCGCTGGCCGATCTGCTCGTCGCCACCGAGGCGCTGGCGCCGGTGCTGGTGGTGGGCGCGCCGGTGCGGCGCAACGGCCGGCTCTATAATTGCGCGCTGGTGCTGCATCGCGGGCGGCTGCTCGGCGTGGTGCCCAAGATCTTCCTGCCCA
Organism: Sphingomonas morindae; assembly: GCF_023822065.1. Lineage (NCBI taxonomy): Bacteria > Pseudomonadati > Pseudomonadota > Alphaproteobacteria > Sphingomonadales > Sphingomonadaceae > Sphingomonas > Sphingomonas morindae. The sequence continues at coordinate 1,754,601 of NZ_CP084930.1, forward strand.
ACTACCGCGAATATTACGAGAAGCGCTGGTTCGCCAGCGGCGCGGGGCTGGTCGGCCAGCGGATCGCGCTGGCCGGGCAGGATGCGCCGTTCGGCGCCGATCTGCTGTTCGCCGCGGAGGATCTGCCGCATTTCCTGTTCGCGGTGGAAACCTGCGAGGATTTCTGGGCGCCGATCCCGCCGTCCACCGAGACGGCGCTGGCCGGCGCGCTGATCCTCTGCAACCTCTCCGCGTCCAATGTGACGATCGGCAAGGCGCGTGATCGCGCCATGCTCGCCGCCGCCCATTCGGCGCGCACCGTCTCCGCCTATGTCTTCTCGGCCGCCGGTCCGGGCGAGAGCACGACCGATCTCGCCTGGGACGGGCAATCCTTCATCTACGAGCTGGGCATTCCGCTCGCCGAGGGGCCGCGCTTCGCGCACGCGCCGGGGCTGCTCGTCGCCGATGTCGATGCCGGCCGGCTCGCCGCCGAGCGGATGCGCTTCGGCACCTTCAACGATGCCGCCCAGCGCCTCTGCCATCCCGAGCAGCGCGTGCGTCGCATCGCCTTTCATCATGGCGTGGCGCCGGCGGATATCGGCTTCGCCCGCGCCACCGCGCGCTTCCCCTTCGTGCCCGCCGATCCGGCGCGGCTCGACGAGGATTGCTACGAGGCGTTCAACATCCAGGTGGAAGGGCTGGCCAAAAGGCTCGCCGCCTCGGGTGCGCGCCGGCTGGTGATCGGCGTTTCGGGCGGGCTCGATTCCACCCATGCCCTGATCGTGGCGGCCAAGGCCTTCGATCGGCTCGGCCGATCCCGCGCGGACATTCTCGGCTTCACCATGCCCGGTTTCGCCACGGGCGAGGCGACCAAGGGCAATGCCTGGGCGCTGATGCGCGCGCTCGGCATCGCCGCCGACGAGATCGACATCCGTCCGGCCGCGCGCCAGATGCTCGCCGACATGGACCATCCCTTCGGGCGGGGCGAGCCTGTCTATGACGTGACCTTCGAGAATGTGCAGGCCGGGCTGCGCACCGATTATCTGTTCCGCCTCGCGAACCAGCGCGAGGGGCTGGTGCTGGGCACGGGCGATCTGTCGGAGCTGGCGCTCGGCTGGTGCACCTATGGCGTGGGCGATCAGATGAGCCATTACGCCGTCAATGCCGGCGTGCCCAAGACGCTGATCCAGTTCCTGATCCGCTGGTGCATCGCGACCGGCCAATATGATCCGGCCACCAATGCCGTGCTGGAGGCGATCCTCGCCACCGAGATCAGCCCGGAGCTGGTGCCGGCCGACGCCGAGGGCGGGCTGCAGAGCACCGAGGACAAGATCGGCCCCTATGCGCTGAACGATTTCTTCCTGCATCATATCGTGCGCTTCGGGATGAGCCCGGCCAAGACCGCCTTTCTCGCCTGGCACGCCTGGCGCGACGCCGCGGCGGGGCATTGGCCGGACGGCGTGCCCGAGGCCAAGCGCGTCGCCTATGATCTGGCCACGATCCGCCATTGGCTGGCACTGTTCCTGCGCCGCTTCTTCGGCATGAGCCAGTTCAAGCGCTCGGCGATCCCGAACGGGCCGAAAGTCTCGAGCGGCGGCGCGCTCAGCCCGCGCGGGGACTGGCGCGCGCCCGCCGACGGCACGGCGGCGGCGTGGCTCGCGGGGATGGAAGCCATTCCCGAGCGCTGAGCCGCCGCCGCGCGTGCGGGCGGCTCAGCCCTTGTGCAGCGCGCTCGGCTTGTGCGCCGCCTGCTTGCCCTTGTCCGTCTCGACCACGAATTGCGGATCGTCGGAGGAGGCGCGGACCTGATGGCCGGAGACCTTGGCGTCCTTGGTGAGCTTTTTCTTCACCGTGCCCTCGGCCTGGCCGCCATGGCTGTTCCACGTCACATGATCGCCGGTCTTGATGTCCGCCATGATCCGTCTCCCACTATGCTGTGGATCAACACGCGGGGCCAGCGGGCGTTCCTGTGCCAGCCCGGGATGGCGGCGCCGCGCGGCGGGCGCCAAAGGGTTAGCAAGTTGTTAAGACTTGAGCATGAGCCAGTCGCCCGTCCGCTTCAGCCCAGCCGCGCCCCGCCTTTTCCAGCCGGCCGGACGACCGCCGCTGCGTCGCTTCGGTCGCCGCCGGGCGCGTCGCCATCCGCTGCTGGCCCGGACCATGGCGCCCGCGCCTGTGCCGGCGCCGGCGCGCGCGCCGTGGCTGAGCGCGGCGGATCTGCGCTTCCTGGCGACCGCCTATCTGTGCGGCCTGATCTTCTTCTTCGTCATGCTGAGCTGAGCGCGGCCGCGCAGGCGCGGTGCAGGCGCCAGGCGAGCAGCGCGGCGGCAAGGCTGCCCGCCGCCACCACCAGCAGCGTATCCGCCACCGGCACGCCCAGCCGCAACAGCCCCGCGAACAGGCAGGCGCCGATCACCATGGCGCCCGAATTGACGATATTGTTGGCGGCCACGGTGCGCGCGGTGTGGAGCTTGTCCACCGTGGTGGTGAGAAAGGCGTAGAGCGGCACCACGAACATGCCCCCGAAGATCGCGACGCCGAGCAGATCGATCAGCATGTGCGGCGCCTTGGGCATGGCGAGGAAGGCCGAGACCCCGGTCATGTCGTCGGGCGCGTGCCAGCCCGCGGCGACCTGGTGGAGATCGAGCAGGAACAGCCCCATCACGAGCGCCGCCGCCGGCGCGTAGCGCGCCGAGACGGCGCCGCCGAGCAGCCGGTTGATCGCGAGCGAGCCGATCGCCACGCCGATCGAGAAGACGGCGAGGAACAGCGTGGCGACCGACTGATCCGCCTCGAGCACATTCTTGACCAGCGGCACGAACAGCGTGCCGAGGATCGCCGCCTGCATCCAGAAGACGCTGATCGCCAGCACCGCGAGCAGCAGGCGCGGCACGTGCAGCGTTTCCGAGACCAGCCGGATCGAGGCGCGGACGATGTGGAAATCCAGCGGGCGGCCTTCCACCACCGGCGGCGCGGCGGGCACATGGCGGCTGGTCAGGCGGCCGATCAGCGCGATCGCCAGCACCAGCGCGGCGGCGGCGGCCGGCGGGATGATGCCGCCGACGAGAATGCCGATCAGCACCGCCGTATAGGTGCCCGCCTCGATCAGCCCGGTCCCGCCCAGCACCTCGTCTGGCCGGAGATGCTGGGGCAGCAGCGCATATTTGATCGGGCCGAAAAAGGTGGAGTGCATGCCCATGGCGAACAGCGCGAAGAGCAGCAGCGTCACCGAATGGAAGAGCAGCCCGGCCGCGCCGACCAGCATGATCGCGATCTCGATCGATTTGACCCAGCGAATCACCATCGCCTTGTCGCGGCAATCGGCGAGCTGGCCGGCCAGCGCGGAGAAGAGGAAGAAGGGGAGGATGTAGAGGCCGTTGGCCAGCGCGTTGAAGGCGGCCTCGCGATGCTCGTCGGAAAAGACGCGATAGGTGACGAGCATCACCATCGCGGTCTTGAAAAGGTGATCGTTGAATGCCCCGAGGGCCTGCGTCACGAACAACGGCAGAAAGCGTCGTCGCAGGAGGAGCGTCAATGAAAGCTGCATGAGGTGGAGGATGGCCCCGTCCTGCTCCGGATGCCGCTCCATTAGCGCAGCGCGCGCCGCCTGCCAAACCGCAAGCGCCACACGCCGCGCGGCGGCGGCGGGAACCGTGCCATTGCGGTGCCCCGGCCGGCGTCCTAGGACTGCGGCGATGCTGAGCCTCCCCAATCTCCTCACCTTGTCCCGCATCTTCGCGGTGCCGATCCTGGTGGGGCTGCTCTGGCATCCGGGCTGGCTGGGCTATCTGCTCGCCTTCCTGCTCTACTGCATCGCCGGCATCACCGACTATTTCGATGGCTATCTGGCGCGCGCGCAGGGCGCCGTCTCGCGTCTCGGCATCTTCCTCGATCCCATCGCCGACAAGATCATGGTGGCGGCGGTGATCGTGATGCTGATCTCGACCGAGCAGGCGATCGGCGGCCATCCGGTGGTGGCGGGCTGGCATGTCATCGCGGCTTTGGTCATCCTGCTGCGCGAGATCGCCGTATCCGGCCTGCGCGAATTCCTGGCGGGGGTGGCGGTGTCGGTGCCGGTGTCGCGACTCGCCAAATGGAAGACGACCTTCCAAATGATCGCGCTCGGTGCGCTGATCCTGGCGGGCGCGCTGCCGCGCCAGCCCTGGATCCACGATCTCGGCCTCGCCTCGCTCTGGGGCGCGGCCGCGCTGACCATCGTCACCGGCTGGGATTATCTCCGCATCGGCTTGAGGCATATGGATTGATGACCCTGACCATCCTCTATTTCGCCTGGGTGCGCGAGAAGATCGGCCGCGACGGCGAGGCGCTGGACGTGCCCGCCGGCATCATGGACGTGGCCGGCGTGGTGGGCTGGCTCGCCTCGCGCGGGGGCGGCTATGCCGAGGCGCTGGGCGATCTCGCGCGGCTGCGCTACGCGCTGGACCAGGCCTTCGTCGGCCCCGACGCGCCGCTCGACGGCGCGCGCGAACTTGCCATCTTCCCGCCGGTGACGGGCGGATGAGCCTGCGCGTGGCCGCGCAGGAGGCGGATTTCGATGTCGGCGCCGAACTCGCCCGGCTCGAGTCGCTGGGCGGCGGCGGCGTCGCCAGCTTCACCGGCGTGGTGCGCGGGGGCGATGGGCTGGCCGCGCTCTATCTCGAAACCCACCCCGCCATGGCCGTGCGCCAGCTCGAGGCGATCGGCGCGGAGGCCATGGCGCGCTGGTCGCTGCTGGGCGCCACGCTGCTGCACCGCCATGGCAGGCTCGCGCCCGGCGCGCGGATCGTGCTGGTCGCCACCGCCGCGCGCCACCGCGCCGCCGCGCTCGAAGCCTGCGCCTTTCTGATCGACTGGGCGAAGACGCGCGCGCCCTTCTGGAAGCAGGAGATCGGCGCCGACGGCGGCACGCGCTGGATCGAGGCCCGCGCCGAGGATGACAGCGCCGCCGCCCGCTGGCTGCGGCGCTGATCCGTCAGGCGGCGCCGGTCGCCGCGCTTTTCAGCGCCGCCGCGAGCAGCTGAAATTCCTTGGCGCGCGGCGAGCCCTTGCGCCAGGCGAGCGCGATCCGCCGCGAGGGGTGATCGGCGGCGAGCGGCCGGGTGGTGACGCTGGTGCCGTTGAGGATGCCGGCGCGGATCGCCATTTCCGGCAGCAGCGTCATGCCCAGCCCATTGTCCACCATCTGCACCAGCGTGTGGAGCGAGGTGCCGAGCATCGCCGCCTCGCTCGCCAGCTCCGGCCGGTTGCACGCGGCGAGCGCATGGTCCTTCAGGCAATGGCCATCCTCGAGCAGCAGCAGGCGATGCTCGTCGATATCGGCGGGGGCGATCATCGGCGCGGCGGCCGCCTTTTCGCCCTCCGCCAGCGCCACGTGCAGCCGATCCTCGAACAGATCGGCGGTCTCCACGTCGCCGCAGCGATAGGGCAGCGCCAGCAGCACGCAATCCAGCCGACCGCGCGCCAGCGAATCGCAAGCCTGGCCCGTCACCTCCTCGCGCAGATAGAGCTTGAGATCGGGCCATTCGTTCCGCAGGCGCGGCAGCAGCTGGGGCAGCAGGAAGGGCGCAATGGTGGGGATCACGCCCATGCGCAGCTCGCCGGAAAGCGGCTTGCCCGCCGCCCGCGCGAGATCGGTGAGCGTCTCCGCCTCGGCCAGCACGCGCCGCGCCTGGAGCGCGATGCGTTCGCCGACCGGGGTGAAGCGCACCACGCGCCGGGTCCGCTCCACCAGGGTCAGGCCGAGCAGCGATTCCAGCTCGCGCAGCCCCGCCGAGAGCGTCGACTGGGTGACGAAACAGGCTTCGGCGGCGTTGCCGAAATGGCCATGCTCATGCAGCGCCACCAGATATTGGAGCTGCTTCAGCGTGGGCAGATAGATGCTCATCGAGCGGACAGGCTTTCCGTAAGCGGGACCAGGGCGATCAACCGCGACGGATCGATCGAGGCGCTGTATCATGCCCGCGGCGGCATGGCCAAGCATCGCCCGGAAGGGGACGGGCCCCGCGCCGCGGACTCGTAAATGGCGCGGCGACGCACTATGTCGCCGCGTCGCTAAGGGGATTGCCGCATGGGTCGCCGTCTGATCGCCTATCTCGATTCGATCAAGGCGCGTGACCCCGCGCCCCGCTCGCGCTGGGAGATCCTCCTCTATCCCGGCGTGTGGGCGCTGTTCTGGCATCGCATCGCGCATGCCCTGTTCCGCGCGGACTTTTTCTTCCTCGCGCGCGCGGTCAATCACCTGTCGCGCTTCCTCACCGCGATCGACATCCATCCGGGCGCGACGATCGGGCGCAATTTCTTCATCGATCATGGCTTCACCGTGATCGGCGAGACCGCGCTGATCGGCGACAACGTCACCATCTACCAGAATGTCACGCTCGGCGGCACCAATCCGGTCAATGGCGAGGCCGGCAAGCGCCACCCCACGATCCTCGAGGGCGCGGTGATCGGATCGGGCGCGCAGGTGCTCGGGCCGATCACGGTGGGCGAGGGCGCGCGCGTCGGCGCCAATGCGGTCGTCACGCGCGATGTCCCCGCCGGCGCGACGATGGTGGGCATTCCGGCGCGGCAGACGCTGGTCGATGCGGTCGAATATCAGCGCTTCACCCCCTATGGCACGCCGTGCGGCGAACGCGCTGATCCGGCCGGCCAGCGGCTGGATGCGATGCGCTGCGAGATCGAGGCGCTGCGCAAGCAGATCGACGCGCTGATCCGCGAACGCGACGATCAGGGCCGCGAGCGGGCGTGAGCGCGGTCGTCACGCCGTTTCCCGGCGCGCCCCGGCCCGGCCAGATCGGTTTCGAGCGCGCCGAACTGATGCACATCCTCGATCTCTACGGACGCATGGTCGCGGCTGGGCTGTGGAAGGATTATGCCATCGATATGGGGCGCGAGACGGCCGTCTTCTCGGCCTTTCGCCGCACCGCCGAACGGCCCGAATTCCGTATCGAGAAGCGCCCCGCGCTGCGCCAGCGCCAGGGCATGTGGGCGCTGGTGGCGGAACATGGCGCGGTGGTGAAGCGCGGGCACGATCTCCGCTCGGTGCTCGCGCCCGTCGAGCGGCGGCTGCTCAAGACGATCGACGACTAGGCGCGGCGCCCGCCGCCGCCGGCATCAGGCGGACGGTTCGCGCACCCGTTCATGGTGGCGGATCACCTCATCGATGATGAAGCGCAGAAATTTCTCGGCGAAGGCGGGATCGAGATTGGCGGCCTCGGCCAGCCCGCGCAGCCGCTCGATCTGCGCCGCCTCGCGGCCGGGATCGGCCGGAGGCAAGCCGGCCTCGGCCTTGTAGCGCCCCACCGCCTGGGTGATCTTGAACCGCTCCGCCAGCATCGACACCAGCGCGGCATCGATATTGTCGATGCTCTGGCGATAGCTGCGCAATTGCTCGTCCATTCTGCCCTCCGTCCACCGCTGTCGCCTTCATCGCGGCGTGTCGGGTGGCTGGCAACCCTTGCCATCGGCCGCCGCAATCGCCACAGCACCCGGCGACATGACCGCAACCGTTCATCCCCTGCCCGGGCAGAACCGGCCCGATCCCTCGCTCGATCCGCTGGTGGCGCTGGTCGCGGCCGACATGAACCTCGTCAACCGCGTGATTCTCGACCGGATGAAGAGCGAGGTGCCGCTCATTCCCGAGCTTGCCGGCCATCTCATCGCCGGCGGCGGCAAGCGGATGCGCCCGATGCTGACGCTCGCCTCGGCGGCGCTGCTCGGCTACCAGGGCACGCGCCACCACAAGCTGGCCGCGACGGTGGAGTTCATCCACACCGCCACGCTGCTGCATGACGATGTGGTGGACGGATCCGGCATGCGCCGCGGCCGCCGCACCGCCAACGTCATCTGGGGCAATCCGGCGACGGTGCTGGTGGGCGATTTTCTGTTCAGCCGCTCGTTCGAGCTGATGGTGGAGGATGGCTCGCTGCGCGTTCTGCGCATCCTCTCCAACGCCTCGGCCGTGATCTCGGAGGGCGAGGTGGCCCAGCTCACCGCCCAGCGCCGGATCGAGACCGACGAGCAGCGCTATCTCCATATCATCGATGCCAAGACGGCGGCGCTCTTCGCCGCCGCCTGCCGGATCGCGGCGGTGGTGGCGGAGCGCGACGAGGCGGACGAGCTGGCGCTCGATGCCTATGGCCGCAATCTCGGCATCGCCTTCCAGCTCGTCGACGATGCGATCGACTATGCCTCGGACCAGGCGGTGATGGGCAAGGATGCCGGCGACGATTTCCGCGACGGCAAGGTGACGCTGCCGGTGATCCTCGCCTATGCGCGCGGCGACGAAAGCGATCGCCGCTTCTGGAAGGATGCGATGGAAGGGCATCGCACCAGCGACGCCGATCTCGATCATGCCCGCAAACTGCTGGAACGGACCGGCGCGGTGCAGGATACGGTGGCCCGCGCGCGCCATTATGGGCGCCGCGCGGTGGATGCGCTGGGCCGCTTCCCCGATGGCCGCGCCAAGGCGGCGCTGGTCGAGGCGGTCGCCTTCGCGGTCGCGCGCGCCTATTGATCATGACGGCCGGGCTGCCGATCGCGGCGGTGCTGCCGGATCTGCGCGCGACGCTGCGAACCATGTCGCGGCTGGTGCTGATCGCGCCGCCCGGCGCGGGCAAGACCACCGCCGTCGCCCCCGCGCTGCTCGACGAGCCTTGGTGCACGGGCGAGATCCTGCTGCTCTCGCCCCGCCGCCTCGCCGCCCGCGCCGCCGCCGAGCGCATGGCCGAGCTGGCGGGCGAGCCGGTGGGCCGCACCTTCGGCTATGCCACGCGGCTGGATAGCAAGCGATCCGCCGCGACCCGCGTGACGGTGCTGACCGAAGGCATTTTCCGCAACCGTATCCAGGCCGATCCCGAGCTGGCGGGGGTTTCGGCCGTGCTGTTCGACGAGGTGCATGAGCGCAGCCTCGACAGCGATTTCGGCCTGGCGCTGGCGCTCGATGCCCAGGCCGCGCTGATCCCCGATCTGCGCATCCTCGCCATGTCCGCGACGCTCGACGGCGGCCGCTTCGCCGCGCTGCTCGGCGCCGGAACGCCCGTGGTGGAAAGCGCGGGGCGCAGCCATCCGCTGACGATCCACCATATCGGCCGCGACTCGGAGATGCGGATCGAGGCGGCGGTGGCGGCGGCCTGTCGCCGCGCGCTCGGCGAGGCCGAGGGGGGCGTGCTCGCCTTCCTGCCCGGCGTTGCGGAGATCGAGCGCACCGCCGAGCGGCTGGCGCCGCTGCCGCCCGATGTGGTGGTGCACCGGCTGCACGGCAGCCTCGATCCCGCCGAGCAGCGCGCCGCCATCGCCCCTGCCCCGGCGGGCCGGCGCAAGCTCGTGCTCGCCACCAGCATCGCCGAGACGAGCCTCACCCTCGATGGCATCCGCCTCGTGGTCGATTCGGGGCTCGCGCGGCGCCCCCGCTATGATCGCGCCGCCGGCGTGACGCGCCTCTCCACCGAGCGGGTGAGCCAGGCCACCGCCACCCAGCGCGCCGGCCGTGCCGCGCGCCAGGGGCCGGGCACCGTCTACCGGCTGTGGGAAGCGGCGGCGCAGGCGGGGCTGCCGCCCTTTGATCCGCCCGAGATACTCGAGGCCGATCTGTCCGGCCTGCTGCTGGACTGCGCGCTCTGGGGGGTGGGCGATCCCGCCACGCTGCGCTGGCTCGATCCGCCGCCCGCCGCCGCGCTGGCCGAGGCGCGGGCGCGGCTGACGGCGCTCGGCGCGCTCGACGGCGATGGCCGGCCGACCGCGCATGGCCGCCGCATCGCCGCGCTGCCGCTGCCGCCGCGACTCGGGCACATGCTTGCCGCCGCCGCCGGCCTTGGGCTCGGAGCGGTGGCGGCGGAGGTCGCGGTGCTGCTCGGCGAGCGCGGGCTGGGCGGCGATTCGGCGGATCTCGCGCTGCGGCTGGAGCGGTGGCGCGGCGAACGCGGCCGCCGCGCGGAGGCGGCGCGCGGCCTGGCGCGGCGCTGGGCGCGGCTGGTCGACGCCGCGCCGGCTCCGGGAGCCGATCTTGCGGACGCGGTGGCCCGCTGCGTGGCGCTCGCCTATCCCGATCGGCTGGCGCGACGCCGGGATGGCGATGGCGTGCACTGGGCCTCGGCGGGCGGTCGCGGCTTCCGGCTCGATCCGCTCAGCCCGCTCGCCCGCGCCGAATGGCTGGCGATCGCCGAGACCCAGGGCAGCGCGGCGGGCGCGCGCATCCTCTCGGCCGCCGCGATCGATCGCGGCGCGATCGAGAGCCTGTACGCCGATCGCATCGTCGAGGCGCGGAGCGTGCGGTTCGACCGCGCCACCGGCGGGGTGATCGCCACGCGCGAGCGGCGGCTCGGCGCGCTGCGGCTTGGCGGCGGCGCGGACGATCGGCCCGACAAGGCGGCCATCGCGGGGGCGCTGCTCGAGGGCGTGCGGAGCGAGGGCGTGGCGCGGCTGCCCTGGCCGGAGGCGGCGCAGAGGCTGCGGCTGCGCGCCGGCTTCGCGCGCCAGGCGGGGCTGGACGCGGCGGCGCTCCCCGATCTCTCCGACGAGGGGCTCGCCGCGCGGCTCGACGCATGGCTGCCGCCGCTGCTGGAGGGCCGCCGCCGGCTCGACCAGATCGATCCGGGCGCGCTCACCGACGCGATCGACGCGCTGCTCGGCTGGGATGGCCGGCGGCTGCTCGATCGGCTCGCGCCCGACCGGCTGGTGACGCCCGCGGGCGCGAGCGCCGCGATCGACTATGCGGCGGAGGGCGGCCCGACCGTGGAATGCCGCCCGCAGGCGCTGTTCGGCCTGTCGGTCCATCCCAGCATCGCCGAGGGTCGGGTGCCGCTGATCCTGTCGCTCACCTCGCCGGCGGGTCGTCCGATCCAGACGACGCGCGATCTGCCGGGCTTCTGGGCGGGCAGCTGGGCGGCGGTGGCGAAAGAGATGCGCGGCCGCTATCCGCGCCATCCCTGGCCCGAGGATCCGGCCGCCGCCGATCCCACGCTACGCACCAAGAAGGCGGATGCGCGGGGCCGATCGCGCGGCTGAGCCGGCGCTTTCCGCCGCCCCGGCCGAACTCGGCCCTTGACGGCCGCTTCACCGCTGCGGCAACGGATCGCGATCATCGGAGGGTTACACATGGCCGCGCGCATCTATCAGCGGATCAAGAGCACCATGCAGTCGGGCAAGCGCCGCGTCGGCCAATGGACGCTCGAGTTCGAGCCGTCCGAGGCCAAACATGCCGATCCGCTGATGGGCTGGTCGGGATCGGGCGATATGGATCAGCAGGTCCGGCTCGGCTTCGACAGCCTGGAGGCGGCGCGCCGCTATGCCGAACGCTATGGCATCGCCTATAGCGTGCTGCCCGATCATGCGCGCAAGCCGCAGCTCCAGGCCTATGCCGACAATTTCTCGGTCGGCCCGATCGTCCCCGCCGGCGATTGAGCGGCGGCGGGCGGGGGATCAGCCCGCCAGCAGCCCGGTGCCGAGCAGCGTGAGCATCTTGGCATCCACCGCCACGCCCGCGGCGCGGCGCGCGGCGACGAAGGCCGGCACCTCGGCCAGCGGCACGCGATGCACGGTGATGGCCTCATCGTCGATGCCGCCGCCCTCGCCCACCTTGGTGAGGTCCGAGCAGCGGACCAGGGTGAAGATTTCCGAGGACATGCCCGAGGAGGAGGCGAACTCGCCCAGCGCCTCCACGCGCGCGGGGCGATAGCCGGTTTCCTCCTCCAGCTCGCGCGCGGCGGCGGCGAGCACCGCCTCATCCTCGGCGCCGTCGCCCACCAGACCCGCCGGCAATTCCAGCACCGGGCGCTGCAGCGGCGCGCGGAACTGCTCCACCAGCAGCACATGACCGTCTTCCACCGCCAGCAGCACGGCGGCGTGGATGCCGCGCGTGCGGCCGACATATTCCCATTTGCCGCGCGTCATGGCGACGAGGAAGCGCCCCTGCCACTGGATCGCGGGCGGGGCGGTGAGATCGGGATCGCTCATAGCAGAATCAGCCTGTCGGGTAGCTCGTTGATATCGTCGGGCGAGCGCGGAAAATGCTCGGCGAGCACGGTGCCGATCCGCTCCACCGCCGCTACCATGCCATCGGCCGGCCTGCCATCCCGCACCGCCGCGATCAGCGCCGCCATCGCCGCGCCCCAGGTTTCGGGCGCGACGCGGCTGGCGATGGCGCGATCGGCCACGATCTCCGCCCGCCGCTCGGCCAGCGACAAATAGAGCAGCACGCCGGTGCGCGCGCGCGTGCGGTTCTCGGCGGCGACGCGGAACAGCAGCAGCGCCCGCCGCCGCACCCGGCGCGTCTTGGTGGCGCTCGGGGTGAGCGCCCGCTTCCAGGCGGGGCGGCAGAAGAGATAGCGGCCGCACAGGAAGAGCAGCCCTTCGACCACGATCAGCGTGGCCACCAGCGCGCCGGGGCCGAGCGGCCCCCAGCCCGCCGCCACCGGCTCCACGGCGCGGATCAGCGGCTGCGGGAAGGCCGCGATCAGCGCCAGGCCCAGCAGCATCAGCAGCAGCGTCCAGTGCAGCACCACATCGTGGTAGCTGTCCGATTCGGGGGCGAGGATGGTGACGATCTCGCCGTCGCTGGCGCGCTCGGCGGCGGTCACCGCCTCGGCGACGCGGATGCGGTCCTCGATGCTCAGCATGTCACCAGCTCCCCGATGCGCCGCCGCCGCCAAAGGAGCCGCCGCCGCCGCCGGTGAAGCCGCCGCCGGTCCAGCCGCCGCCGCCATCGTCATGGCCGCCGCCCGCGCCGCCGTCGCGCCAGCCGCCATCGCCTCGGCTCATCATGTGCGCGGCAATGTCCGCGCCCCAGAGCAGCACGCCCAGGCCGCCATCATCGTAGCGCCGGCCGCTGGAGCGCGCGAAGCGCGCGGCGAGCACCACGCCGATCACGATCAGCCACAGGATCAGCCCCCAGGGCGCGCCGCCGGCATCGGGACGCCGCGCATGCTCCTTGTTCCACGCCGCCACCGCTGCGTCCTGCCGGGCGCGCGCCTGATCGTCGGGCAGGCTGAGCAGCTGGATCAGCGCATCGGCGCCGGCCTCGATGCCGCCCGCCATGTCGCCCGCCTTGAAGGCGGGAAGGATGCGGCTTTCGATAAGGACCTTGGAATAGGCATCGGTGACCACGCCCTCGACGCCATAGCCGGTCTCGATGCCGACACGCCGCTCATTGGGCGCGACGAGCAGGATCACGCCATTGTCCGCGCCCTTGAGCCCCACCTGCCAGGCGCGGCCTAGGCGATAGCCATAATCCTGGATGTCGCGCCCCTCGAGGCTGGGCACGGTGGCGACGACGAGCTGGCGGCTGGTCGCCTTCTGCAAGGCCTGGAGCTTGGCCTCCAGCGCCGCCGCGCGGTCCGGGGGCAGCACATGCGCCGCGTCCACCACCAGGCCCGTGAAGGCCGGAAAGCTCTGCGCCCGCGCCGCCGGCACGAGCATCAGCCAGCCGAGCAGCGCCAGCAGGACCAGCGACGTAGCCCGGGCGGGCCGGAACGCGGGGGCGCGGCCCGGCGCCATGGCGGTCAGAAGCTGACCTTGGGCGCCTGATCGGCCCCCGGGCTGGTCGCCTCATAGGGCGTCTTGGGCGTGGCGCCGTAGACGATCTTGGCGGTGAGCGCGGTCGGGAAGGTGCGGATCAGCGTGTTATACTGGCGCACCGCCTCGTTATAATCCTGCCGCGCGACATTGATGCGGTTCTCGGTGCCCTCGAGTTGGCTCTGCAGCGCGAGGAATTGCTGATCCGCCTTCAGATCGGGATAGGCTTCCTTCACGGAAAGCAGCCGGCCGAGTGCGCCCGAAAGGCTGTTCTGCGCGTCCTGGAAGGCGCGCATCTTGGCGGGATCGCTGAGATCGTCGGCGCGCAGCGTGACGGAGGTGGCGCGCGCACGCGCCTCGGTGACCCCGGTCAGCGTCGCCTGTTCGTGCGTCGCATAGCCTTTCACCGTCGCCACCAGATTGGGCACGAGATCGGCGCGGCGCTGATACTGGCTCTGCACATCGGCCCATTTCGCCTTCACTGTCTCATCGGCGGCGGGAATGGTGTTGACGCCGCACCCGGCCAGCGACAGCGCGGCCAGGGGCGCGAGCAGGGGAAGGGGACGAAGCGGCATCGAAGAGGCTCCCTGAAGACCAGGGAGTGGATTAGCCCAAGCCGTGACGCCTAGGCAATGACCGCTTGCCCGCTCGGTGCCAACTCCTAATCTGGCGCAAGCCGTAGCAAGGAGTGCAGGGGATGCTGAAAGACTTCAAGGCCTTCATAATGAGGGGCAATGTTCTGGATCTCGCGGTCGCCGTCATCATCGGCGCGGCGTTCAACAAGATCGTCACCTCGCTGACCGACGACGTGCTGATGCCGATCATCGGCAAGCTGTGCGGTGGCCTCGATTTTTCGGGCTATTTCCTGCGGCTGGGGCCGGTGCCGGCGGACTATAGCGGATCGTTGGTCGATTATGCCGCGCTCAAAAAGGCGGGCGTGCCGCTGCTCGGCTATGGCGCCTTCGTCACCCAGATCGTCAATTTCGTCATCGTGGCCTTCATCATCTTCCTGCTGGTGCGCGGCGTGAACAAGGCGCTGTCCTTCCATGCGCAGGAACAGGCCAAGACACCCGCCGCCCCCGCGCCGGACAGCGCCGAGGTGGTACTGCTCCGCGAGATCCGCGACAGCCTGCGCCAGCGCGGCTGACGCGCGGCGCCGGCGCATGGCGGTGGCGCCGGCTTGCGCGCCGCCGCCGCCCGGCCTATATCCCTCCGTGCCGGCCTCGGCCGGCTATGACGATAAATGATGCCGTGTAATAGACGCAGCGGACCCGGGGGCAGTACCCGGCGGCTCCACCACAAGCCTCGCTTTCAGAGAGGCTTCTGACGGGGCCGAACCAGGATCGACGTGTGTTCAAAGGCGGTGTTTTCGTCCGGCCTGATTGAGCCGTTAAACCGATCAAATCCACAAGTGCCAACGACAACGAGGCGCTCGCTCTGGCCGCGTAACTGAACCCTCACGGGTGACGTTACCACAACCATAGCGCGGTTCGGTCCGCACCGGGCAACAGAAGCGGAATCCAGCGGCCGCCGGGGGGCCGGGCAACAGAACCCCCGGCACTTCCACCGTCCGGCAGGAACCTAGCGGCGCCCCGGGCTTTCCCTTGCTATCCATGGGGAGCCTGATGATGCGTGTCGCCCTGCTCGTGCCGCTGCTGCTCCTGCCCGCCTGCCAACAACGCACCGAAGGCGATCGCGTGCGCGCCGCCTATGACAACAAGGCCGATGCCGTGGAGGCGCAGGCCCAGGTCCAGCCCACCGCCGTCGCCAAGACCATCTACAAGGCGCAGGCCGACGCGCTGCGCGAAGAGGGGCGCGATCGACAGAAGGGGCTGGAGGGGCGCAGCCCCAGCAAGGGCCAGGGCGACCGCGCGAGCAACGCGGGCGTCGGCGGGGACGCGGCCGCGCCCCCGCGTTGAGGGCCGCGCCGGCGCGCCGAAACCATCCTGATCGTCCACCGCCGGGCGCCTCGCCGCGCGGGCCGCATGAAAAAGGGCCCGCCGGCGAACCGGCGAGCCCCTTTCTGTCCTTCGGTCGATCGGCCCGGTCGGGCGCGATCAATCGTCGTCGCGGGTGAGGAAGGCGGGGGCGAAATCGGGCGCGGGGCCCTCTTCGCCGCCTTCGCTGCGCTCGCGGCGCGGGCCGCGGCCCTCGCGGCGCGGACCGCGATCCCGATCGCCGTCGCGGCGCGGACCGCGATCGCCCCGATCGCCACCGTCGCGGCGGGGGCCGCGATCGCCACGATCGCCGCGCGGCTCGCGCGGCTCACGCGCCGGGCGCGTGTCGGGCAGTTCCTCGCCGGTCTCCTGATCGACGACGCGCATCGACAGGCGCACCTTGCCGCGCGGATCGATCTCGAGAACCTTGACCTTGACGCTCTGGCCCTCGGTCAGCGCGTCGGCGACCTTCTCGACCCGCTCATTCTTGATCTCCGAGACGTGCACCAGCCCGTCGCGGCCCCCCATGAAGTTCACGAAGGCGCCGAAATCGACGAGATTGACGACCTTGCCGGTATAGATCTTGCCGACCTCGGGCTCGGCGGTGAGGCCGATGATCCACTCGCGCGCCGCCTCGATCTGGCTGACGTCGGACGAGGAGATCTTCACCGTGCCGTCATCGTCGATATCGACCTTGGCGCCGGTGGTGGCGACGATCTCGCGGATCACCTTGCCGCCGGTGCCGATCACGTCGCGGATTTTCTCCTTGGGGATGGAGATGGTCTCGATGCGCGGCGCATGGGCCGAAAGCTCGGTGCGGGTATGATCCAGCGCCTTGGCCATCTCGCCGAGGATATGCGCGCGGCCCTCCTTCGCCTGGGCGAGCGCGACCTTCATGATCTCCTCGGTGATGCCGGCGATCTTGATGTCCATCTGCAGGCTGGTGATGCCCTCGGACGTGCCCGCCACCTTGAAGTCCATGTCGCCGAGATGATCCTCGTCGCCGAGAATGTCGGACAGGACGGCGAAGTCCTTGCCTTCCAGGATCAGGCCCATGGCGATGCCCGAGACCGGCCGCTTGATCGGCACGCCCGCGTCCATCAGCGCAAGGCTGCCGCCGCACACCGTGGCCATCGAGGAGGAGCCGTTGGACTCGGTGATGTCCGAGGTCAGACGGATGGTGTAGGGGAATTCCTCCTTGCTCGGCAGCACCGCGTGCAGCGCGCGCCAGGCGAGCTTGCCATGCCCCACCTCGCGACGGCCCGGCGCGCCGAAGCGACCGACCTCGCCCACCGAATAGGGCGGGAAGTTATAGTGGAGCATGAAATGCTCGTAGCGCAGGCCGGTCAGGCCATCGATCATCTGCTCGCTGTCCTTAGTGCCCAGCGTGCAGGTGGCGATGGTCTGGGTCTCGCCGCGCGTGAACAGCGCGGAGCCATGGGCGCGCGGCAGGAAATGCGCCATCGCCTCGATCGGGCGCACCGTCTTGGTGTCGCGCCCGTCGATCCGGCGGCCGTCCTTGAGGATGGCGGTGCGGACGATCTCGGCCTCGAGCTTCTTGACGCCCTTGATGGCGACCATCTGCTCCTGCGGCGTGCGATCGGCCATGGCGGCCTTGGCCTTGGCGCGCGCCTCCGCCAGCGCCGCCGAGCGGGCCGACTTGTCGACCAGCTTGTAGGCGGCGGTGATCTCCTTGCCGACCAGCTTCTTCAGCTCGGCCTTCAGCTTGGCGCCGTCATCGGCGGCGGGCAGCTCCCACGGATCCTTGGCGGCCTGCTCGGCGAGATCGATGATCGCGTCGATCACCTTGCGGCTTTCCTCGTGCGCGAACATCACCGCGCCGAGCATCACCTCTTCGGACAGCTCCTTGGCTTCCGACTCGACCATCATCACCGCGTCCTGCGTGGCGGCGACGACCAGATCGAGCGACCCGGCGGCGACCTCGGCGTCGGTCGGGTTGAGGATATACTCGCCGTCCTGATAGCCGATGCGCGCGGCGCCGATCGGGCCCATGAAGGGCACGCCCGAAAGCGTGAGCGCGGCCGAGGCGGCGATCATCGCCAGCAGATCCGGCTCATTCTCGCCATCATAGCTCAGCACCTGAGCGATGACGTTGATCTCGTTGTAAAAGCCCTCCGGGAACAGGGGGCGGATGGGGCGGTCGATCAGGCGGGAGACGAGCGTCTCCTTCTCGGTCGCGCCGCGCTCGCGCTTGAAGAAGCCGCCGGGGATGCGCCCGCTGGCGAAATACTTCTCCTGGTAGTGGACGGTGAGGGGGAAGAAATCCTGCCCCTCCTTCACCGACTTGGCGGCCGTGACCGCGCACAGCACCACCGTCTCGCCGAGCGTCGCGAGCACCGCGCCATCGGCCTGGCGGGCAACGCGGCCCGTCTCGAGGGTCAGCTTGGCGCCGCCCCACTCGATCTCCACCTTCTTCGTATCAAACATTCCGGTTCCTTCACTCCGGCCGCCCTATGCGGCCGGGGCCTCATCTGCCGGCTGTCCGGCCGGCGCGGTGCGGGACTATGTGTCGCGTCCCCGGGCGGCGGGCCGAATTGCCCGGCGCCCCTTGCCTCGGCCGCCCGCTATTGCAGGCGGCGCCTAGAAAAAGGGGCGCCGAAGGGCGCCCCTGGTGATTATTTGCGCAGACCCAGCTTGCTGATCAGGTCGGCGTAGCGCTGCACGTCCGTCTTCTTGAGATAGTCGAGCAGCGAGCGGCGCTTGTTCACCAGCATGAGCAGGCCGCGGCGGCTGTGATTGTCCTTGGCGTGGCTCTTGAAATGCTCGGTCAGATTGGCGATCCGCTCGGTGAGGATCGCGACCTGGACCTCGGGCGAGCCGGTGTCGCCATTGGTGCGCGCATTGTCTTCAATCAGCGCCTGCTTGCGCTCCGCGGTGATCGACATCGTATTCCTTTCATATCAGAGGTTGAAGCCGCGGACCACCTGCAAACCCATCCCGTCCGACTGGACGAGCGCGACCGGAACGGCGTTGTCGGTCGCCAGATAGGGCCCGGGTGGAACCGCTTGCCCGATCACCCGACGCCCCTGGCGGAGCGCCCCTGCCTGATCGGGGCTGACGGGTAGAGCCGGGATGTCGTCCAGCCCCGCCGCCAAGGACAGGAGTGCCTGTTCAAGCGCGCGCCCCTGCCCGAGATCGCCCAGCATGTCCAGTGAAATCGCGCCCTCGAGCGTGAACGGGCCGGCCTTGGTCCGCCGCAACAGCGTGACATGGCCGACCGTGCCGAGCGCCTGCGCGATGTCGCGCGCGAGGCTGCGGATATAGGTGCCCTTGGAGACATGCGCGTGCAGCGTCACCGATTCCAGCGCGGGCATCGCGGCGAGCGCCGCCTCGTCCGCCACCGTCAGCGCGTGGATGGTGACGGCGCGCGGCGCCAGCGTCACCGTCTCGCCGGCGCGGGCGAGATCATAGGCGCGCCGGCCCTCGAGCTTGAGCGCGGAATAGGCGGGGGGCACCTGCGCGATCGGGCCGGTGAAGCGTGGCAGCACCGCCAGCAGCGCCGCGCCGCTCGGCCGCACCGGGCTTTCCGCCACCACCGCGCCCTCGGCGTCGAGCGTGCTCGTCTCGGTGCCGAAGGCGAGGGTGAAGGCATAGGCCTTGTCCGCATCGAGCATCCGGCCGGACAATTTGGTCGCCTCGCCCAGCGCGATCGGCAGCACGCCCGAGGCGAGCGGATCGAGCGTCCCGCCATGGCCGACCTTCACCTTGGCATAGCCGCCGGCGCGGAGCGCGCGCTTGGTGGCGCTCACCATGTCGGTCGAGCCGGGGCCGATCGGCTTGTCGAGGATGAGCCAGCCGTGCAGCGCGGTCACGGCCGCCACTCCTCGGCGAGGATCGACCAGATCTGGGTGTCGCGCACAAAGCCCGTCCAGATCCGCCGCTGGCGGCGCAGCGTGCCCTCGTGCACGGCCCCGAGCCGCGCCACCGCCGCCTGGCTGCGCCGGTTGCGCGCATCGATGCGAAACTCGATGCGGCGGAAGCCGTGATCCAGCGCGCGGTCGATCAGCAGCGTCTTGAAGCGGCGGTTCAGGCCCGTCCCGCGCGCGGCGGGGGCGAGGAAGGTGCCGCCGATCTCCAGCGTCTCCTGCGCCGGATCGAGATTGAGATAGCCCGACATGCCCACCGGCGTGCCTTCGGCGAACAGCGCGAAGCCGCGCCGCGCGGCATCGGCAAGCGCGGCGGCGAAGCTCGCCTCGAAATGGCCGGGGCCGTAATGACGCGGGAAGATCGGCCAGAAATCCTCCGCCTCGGTCGCGCACAGAGCCGCCAGCGCCGGGCCGTGCGCCGCCGTCAGCGGCACGAGCCGGCACTGGTCGTCGCCAAAGGGCTGGTAGAGGCCGTCGGGATCAGCAGCCACGCATCTGCTCCATGTAATGGCGGCGGCACAGCGCCACATAGCGGTCATTGCCGCCGATCTCGGTCTGCGCGCCGCTGGTCACGGCGCGTCCGGCGCCATCGACGCGCAGGTTCATCGTCGCCTTGGCGCCGCAGGCGCACACGGCCTTGATCTCCTGCAACGAGTCCGCGAGCCCGAGCAGCGCCGCCGAGCCCTCGAACAAGCAGGCGCGGAAATCGGTGCGCAGGCCGTAGCACAGCACCGGCACGCCCAGCTCGTCGCAGATGCGGGCGAGTCCGAGCACCTGGGCGTGGCTGAGGAATTGCGCCTCGTCGACCAGCACGCAATCCACGCGGGCGCGGCCATGGCTGGCGGCGACCAGCGCATGGATATCGGTGTCCGCGTCGAAGGGCGTGGCGTCCGCCTCCAGCCCGATCCGCGAATCGATGCGCCCGCGCCCGGCGCGATCATGCACGCCCGCGGTGAACAGGAGCGTGCGCATGCCGCGCTCGCGATAGTTGAAGTCCGCCTGCAGCAGCAGGGTGGATTTGCCCGCATTCATCGAGGCGTAGTAGAAATAGAGCTTGGCCATCGCCGCCTCGCACAGCGGAAAAGCCGGGCCCTGTCCAGCCCGCGCGGTCAGCCGCGCGCGTCCGGCTCCCCGGCCGCCGCGTCGTCCGCATCGAGATCGCGGGCCACGTCCGGGCGCCGCAGCAGCGCGTCGATATGGCTGCCCTCCTCGAAGCTCTCGTCCGCGAGGAACTTGAGCTTCGCGGCGAATTTCAGGTTCACGCGCCGCGCCACCTCGCGCTGGAGATAGGCGGTGTTGGTGCGCAGCGCCTTCAGCACCGCCGCCTCGTCGCGCGCCAGCAGCGGCTTCACGAAAACGGTGGCGTGCTTGAGATCGGGCGACATGCGCACCTCGGTCACCGAGACGCTATGGCTCGCCAGCACCTCGTCATGCACGTCGCCGCGCATCAGCACGTCGGAGAGAATGTGGCGCACCTGCTCGCCGACCCGCAACAGCCGGACCGAGCGGCCCTCGCCGCTGTCATTATGCTTCATCGCACCCTTCCCGTGCGCGCGTGGGGGCCGGCGCCGCGGGGCGCCGGCCCGAACCGGCTCAGAGCGTCCGCTCGCGCATCTCGACCTCGAACGTCTCGAGGAAGTCGCCCGGCTTGATGTCGGTGTGGCTCTCGAAGGTCACGCCGCACTCGAGGCCCGCGCGGACTTCGGGGACATCGTCCTTGAAGCGCCGCAGCGAGGCGATCGCGCCATTGTAGATGATGACATCCTCGCGGGTGATGCGCGCCCGCAGCGCCTTGCGGATATAGCCCTCGACCACCAGCAGACCGGCCGCCTTGCCGTGCTTGCCCGCCGAGAAGACCTCGCGGACCTCGGCGCGGCCGACGACATGCTCGATCGCCTCCGGGCCGAGCTGGCCGGCCATGGCGGCGCGGATCTCGTCGAGCAGATCATAGATGACGTCGTAATATTTGAGCGCCACCTGATCGCGCGTCGCGATCTCGCGCGCCTTGGCATTGGCGCGGACGTTGAAGCCGATGATCGGCGCCTTGGACGCCGCCGCCAGCGAGACATCGCTCTCGGTGATGCCGCCGACGCCCGCGTGCAGGATGCGCACCTGTATCTGATCGGTGGAGATCTTGTTGAGCGAGCCGACGATCGCCTCGACCGAGCCTTGCGTATCGGCCTTGACCACCACCGGATATTGGGCCGCCTGCTTCTCGCGCAGCTGCGAGAACATGCTTTCCAGCGAAGCCGGCGTGTTGGTGGTGCGCTTGCGCTGGATGACGCTGGCGCGATAGGCGGCGACCTCGCGGGCGCGCGCCTCGTTCTCCACCACCGTCAGCGGATCGCCCGCGCCGGGCACGCCCGACAGGCCGAGCAGCTCCACCGGCATCGAAGGCGTGGCGAGCTTCACCTGCTTGCCCTTGTCGTCGATCATCGCGCGGACCTTGCCGCTCTCGGCGCCGACCACGAAGATGTCGCCCACGCGCAGCGTGCCGCGGCGCACCAGCACCGTCGCCACCGGGCCGCGACCCTTATCGAGCTGCGCCTCCACCACCGTGCCTTCGGCGGCGCGGTCGGGATTGGCGGTCAGCTCGAGCAGCTCGGCCTGGAGCAGGATCTTGTCGATCAGCTCGTCCAGGCCCGTGCGCTTCAGCGCCGACACCTCGACCTCCTGCACATCGCCGCCCATGCTCTCGACCTGGACGTCATATTGCAGCAGCGCCTCGCGCACCCGCTGGGGATTGCCGCCGGGCTTGTCGACCTTGTTGATCGCCACGATCATCGGCACGCCGGCCGCCTTGGTGTGGTTGATCGCCTCGATCGACTGCGGGCGGATGCCGTCATCGGCGGCGACCACGATCACCACGATATCGGTGATGTTGGCGCCGCGCGCCCGCATGTCGCTGAAGGCCTCGTGGCCCGGCGTGTCGAGGAAGGTGATCTTGTCGCCCGAGCGGACCTGCACCTGATAGGCGCCGATATGCTGGGTGATGCCGCCCGCCTCGCCGGCGGCGACATCGGTGCCCCGCAGCGCGTCGAGCAGCGAGGTCTTGCCGTGATCGACATGGCCCATGATCGTGACGACCGGCGCGCGCGGCAGCAGCTTTTCCTGCGGATCGACATCGTCGGACGCGACGATATCCACGTCGCTCTCGCTCACGCGCTTCAGGTTGTGGCCGAACTCGGTGACGAGCAGCTCCGCCGTATCCTGATCGATCGTCTGGGTGAGCGTGACGGGCATGCCCATCTTGAAGAGCGCCTTGACGAGATCGGCGCCGCGCTCGGCCATGCGGTTGGCGAGTTCGGCGACGGTGATCGCCTCGGGCACCACCACGTCGCGCACCTGCTTGGCCTGGGGCCCGCCGGGCTGGTGGGCGCGCTTGTCTTTCTCGCGGGCGCGCTTCAGCGCGGCGAGGCTGCGCGCGCGGGCGCCACCCTCGTCGTCGAGCGCGCGGGTGACGGTGAGCTTGCCGGACTGGCGGCGATCATCGCCGGGACGGCCGCGGCTCGCCGGCTTGGCGGGCTCGGGACGCTTGGGCGGCGCGACGGGCGTGAAGCGGCGCGGCGGCGGCATGGTGCTGCCGCCCGGCGCGCGCGCCTCGGGCGCGGCGGCGGCGCTGGCCGTCTCGAGCACGGGCTCGGGCGCCGGCGCGGGGCGCGCGGCCTCCTCGGCGGCGCGGCGCGCCTCCTCCTCGACCGCGCGGGCGGCGGCCTCGCGGGCCTCTTCCTCGGCGCGGCGATTATCCTCGGCGCGGCGGCGCTCCTCCTCGCTCGCCTCGGCCTTGGCGCGCTCCTCGCGGCGGCGCGCCTCTTCCAGCGCGGTCATGCGCGCTTCCTCGGCCTCGCGGAGCAGCCGCTCCTGCATCTCGCGCCGCTCGAGCGGCGAAAGCGGACGGCCATCGCGCACGGCGGGGCGCGGCGCGGCCTGGGGGCGCGGCGCGGCGGCGACGGGCTGAGGCGCGCGCGGGGCCGGCGCGGAGGCGGGTGCGGGCGCCGGCGCCGAAGTCGCGGCGGCGGGGGCCGGCGCGGGATCGGGGCGCGGCGCCGGCGCCGGCGTCGCGGCGATCGGGGCGGGCGTCGGCGCGGGGGCGGGGGCCGGCGCGGGCGCGGGCGCGGCAACCGCCTCCGGCGCCGGCTCGGGCGCGCGGCCGGCAGGCTGGGGCTCGGCCTCGCCGGGGCGGCGCAGCACACGGGAACGCTTGGTCTCCACGATCACGGTGTTGGAGCGACCATGGCTGAAGCTCTGCTTCACCTTGCCCGTCTCCACCGTGCGCTTCAGACCCAGCGGCGCGCGCGTACCCAGTTTCGGCTTATCCTGATCGCTCATTCGACTACTCAAATCCCCAGCATAAGGTCGGCGGCCAAGCCGAAAATCATAGAGGCGAGGCTGTCGCCCCCGCGTTGTCTTCGCGCGGGGCGGCCTCACCCTCCCGTCCGATAAACGCAAGCCAGCGGGCGAGCGCGTCTGTCACGCGTTTCGCGGCCGCTCGGTCGACGATGGCGACATGTACCACATTCTCGCGGCCAAGTGCCATCGCCAATATGGTGCGCTTCAGTGGAACTACCAGCCCCCGCGCGCCACTTCCCGCCTCGTCGCGGCCGGCGCGCCAGGCCTGATCGAGCCGCCTGTTGCCATCCGCGCCGGCATCGGCGGCATGGAGCAGCAGCGCCACGCGCCCGCGGCGCGCGGCATCCTCGATCCGGTCCGATCCGGTCAGCAGCTGGCCGGCCCGGGCCTCGAGCCCGAGCCGATCGAGAAAGGCGCGCTCCAGCGCCGTGGCGATGCGCGCGCCCAGATCCTCGGGCACGGTCAGCGGCTTGCCCTTGAAGGCGCGGGCGAGGGCGCCGCGCAGCCGGCCCTTGGCCTGGGCGGCGTCCAGCGTCGCGCGGTCCACGCCCAGCCATGCGCCGCGTCCCGGCGCCTTGGCGCGCGGATCGGGCAGCACCAGCCCGTCCGGCGAGATGGCGAGCCGGATCAGCTGATCGCGCGGCGCCTGGGCGCCGGAGAGGATGCAGGTGCGCTCGGCGCCGGCGGACGCGGCATCGGCCGCGTCGCCGGTCGGCGCGCTGGCGGTCAGGCCCGGCGCGGTCTCATTGCTCGCCATCCGCGGACGCGACCTCCCCGGTCTCGTCGGGCGCATCGGCGAACCAGCCGGCCGCGGTGCGCGCGGCCATGATGATCTCGTTGCCCTGATCCTCGCTCAGCCCATAATCGGCGAGCACGCCGCCCTTGTCCTCGCTGCGCTGGGTGCGCGGCCCGGCCTCGCCGCGCCGGCGCGGTTCCGCCTTGCGCTTGGCGACCAGCTCGTCCGTGGCGAGATCGCCGATATCGTCGAGCGTGCGGATCCCCGCCTTGCCGAGCGTGACGAGCATCGCCTCCGTCATATAGGGAAGCTCGAGCAGGGCATCCTCGACGCCGAGCGCGCTGCGCTCCTCGCGATTGGCGGCCTCCTTGCGGTCGAGCGCCTCCTGCGCGCGGCTCTGCAGCTCGGCCGCGAGATCCTCGTCAAAGCCCTCGATCGTCGACAGCTCGGCGGAGTCGACATAGGCGACCTCCTCGAGCGTGCCGAAGCCCTCGGCGACGAGCAGCTGCGCCAGCGTCTCGTCCACGTCCAGCTCGGCCTCGAACATCGCCGAGCGCTCGACGAATTCCTTCTGCCGCTTCTCCGAGGCATCGGCCTCGGTGAGAATGTCGATCGCCTTGCCGGTGAGCTGGCTGGCGAGGCGGACATTCTGGCCGCGCCGGCCGATCGCCAGGCTCAGCTGATCGTCGGGCACCACCACCTCGATCCGCTCGTCATCCTCGTCGATCACGACGCGGGCGACATGGGCGGGCTGGAGCGCGTTGACCACGAAGGTGGCGACATCGGGCGACCAGGGGATGATGTCGATCTTCTCGCCTTGCATCTCCTGGACCACCGCCTGCACGCGGCTGCCCTTCATGCCGACACAGGCGCCGACCGGATCGATCGAGCTGTCGCGGCTGATGACGCCGATCTTGGCGCGGCTGCCCGGATCGCGCGCGGCGGCCTTGATCTCGATCACACCGTCGTAGATCTCGGGCACTTCCTGCGCGAACAGCTTCTTCATGAAATCGGGATGGGCGCGGCTGAGGAAGATCTGCGGCCCGCGCACCTCGCGCGCCACCTTGAGGATCAGCGAGCGGATGCGGTCGCCCACGCGCACCACCTCGCGCGGGATCTGCTGGTCGCGCCGGATCACGCCCTCGGCGCGGCCGAGATCGACCACGACATGGCCGAACTCGACGCGCTTCACCACGCCGGTGATGATCTCGCCGGCGCGATCCTTGAACTCGGCATATTGGCGCTCGCGCTCGGCGTCGCGCACCTTCTGGAAGATGATCTGCTTGGAGGCCTGGGCCTGGATGCGGCCGAACTCGATCGGCGGCAGCGGATCGACGATAAAGTCGCCGATCTGCGCGCCCTTCTGGAGCTTTTCGGCATCCGCGGGCGAGATCTGGGTGAAGTAATTCTCGACCTGCTCGACCACCTCGACCACGCGCCACAGCCGCAGATCGCCGCTGCGCGGGTCGATCTTGGCGCGGATGTCGTTCTCGGCGCCGTACCGCGTCTTGGCGGCGCGCTGGATGGCATCCTCCATCGCCTCGATCACGATCTCGCGATCGATCAGCTTCTCGCGCGCCACCGAATCGGCGATCGCGAGCAGCTCGGCCTTGTTGGCGGAAATGGCGGTGGCCACGGGCTTATCCTTCCTTGACGATGCTGTCCGCGCCTTCGGTGGAAAGCGGCGCGGTGGCCTTGATGAGCGCGTCGGTCAAGAGCAGCTTGGCGGACGCGAGAGCGGTGTAGGGAAACGCGAACGCGCCCCCCTTGGCGAGTTCGACGGTGACGATGCCATCGCTGATGCCGAGAATGCGGCCATCCAGCTGCTTGCGCCCCTCGATCGGTTCGGCAAGCCGGATGCGCGCGTCGAAGCCCGCCCAGTCGGCGAAATCCTGCGCGCGGGTCAGCGGGCGGTCGATCCCGGGGGAGGACACCTCGAGCCGATAGGCCTCCTCGATCGGATCGGCCGCGTCGAGCACTTCGGACAGGCGGCGCGACAGCGCCTCGCAATCGGCAAGGTCGAGCTGGCGCGTATCGGGGCGCTCGGCCATCACCTGCAGGGTCGGATCCGACTTGCCGCCGAACAGGGCGACCCGCACCAGCGCAAGCCCGAGCGCTTCGGCCTCGGGCTCGATCAGGCGGGTAAGGGCGGCGATATCGGCCATCGGGTGGTGCTGTCTCTTCGCTGTCGAAAACCATGAGCGCCTGCAGCCGGCCCCGGAGGAGACCAGCCTCGGCAAAGTTTCCAATGTCGAGAAGGCAGGCGGGATATATCGCGTTCGCGGCTCCGCTTCAACCCGCAAGCGGCGCCGGTTCGGAGGGGGGCAGGAAACCGCGCGCCAGGCCGTGATAGAGCCGCTCGCGACAGACCAGCCCGGCGGCGGCGTCGGCCACCAGCGCGCTCGCCAGCAGCGGCAGCAAAAGGCCGCGGCTGGCGGTCGCCTCGGACAGGATCACCACGGCGGTGAGCGGCGCGCGCACCACGCCGGTGAAATAGGCGACCATGCCGAGCAGCACCACCGGACCCGCGGGCAGCCCGGGGAAGAGCGGGCGCAGCAGATCGGCAAGCCCCGCGCCGGTGGCGAGCGAGGGCGCGAAGATGCCGCCGGGAAGGCCCGAAACCGCCGTCGCCAGCGTCGCCGCGAGCTTGGCCGGGCCAAACCACCAGGGCGCGTCGGCGCCGAGGATGATGAGCCGGGCCGGCTCGTAGCTGGTGCCCCAGGTCAGTCCGGTCGCGCAGCCCAGCACCGCCACGATCAGCCCGGCCACCAGCGCCAGCAAAACCGGCCGCCGCCGCGCCGCCGCCAGCAGCGGGGTGCGGCCAAAGCCCAGCATCGCCCGCGAAAAGCCTCCGCCGATCAGCCCGCCCAGCACGCCCGCCACGGGCACCAGCACCAGCGCCTGGCGCAGCGGCAGCGTATCCGTCACCGCGCCGAAATAGACATAGTCGCCGGCAAGGCCGAGGCTGACCATGCCCGAGATGAGCACCGCCGTCATCACCAGCAGCGTCATCTTCTGCTCATAGGCGGCGGCCAGCTCCTCGATCGCGAAGGTGACGCCGGCGAGCGGCGTGTTGAACGCCGCCGCCACGCCGGCGGCGCCGCCCGCCACCATCACCGAGGCGGTGATCGGCACCTTCAGCAGCCGATGCGCATAGGCCATGATCGTCGCCGAGATCTGCACCGTCGGCCCCTCGCGACCGACCGAGGCGCCGACCAGCAGCGCCGCCACCGTCGCCACGAATTTGACGATGGCGGTCCGCGCGGCGGTGAGCGAGCGCAGCGCCGCCAGCGGATTGGCGCGCGCCGCCATGATCTGCGGAATGCCCGAGCCGCGCGCATCCGGCGCCAGCCGCCGGGTGGCCGCGACGATCGCCGCGAAGCCCAGCGGCGTGGCCAGCAGCGGTGCCCACCAGGCCGCGCGATAGCCGAGCAGGAACAGGCGATTGGCCTGATCGGCCAGGGCCGCGAACAGCAATGCCGCCAGCCCCAGCGCGATCGCGCCGGTCAGCGTCGCGACGCGGCGCCGCAGGATCGGCCCATGATGGCGCGCCAGCACGCGCACCGGCGGGATCAGCTTCTTGCTCATCGCGGCGCGACCCGCCGGTAGCGGAAATACCAGACCTCATGCCCCTTGGCGCGCGCCTTGGCCTCGTAGCGGGTTTCGGGCCAGTCGTCGGGGCGGACCAGGAAATCGCGCGGCGTCTCGGCCTCCCAGCGGAATTCGGGCCGCGCCGCCATCACCATCATCGCCCAGCGGCAGTAAATGGGATGATCCGTGCCGAAGCGGAACTCGCCGCCCGGCTTGAGCTTGGCCGCGAGCAGCCCGATCGGCCCCGCATTCATGAAGCGGCGCTTGGCGTGGCGGGCCTTGGGCCAGGGATCGGGGTGGAGCAGCCAGGCCCGATCGAGGCTGGCATCGGGCAGCCGCTCCAGCACGTCGAGCGCGTCGCCGAGATGCAGCCGGACATTGGCGAGGCCGCGATCGCGCACCTGCATGCACGCGCCGACCATGCCATCGAGAAAGGGTTCGCAGCCGATAAAGCCCGTGCCCGGCGCCCAGGCCGCCTGCTGGCCGAGATGCTCGCCCTTGCCGAAGCCGATTTCCAGCGCCAGCGGCCGGTCCGCGCCGAACAGGCGCGCCGCGTCGAGCGGCCCCTCGGCGGGAATGGCGAGGCGCGGCAGCAGGCTTTCGACAAGCTCAGCCTGGCCGGCGCGCAGCGGATGGCCCTGGCGGCGTCCGTAGAGCCGGCGGATGGTCAAGGGATCGGTCACGGGCAAGCCCTTACCGCGTGCGGCGCGGCTGTGCACCCCTTAGCCGCCGCCGGAACGCCGCGCCGGGCCTGTCGTTCTCCGCGCGAAGCTGTGGAGAGATTTATGACCGCCACCCCGATCGACATGTCGCCCGAAGAGAAGCAGGCCCTGGACGGAATCTCGGTCGCGCCGCCGGAGCCCGCCGACGCCGACGCCGAGGCCGGCGCGCCCGCGACGCCCGAGGTGCGCGAGGCGCTCGACGCCGAGAGCGTGACCCCGGAGGCGCAGGATCCCGCCGATCCCGACGCCAAGCTCGATATCGGCATCGACGAGAGCTTCCCCGGCTCGGACGTGCCCTCCTCGACCCGGCCCGGCCATTCCGATCCCGCCCCCTCCTCGGGCTATGACGAGGAGGCCGAGCGCGCCCGCACGCAGTGAGCGCGCGGCGGCGGCGCCGCTGTGGCGCCGCCGCAATATTCGTCTCCTGCCGCACCGGTGCCTCGCACGCATGTTGCGTCGCAGCACGATCCATGCTTCCATCTTAGTCGAGGACGGGGACCATTAAGCGGCCGGTAAGTCCATCGGCGCTAGTCTGTGTCCTCAGATGGTGGGGATTGGGCAATGGGCACGCAATCACGACCGGCCGATGGGGCCATGACCTTGGCGGAGATGAAGGAGTTCGCCTCCTTCCCCGCCGGCACGCAGCGGTATATCCGCCGCTCGCTGGATATTGGACTGGAACGCGAGGATCCGCTCGGCCGCTGGTCGCGCGATGTCGTGGAGGCCGCGAGCATCCGCGCGCAGACCAAGATCTACGGCCGGCTGTCCGGCCTGCGCGCGATCATCCCGGACGATAGCGGCCTGGAAGCGGTGGAGCCCTTCATGGCGCCGCTCGTCACCGTCTCCGCCTTCGATCTGGGGCAGGATCGGCTGTGCAGCTTCGGCGCCTATCGCTTCCTCTATGAGCGGCTGCTCGGCGCCTCGGTGCGGCCCTGGCTGCCCGGCGCCTTCTGCGCCGCCGCGGCGCTGCCGCACCTCCATCCCGATCGGCGGCGCAAGCTGCTCCAGTCGATCAGCGAGGCGGCGGCGACGGCGGCCGGCTGGTCGGCGCGCGAGCCCAGCTTCTTCCCCGAATGGGTCGAGAAGGTGGATACCCGTCTCGCCCACTGATCCGCGCGATCGATCCGATCAGCGGCACGCGCGCCACCCCGCCGCGCCGCGCGCCGCCTGATCGAGATGCAGATGATCGTGATGCGCGGCGTTATAGTCCGGTGACAGCACCGTCGCGAACAGCCGGCACGCGCCATCCCGCGTCGCCCGCAGAAAGGCCGCTTCCGGGCTGCGCGTTCGCGCCCAGTCGCGCGCCACGCTGATCCGGCGCCCGTCGGCCAGCTCGAAGCCCGCCACGTCCACCGCATTGCCGGTGGCATGTTCGCTCCAGCCGCGATCCACCCCGGCGATGCGCCGGCAATTATAGCTGCCGAAATGATCCACGCGGCGCACCGTCTGTCCGAACAGGCGGATCGCGGCCGGCTGCACCACCTCCCATTCCCACACCGCCAGCCCGGCGGCGACGGCGCAGCGCGTGGTCAGCCCGGCGGGGCGATAGGCGATCGTGCCCGCGCCCCCGGGAAGAAGCCGCTCGCCATCGGCATAGCCGCACTGGCCGGGGCCATGAAGCGGCGGCGCGGCGCGATCGGCAAGGCCCGCACGCGCCAGCAGCGCCCGGCAGAGCGCGGGATCGCCGCCCAGCGCCGTCAGCTTGCGGCCGGTGAAGAGGCCGATCGGCGCGGCGAGATCGAGGCGCGTCCAGGGCAGATCCTGCGGCCGGCGCCGGCCGAGCGCGAACAGGCCGAGCAGCAGCGCGCCACCCAGAAGCAGCCAGGCGAGCAGCAGGAGCAGCGTGCGCGGTCTCATCCCCGCGCGAGACGCGCGAGCGGCGGCTTGGCTCCGCTCAGCCCGCCGTCGCCGGCAGCCAGCCGAAATCGGGCGTGCCCTCGCGCCCGCCGACATTGCCGATGCGCGCGAGGCCGGCCTCGTTGAGCACGCGCAGCCGCATGCCGTCGCGCGCGATCAGGCCGGTCTCCACGAGCCGCCGCATCATGCGGTTGACGTGCACGGCGGTGAGGCCGACGGCATCGCCGATCTCCTCCTGCGTCAGCGGCAGGATCACCCCTTCGGGCGGGATCAGCTTGGCGCGCGCCAGCCGCCGCCACAGATCCACGAGCAGCGCCGCCACGCGCGACATGGCCGAGCTGCGGCCGACCGAGGCGAGTCGTTCCGCCAGCGCCGTCCGTTCCACCTGGGCGAGCGCGTGGAGCGACAGCGCGAGCCGGGGATGGCGCTCGAACAGGCCGCGCAGGCTGGTGCGATCGACGACGCGCACGGTGACTTCGGTGGCGGCGGTGAGCGAGAAGGGCGCGTGGCTCCACGGCAGGGCGGCATCGCCGGCCAGATCTCCGGGAAGATGAAACCCGAGAATTTGGCGATTGCCTTCGGGCAGCATGACAGAACTATAAAGCCAGCCCTTGCGTACTACGTAAAATTCCCGGGCTACGGCTTGCTCCGCGCGCAAAACAGCACCGCGTGCGACCGTGCGCTCGCCTTCCTCCAGCGCAGCCAAGGCGCGACGCTCCGCCTCCCCGAGCGGGAGGTATCTGCCCAACCGCTCCGCAAGACTGCCCTGATCCACCAATCCTCCTGCAAGCCCTTGCTTCGCTTGCACGTCTCTGGCGCAAATCGGTCCGGGACGCGCTAATCACGATCAAGTTGCGGGTAACCCCCTATCCAGCGCGCATTTGCAGCGTCGGCGGGATCGGCTAAGGCCCCGCAGATGGACCGGATAGTCATTCGCGGCGGTCGCCGCCTGTCGGGGCGCCTGCCGATTTCGGGCGCCAAGAATGCGGCACTTACGCTGCTCCCCTGCGCGCTGCTGACCGATCAGCCGCTCACCCTGCGCAACCTGCCGCGGCTCGCCGACGTGGATGGCTTTGGCCATCTTCTGAACGGCATGGGCGTATCGACCACGATCGCCGGCGGCAGCCCGGAGGAATTTGGCCGGGCGATGACGCTGACCGCGCCGCGCCTCAGCTCCACCACCGCGCCCTATGATTTCGTGCGCAAGATGCGCGCCTCGATCCTGGTGCTCGGCCCCACTCTGGCGCGCGCCGGCGAGGCGACCGTGTCGCTGCCCGGCGGCTGCGCGATCGGCAACCGCCCGATCGACCTGCATCTCCGCGCGATCGAGGCGCTCGGCGCGACGCTGGAGCAGACCGCCGGCTATGTCCGCGCGATCGCGCCCGATGGCGGGCTGCGCGGCGGCCAGATCAGCTTTCCCATCGTCTCGGTCGGCGCGACCGAGAATGCGCTGATGGCGGCCGCGCTCGCCCAGGGCGAGACGGTGATCGACAATGCCGCGCGCGAGCCCGAGATCGTCGATCTCTGCCGCTGCCTGGTGGCGATGGGCTCCGAGATCGAGGGCATCGGCAGCGCGCGCCTCGTCGTGCATGGCCGGCCGACGCTGCACGGCGCCGATTACCAGGTCATGCCCGATCGCATCGAGGCGGGCAGCTATGCCTGCGCGGCGGCGATCACCGGCGGCGCGCTGGAGCTTGTCGGCGCGCGCGAGGCGGACATGACGGCGATCCTCGCCGCGCTGCGCGAGGCCGGCCTCGCGGTCGAGACCACGGCGGATGGCGTGTCGGTTGCGGCGGACGGACCGATCCGCCCGCTCACCCTCTCCACCGCGCCCTATCCCGGATTCCCTACCGATATGCAGGCGCAGTTCATGGCGATGCTGGCGCTGGCCGATGGCGCCTCGGTGCTCACCGAGACGATCTTCGAGAACCGCTATATGCACGTGCCCGAACTGGCGCGGATGGGTGCCGATATCCAGACGCGCGGCCGGGTGGCGGTGGTGCGCGGCGTGCCGGGTCTGACCGGCGCCGAGGTGATGGCCACCGATCTGCGCGCCTCGATGAGCCTGGTGCTCGCGGGCCTCGCCGCGAGCGGCGAGACGCGGGTCCACCGCGTCTATCATCTCGATCGCGGCTATGAGCGGCTGGAGGAGAAATTGTCCGCCGTCGGCGCCGACATCCTGCGCGAGGCGGATGGCTGATCAGGGCTTCGCCGTCACCAGCACGAGGATGATCAGGCTGGCGGCGGCGATCAGCCAGGGCGCGGCGCGCAGCAGCCCCGGCCGGGCGGGACGGCCCGCCGCGATCCGCCGCGCGGCGCCGAGCAGCAGGCCGTGCAGCGCGCTCAGCCCCACCACCAGCGCCACCTTCAGCTTCAGCCACAGCATCACGAACCAGCCCGCCTCCAGCGCCATGCCGAGGCCCGCCGCCCACACCAGCAGCAGCGCCGGGCTGGTGACGAACAGCGTCCAGCGCCGCAGCCGCCGCAGCTCCGCCTGGCGGGCGTCGTCCAGCGGCAGCGCGCGGTTCAGCCCAGGAAGCGAGAGGGCGAGCAGGAAGAGGCCGCTGATGAAGGCGGCGACGGCGAGCAGATGGAGCAGCAGCAGCGCGGCATAGTTCATGCCCCGTCCCTACGCCTGCGCGCGCTATACCGCCAGCGCGCGTCCCACCGCGCGACGCGCATCCTCCACCAGCAGCGCCGCCGCGGCGCCTTCCAGCGCGGCATGGGGGAAGGTGACGAGCGCGCGCGGCGTCTCGCCCAATTGGCGCTTATAGGGGCCTTCCAACGCGAAGGCGCGGCCGAGATCGGGCACAGAGAGCAGCGGCCGCAGCTCGGCCGGGATGCTGCCCGTCAGGATCACCCCGTCCCAGGCGCCGAGCGCCAGCACCATATTGCCCGCGAAATGCCAGAGCGCGCGGACGAACAGGCCCAGCGCCTCGACCGCGATCGGATCGCGCGCGGACAGGCCCAGCCGTACCGTCTCGCGCGCTTCAGCGACGGGGGTGGGCGCGCCCTTCATCTGCGCCAGACAGGCGTGCAGCGCGACCAGGCCGGGGCCGGACAGGATCGTCTCGGCGGTGGCGTAGCCGAGCCGCGCGCCCAATTTCTCGATCAGCGGATCCAGCGCCTTCAGCCCCGCGGGGAAGCCGCTATGGCCGGCCTCGGTGGGCACGACATTGGCGATGCCATGCTCGTCGCGGGTGAGCAGCGCCACGCCCAGCCCGTTGCCGATGCCGATCACGCAAAAGGCGCCCGGCCCGTGCGGCTGGGCGGCGGGCCCGGCCAGCGCCTCCAGCCGGCCCATCGTGCCGCGCTCGCCGATCGCCCAGGCATTGGCGGCGAAATCGTTGAGGATCAGCGGCGGCGCCTGCAGCATGGCGGTGAGGCCCGAGCGCGAGACGCGCCAGCGGCCATGGGTGACGGTGATGGTGTCGCCGCGCGGCATGCCCGAGACCGCCACCGCCAGCCGGCGCGGCAGATGATCCAGGCCGGCATCGCGCGCGAAGCTGCTGATCGCGCCGGACACGGTCGGCTGGCTCACCGGATCATAGCTGCGGACGCTCTCCGTCTTGAGCCGGCCGGCGGCGTCGGTCAGCCCGATCCGCAGCGCCAGCCGCCCGACATCGGCGACCAGCGCCACGCGCGCGGCCGCGGCCGCCTTCTCCTCCTGGTCCATCGTCTCTCCTGGCGTGTTGACACGCGCTTTATCGCGGAGAGCTTAAGCTAAGCTTGTGGAATGGCAATATTATCCGAAGCTTAGCGTAGAACGGCATCGATCAGGTGGAGCAGCAAGCCGACCAGCCCGCCCACCAGCGTGCCATTTACGCGGATATATTGGAGATCGCGGCCGACCGCCTGTTCCAGCCGGCCGGTCACCGTCTTGGCATCCCAGCCGCGCACCGTATCCGAGACGAGCCGGACAATGCCGTCGCCATAGGCGGCCGCGACGCCCACCGTGGCGCGCCGCGCGAACAGGTTGATGGTGCGCGCGAGCCGCGGCTCGGTGCGCAGCGCATGGCCGAGCTGGCCGAGCAGCTCGCCCAGCCGCCCCGCCATCGCCGCCTCGGGATCGCGCGCGCCGCGCAGCAGCGCCCCGCGCGCGCTGCCCCACAGACCTTCCAGCCAGGCGGCGACGGCGGGGCTGGCGATCAGCTCGTCCTTCATCGCGTTGACGCGCGCCTGCAGCACCGGATCCTCGCGCAGCCGCCGCGCCAGATCGACCAGCCCCTCCGAGGCCTTGTCGCGAAGCGGATGGGCGGGATCGGCGGCCACTTCGGCGAGCAAGGCGTAGAGGCCGCCGACGATCTTGTCGCCCAGCGTCTCGTCCAGCCCGGTCCAGCGCAGCACCGCGCCCGCGCGCGCGGAGATCATCGCGCGCAGCGTCTCCTCGTGCGCGGCGAGCACGCGGTTGAGCCACTCGATCCCCGCGTCCAGCAGCGCGACATGTCGATCCCGATCGATCGCCGCGCCCAGCGCCTGGCCGAGCATCGGCGCGACATCGAGCGCCTGCAGCTTCTGCGCCGCCGCCACGCGGATCATGCCGCCCAGCCGCTCGCCATCGAGCGCGGCCACCATGTCCGCGATCAGCCGCGAGGCGCCGGCGCGCAGCCGCGACCGATCGCTGCCCGCGCCCGCCTGCGGCCCGGAGAGGAAGCGGCCGGCGGCGCCCGCGAGATCGAGCCGCC
This sequence comes from Sphingomonas morindae, assembly GCF_023822065.1. NCBI lineage: Bacteria > Pseudomonadati > Pseudomonadota > Alphaproteobacteria > Sphingomonadales > Sphingomonadaceae > Sphingomonas > Sphingomonas morindae. The sequence goes on from NZ_CP084930.1 coordinate 1,789,854, forward strand.
GCATCCGCCGCGCCACCACCGCCGGCACCAGGAAATTGTCGCGCAGGAAGGTGGCGAGGCTGTCGCCGATCCGATCCTTGTTGCGCGGAATGATGGCGGTGTGCGGGATGGGCAGGCCGAGCGGATGGCGGAACAGCGCGGTGACCGCGAACCAGTCCGCCAGCCCGCCCACCATCGCGGCCTCGGCGAAGGCGCGCACATAGCCCCAGCCGGGATGCAGCGGCATGAGCTGCCGCGCGACGAGGAACAGGCTCGCCATCGCCAGCAGCAGCGCCGCGGCGAAGCGGCGCATCGGGCGGGCGGGATCGGGCGCGCGCGCGGCGGCGGGGCGGGGCGGGGCGATGCTCATGCCCCGCTTATACGCGGCGCGCCCGCCCCCGGTTCATTCCGCCGCGTGCGGCACCGGCTGGGCGCCGCCGGGGCCGCCATTGGTGAACCAGCGGCCGAGCTTGGGCCCCAGCCGCCGCTCGAAGCCATCGGCCAGGCTGAAGGCGGCCGGCACGATCAGCAGCGTCAGCACGGTGGAGAGGATCAGGCCGCCGATCACCATCACCGCCATGGGCTGGTTCCACGAGCCGTCGCCGCCCAGCGACAGCGCGGTCGGCATCATGCCCGCCGCCATCGCCACCGTCGTCATCACGATCGGTTGGGCGCGCTTGTGCCCGGCATCGATGATCGCCTCGTCGCGCGGCACGCCGTGGCGGATCTCCTCGATCGCGAAATCGATCAGCAGGATCGAGTTCTTGGCGACGATGCCGAGCAGCATCAGCAGGCCGATCAGCACCGGCAGCGACACCGCCATGCCCGCGACGTGGAGCGCGATCAGCCCGCCCAGCGGCGCCAGCGCCAGCGAGCCGAGATTGACGAGCGGCGGCAGCACGCGGCGATACAGCAGCACCAGCACCGAGAAGACGAGGAAGATGCCGCTGATCAGCGCGATGATGAAGTTGGTCACCATCTCGCCCTGCCATTTGGCCTCGCCCGAGGCGGCGAAGTGCACGCCTTCGGGCAGATGCTTCATGATCGGCAGCGCCATGATCTTGGCGCGCTCCTCGCCGGCGATGCCGCCCGGCGCGAGATCGGCGCTCACCACCACGCGGCGCTCCTGATTGTAGCGCTTGATCTCCGAAGGACCGGCGCCGAAGCCGATATCCGCCACCACGCCGAGCGGCACGGTGCCGCCGGTGCTGGTGGGCACCGGCAGGTTCTGGATCGTGGCGAGATCCTGGCGGCTATTTTCCGAAAGCACCACGCGGATCGGGATCTGCCGGTCGGACAGGGAGAATTTGGCGGCGTTCTGATCGATGTCGCCGATGGTGGCGATGCGGATGGCGGAGGAGAGCGCGGCGGTGGTCACGCCCAGCTGCGCGGCGAGATCGAGCCGCGGCCGGATCGTGATCTCGGGCCGCGGCAGCCCGCCCTCGATGCGCGGCGCGCGCAGCTTGGGCAGCGTCTTCATCTGGTCGGCCAGCTGGAGCGCGGCGGCGGTGATGCGCGCGGGATCGTCGCCCGCCAGCATCACCGACACGTCGCGATTGCTGTCGCTGCTGCCATTCTGGCTCTCGAAGCTGACCCGCGCGTCGGGCGTGCGGTTGAGCAGCGGCGCCAGCTCGCGCTCGAATTCGGTCGAGCTGCGGCGGCGATGCTCGCTCAGCGTCATCGCGATCTCGGAATTGCCGACATTGATGAACTCGACCGCGGTGGTGACCTCGGGCTGGGCGCGCAGCACGGCGGCGATGCGATCGGTGACGCGCTCCGTCTCGGCCAAGGTGGTGCCCGGCGCGAGTTCGATCTGGACGCGGCTGGTGTCGACATCGAGCGGCGGCTGGAAGGTGAAGGGCAGCGTGGCGAAGGCGATGCCGGTGCCGATCAGCGCCAGCACCGCCACGCCCATCATCCACACGCGATGGTCGCGCGTCCAGGCGAACCAGCGGCCGGCGCGGCCGCGCGCCTTCATCGCATGCGCGCGGCTGGTATCGAGCGACCAGGCGAGCAGCCGGCGATAGGCATCCAGCACGCGGCCGCCGCCATGCGCCTGATGGCCCTGGCTCTTCAGGAAATAGGCCGCCACCATCGGCGTGACGAGCCGCGCCACGAGCAGGCTCATCAGCACCGCCACGACGATGGTGAGGCCGAAATTCTTGAAGAACTGCCCGGCGATGCCCGGCATCAGGCCGACCGGCAGGAACACCGCGACGATCGAGAAGGTGGTGGCCACCACGGCGAGGCCGATCTCGTCGGCGGCGTCGATCGCGGCCTGGTACGGGCTTTTGCCCATGCGCATGTGGCGGACGATATTCTCGATCTCGACGATCGCATCGTCCACCAGCACGCCGGAGACCAGGCTCAGCGCGAGCAGCGTCATGAAGTTGAGCGTGAAGCCCATCAGCGACATCAGCCAGAAGGTGGGGATGGCCGACAGCGGGATGGCGAGCGCGGAGATGAGCGTGGCGCGCTTGTCGCGCAGGAAGAAGAAGACCACGATCACCGCCAGGATCGCGCCCTCGACGATCGAGCGCATCGCGCCGTCATATTGCTTGATCGTATAGTCGACGCTCGCCGAGCGCTTGATGAAGTGGATGCGCGGATCCTCCTTCTCGATCTCCGCCAGCACTTTCAGCGCCTGCTGGTAGATGGCGACATCCGAGGCGCCGCGCGCGCGGAACATGCCGAAGGCGACGGTCGGCTTGCCGTTCATCTTGGCGAAGTCGCGCCGCTCGCCATAGAGATCGCGCACGGTCGCGATATCGGCCAGCTTCACCGAGCCGCCGCCCGGCAGCGAAAGCTGCATCTGGCTGAGCGTGAAGGCATCCGACGCATTGCCGACGATCCGCACCGCCTGTTCGGATCCGGCGATCTCGGCGCGGCCGCCGGCGGCGTTGAGGTTGAGCAGGCTGAGCTGCTGGTTGACCTGCGAGGCGGTGAGCCCGAAGGCCTGCATCCGCGCCGGATCCAGCAGCACGCGGATCTCGCGCTTCACGCCGCCGAAGGTCTGCACCCGCTGCATGCCCTCGATCGCCAGCAGCCGCCGCGCGACGGTGTTGGAGACATACCAGGAGAGCTGCTCCAGCGTCATGTCGGTCGCCTCGACCGAGAAGCGCGCGATGGCATCGCCATTCACCTGGGCGCGCGCGATATGCGGATCGATGATGTCCTGCGGCAGCTGCGAGCGGATCTGCGCGATCGCGTCGCGGACATCGGTGGTGGCGCGATCGACGGGCGTGTCCAGCGTGAACATCACGAAGGTTTCGGAATCGCCCTCGGTGACGGTGGAACTGATCTCCTCCACCCCCTCGAGATTGCGGACCGCCGCCTCGACGCGCTGCGTCACCTGATTCTCAAGCTCGACCGGCGCCGCCCCCGGCTGCGACACGGTGACCACCACGCCCGGAAAGCTGATCTCCGGATTCTGGTTCACGTCGAGCCGCATGAAGGCGATCAGCCCGGCCAGCGTCAGTGCCGCGAACAGCACCAGCGCGACGATCGGGTTGCGGATCGACCAGGACGAGATGTTGCGCATGGCTGGTGCCCCGGTGCCGCCTCAGCGGTCCTTTTTGAGTTCGGGAGTGATCTTGTCGCCGGGATTGAGGAAGGCGCCGGCCGAGAAAACCACGCGCTCGTCGCCGGTCAGCCCGTCGAGCACGGCGATGCCCGCGTCGGACACGTCGCCCACCTTCACCTCGCGCCGCTCGACCTGATTGTCGCTGTTGACGACGAACACGTAGTTGCCGCCGCGCGGATCGGTGAGCACCGCCGATTCGGGCAGCAGCGGCGCCTGGCGGCGATCCGCCGCGAAGCTCGCCGTGGCGAAGCCGCCCGGCCGCAGCGCCGGCGCATAGGCCAGCTGCACGCGCGCCTCGCCCTGGCGTGTGGTGGGATCGATCGTCGGCGCCAGCTGCCAGACATGGCCGGTGAAGGTGGCGGTCGTTCCGATCGGCGTCACGGTGACGGGCATGCCGAGATGGATGTGCGAAAGCTGCTGCTCGGCGAGCCGCGCGCGCAGCTCGAACACGCCGTCCATCGCCACCCGGAACAGCGCCGAGGAGCCCGAGCTCACCACCTGGCCCGGCTCAACGCTGCGCGCCAGCACGAGCCCGTTGGTGGGCGCGCGGATATCCAGCCGGCCGAGCCGGGCGGTCATCTCACGATATTGCGCCTCGGCCACCTGCACCGTGGCGCGGGCGGCGTCGCGGGTGGCGATGCGCTGATCGATATCGGCCTTGCTGATGAAGCCGCGCGCCACCAGTGCCTGGGCGCGTTCCAGCTGGGCCTGGGCCAGCTTGGCCTGGGCTTCAGCGGAGAGGATCTGCGCGCGCATCTGGCTGGCCTGGGCGGCCTGCACGGCGGGATCGACCACCGCGAGCACCTGGCCCGCGCGCACCCAGTCACCGGCATCCACCAGCACCCGGCTCACCATGCCGCCCTCGCCGGCGACGCCGACGGGCATGTCGCGCTTGGCCGCGAGCGTGCCGGTGGCGGTGATCATATTGGCCACCAGGGTGCGGCCCGGCACGATCACCGTCACCGGCGGCGCGGCGGCGACAACCGGCTTGTCCGGCTTCTTGCGGAAGGCGAAGGAGAGCGCGGCGACGAGCACGATCAGCACCGCCGCGACGATCAGCACGGTGCGCCGGCGCGCCCGCTTGACCGATTCCGGAATATCCTCGGCAGCGGCATCCCCGGCCAACATGCCCTGTTCCGCGTTCATCCCCTGCTCTCCTTGCGCCAAAATCCCTTGGCGACGCGACGGTGTATTAGCTGACTATATCACAGCCGGCAAGCCGGCCGGGCATGTTCAGCCTGGGTAGCCGATGCTCCGGCACAAGCGATAGAGCGGGGCTGGCCTGCGACGAGGGAGTAGCACATGAAATCCTTGAAATCGATCGTCCTGCTGGGGGTTTGCACCGCACTGGCCGGGGCCCCGGCGGCGGCGGCGGAGATCAGCAGCACGCCGATCGCGGGCACGCGGCTGGACGTGAGCGCGACCGGCGAGGTGATGCGCGTGCCCGATCAGGCGACGGTGTCGGCGGCGGTCGTCACCCAGGCGCCGACGGCGGCGCGCGCGGTCGCCGACAATGCCCGGCGGATGAGCGCCGCCATCCAGGCGCTGCGCGGCGCCGGCATCGCCGAGCGCGACATCCGCACCGCCAGCCTCTCGGTCCAGCCGCAATATCGCTATGCCGACGGCCAGGCGCCGGTGGTGACCGGCTATCAGGCCAGCAACAGCCTGAGCATCCTGTTCCGCCAGGTGGACAAGGTGGGCAGCGTGATCGACACGCTGGTGGCCGCCGGGATCAACCAGATCGACGGGCCCGACTTCACGCTCGCCGACCCCGAGGGCGCGCTCGACGCGGCGCGCACCAGCGCGCTCGCCAAGGCGCGGGCGCGGGCGGATCTCTATGCGCGCGCCGCCGGGCTCAAAGTGGGGCGGATCGTCGCGATCGAGGAGCAGGGCGGCGGATCCCCGGTCCGCCCGGTGCCGATGCTCGCCATGGCGCGCGCCGAAAAGGCCAACACGCCGATTGCGCCGGGCGAATCCAAGCTCGCCGTGACCTTGTCGGTGGTGTTCGAGCTGAACTGACCCGGCGCCGGCGGCCGCGCACAATAAAAAGGCCGCGACGCGGGTGCGTCGCGGCCTTTTTTCTGGACGAAGCGGTTTAGCGAACCGTGCCGCGACGCACCAGATTGACGATCGCCAGCAGGATCACGGCGCCGAGCAGCGACACCAGGAAGGTGCCCAGCGTCAGGCCGGCGTCGTTGATATTGCCGCGGCCGAAGATCAGGCCGCCGATGAAAGCGCCGACGATACCGACGACAACGTTGAGAATAATGCCCTGCTGGGCATCCGTGCGCATGATGATGCTTGCGAGCCAGCCGACAATGCCGCCCACAATGAGCCAGACGATGATACCCATAGCGTCCTCCTAGTCTTCCGCGACCCTTTGTTCTCGCGTGGGGTGCGCGGCAGATACGAACGGAAAGCGCCTTGGGTTCCTATCGGCTGCGAATCGAAATCGGCCGCCCGCGTTTTTGCGCGAACGGCCGATCTTTCGTCCCGTTATGCGTCAGAAACTTTGCGGCCGATCATATTCGGCGCGATATTTCTGGAGACGGGTGACGCGCAGGCCCTTGAGCCCGGCACGATCCACCGCCCGCTGCCACCCCACGAACTCCTCGAGGCTGAGGCCGTAGCGCTGGCACGCCTCGTCCACGGTCAGCAGGCCCCCGTTCACGGCCGCCACCACCTCGGCCTTGCGCCGAACCACCCACCGGTGCGTGTTCGCCGGCGGCAGGTTCTCGATCGTCAGCGGCTCGCCGAGCGGTCCGATTACCTGAGCGGGGCGGATCTTCTGATTCTCGATCATCTACACCTCGAACTGGGTCTTAGCGACCTAACGATGCTCCCCCATCGTCGCGGCCTTTTAGAATATCGGGCCTGAAAGAACGCTAAAGTCCCACGGTAAAGCCCGCCTTCATGAAGGTTGACACCCGCCGCCCCGCCCCGGTGGCGACACGCGGATGGAAGCTGCCGCCAAGGCCCATCCGCGCCGCCGCCTGATCCGCCCGCAGCAGCGCGGCCACCAGCGCCCGGACGGGCTCCTGGCTGCGGCTCGGCTCGTCGATGCGGCCGGCGATGCGCGCCGTCGGCGTGCCCGCCTGGCGCACCGCCGCGCTGGCGATCAGAATGGCGTGGGTGTCCGACGGCCGTGTCGCGACCGCGAACCGCCGGCGTTCCCCCATGTGGATAGTCCCCGTTGCGTTCCGCTACCGTGTGGCGGAACAAGCCTAAGGGACCGTAAAATTCCGGCCCCTTTTGCGGCCGGTCCGACGATCGGGTACAGGCGCGGCGATGTTCGACTCCGATTTCCAGCTGGAAGGCGGCGCCGCCGGGCGCCGCATCGTCGTCGCCATGTCGGGTGGCGTCGATTCCTCCGTGGTTGCCGCGCTCGCCGCGCGCAGCGGCGCCGAGACGATCGGCGTGACGCTGCAGCTCTACGATCATGGCGCCGCGGTCGGCCGCGCGGGCAGCTGCTGCGCCGGCCGCGACATCCGCGACGCGCGCCAGGTCGCCGAGCGGCTCGGCATCGCGCATTATGTCTTCGATTATGAAAGCGCCTTTCGAGAAAGCGTGATGGATCGCTTCGCCGACGATTATGTCGCCGGGCGCACCCCCATTCCGTGCGTGCGCTGCAACCAGGGCGTCAAATTCACCGATCTGCTGCGGCTGGCGCGCGATCTCGGCGCGGATTGCCTCGCCACCGGCCATTATGTCCGCCGCGTGCCCGGGCCGGAGGGCGCGGCGCTGCACCGCGCGATCGATCCGGCCCGCGACCAGAGCTATTTCCTGTTCGCCACCACGCAGGCGCAGCTGGAGTTCCTGCGCTTTCCGCTGGGCGGCATGGCCAAGCCCGACGTGCGCGCGATCGCCGCCGCGCTCGAGCTGGGCGTCGCGGCCAAGCCCGACAGCCAGGATATCTGCTTCGTGCCCGATGGCGATTATGCCGGGCTGGTGCGGCGGATGCGGCCCGAGGCGGACCAGCCGGGCGAGATCGTCGATCTCGCGGGCCGGACGCTGGGCCGGCATCGCGGCATTGTCGGCTTCACCGTCGGCCAGCGGCGCGGGCTGGAGATCGGCGGCGCGCCCGAGCCGCTCTATGTCGTGCGCGTCGAGCCCGACACGCAGCGCGTGGTGGTCGGCCCGCGCCGCGCGCTGGCGGTGGCGGGCGCGCGCCTGTCCGATATCAACCGGCTCGGCCCGCTCGATGGCCCGCTGCTCGCAAAGGTGCGCTCCACCGCCAAGCCCGTGCCGGCGACGCTGGCCGGCGACCGCCTCTGCTTCGAGGCGCCCGAATATGGCGTGTCGCCCGGCCAGGCGGCGGTGCTCTATGCGGGGGATCGCGTGCTCGGCGGCGGCTGGATCGAGGAGACGATCCCCGCGCGCCAGGCCGAACCCGCCTGAACCCGGCTCGATGCGCCGCCTGACGCTGGTGCGCCCGATGATGCGGGCGGCCGATCGGCTGCGGCGGCTCTGGTGGCGCTGGCGCGGCACCACGGTGCGCGGCGTGGTGGCGCTCGCCTACACGCCCGACGGCGCGCTCATCCTCGTCCGTCAGACCTATACGCCGGGCTGGTGCCTGCCCGGCGGCGGCCGCCGCGCGCGCGAGGCGCCGGTGGCGGCGGCGCTGCGCGAGCTGCGCGAGGAGGCGGGCGTGTTCGCGCATGGCGGCGCGCAGTGGCTCGGCACGCTCGACGAGCGGCTTGGCGGCGTGCCCGCCAAGATCGATTATGTCCGCGTCGTCGACGCGCAGTTTCGCTTCCGCCCCAGCCTGGAGGTGGAGGAGGCGCGCGCCTTCCCGCCCGACGCGCTGCCGCCCGATCTCAATCCGTGGTCCGCGCGCTTCCTGGCGGCGGCGGGGTAGCGGCGCCGCTCAGAGCCGGAACTGGCCCTCGATCACGGTGACGCAGGCGCCGCGCAGCGCGACCCGCGCGCCATCCAGCCGGCAGCCGATATGGCCGCCGCGCGCCGAGGCCTGATAGGCGGTGAAGCTGTCGCGGCCGAGCCGCTCCGCCCAATAGGGCGTGATCACGCCGTGCGCCGAGCCGGTGACGGGATCCTCGTCGATGCCGGCGCCCGGGGCGAAGGCGCGGCTGACGACCTCGGCGGTCTCGCCCGGCGCGGTGACGATGACGAGCAGATCGCCCGCCCGCGCGAGCGCGCGGAAATCGGGCGCCACGGCGCGCACCGCCGCCTCGTCGTCCAGCACCGCCACCGCATAGCCCTGGTCGTGCCACAGGGTTTCGCGCGGCGGCGCGATGCCGAGCGCGGCGACGAGATCGGGCAGCGGCCTGGGCACCGGCCGCCAGCTGGGCAGCATCAGCTCATAGCCGCCATCGGCGCGGCGTACCGAGAGCGGCCCGGCATGGCGGGTGGCGAAATGCACCGTATCGCGGCCGGGATCGCGGCTGAGCACGATATGGCCGCTGGCCAGCGTCGCATGGCCGCACAGCACCACCTCGGTGGTGGGGGTGAACCAGCGCAGCGCGTAATCGGCCTCGCCGCCGGTTGCGAGCGGCACGAGAAAGGCCGTTTCCGAAAGATTATTCTCGCTGGCCACGGCCTGAAGCACGGCATCGTCGGGCCAGTCCTCCAGCAGCATCACCGCCGCCGGATTGCCGGTGAAGGGGCGGTCGGCAAAGGCATCGACCTGGAAGAAGGGCAGAGTCATAATTCGCTCCGTTCCGCGATGGCGCTCGGCAGGTCGCGCTCCGGATCGACATGGCCGGCCGGGTGCGCGTGGATGATCACCTCCAGCCCCGGAAAGGCGGAGACCAGCTGCGCCTCCACCTCGGCGATCACCCGATGCGCCGAGGCGATCGTGGTATCGGGCGGGAAGGTCATGTGGAATTGCGCGAAATCGCGCGCGCCGCTGGTGCGGGTACGCAGATCGTGCATCCCCGCCAGCGCGGGGATGGTGCCGGCCACGCCCAGAAAGGCCCGGCGCTTCTCGGCCGGCCATTCGCGATCCATGAGATCGTCCACCGCGCGCCGCCCGGTGCCGAGCGCGCCCCAGCCCAGCCAGCCCGCGATCAGCAGCGCGAACACCGCGTCGGCGCCGCGCCAGCCGAGCCACGCCTCCAGCCCCAGCGCGACGATCACCGCGCCGTTCAGCAGCAGATCGGACTGGTAATGGACATGATCGGCCTGGATCGCCACCGATCGCGTGCGCGCGATGACGCGGCGCTGATAGGCGAGCAGCACCAGCGTCGCCAGCGCGGCCACCAGCGACACGATCATCCCCGTCTCGGCCGCCACCGCCGCCGCGCCGCCGCGCAGCGCCGCCGCCGCGCGGATCGCGATGGCCACCGCCGAGACGAGGATCAGCGCCACCTGGAACAGCGCGGCGAGCGATTCGGCCTTGCCATGGCCGAAGCGGTGATCGTCATCGGCGCGCTGGCCGGCGATATGCACGCCCCACAGGGTGACGAGCGAGGCGAGCAGATCGAGCGCGGTATCGGCGAGCGAGCCGAGCATCGCCACCGATCCGCTCGCCACCACGCCCCAGCCCTTGAGCGCCAGCAGCGCCAGCGCCAGCGAGGAGCTGGCGATCGCCGCGCGGCGCGGCAGATGGGCGCCGGCCTCCGCGTTCACGGGTAGAGCAGGCCCTCGCGCCAGCCTTCGCCCGCGCGCGTGAAAAGCCGGCGCTCGTGCAGGCGATGTTCGCGATCGCGCCAGAATTCGATCTGCCCGGGCGCGACACGATAGCCGCCCCAATGCGGCGGCCGCGGCACGTCCTGATCGGCGAAGCGCGCCTCCATCTCCGCGTAGCGCGCCTCGAACACGGCCCGGTCGGAAAGCGGGCGCGACTGGTCCGACGCCCAGGCGCCGAGCTGCGACGGGCGCGAGCGGCTGGCGAAATAGGCGTCCGATTCGGCGTCCGAGACGGGGCTCACCGCGCCTTCGATGCGGATCTGGCGGCGCAGCGACTTCCAGTGGAACAGCAGCGCGGCGCGCGGGTGGGCGGCCAGCGCCGCCGCCTTGCGGCTGCCGCGATTGGTGTAGAAGACGAAGCCCCGCGCGTCATGGCCCTTGAGCAGCACCTGCCGCGCCGAAGGCTGGCCGTCCGCATCGACGGTGGCCAGGGTCATCGCGTTGTAATCGTTGATCTCGCTCGCCTTGGCTTCGGCGAACCAGTGCTCGAACAGGGCGTGGGGATCCTCGGTCATGGCGGCGTGATACGACTGCCACGCGCGAAGCGGAAGCCCATAGCGGCAGCCGGGGGCTTGCGCGCGCGCCCACCCATCCCACATTGGGCTTGTGGCATAATAGCAACAGTTGGTTGCGGCACGATGGACGCTACACAGACGGCTATGGCGGATCCCTACCAAATCCTGGGCGTGGCCCGTGGCGCCGACGAGGCGACGATCAAGAAGGCGTATCGGACGCTCGCAAAGGAGCTGCATCCCGATCGCAACGCGGATAATCCCAAGGCGGCGGAGCGTTTCTCCGCCGTGACGGCCGCCTATGACCTGCTCTCCGACAAGGACAAGCGCGCCCGCTTCGATCGCGGCGAGATCGATGCGGACGGCAATGCGCGCGCGCCGTTCGGCTTTGGCGGCGGGGGGGCAAGCCCCTTTGGCGGCGGCGCCGGCCCGTTCGGCGCGCGCGGCTTCCGGGCCGGCCCGGGGCCGGGCGGGGCGGGCGGCTTCGGCCAGGATGGCGCGGATTTCGGGGATATATTCGACAATCTCTTCAGCGGCGGCGCGGCTGGCGGCGGCGGGGGCGGGCCCTTTGGCGGCTTCGGCCGGCGCGGCACCAAGCCCCAGGCCAAGGGCGCCGATGTCGCCTATCGGCTGCAAGTGCCCTTCGAGGATGCCGCGGCGCTCAAGCCGCAGCGCGTGACGCTCGGCAATGGCAAGACGATCGAGCTGAAGCTGCCCCCGGGTGTGGAAAGCGGCACGCAACGCCGGCTCGGCGGCCAGGGCGAGCCGGGGCCGACCGGGCCGGGCGATGCGATCGTCACGATCGAGATCCAGCCGCACCGCTTCTTCACGCGCGAGGGCGATGATGTGCGGCTCGATCTGCCCATCACGCTCAAAGAGGCGATGCTGGGCGGCAAGGTGAAGGTGCCGACGGTGGACGGCGCGGTGATGGTGACGATCCCCAAGGGTTCGTCCTCGGGCCGCACGCTGCGGCTCGGCGGCAAGGGCTTTCACCGCAGCGGCGGCGGCCGGGGCGACCAGCTGGTGACGCTGATGATCGAGCTGCCCGGCCAGGATGCCGCGCTCGAGCAGTTCCTCGCCGGATGGACCGATGCGCCGCGCTCGCCGAGGGCGGATCTGGGTGTCTGATCCCGTGGCGGCGCGCCGCCGCGGCCGGTCGGGCTGGCTCGCGCTGGTCCGGCAGGTGGGGGTGGGCGTCTATTCCGATGGCTTCATCCATGCCGGCAACATCGCCTATCTCTCGATCATCTCGCTCTTTCCCTTCTTCATCATCGTCACCGCGCTCGCCCAGCTGTTCGGCCGCTCGGGCGACGGCCATGTCGCCATTGAGAGCGTGCTGCGCTTCCTGCCGCGCAGCGTGGAGGATCTGATCCGGCCGGTGGTGGAAACCGTGCTGGCGGCGCGCACCGGGCCGCTGCTGTGGCTGGGCGCGCTGGTCGGGCTGTGGACGGTGGGGAGCTTTATCGAAACGATTCGCGACATTCTCCGCCGCGCCTATGGCACGCGCTTCAACGCGCCCTTCTGGGAATATCGGCTCTGGTCGGTGGCGATCATCGTCGGCTCGGTGGCGATGATGTTCCTCGCCTTCGCGCTGCAGGTCGCGCTCACCGCCGCCGAGCAGGTGGTGGATCGCTTCTTCCCGGTGGCGCAGGAGGTGGTGGGCTGGATCGGCCTGTCGCGGCTGCTGCCGGGGCTGGTGCTGTTCGGCGCGCTCTACGTGCTGTTCCTCGCGCTCACGCCAAGCCGCTTCCGCTATTCCAAGGCGCCCAAATGGCCCGGCGCGCTGCTCACCGCGCTTTGGTGGCTGGGCGTGACGGCGGCTCTGCCGCTGGTGCTGGCACGGTTCAGCTATGATCTCACCTATGGCAGCCTCGCCGGCGTGATCGTCGCGCTTTTCTTCTTCTGGCTGGTGGGGCTCGGCCTGGTTACCGGGGCGCATCTCAACGCGGCGCTGGCAAAACCGGGTGAACCAAGCGTAAAGGACGCGGCCAGACACGAAGCGCAATGAGGTTTGCATGGGACTGATGGAGGGCAAGCGCGGGCTCATCATGGGGCTTGCGAACGACAAGTCGCTTGCCTGGGGCATCGCCAAGGCGCTGCATGCGCAGGGGGCCGAACTCGCTTTCAGTTTCCAGGGCGAAGCGCTGGGCAAGCGCGTGCGGCCGCTGGCGGAGCAGCTCGGCTCGGATTTCCTGATCGAGTGCGACGTGGCCGACATGGCGGCGCTGGATACCGCCTTCGCGACGCTGGCGGCGCGCTGGCCGACGATCGATTTCGTGGTCCACGCGATCGGCTTTTCCGACAAGAGCCAGCTGCGCGGCCGTTTCTACGATACCACGCTCGACAACTTCCTGATGACCATGAACATCTCGGCTTATAGCCTGGTGGCCGTGGCGCAGCGGGCGCGGGCGCTGATGCCCAAGGGCGGCGCGATCCTGACGCTCACCTATTACGGCGCGGAAAAGGTCATCCCGCACTATAACGTGATGGGCGTGGCCAAGGCGGCGCTGGAGACGAGCGTCAAATATCTCGCGGTCGATCTCGGGCCCGAGAATATCCGCGTCAACGCCATCTCCGCCGGCCCGATCCAGACGCTGGCGGCGCGCGGCATCGGCGATTTCAACTATATCCTCAAGTGGAACGAGCTTAACGCGCCGCTGCGGCGGACGGTGACGATCGAGGATGTCGGCGGCGCCGGCCTCTATATGTTGTCCGATCTTTCGTCCGGCGTCACGGGCGAGATCCACCATGTCGATTCCGGCTACAACGTTATCGGCATGAAGGCCGAGGACGCGCCCGACATCGCGCTCGCCTGAGCCGGGGCCTCCATGAGCTACAACAGCTTCGGGCGGGTGTTCCGCTTCACCAGCTGGGGCGAGAGCCACGGCCCCGCGCTCGGCGCGGTGGTGGATGGCTGCCCCCCGGGGCTGGCGCTGTCCGAAGCGATGATCCAGCCTTGGCTGGACAAGCGCCGTCCCGGTACTTCGCGCTTCACCACCCAGCGCCAGGAGCCGGACCAGGTGCGCATCCTCTCCGGCGTGTTCGAGGGCCGCACCACGGGCACCCCGATCAGCCTGATGATCGAGAATGTGGACCAGCGCTCCAAGGATTATTCGGAGGTGGCGACGGCCTATCGCCCCGGCCATGCCGATTATGCCTATGACGCCAAATATGGCTTTCGCGATTATCGCGGGGGCGGCCGATCCTCGGCGCGGGAGACGGCGGCGCGGGTCGCCGCCGGCGCGGTGGCGCGCGCGGTCATTCCCGAGGTGCGGCTGAGCGCCTATCTCGTCGAACTCGGCGGCGATCCGATCGACCGTGCCGCCTTCGACGCGGCCGCGATCGCGGCCAATCCCTTTTTCTGCCCCGATCCGGCGGCGGCGGCGCGCTGGGAAGCGATCGTCGATGGCGCGCGCAAGGCCGGATCATCGGTGGGCGCGATCGTGGAATGCGTGGCCGAGGGCGTGCCCGCCGGCTGGGGCGCGCCGCTCTACGCCAAGCTCGACAGCGAACTCGCCGCCGGGCTCATGTCGATCAACGCGGTCAAGGGCGTGGAGATCGGCGACGGCTTCGCGGCGGCGCGGCTGACCGGCGAGACCAACGCCGATCCGATGCGACCCGGCGCGGACGGGCCCGTCTTTCTCGCCAATCACGCGGGCGGCATTGCGGGCGGCATCGCCACCGGCCAGCCGGTGGTGGTGCGGTGCGCGCTCAAGCCGACCTCGTCGATCCTGACCCCGGTGCCCACCATCACCCGCGCCGGCGAGGCCAGCGAGATCCGCACCAAGGGCCGGCACGATCCCTGTGTCGGCATCCGCGCGGTGCCGGTGGTGGAGGCGATGGTGGCGCTGGTCTTGGCCGATGCCAAGCTGCTCCACCGTGCGCAATGCCCGGATCGCCGCGCCGAGGGATAGAACCGCGTACCAGGACGTTCTCTCTACACGACCAACACTGGCGGCGCGAAAGTCTAACGAAGTTTATCCCTTGCGCCGGTGCGGTCGATCGGGGCGTTTGCCCAAAACGATCATAGGAGAGAATGATGCGTCATTTTGGAATGATTGCGGCGGCGGCGATCGCCTTCGCCCCGGCGGCGCTTGTCGCGCAGACCGGCGCGGCGGGTGGCTCGATGGGCGCCAGCGGCGCGGCGACGCCCTCCAGCGGCACCACGGGCACGCTCGGCACCGGCAGCAGCGGCGGCGGCATGTCCACGCCCGATACCGGCAGCAGCGGCAGCATGTCGAGCAGCGGCGGCATGTCGAGCGGCACCACCGGCAGTAGCGGCATGAGCAGCGGCAGCGGCTCGAGCAGCGGCGGTCGTCACGGCCATAGCCGGCGCGGCGGTTCGGGCTCCAGCTCGGGCTCGATGAGCTCCAGCGGCGGCATGAGTGGCAGCACCAGCGGTGGCATGGGCGGCAGCACCAGCGGCGATGTGGGCGGCAGCTCCACCGGCGGCATGACCGGATCGAGCAGCGGCGGCACGCCGCGCTGATCGACCGATCCGCGAAAAAGGGGCGGCGGAGCAATCCGTCGCCCCTTTTTTCATGCCCGGCGCGGGCGGCGCGCGGGCGGATGGGGCGGGCCCAGGGCCGCGCCCCCGCGCGCCTCACGCGATCTTGAGGCCTTCCTTGTTCATCGCAGTGGTGAGCACGCGATTCTGCTCGTGCGACAAGGTGCGCTTGAGCCGCGGGAAGATCTCTTCCTCCTCCTCGCGCACATGCTTCTCGATCAGGGCGCGGAACTCCTGCACCTTGGCGATCCAGTGCGGATTGCTGCGCGGCGTCTGGTCGAGATCGTAGAGATATTGTTTCACATAGCCGTGATCATGGTTGAGATGATCGGCCTGATCGCTGTCCTGATGATCGCGCAGCGCGGCATAGACGGCATTTTCCTCCTGCATCGCGTGCTTGGCCAATGCGTGCTTGAGCTGCATCAGCAGAAAGCCGCGCTTGGTCGGCTCGGTCTCGTTGGTCGCCTCGATCTTGTCGAACAAGGCGAGCGTCATGCGATGCTCATTGGCCAGCGCATCGTCCCAGTCGCCGGCGAGCAGCGTGGGCGATTGCACCACCGCCTTGCGGGCGAAATTGGCCGCCAGGCCGGCGACCAGGCCGGCGGCGGCGGCGACGAACAGGCCCGTGCGCGAGCCGTGCGCGCTCTGGTCGCTCTCGATCGTGGCAAGCGTCTCTTCGGTCATGACATGCAACTCCTGCTAAGGCGGCCGCCGTCAGGCGCCGCCCGGCTTTTCTTCGGTCTGCGAGGGGCGCGCCTTGGAGTCGGCCTCGGCGGCCTGCTTGTCCTCGGCGTTGGGGCCGGCGCTATCGCGGTTGGGCACGCCCACGCGCGCATCGCGGTTCACGCCTTCGATATCGGACGAAGGTCCGGCGGGTGGCGGCTTGGCCATAGCGTCTCCGATCCTAGTTGGATCGGTTATCAACAGGTTGGCGGCGTCGCTGTTCCGGCCAGCGTCAGCAGCAGCGCCCGCGCCAGCTCGTCGCGCCGGAACGGCTTGGCGAGATGGGGGAGATCGGGCGCAAGCTTTTCGAGATCGGCATAGCCCGAGATGATCAGCACCGGCAGCGTCGGGCGCGGGCCGCGGGCGGCGCGCGCCAATTCGCTCCCGCTCATGCCGGGCATGAGATGATCGCTCACCAGCAGATCGGGATCCAGCCCCTTGTCCAGCAGCGCCAGCGCGCGTTCGGCCGAGTCCGCCTCGACCACGCGATAGCCCAGATCGATCAGCATTTCCGCCGTGGTCGCGCGGACGATCGCCTCGTCATCCACCAGCAGCGCAAGGCCGGCCTGCTCGGTCGCCGCGCCATTCCCGGCATGGGGCTCGGCCAGCCGCGGCGCGCGCTCGTCCACCGGCAGCCACAATTCGGCGCGCGTGCCCACGCCCGGCGTGCTGGCCAGCCGCAGCGTGCCGCCAAGCTGGCGGGCCAGGCCATGCACCATCGACAGGCCCAGCCCGGTGCCGCGTCCGAGGCCCTTGGTGGAAAAGAAGGGCTCGACCGCGCGGGCGAGGGTTTCGGCGTCCATGCCGATGCCGGTATCGGTCAGCGCCAGCAGGATGTAGCGGCCGGGCGCGAGTTCGGCGGGGCGATCGGTGGCGACGCGCACCTCGATGCCCAGCGCGCCGCCCTCGGGCATGGCGTCTCGCGCGTTCACGGCGAGGTTGAGCAGCGCCATCTCCAGCTGATTGGCATCGGCATGGGCGCGCGGCAGGCCGGCGGGCGCATCCACGGTGATGCGGATCTGCGGGCCGGAGGTGCGCGTGATCAGCTCGGCCATGCCCGCCACCAGCGCCGACAGATCCACCGGCTGGGGCTGGAGCGGCTGGCGGCGTGCGAAGGCGAGCAGGCGATGCACCAGCGTGCTCGCGCGCTCGGCCGATTGCAGCGCCCCGTCGATCAGCCGCTGCATCCGCGCATCGTCCAGCCCGCGCCGCGACAGCATGTCCAGGCTGCCCAAGATCGGGGTGAGGAGATTGTTGAAATCATGCGCCACGCCGCCGGTCAGCTGGCCGATCGCCTCCATCTTCTGGCTCTGGCGCAGTGCCTCCTCGGCATCGCGCAGCGCCGCTTCGCGCGCCTTTTCCTCGGTGATGTCGCGGCCATAGGCATAGACGAGATCGCCCTCGCGCGAGGTGTGCCACGAGATCCAGCGCAGCCCGCCCTGCTTGTGGCGGAAGCGGTTCTCGAAGGCGGTGAGATCATGATCCGCCACCGCCCGGGCGAGGCCGGCGATGGTGCGCTCGGCATCTTCCTCGGCGAGGAAGGCGAGGAAGCTGCGGCCGATCACCTCTTCCGGCGCATGGCCGAGCAGCGCCGTCCAGGCGGGATTGACCGCGCGGAAAATGCCGTCGGCGCCGATCACCACCAGCAGATCGCGCGAGTTGCGCCAGACCCGGTCGCGCTCGGCGGTGCGCTCGGCGACCCGGCGCTCGAGCGTGGCGTTGAGCTCGCGCAGCCGGGCCTCGGTCGCCTTGCGGGCGGTGATGTCGATGGTGGTGCCCAGCACGCGCACGCAGCGCCCCTCGGCGTCGAACAGGCCGCGCCCCTTGGCGGCGACCCAGCGGATGCGCCCGTCGCGCGGATCGACCGTGCGATATTCGACATCATAGACGGCGCGCCGCGCCGGATCGAAGGCGGCGGCGAAGGCGAGGGTGGTCGCCTCGCGATCCTCGGGATGCAGGCCCGCGTAGAAGGTGTCGAGCGTGACCGGCGCCTCCGGCTCCACGCCGAACATGGCGCGGACGCGCGCGTCCCAGAACAAGGTGTCGGACACGCGGTCCACGTCCCACAGGCCGATATCGGCGGCGGCGATGGCGAGGCGCAGCTGCTCCTCGCGGCGCTTCAGCGCCTGCTCGCTGCGCTGCTGGCGCGTTTCGGCGCGGGCGCGTTCATAGGCGGCCCAGGTGCGATCGGCGACTTCCAGCGCCAGATCGGCATCGGCGGTGCGCCATGGGCGCGGCCGATCATGGCCGATGAAGAGCATGGCGGTGGTCCGCCCGTCGCGGCAGATCGGCGCCGCCAGCAGCGCGCGCACGCCGAGTGAGGCGAGCGGCAGGCGGCAGGCCATCGCGGCGGTGTCGGCGGCGGCGTCCTCGATCCGCACGATGCGGCCGAGATCGAGCGCCGCGCGGCGCGTGGGATCGAGCAGATCGTCGAGCGCGACGCGATCGCCCGGCAGGCTCGCCAGCGGCCCGCGCGCGACATGGGCGTGCAGGATCCGCGCCTGGCCCAGTTCGGGCTCGAGTTCGGCATAGCCGACACAGGCCACGTCCAGCCGCTGGGCGACGGCGGCGGTGGCGGTGGCGAGCATCTCCCGCCCGTTGAGCCCGCGCTCGCGCAGCCGGTCGCTGAGCTCCAGCAGAAAGGCCTGGCGCTGCTCGCGCTCGCGGATGCGATCGGCGGTGAGCACGCGCTGGGTGCTGTCCACCACCAGCGCCAGCACGCCCGCGGCCCGGCCACTCTCGTCGAGCAGCGGCGAATAGGACAGGTCCATCCAGACCTGCTCGGCCTCGCCATGCCGGTAGAGGATGAGCGGCTGTTCGCGATAGCTGAGCGTCTCGCCGGCGAGCACGCTGTCCAGCACATGGCGGTTGAACGGCTCCGCCTCGGGCCAGCTTTCGAGCACCGAGCGCCCCAGGGCGGCCGGGTGGCGCGGCCCGCACACATCGGCATAGCCCTGATTATAGACGGCGATCCCGCGCGGCCCCCAGAGCGCGACGCTGGCGACGGGGGAGAGGAGCAGGCTTTGGGTGACGGCGCGCTGCAAGGGCGACCAATCGGCCAGCGGGCCGAGCGGCGTCTCCGCCCAGCGGTGCGCGCGCAGCACCGCGCCCATGGCGCCGCCGCCATGCGGCCGCCAGCCGCGCTCGTCTTCGTCCGCCATGATCGCCCCCCGCCGAGTCGCCGCCACACCGGTATGTGTCGGAGACTGACCGGAGCTACTCTATAGACCTTAATCGAACCCGGGTAGCGGCGGCGCGCGGCCGGGGTTCCAGCAGCTGCACCAGCCGCGCCGCCAGCTCGGCCTGGCGGAACGGCTTGGGTAGCAGCGGCAGGCTCGCCATCTGATTGCCCGCGAGATTGGCATAGCCGGTGGCGAGCATGATCGGCAGGGTCGGGTGGAGGCGGCGCAGCTCGGCGGCGAGATCGGCGCCGTTCATGCCGGGCATCAGATAATCGGTGATGACCAGATCGGGCGCCTCGCCTCCGCGCACAAGTTCCAGCGCCTGCGCCGCCGAATGCGC
This sequence comes from Sphingomonas morindae, assembly GCF_023822065.1. Lineage (NCBI taxonomy): Bacteria > Pseudomonadati > Pseudomonadota > Alphaproteobacteria > Sphingomonadales > Sphingomonadaceae > Sphingomonas > Sphingomonas morindae. The sequence goes on from NZ_CP084930.1 coordinate 1,809,328, forward strand.
CTCGATCACATGATGGCCGAGATCGGCGAGCATCTCGGCGGTGCCGGCGCGGACCAGATCCTCGTCGTCGACCAGCAGGATGGTGGCGCGGCGCGTGCGCGGCACCTCGCCCGGCCCGGCGGCGCCGAGCTGCTCGGCATGGCCTTCGGCGATCGGCAGCCAGATTTCGGCGCGGGTGCCCTGGCCGGGCGCGCTGTGGAGCAGCAGCGCCCCGCCCGATTGCGCGGCGAGGCCATGCACCATCGACAGGCCGAGCCCGGTGCCCTTGCCCACGCCCTTGGTGGAGTAGAAGGGCTCGATCGCGCGCTTCAGCGTCGCCGGGTCCATCCCGGTGCCGGTGTCGGTGACGGCGAGCCGCACATAGTCGCCGTGGCGCAGGCTGTGCGGATGATCCGGCCCGACCTGCTGGCGATCGATGGCGAAGCGCAGCGCGCCGCCGCCGGGCATGGCATCGCGCGCATTGACCGCGAGGTTGAGCAGAGCGAGTTCGAGCTGGCCGGGATCGACCCGCGCCGGCGGCAGATCGCCATCCGCCTCGACCGCGATCGCGATCTGCGGGCCTATGGTGCGGCCGATCAGCTCGGTCATGCCCGAGACGAGATCGTGCACGTCCACCGCGCGCGGCTCCAGCACCTGGCGCCGCGCGAAGGCGAGCAGCCGCTGCACCAGCGTCTTGGCGCGCTCGGCGCCCTGCATCGCGCCGGCGATCAGGCGGAGCGCGCGATCATCGCCGTCCAGCCGCCGCCGCAGCATGTCGAGATTGCCGACGATCGGGGTCAGGAGATTGTTGAAGTCATGCGCGACGCCGCCGGTCAGCTGGCCGATCGTCTCCATCTTCTGCATTTCGGAAAGCTGGGCGAACATCGCCTCGCGCTCCGAGACGGCGGCGACGACGCGCGCTTCCAGCGTTTCGTTGAGCCGCTTCAGCTCGGCCTCGGCGGCGCGCTGCGCGGACACATCGGTATAGGTGCCGAGCCAGCGGACCACCGCGTCGCGATCGTCCCGCACCGCCACCGCGAGGCAGAGAAAGGGGCGGGGCTGGCCGTCGCGATCGAGCAGCGGCACCGTCATCTCGAAGGGGCTGCCATCGGCCAGCGACAGCGCCCAGCGCGTGTCGATCTCGTCGAGCGCGGCCGGATCCACCGCCGCGCGCCAGCCCTGGCCGCGCGTATGATCGGGCGAAAGCCCGGTATAGTCGCACCAGCGCCGGTTGCACCAGGTGACGCGGCCGTGCGTGTCGCTCATGAAGCAGAGCTGCGGCATGGCGTCCACCAGCGTCGCGAAATTCGCCTCGCTCACCTTGAGCGCCGCCTCGGCGCGGCGCCGCTCCGCGCGCGCGGCGGCCTCGGCCAGCGCGCGGCTGACGACATCGGGCAGGCGATGCAGCCGCTGCTTGACGACATAATCGGTGGCGCCGCGCTTCAGCGCCTCCACCGCCACATCCTCGCCGAGCGTACCCGAGACGAAGATGAAGGGGATTTCGGGCGCGGTCGCGCGGGCGATCTCCAGCGCCGCCTCGCCGTCGAAGGTCGGCAGCTGGTGATCGGCCAGGATCAGATCCCAGCCGCCGCGGTGCAGCGCGGCGACGAAATCATCGCGCGTCCACACCCGCTCCACCGCGCAATCGGCGCCGGCCTGGCGCAGATATTCGCAGATCAGATCCGCATCGATGCTGCTGTCCTCGAGATGGAGGACGTGGACGGTGGCGCCCGGCGTGGCGGCGCTCATGCGCGGGGCTGGTCCGCGTCGCGCGGCGGCGGTTCGTTCAGCACCGCCCAGAACATGCCGAGATCCTGGATCGCCTTGAAGAATTCCTCGAAGCCGACGGGCTTCACGACAAAGGCGTTCACGCCCAGCTGGTAGCTGCGCACGAGATCGCGCTCCTCGCGCGAGGAGGTCAGCATCACCACCGGCGTGTGGCGCAGCTTGGCATCCTGCTTGATCTGCTCCAGCACCTCGAGCCCGTCCACCTTGGGCAGTTTGAGGTCGAGCAGCACCACCACCGGATCGCCGCTGTTGCGGCCCTCGTACCGGCCCTTGCAAAGCAGATAGTCGAGCGCCTCGGCGCCGTCGCGCGCGACCACCACCGTATTGGCGAGCTGGCAGCGCTCCAGCGCCGCGAGCGTCAGCTCGACATCCTTCGGGCTATCCTCGACGAGCAGGATCGGGTTGAGTTCGGGTGCGTTCATCCATTGGCTCCAACGGGTAGCGCGAAATAGAGGGTGGCGCCCTGATCGACCGCGCCCTCGGCCCAGACGCGCCCGCCATGACGCTGCTCGACGATCCGCTTCACATTGGCAAGGCCAATCCCGGTGCCCTCGAACTCCTCGGCGCGGTGCAGCCGCTGGAACACGCCGAAGAGCTTGCTGACATAGGCCATGTCGAAGCCGGCGCCATTGTCGCGCACGAAGAAGATCGCCTCGCCCTCGCCGGCGCGGTGGCCGATCTCGATCACCGCCGGCGACCGCCCGCGCGTGAACTTGATCGCATTGTCGAGCAGGTTCTGGAACACCAGCCGCAGCATGGTCGGATCCGCCACGATCGCGGGAAGCGCGCCGACGCGCCACTCGATCGCGCGGCCGGCCATGTCGGGCGCGAGCTGGGCGCGCACCTCGGCGACGAGCTGCCCGATATCGATCCGGCGCGGGTGGAGCGTCGCGCGGCCCATTTGCGAGAAGCTCAGCAGATCGTCGACCAGCGTGCCCGCCGACACCGCCGATTCGATGATCGTATCGATGAAGCGCTGCCCCCGCTCGGAGATCTTGTCGGCCTCGTTCTGCCGCAGCAGCTGCGAATAGCCGACAATGTGGCGGAACGGCGCGCGGAGATCGTGCGACACCGAATAGCTGAACGCCTCAAGCTCCTTGTTCGATCGAAGCAGCTGCTCGTTGAGCTGGGCCAGCTCCTCGGCGCGGCGCAGCACGATCTCGACGATGGCGCTGCGCAGCTGGGCGGCGGCGTCAAGCTCGGCCTCGTCCCAGGGAGCGGAACGCTCGCGCACCGTTTCCTTCCACGCCTCGAAGCTTTTGCGCGGGTGGATGCGGGCGCCCTCGGGCACCTCGCCGGGCTTGAGCGGCGATCCGCCCCAGCGCACGGTGCGCACCAGTTCGGGCCGGAACCACAGCACATAGCTGGAATGAAGCTGCGAGATGGAGATGGCCACGAGGCCGCAGGCGCTGTCCTTCAGCGCCTCGGCGCCCGGCATCTCGCCGACCAGGCTTTCGGTCGCGAACAGATCCTCCACCGGCCGCGCATCGAGCCAGGCGGTGATGCGCGCGATCGCATCCTCGCTCGGCGTGACGCCGACCGTGCGGCACTGGCCCGCCGAGACGACGGCCGCGCCCGCCGCATGGGTAAGGCCGAGAAGATCGTCCGGCGCGGCGACGAGCCCGTCGAGGAACTGCTCCTCGGCGGCCATGCGGGCGAGCAGCTGCGATTCGACCGCGCGCAAGGCGATGCGCCGCTCGGCGAGCGCGCCGCGCTCCTTGGCGACGAGCTGGAGCGACAGGATCTGGCCGAGAAAGTCGCACGCCGTGCGCACATGATAGGGCACGCGGTGCGGCGCCCGATTGTGGCAGGAGATCAGCCCCCAGAGCGCGCCGTCGCGCAGCAGCGAGATCGACATGGACGCGCCCGTGCCCATGTTGCGCATATATTCCAGATGGACGGGCGAGACGCTGCGGAGCACCGACTGGCTCAGGTCGAGCGGCGCGCCGGTCGCCGGGTGGCCCGCGGGCAGGATCGGCACCGGCACATAATCGGCATCGGCGATCAGCCGCAGACGATTGAGCCGGTAGAGTTCGCGCGCCTGGGCGGGAATGTCGCCCGCGGGGAAGCGCAGGCCGAGATAGGAGGGCAGGCGGTCATTGCCGTCTTCGGCGATGACGGTGCCGTTCCACTCGGGATCGAAGCGATAGACCAGCACGCGATCGAAGCCGGTGATGCGCCGCACCTCGCGCGCCGCGAGCGTGCCTAGCTCCTCGATCGTGCCGGCCGCCTCGAGCGCGCCGAGAAAGGCCTGGAGCGCGGGGTAGATGTGATAGAACTCGGTCGGTTCCTCCTCGATCCCCTCCTCAAGCTCGAGGATCAGCGCATCGCCCGCGCGGTGCGCGATGGCGTGGAGCCCGCGCGCGGAATGGGGCAACCGCGCCATGCCGAGATATTGCGGCGTGGTCACAGCGCCGATCGGCGCGAGCAGCGGCCGCAGCGGCGCGGGCAGGATCTCGGCCACGGGCCGGCCGATCGCCGCCTGCGCATCGAACAGGCCGAGCCCCGGCCCGCACGCGGCCTGCATCACCGCCAGCGTGGCCGGATCCAGCGCCAGCAGCGCGCCGTGCGGCTGGATCGCGCCGGGAATATGGATGGGCTCGCGCGCGCAGGCCTCGAGATCGGCGCCGCTCTTGATCGTCCCGGCCAGGCTGGTGGCCATCAGCTCTCCTCATCGGTCCAGGGCGCGCGGCCCCCCTCCAATGCGCCGACCCCCACCCTGATAGAGGTTGGTTTCGTGCGTTTCCAGTCTGTAAAAGGCGGGACGGGCGTTAAAGTCCCTCGCCGCCCACCCATTGGGCATTGGCCAGCCGCCGCGCCACCGCCCAGGCCTGGCGCCGGATATCGGGCACCGCCACGATCTCCCAGAAGGCGCCGCGCGTCGGCGGGCCGAGCACCAGCAGCCGGTCCGACGCGCGGCCGTCGCGCCCGATCGCGCGCGATTGCTGATCGACATCGATGCCGATCCGCAGCGGATCGGGCCGCAACAGCCCGCGCGCGTGGAGCGCCGCGAGCAGCGGCTCGGCGGTGCGGGTGAGATTGCCCTGCGGGCCGGTGCCGTTGATGAGCCGGGCGAGCGTGAGCGACGCCACCCCGGTCTCGCCGCGCGGGCGATAGCTGAGCGCCATGCCATCGGGGCGGGGGGTGAGCGACAGGGGGGTGCCGGCGAGGATGGTGAGGCGTCCGCGTGCCTGGAGATCGGCGAGCCGTTCGGCGACGTGCGGCGCGATCCGGTGGCGATGGACATCCCACCAGGCGCGGGCGTGGCGCAGGAAGCGGCGACGCTCGGCGAGCGGCATGGCGCGCCACAGCCCCTGGGTGAAGGGGCGCAGCTCGTCCACCGCCGCGCGCCAGCCGATCGCCTCGGCGCGCGCGCGCAGCTCGGCCAGCAGCGCCCGCGCTTCGGGCGTCGGCCGCTCCGAGCGCGGCGCGGCGGCGGCGCCGGGGGGGCCGGCGGCGTGCGGCCGGGGGATGAGGCCGCGCCGCGACAAGGCGAAGATGCGGCCCTCGAAGCCCAGCCCGTCCAGCGCGAGCGCGACATCCACCATGGTGAGGCCGGTTCCGAGCACGCCGACGCAATCGCCCGGCTTCAGCCCTTCGGCCAGCGCCGGGCCCCAGGGATCGGCGATGTAGCGGCCCGCATCCAGCCCCTCCACGTCGAGGCCCGGCGGCAGCAGCGGCGGCAGATTGCCGGTGGCGAGCGCGACCGTATCCGCCGCGATCGCGCCGCCGCCCGCCAGCCGCACGGTGGCGGCGGTGGCGCTGAAGGCGGCATCCACCGCGCTGTCGCGCACCACGCGCAGCCGATCGCCGGCGTGGCGCTGGGTTTCGGCGAGGAGATCGTCGAGATAGGCGCCATAATCCCGGCGCGAGGCGAAGCCTTCGCGCGGGTGCAGGCCGCGCGCGGCGAGCCAGCGGAGGAAATGATCGGGCTCGTCGGGAAGCGCGCTCATCCCCGCCGCGCGCACGTTCAGCACATGCTCGGGATGGACGGTGGAATAGGCCACGCCGCGTGCCGTTTCGGCGCGGCGCTCGATCAGCGTCGCGCGCGGGCCATCGTGGCGGAGCAGGTTGATGGCGAGCAGGGCTCCGCTGAAGCCGCCGCCGATGATCGCGACATGATCGGGCACGGCGCGTCTCTAGCGGCTCGCGCGCGCGAAGGGAAAGCGGGGCGCGCTGCGGTTCATGCCAGCCGCCCCAGCGGCAGGATGAAGCGACCGCCATCGGCGGCGCGGCCGATCTCCACGCGGATGCCGAACGTCTCGGCCAGCGTCGCCGGGGTCAGCGTGGCGGCGCTGTCGCCCGCCGCCACCAGCCGGCCGTCGCGCAGCAGCACCACCTGATCGGCGACGCGCGCGGCGAGGTGGAGATCGTGCAGCACCAGGATCACCCCGGCGCCGCCGGCGGCGACGGCGCGCAGCCGATCCAGCACATCGAGCTGGTGCGCGGGATCGAGGCTGGCGAGCGGCTCGTCCGCCAGCAGCCAGTCGGGCTCGCCCGCCAGCACCCGCGCCAGCAGCGCGCGCCCGCGCTCGCCGCCCGAGAGCTGGTGCACGCCGCGCCCCGCCAGCGGCAGCAGATCGCAGGCGGCGAGCGCGGCGGCGATCGCGGCGCGATCGGCCGCGCCGAGCCCGCCACGGCCGCGATGCGGCAGCCGGCCCAGCGCCACCAGCGTCTCGACATCAATGTCCCAGTGGAGATCGGCCGCCTGAGGCAGCAGGCCGATGCGCCGCGCCCGCGCGCGCCGCGGCAGGCGGGCGAGCGGCGCGCCGTCCAGCGTCACCGCGCCGCTGGTGGGGGCGATCAGCCCCGCCAGACAGCCGAGCAGACTGCTCTTCCCCGCGCCATTGGGGCCGAGCAGCGCCGTCACCCGGCCGGCGGGGAAGGCGAGATCGATATCCTCCAGCACCAGCCGGCCGCCCCGGCGCAGCGTCAGCGCCTCCGCCCTCATGCCAGCCGCCGCCGCATGGCGATCAGCAGCGCCAGGAAGAAGGGGCCGCCGAGCATCGACATGGCGATGCCCAGCCGGACCTCGGCGACGGTGGGGGCGAGCCGCACCGCGCTATCGGCGAGCGTGAGCAGCAGCGCCCCGCCCAGCGCCGCCGGCGCGAGCACCGCCGAGGGACGGTGGCCCGCGAACGGGCGCACACAATGCGGCACGATCAGGCCGACAAAGCCGATCACCCCGGCGGTCGCCACCGCCGCGCCGACGCACAGCGCCGTGCCGAGGATCACCAGCGCCTGGAGCCGGCGCGGATCGACGCCCAGCGAGCGCGCCGCCGGCTCTCCCAGCGTCAGCGCGTCGAGCGCGGGCGCGGTGGCGGCCAGGCAGGCGGCGCCGATCGCGATCAGCGGCGCGGCGAGCGTGACATCGTTCCAGCTGCGGTCGGTAAGCGCGCCCATCAGCCAGGTGACGATCTCGGAGGCGACGAAGGGCGTCGGCGCGAGGCTGATCGCGAGCGCGGTGAGCGAGCCGGTGATGTTGGTCAGCACCATGCCGGCGAGGGTGAAGAGGATCAGGCTGCCGGAGCGGCCGGCGAGCAGCGCGAGCAGCGCCATGGTGGCGCCCGCGCCCGCCAGCGCGAAGCCCGGCAGCAGCCAGGCCTGGGCCGAATAACCGAAGAAGAGCGAGAGCACCGCGCCCAGCGCCGCCCCCGAGGAGACGCCGAACAGGCCGGGATCGGCCAGCGGATTGCGCAGATAGCCCTGCATCACCGCGCCCGACAGGCCGAGCGCGGCGCCGATCAGCAGCGCCAGCACGGTGCGCGGCGCGCGCAGCTCGATGAGGATGATGGCGCGCGGATCATCGGCCGTCCACGCTGCCCAGGGCAGCCAGACCTTGCCCGAGACGAGCGAAAGTGCCGCCGCCGCCGCGCAGCCGAGCAGCAGCCAGGCGATCAGCCGGGCGGAGCGGGCGGGCGCGCGGCCATGCGGGGGAAAGATCGCGTCCATCATTCTCCTGCCGGCGACGCGGCGGCCGAAGCTTGCCACGGTCGCGCAGCGCTTTAAGCCGGCGGGCCGGGCCCGGGCCCGGGCCCGGCGCCTGTTAGGCGGCGCGCCGGAGCCCGGCAAGGAGAGTTTATGCGTCACGATGCCAATCTCACCGCCGCGCGGCCCAGCTTCGTCCGCCATCTCGAATGTTCGCTGACCGGCGAGATCTACCCCGCCGACCAGCGCCATGGCCTGTCGGCGGCGGGGCGGCCGCTTCTCGTCCGCTATGATCTCGACGGGGCGCGCGCGGCGCTCTCCGCGACGGTGCTGGCGCAACGCCCGCGCGATCTCTGGCGCTGGCGCGAACTGCTGCCGGTGCGCGACGCCGCCGACATTGTGAGCCTTGGCGAGCAGGACACGCCGATCGTGCCGCTGCCGCGCGTGGCGGCGCGGCTGGGCGCGGCCGAACTGCTGGTGAAGGACGAGGGCCGGCTGCCCACCGGCTCGTTCAAGGCGCGCGGGCTGGTGATGGCGATCAGCATGGCCAAGGCGCTCGGCGTGCGCGTGATCGCCATGCCCACCAACGGCAATGCCGGCGCCGCCGCCGCCGCCTATGCGCGCCGCGCGGACATGGAGGCGGTGATCTTCTGCCCGGCCGACACGCCCGAGATCAACGTCCGCGAGATCGCCGCGCAGGGCGCGCGCGTCTATCGCGTCGACGGGCTGATCGACGAGTGCGGCAAGCTCGTCGCCGAGGGGGCGAAGCGGCGCGGCTGGTACGATCTCTCGACGCTCAAGGAGCCGTACCGAATCGAGGGCAAGAAGACGATGGGGCTCGAGCTGGCGGAGCAGCTCGACTGGCGGCTGCCGGACATGATCTTCTACCCCACCGGCGGCGGCACCGGGCTGATCGGCATGTGGAAGGCGTTCGACGAGCTGGAGGCGCTGGGGCTGATCGGGCCCGAGCGGCCGCGCATGGTGGCGGTGCAGGCGGCGGGCTGCGCGCCGATCGTGCGCGCCTTCGAAAGCGGGGCGCGACACGCCACGCGCTGGGAGGATGCGCATACCGTCGCCGCCGGCATCCGCGTGCCGCAGGCGGTTGGCGATTTCCTGATCCTCGACGCGGTGCGCGCCAGCGGCGGCTTCGCGATCGCGGTGGAGGATGCGGCGATTGAGGCGGCGGTGGCCGAAGCCGGCCGAGCGGACGGCCTGCTGCTCTGCCCCGAGGGCGGCGCGACGCTCGCGGCCTATGAGCTGGCGCTGGCGCGCGGCCTCGCGCGGCGCGAGGATCGGGTGCTGCTGTTCAATTGCGCCACCGGGCTCAAATATCCCCTCCCCGACGCGGGCCGGCCCCTGGCCAAGGCCGGCCCGATCGATTGGGACGCGCTCTGATACCGCATCGTCGCCGCGGCCGCCCTTAAGGGCTGTTACGGATGATGCCCCGCGCGCCGCCTGAGCGGTGCGGCGCGCGGGGCGGGGCGGATCAGTGGCTGGCGGTGTCGCCCGCCGCGCGCAGCGTGATATATTTGGTCACCACCAGCGGCAGCGTCTCGTCGAGGAAGCGCACCATGGCGAGCTCCTCGTCCAGCGTCTGCCGCAGCAGCGGCACCGCCTCGGCGTAGCCGCCTTCCTCGGCCATGGTGATCAGCGCCTTGTAGCTCGCCGCCTCGAAATTCTCGAAGGCGAAATTGGCAAAGCTGTTCTTCAATATCTCATCGGGCGCGAAGACATGGGCGATCGCGGCGAGATTGCCGGAAAAGGCCATGGTCGCGTCCTTGAGCGCCGAATGGGTTTCGCCAAGCCCCGCCAGGATCGTCTCGAGCCGCTCGATCTGGCGCTCGGTTTCGCCGCGATGGCTGCGCAGCCGGCTCTCGACCTCGGCATAGCGGGCGAGATGCTCGATCTGCCGGTCCATCAGGGCGAGGGCCTGATGTTCCAGCGCATGTGCGTTGCGCAGGCCCGTGACGAACAGGTCGCGGACGGTCTCGATCCGGGCGGAGCTGGCCATGATGGATCCTCTTGCGGCTCAGAACGACATGGCGCGGGCGGTGCTGCTGGCCTCGGCGATGTCCGCCGCGCCGCCCTTGTCGCCCGTCGAGGTGCGGCCGGCGCCCGGCCCGGCGCCGATCTCCGCGCCGGTGAGCCGGTCCTCGGGCACCGAGGCGAGGCGCAGCGCCATCTGCTCGGCGACCTCGACCTGGTCGGGGCTGAGCGTCACCGTGGGGATGCCCGTGCCGCCATCGATCGGCATGGTCTCGGTGAGATCGTCGATCCGGTCCCATTGCGCGCCGCTGTTCCACGGCCCGGTGAGATCGCCCTCGCCCTGCGAGGTGTTGACGTAGAGGCTCGCATATTGCTCGACCCCGGGCAGCTTGCCGGGCGGGAAATTGTCGGCGATGGCGTAAAGCGCCTTCTCGAAGCTCTTCTGGTGCGCCACCTCGCGCGTCATCAGGAAGCCGAGCGCTTCCTTGATGCCGGGATCGTCGGTGATGTTGATGAGCCGCTCATACACGATCTTCGCGCGCGCCTCGGCGGCGATGTTGGAGCGCAGATCGACCGTCGGCTCGCCGCGGCTGTCGATATAATTGGCGCTCCAGGGCGCGCCGGCGGAATCGATCAGCGCGGCGCCGCCGCCGAACAGGATCGCTTCCTTGGCGCTGATCCCCGAGGCGCCGATCTCGCGGAACAGCTCCGCCTCGGACCGCGCCGCCTCGGACAATTCGGCGCGCGCGCCCTTGTTGAGCATCGCGATGATCGAACCGATCACCTCCAAATGGCTCAGCTCCTCGGTGGCGATATCGAGCAGCATGTCCTTGCGGCCCGGATCCTCCTCGGTAAGACCTTGCGTGAAATAGCGCATCGCCGCCGCCAATTCACCGTCGGCGCCGCCGAACTGCTCCAGCATCAGGCAGGCCAGACGAGGATTGGGCTCGCTGACGCGCACGGTATATTGCAGGCGCTTGTTGTGCATGAACATGGCTGTCTCCCGGAGAGCTTTGGGCGGTAATGAGGCAGGCTTTGGGAGGTTCCTGATTTTTCGGGAATTATAACATGGTTTATCTTAGCGTCGTTACGGCTGGGAATAATCTATATTAGGTCTGGCAGAGGTCTTTTCCGGCGGCGGCAGGCCCGCGGCGGCGGGAACATCGACGCGCGCCTGCCGTATGTGCGGTATGTGAGAGGGGTGATGATGCGCGAGGATGTACTGATCTTCCGGCCCGACCAGGTCGATCTCACGCGGTCGCCGCTGCGTCGCGGCATTTCCGAGCCGACCTATGTGCTGGGCGCCTTCAACCCCGGCATGACCCGGCTCGCCAATGGCAATCTGCTGCTGATGGTGCGCGTCGCCGAAGCGCTGGCCGAGCCGGTGCGCGACGAGGGCGTGCGCGCGATCCGCTGGACGCCCGAGGGCTATGCGCTCGACGCCCACCCCATGGCGGGCGTGGACATGACCGATCCGCGCCAGTTCGCGCTGCGCGCCGGGGCGCATCGCCAGCTCGCGCTCACCTCGCTGTCCTGGCTGCTGCCGGTGGAGCTGGACGCCGCGGGCGAGGCGATCCTTGCGATCCATTATGACAAGGCGATCGAGCCCGCCGCCTCCTACCAGGATTATGGCGTGGAGGATGCGCGGATCAGCCGGATCGGCGCGCGCTGGTTCATGACGGTCTGCTCGGTCTCGGCCGAGCGCCACTGCACCAGCCTGCATAGTTCGGAGGACGGGCTCAACTATCGCCTCGAGGCCATGGTGCTCGATCACCAGAACAAGGACATGCTGCTGTTCGAAGGAACGGTGCAGGGCTATTATTGGGCGCTCACCAGGCCGCTCGGCGAGGTCTATTTCGCCTATCCCCCGGACAGCCCCTATGCCGGCGGCCCCTCGATCAATTTCGCGCGCTCGCCCGATGCGCTGCACTGGAAGCCGGTGGAGGCGCCGGGGCTGCGCGGCCGCAAAGGGTCGAGCTCGGCGATGAAGGTGGGGGGCGGCACGCCGCCGATCCTGACCGAGGCGGGCTGGCTGACCCTGTATCACGGCGTCGAGCAGCGCGAGACGGTCGGCATCTACCGCAGCTTCTGGGCGCTGCTCGACCGCGACGATCCCAGCCGCCTGCTGCGCGTGGAGGATGAGACGCCGCTGATCGAGGCCGATCCCGTGCTCACCGCGCCGATCGCGCATCAGATGTACCTGCCGACCCCCGTGGTCTTCTCGACTGGGATGGTGGATGCCGGCGATCATTATCTGGTCGCCAGCGGCGAGGCCGATCTCGCCTGCCGGCTAACGCGCATCGCCAAGGCGCGCTTCGCATGACGCACTGGTGGCAAGCCGGGGTGATCTACCAAATCTATCCCCGATCCTTCCAGGACAGCGACGGCGACGGCATCGGCGATCTGGCCGGCATCGAGGCGCGGCTGGATCATTGCGTGGCGCTTGGCGTGGACGCCGTGTGGCTGTCGCCGATCTTCCCGTCGCCCATGGCGGATTTTGGCTATGACGTGGCCGATTATTGCGGGATCGACCCGCGCTTCGGCACGCTCGCCGATTTCGACCGGTTGATCGCGGCGGCGCATGCGCGCGGGCTGAAACTGCTGCTCGATTTCGTGCCCAACCACAGCTCCAGCCAGCATCCCTGGTTTCTGGAGAGCCGCGCCTCGCGCGACAATCCCCGGCGCGACTGGTATATCTGGCGCGATCCGGCGCCAGGCGGCGGCCCGCCCAACAATTGGATCAGCGATTTCGGCGGCTCGGCCTGGACCTGGGACGACGCCACCGGCCAATATTATCTGCACGCCTTCCTCAAGGAGCAGCCCGATCTCAACTGGCGCAACCCGGCGGTGCGCGCGGCGATGATGGACGTGCTGCGCTTCTGGCTGGCGCGCGGGGTGGACGGCTTCCGCATCGATGTCCTGTGGCACATGGTGAAGGCCGAGGGGCTGCCGGACAATCCGCCCAATCCGGACTATCGCCCCGAGATGGGCGAGATGCACAGCCTGCTCCAGCTCCATTCCACCGACCAGCCCGAAGTCCACGCGATCGCCGCCGAGATGCGCGCGATCGCCGACCACTATTCCACGCCGGGCGCGGAGCGCGTGCTGATCGGCGAAATTTATCTGCCGGTGGTGCGGCTGATGCGCTATTACGGCGCCGCGCCCGGCGAGGGCGTCCATCTGCCCTTCAACTTCCAGCTGATCGAGGCGGCGTGGAATGCGCGCGCGCTGAGCCGGCTGATCGCCGACTATGAGGCCGCGCTGCCCGCGCATGGCTGGCCCAATTGGGTGCTGGGCAATCATGATCGCGCGCGCATCGCCAGCCGGGTCGGGCCGGATCAGGCGCGGGTGGCGGCGATGCTGCTGCTGACGCTGCGCGGCACGCCGACCCTTTATTATGGCGACGAGCTTGGCCTCGAGGATGTGCCGATCCCGCCCGAGCGGGTGCAGGATCCGCGCGAACTGCGCGAGCCCGGGCTCGGGCTGGGGCGCGATCCGGTGCGCACGCCGATGCCGTGGAGCGCGGCGCCGGGCGCCGGCTTCACCACCGGCGCGCCCTGGCTTCCGCTCAACCCCGACTGGCGCACGCGCAACGTGGCCGCCCAGGCCGAGGATCCGAACTCCATGCTGCGCCTCCATCAGGCGCTGCTGGCGCTGCGGCGCGCCTATCCGGCGCTCGCCACGGGCGACTTCATCGGGCTGGAGGCGGATGGCGACATTCTCGCCTATGAGCGGCGCCTGGGGGCGGAGCGGCTGGTGGTGGTGCTCAACCTGGGCGGCTGGCCGGCGCGCTTCGATTGCGAAGGGCCGGTGCGGCCGCTGCTGTCCACGCTCGCCGGGCCGAGCGAGGTGGGGCATGACGCGATCCGGCTGCGCGGCCATGAAGGGCTTGTTCTGCTGAGGGAGGGGTGATGCGCATCGCGATGCTGGCGCCGATTTCGTGGCGCACGCCGCCGCGCCATTATGGCCCCTGGGAGCTGGTGACGAGCCTGCTGACGGAGGCGCTGGTGGCGCGCGGCGTGGACGTGACCCTGTTCGCCACCCAGGACAGCCTCACCGCCGGCCGGCGCGCGGGCGTGGTGCCGGCGCCCTATTCCGAAGATCCCAGCATCGACGCCAAGGTGTGGGAGATGCTGCATGTCGGCCATGTCTTCGAACAGGCGGCCGCGTTCGACATCATCCACAACCAGGCCGATTTCGTGCCGCTCGCCTTTTCGCGGCTGGTGGAGACGCCGGTCGTCACCACCATCCACGGCTTTTCCTCGGAACGGATCCTGCCGATCTACCGCGCCTATCAGGACCGGGTGCACTATGTGGCGATCAGCGCGGCCGATCGCGCGCCCGATCTGCGCTACGCCGCCACCATCCATCACGGCATCCCGCTGGAGGATTTTCCCTTCGATCCGATCGGCAGCGCGGACCTGCTCTTCTTCGGGCGGATGCACCCCGACAAGGGCGCGGCGGAGGCGATCGCGGTGGCGCGCGCCACCGGGCGGCGGCTGCGCATGGCGGGCATCGTGCAGGACCAGGGCTATTACGACAGGGAGGTGGCGCCGGCGCTCGACGGCGAGCGGATCGCCCATGTCGGCGCGGTCGGCGGCGCAGCGCGCACCGCCATGCTCGGCGCTGCCGCCGGCCTGCTCCACCTCATCAATTTCGACGAACCCTTCGGCCTGTCGGTGATCGAGGCGATGGCGTGCGGCACGCCGGTGATCGCGATGCGGCGCGGCTCGATGCCCGAGCTGATCGAGCATGGCGTCACGGGATTTCTGGTGGACGACATCGAGGAGGCGATCGCGGCGGTGCCGCGCCTCGCCGAGATCGATCGCGCCGCGTGCCGCGCGGCGGTGGCGGCGCGCTTCTCGATCGACCATATGGCCGACCGCTATCTGGACCTCTACCGCCGGATCGCGGCGGCGCGCTGAGCCCGCGCGCCGCCGTCTGGGATCAGCCCCGCTTGGCGCGTCGGGCGGCGGGCTTCTTGGCGGGCGCGGCCGAAGCCGTGGCGACGGGCTCGGCGGCGGCGGCGGGCACGGCGTCCGCGGCCGGGGCGGGAGCAGCGGCCGGCGCGGCGGGCGGCTTGCGCGTGCTCTTGCGCGCCGGCGCCTCTCCGGTCTCGGCCGTGGCGACCGTGTCCGGCTCGGACGCGGCGGCCTTGGGCTTGCGCGCGGCCGGCTTCTTCGCGGACGCCGGCTGCGCGTCGGCACCGCCAACTTCGCCCGCGGCGCGCGCCCAATGGTCGTCGTGCCGGCCATGGGGCCTGCCTTCATCCTCCCACAGGGCGTAGGCGCGTTCCCGGATCTTGTGCTCGTGGTCGTCGCTCATCGTCGGGCCTCTAGTTGGAGAGCAGGATTTTCTCGATGTCGGGCACGCTATGGCCGGTCAGATCCTTCGCCAGCTCGCCCAACAGCCTCGTCTCGACCTCTTTGTGATAATGTTTCCGCAACTCGCCCAGCGTCTTGGGCGCGGCGACCACGATAAGTTGCTCAAATTCGCCCGACAAGGCACGCCGACGCAATTCTTCGGCGGTGTCGGCGGCGAAGCGGTCCTCCTCCTGCTGGTGGAAATCCGTCTCGCTGGTGTCGTCGCCGCCAATGCCGGTCGAGCTTGTCTTGCGGCCCTGGGCGTCGCGCTTCTGCTCGCGATCGGGCAGGTCGGCATGTTCCTGGCCGCTGACGAGCTGCAGGTTGAGCTGGTCGGCATCGCCCTGATTCTGGAAGAAAAGAGACTTCCGGCCATCGACGACGAGCACGACACTCTTGTGGGGAACGCGCATCCGAATCTCCTCCGATCGCGGGTCAACGTCCTGGAGCCGCCCCGGTTGCGCGGACCGGCGATGCGCGTGCGACCATGGTCGTAGCCGTAGAACTTCCGGAGCGGCGGGGAGGAAAGTTTAAGACTGTTGGAGGAATCGTGCGGCGGGATTGATGGGGATTATAGCGTCGCAATGGTTTTTGCCTTGCCCGAATGGACGCGAATCGGGACGCCGGACGATGCCGTCGCGGTGGCGCAATGGCGCGAGATGCGGCGGCAGGTGCCCTTCCTCTATGCCTTGCTGATCGTCAACGGGGCCGCCGTCGCCTATACGCATCGCGCGGTCGCGCCGCTGTGGCTGACGCTGTGGGCGGCGGTGGCGCTCGCCTCGCTGTCCGCCGTGCGCATGGTCCATTGGCTGACGGTGGGGACGCGGCAGCAGCCGGACGGGCTGGGCGCGCGCCGCGCCTTGCGGCGCACCACCCTGCTCTCGGCAGTGCTCGCCGCCGGCTATGTCGGCTGGGCGGTGGCGCTGGACGATTATGGCGGCCCGATGGAGCGCGCCCATGTCGCGCTGTTCATCGCCATCACCGTGATCGGCTGCATCTTCTGCCTGATCTGCCTGCCCCAGGCGGCGCTGGCGGTGACGGTGATCGTGACCGGCGCCTATCTTGTCCACTATCTGCCGAGCGGCGACACGGTGTGGACCGCGATCGCGCTCAACATCGCCGCCGTCACGCTGGTGATGGTGCAGGTGATGTTCAACAGCTTCCGCGCCTTCACCGCGCTGGTCCGCTCGCGCGAGGAGCTTGGCGCGCGCCAGGCCGAGAGCGAGCGGCTGGGGCGCGAGAATGCGCTGCTCGCCCATACCGACAGCCTCACCGGCCTGCCCAACCGCCGCTATTTTCTCGCGCGGCTGGAGGCGATGCTCGCCGAGCGCAATGCGAGCGGCGGCCGCTTCGTGGTGGGCGTGCTGGATCTCGACCGGTTCAAGCCGGTCAACGACACGCACGGCCATGTGGTGGGCGATCGGCTGCTGACACAGGTGGGGGAAAGGCTGCGCGGGCTCGCCACCCCCTCGATGCTGATCGCGCGGCTGGGCGGCGACGAGTTCGGCATGACCCTGGTCGACGATGTCGATCACGCCCAGGCGATCGGCCAGAGCTTCTGCGACGCGCTGACCATGCCGTTCCAGCTTGACGATATCCGCATCACCATCGGCTGCTCGTGCGGCCTCGCCGCCTATCCCGAGGCGGGGACCAGCGCCCATGCCCTGTTCGACCGGTCCGACTACGCGCTCTACCATGCCAAGTCGCACGGCCGCGGCGGCGCGGCGCTGTTCTCGCTCGAGCATGAGACGGCCATCCGTTCGGAGCGTGCGATCGAGACGGCGTTGCAGGAGGCCGATCTCGATGCCGAGCTGGACGTGCATTTCCAGCCGATCATCGACACCGCGGCGATGCGCGTCATCAGCGTCGAGGCGCTGGCGCGCTGGACCAGCCCGCTGCTGGGCCGCGTGCCGCCGGACCAGTTCATCCCCACCGCCGAGCGGCTGGGGCTGATCCGCGCGATCACGCTCAGCCTGTTCCGCAAGGCGAGCGCGGCGGCGGCGCAGCTGCCCCAGGAGATCGGCCTCTCCTTCAACCTTTCGGCGCTCGACATCGCCTCGCCCGAGACGATCGCGGCGCTGGTGGAGGCGATCACCACCGGCCCGGTGCCGGCGGCGCGCATCACCTTCGAGCTGACCGAGACCGCGCTGATGCGCGATTTCGATCGCGCGGTCGCGGCGATGCGCCGGCTGCGCGCCCTGGGCGCGCAGATCGCGCTCGACGATTTCGGCACCGGCTATTCCTCGCTCGGCTATCTGCGCCTGCTGCCGCTCGACAAGATCAAGGTGGACCGCAGCTTCGCCGCCGATCTCCAGGATGTTTCAGGGCGCAACATCGTCACCGCCATTTTCGGCCTGTGCCGCAACCTCGCGCTGGATTGCGTGATCGAGGGGGTGGAGAGCGAGGAGCAGCTGCTCCGCCTGCAGGAACTGGGCTATCGGCTGGTGCAGGGCTATTTGTTCGCGCGGCCGATGCCGCTGCCCGCGCTCCGCACCTGGCTGGCGCGCGATCTCGGCGCGGGCGCGGCCCTGGCCCAGAACGCCGCCGCCTGAGCGTCAGGCGAGCGCCCAGCGCACCGCCGCCCCCATGGCGCGGGTGCCGGCGGTGAGCAGCGGCGCCGGCAGGCGCGGCTCGGCGAAGCCATGCATCCGCCGCGCCCAGGGCGGCAGCAGCGCGCAGGCGGCGCGCAGCGTCAGCCGGCGGAGCGGATCCAGCCCCGGCGTCGGCGCGGGCGCGCGCAGGATGAGCGCGGCGGTCTCGCGCGTGCGGGCGTCCACACGGAGCGCGGGGCGCAGCGCGGCGATCAGCGCCGCCGCCTCGGCGCGGCTGCGGGGCACCGGATCGGCGCCAAGCGCGGCCCCCACGCGCGCCAGCTCGGCAAAATAGCGGTCCTGCGCGGCGACGGGCATGCGCGGCTCGGCATAGTGGCGCCAGCCGGCCAGGAAGCACCAGCTTTCGCAGACATGGACCCAGGCGAGCAGCGTCGGATCGCTGGCGCTATAGGGGGTGCCATCCGCCAGCCGGCCGGCGATGCGCGCGTGGATGGCGCGCACCCGCGCGATCGCCGCCTCGGCCTCGACGCGGCTGCCATAGGTGGTCGTCTCGATGAAGCGCACGGTGCGGCGCAGCCGGCCGAGCAGATCGGCGCGGAAGCTGGAATGATCCCACACCCCGGCCAGGGCGGCGGGGTGGAGCATCTGCATCAGCAGGCCGGCGATGCCGCCCGTCGTCATGCCGGTGACATCGCCATGCACGCGCCACGCCACCGAGCGCGGGCCGAACAGCCCGTCGGCGCGGCGCGCCACGCGGAGATCGCCGCGCGCGGGATCGTGGAAGATATCGGTGACGGCGCGGGCGAGCGCGTGCTTCAGCGCGCCGGCCGGACCGGCGGCGGGGGCGGCGGCGGAAACCATAGGCCAAGGTAACGGCCGGACCGGCGCGGGGCTCCCGAACCCTGGAGAGACCATGGTCTTACAATGGCTTGTAGCGGCTTGGCGCGCTGATCTAGGCTGGCTGCGGACCTTGGGAGAGCGGCGATGCGGGTGATGGTGCGCGGCCTGTTGGCGCTGGCCGGGCTGCTGCTCGGCACCGCCGCCTGGGCGGACAGCCAATATAAGCTGCTCGTCTTCTCCATCCCCAACAAATATCATTACGAATATATTCCCGTCGCGCGCGACAGCCTGGAGCATCTCGCCAAGCTCCATGCCTTTGAGATGCAGTGGACGAACGATCCCAAGACGTTCGAGGGCGATCTCAAGCAATATGCGGCGGTGATGTTCCTCAACACGCCGGGCGAGGAGCTGAACCCCGCCCAGCGCGCCGCCTTCGAGGCCTATATGCGCGGTGGCGGCAACGCGATCATCGTCCATCGCGCCGCGATCACGCCGCCGGGCGTCTGGCCCTGGTATGAGCGGCTCGTCGGCCGGCGCTTCGTCATCCATCCGATGCTGCAGACGGCGGTGGTGACCAAGGCCGATCCCGGCTTCCCCGCCACCTTCGGCCTGCCCGACCGCTGGATCTGGAGCGACGAATATTATGTCACCAGCAATCCCTATCAGGTGGCGATCACGCCGGTGCTGCGGGTGGACGAGCGCAGCTATGATCCGACCAAGATCTGGCCGGGCCAGCATGCCGAGCCGATGGGGCCGGATCATCCCGTCGCCTGGTTCCATTCCTACGAGAAGGGCCGCGTCTTCGTGACGCTGCTCGGCCATAATGTCGAGATGTACCGCGACCCCCATTATCTCGACCAGTTGATGGGCGGCATCTACTGGGCGGCGACGGGGCGCGGCGAGGCCCGCTGAGCGGGGCGGGGCTGGCGCCGCCGCCTCCGGCCGCCTATCGTCCACGGCACCGGCCGGTCGCGCGCCGGAAGGAGCCGGGTGCCGCGCATGCAGGACGTTCCTTTCAGCCGACGCGCCTTTCTGGCGGGCACGGCCGCCGCCGCCGCCCTGCCGGGCGGCCGCGCCCTCGCCGGGGCGGAGCCGGGGGCGGCCGTCACCAGCCCGATTCTCGTCGAGGATGGGCGGCTCTGGCTGGCGGCCTCGATCCGGGGCGGGCCGCCGCTCCTCTTCGTGATCGATACCGGCGCGGGCTTCGCCTATATCCGGCCGGACATCGCCAAGGCGCTCAAATTGCAGGCGGCCGGTGGCCAGCTGCTGGGCGGCCTGGGCAAGAACAAGGTGATCGGCACGCTCTACATCGCCCGCGATGTCGTCTTCGGCGGGTCGATCGGCGAATCGGTGGTCGCCTTCGCCAGCTATGATTTCGGGCGCGGGCTGCCGCCTGAGGCGGCCGGGCTGCTCGCCTCGGGCCTGTTCACCACGCGCGACAGCGATCTCGATTTCGACGCCGATCAATGGCGGCTCTGGCCCCGCGGCGGCCATCCCCCGCGCGACGGCTATGAGGCGCTCGCCTCGAGCATCGGCGCACGCGGCGACGCCACGCGCTTCACGCCCCGGCTGACGGTGACGGCGACGCTGGACGGCGTTGCGTATAAATGCCTGCTGGACACGGG
Organism: Sphingomonas morindae; assembly: GCF_023822065.1. Taxonomy (NCBI): domain Bacteria; kingdom Pseudomonadati; phylum Pseudomonadota; class Alphaproteobacteria; order Sphingomonadales; family Sphingomonadaceae; genus Sphingomonas; species Sphingomonas morindae. Next base: position 1,829,389 of record NZ_CP084930.1, read on the forward strand.
ATCGCCCACCGGCCTGCTGTTCCTGCCCGGCGGCACGCGCCGCTCCGGCCTGTTTTCCGACGGGCGGCCCTTCTCGCCGAGGCGCACCAACGGCTTTGGCGGCGCGGCGGCGAAGATGAGCCGGCAGGTGCGCGCCGGCCGCTTCGCGCTCGGGCCGCTCACCGTAGACCGTCCGCTGGTGACGCTGATGGATCCGGACCAGACATCGTCGATCACCGATCATGACGCGCTGATCGGCCTGCCCTTCATCCGCCTGCTCAATCTTTCCACCGATGTGCTGCACAACCGCCTCTGGGCGGCGCGCAGCCGCCAGCCGGTTCCGACCGAAAGCTATGGCCGCGCCGGCCTGTGGCTGGAGCCGGGGGCGGAGGGCCGCGCGATCGTGACGATCGTGGGCACGGGCAGCCCCGCCGCGCTGGCGGGGGTGGAGGCCGGCGACCGGATCGAGGATCCGCCGAGCTTCGCCGCCGCGCTGCGGCGGGTGCGCACCGGCAACCCGCCCAGCATCAGCCTGGACCTGACGCGCGGCGGCGTGCGCCGCACCGTCACGCTGCGCATGGCGGACTGGCTCTAGGCCGGGCTCGGCCCCTTGGGCGCGGCGGCGGCGGCGGGGGTGGCGGCGGCCGGCTTCGGAGCCGGGCCGAGCAGGCGCAGCGTCAGCAGGGCATAGCCGGCCGTGGCGAGCAGCAGCAGCGGCCCCCCCGCCGCGCGGCCCGCCGCGCCCGCCAGCAGCGCCAGGAGCGGGATCGCCTGGAGCGCATGGACGCCGAGGCCATGCGCGAGGCGCGGCCGCCATCGTGCCGCCCCTGGCGACCCGGCGCTGCGGCCAAGCCCCGGCGCGGTCATGGTCGCGAGCAGGGTGGTGAGGACCAGGCCGGCGACGATCCCCGCGATCAGCAGCGGCGGCGCCCCCGGGCGCGGCGCGCGCGCGATCGCCCAGGCAAGCGGCAGCAACAGGCCGACAAAGGGCAGCGCGGTGAGCCCCATCAGAGCGGAGATCGCGCGATCGAGCGGCGTGGCGAGGTTGAAGTGCGAACGCCGGCCGCGCGCCGCCTGGCCGGTGATGCACAGCATCTCCACCAGCGCGGTGGCGACCAGCCCGCGCGCCGCGCCCTGGACGAGCGGCGAGGCGAGGCGGTCCGGCTGCGCGAAGCCGAGCATCCAGGCGATGGTGAGAAGATAGACGGCGAGCGAGAGCGCGAATTTGGTGGGCTTGATCGCCACGCGCTCGCCGCCGATCCGGCGCCGGTCGCCGCGCGCCCATAAGAGGCCGGGCGGCACCAGCGCCAGCATCGCCCAGCCCGCCGCGCGCACCAGCGCCGCCGGATCGTGCAGCACCCCCGCAAGCCCCGCCATCCACGCCTCCTCTTTTTCGATGGCATGAAGCATAGAAGCGGCACGCTGGACGCGCTATCATCGGGTACCCGCAAGTCTGTAGCGATCGTCCAAACCGATGCACGCCGATCCCCTGTCCGACATGCTGCAGCTGGTGAAGCCGCGCGCCTATGGCTTTCGCGGGCTCGACGCCGGCGGTGCCTGGTCGCTGCGCCTTCCGGCGCAAGCGGTGCTGCGCTGCTACGCCGTTCAGGCCGGCGGCTGCGGCCTGTGGCTGGGCGATGCCGCCGCGCCGATCGCGCTCGCGGCCGGCGACTTTCTGCTCGTGCCGCATGGCGAGGCGCTGGTGCTGGGCAGCGCGCGCGACGCCCCGGCGATCGATCTCGACGGGTTTTTCGCCATGGCCGCGGGCGCCACGGCGACGATCCAGGGCGGCGGCGGCTGTCGCGGGCTGGGCGGCTATTTCGCGCTGTCCGGGCCGGGCGTCGGGCCGCTGCTGGCGGCGCTGCCCCGCACGGTGCGGCTTGCCGCCGAACCCGGCGGATCGGGGCTTTTCTGGCTTGTCGAACGGCTGATGGCCGAGTTGCGCGCGCCCCGCCCGGGCGGGCGGCTGATCGCCGACCATCTGGCGCAGAGCCTGCTCGTCGAGGCCTTGCGGCTGCATCTGCCCGCCGCGGCGGCGGCAGGGCGTGGCGGCTGGCTGGCGGCGCTGGCCGATCCGCCGCTCGCCCGCGCACTGGGCGCGATCCACGCCGAGCCGGGGCGGCGCTGGACGGTGGCGGCGCTCGCCGCGATCGCCGGCCTGTCGCGCTCCGCCTTCGCCCAGCGCTTCGCCCGCGCCTGTGGCGAGGCGCCGATCGCCTATGTCGCGCGGTGGCGCATGCTGCTGGCGGCGGAGCGGCTGGCCGCCGGCGCGCCGATCGCGCGGCTGGCGCGCGAGCTGGGCTATGGATCGGAAAGCGCCTTCGGCGTGGCGTTCCGCCGGATCTGCGGCGGCTCGCCGGGGCGGCTGCGGCGGGACGGCGCGGCGGGGGGATAATTGCTGCACGTCCTGGCCGAGACCGCGACGATGCCCGCCTGGCGCCGCGCGATCGCGTCGTGACTGGCTTCGGTGATCCGGATCTCGGACGCCTCCGCCAGCGTCTCGAGCGCGTGGCGGGGATCGGCCTATTCGTCGCCGGCGACGCTTTTGCGCTGGGCGAAGATCTACTATTCCTATCTACAGTACGGACCGGAAGACACCCTGACGGTAAAGAGACGCTCGATGCTCACGGCATTCTACGGCTTTATGCTTGCGGCGGTCGCGGTGGGCAACGCTGCGGACGCGGCACGCTGCACGCTTGCAGGCTCCCGCTATTCCCTGCGACACGATCAGGCGGTGCGTGCCGGCTTCGTCAAGGATGGCAGGGCTGACGGATCACTGCGGTTTTTCATCCTCTCCAAGAAAACGGGGAGAACGTACTGGTTCCACCCCGAATTGCCTGGGTCGGGCGCTGGTCCATCGGGGCTCCTCAGCTACGACACGGAACAATTCACAGCACAGGGTGTGCGCCTCGGGGGCGCACGCTACTTCGACAAAGCCGTTGACCTGGCGGTCATCGTTGCCGATGCGCATTACGATATCAGCAGCGCACAGGTCTTCTCGGAGAATGCCATGGCTCCGGCCCACTTGCTGATCCCCGATCTACATGCGGCGCTGTGGTATGACACAGCGCCGAACGCCCGTGAGGACATCGCGCTTTCGTTTTTCGACCTTGATGGCTGCACGCAGGACCTTCCGAAGCTTCTTAAATGACATAGGACCTGATCGGGCCTGGCACGAAGGAGCTGCGAGGCCCGACGGGAATCGCGAACTGCCCGCTAACGTGCGGCAACGACTGCAAGATTGTCAGCCTCGCTCATCCCCAGCCCAGCGTCGCTCGCGCCAAGCGCATGGACGATGAAGCCGGCGTCGCCGCTGGCGAAGGCCTTGGCGAGCAGCGCGTGCTGGTCCTCCGTCTCGGAGAGGCAGGCGGCGGCGTCGAACGGCGCGAGCGCCATTCTCGGCGCCGGATCTCCGAGGCTCGACGCCGCGTGCCGCGCCATCCGCGGTTCGGGAATAGGTCGGGACTCGTCGGTATGCGCGTTCTCTTTTCGGCCCGCGCGGCTCCGATTCGTTCCGTATTGCGCTTCCCGCAAAGCGGCCTTAGAGGCCGGTTTTCCGGGGCGTGGGCGGTTAGCTCAGCGGTAGAGCGGCTCGTTTACACCGAGCGGGTCGGCAGTTCGATCCTGTCACCGCCCACCACGGACTGGCGCGACATCTGGTGGATGGCCCGAGCGGTTCGGGAGGTTCAATCGTGCCGCTTCCGCGCGAGGCCAGGGTTATCGCATATGCGTAAACCCTTTGACACGGCCGGCTCCTGTATATACAAGAACTGACATGGAGATCGACTTCGATCCCGCCAAGAACATTGCGAACATTGCCACGCACGGTCTCTCGTTCGCTGACTTTGACGGCTTCGACGACGAGCCTGTGGTGGTCGTCGACGATCGCCACGACTATGGCGAGGTTCGCTACCGGGCCTTCGGCCGGGTGAACGGCAAGGGCCGTTGCCTCGTCTTTGTGGTGCGGGACGGCCGGGTACGGGCGATCAGCCTCCGCCGCGCCCGCGCGAAGGAGATGCGTCGCTATGGCTACTGACCCGCCCTCGCCCGGCTTTGACGAAAATCCCGAATGGACCGAGGAGACCTTCGCGCGGGCGCGGCCCGCCGGCGCGGTGCTTGCGCCGGAGATCGTCGCCCAGCTGGTGAAGAACAAGGGCGGCCGCCCGGCCGGTTCCAACAAGGAGCAGATCGCCATCCGCCTCGACAAGGAGGTCGTCGCCCGCTTTCGCGACGGCGGTCCCGGCTGGCAATCGCGGATGAACGAGGCTCTGCGCAAGGCGGTCGGCCTCTGATCATCGGCTCGGGACGCGTCAGCCCGGCAGGCGGATCAGGCAGGTGACGCGGCCGAGCCAGGGGGGCGGGGCGAGGCGTTGGGGGCCGCCGGGGGCGGCGCCGAGCGGGAGCAGATCGAGGCCGTCGGGCGCGAGCGCGAGCAGCCGGCCGAACAGGAAGCGGCCGGCGGGCAGCGGCACCAGCACATCGCGGTTGCGCGCCGCGTCGAACTCGGCGGGCGCCAGCCGGTCGAGCCAGAGCGTATCGCCGGCGCGATAATCGCCGAGGCTGGTCTCGACCAGCAGCGCGACCGCGCCGGGATGCGGGCGCGGCGGCACCGCCACCTGGCTGCGACGCGGCGCGGCGGCGCCGGCGGCGCCGAGCACGGCGGCGACGGGGAGATCGGCGCTTTCGGGCAATTGCACGAGATCGGCCGCCGCGACTCCGAGCGCGGCCGCGATTCGGTTCAGCCAAGCCACCGATACGGTGCGCGTGCCGGTTTCGAGCCGTCCGATCGTCTGGGCCGTGGTCGGCGGCGTGCAGCGCGCGGCAACATCCGCCAATGTGAGGCCTTTAGCGCGTCGCACATCACGAATCCGGGTGATCATCCTGGCCCCCAAGCTCACCGTATCGGTTCGTTTACTTTCCTACAGCCCGGCGTCTGTGGCAAGGGGCGCCATGGTCTCGATGGAGGGCGGCATGACGGGCGGGCAGGGGGTGCGGCTGCTGGTGGAGCGGGCGCGGCCCGAGGATGGCGAGGCGCGCGGCGGCGCGCGCGGACGGCGGGCGCGCAGCGTGACGGTGAACCTGGCGGAGGAGCCGCTCGGCTGGCTGCGCGCGCGCGGGCTGGTCGACGATCGGCAATGGGCGGCGGGCACGCAGCTGCGCGCCGATTTCCTGCGCGCCGGGCTGGTGCCGCGCGTGACGATGCGCTGGGACGCGGGCGCGCGCGGCACGGGCGACGCCCCCGACCCGACGCTGGCGCAGATCCAGGCCAAGCGCCGCACCGAGGCGGCGCTGGACGCGATCGGCCCGGGGCTGCGCGACATCGCCTGGCGGCTGCTGTGCATGGGCGAGGGGATGGAGACCGCCGAGCGGGCGCTGGGTTGGCCGGCGCGCGCGGGGCGGGTGGTGCTGCTGCTCGCGCTCGACCGGCTGGCGGATTTCTACCGGCTGGCCTGACCGCTCAGCCCGGCAGGATGGCGGCGCCGAGCCCGATCCGCCGGCCGGCGGTGATGATCACGCGATCGCCGACCCGGCTGGCGGCGAACAGCTTGGCGGCGAAGGCGGTGGGCAGGCCGATACAGCCATGGGTGGCGCCCCCGATCCGCATCGGCGCGCCGTGGATGAAGACGCCGTCCCCCGTCAGCCGCATCGCATAGGGCATGGGCGCATTGTTGTAGACCGAGGAATGGTGATCGCGATCCTTCTGGGTGATCGGGAAGATGCCGAGCGGGGTGGGCGTCGAATCGGCGCCGTAGAGGATGGCGGCGGTGCCGATCTCATAGCCGCCGCGAAAGGCGGAGAGGACCATGGCATCGAGATCGACGGTGATGACGAGCGGGCCGGGGGGCGCGCCCGCCGGGTGCCAGACCCAATCGCCGATATGGAGCGGGCCGGCGATGGGCAGGATGCGGCGGACGACGAAGGGCGCGGCGGGATCGACCGCGGCGGCGGGTGCCGGGGCGGGCGGCGCAGCCGGCGCCGGCGCCGGCGCGGGGAGGGCGGCGGCGGCGGCCGGCCGCGGCCCGGCGGCGGGCGCCGGGCGCTCGGCGGGCACGCCGCCCCCGCCAGCCGCGCCACGGTGACGGCGACGAGCAGCGCGGCGAGCAGCGCGAGCGGGAGAAGCGCGATGCCGATGCGGCGGAAAGCGACGGGCCGGGCCATGCGCCCGCCACAGCAGAGCCGGTGCCGGCGCGAAAGGGGATTGGCCGCGCGCCTGTGCCGCGCCGGCACCCCCTCTTAGAATCATCACGATTTTCCGCTAGGGAGAGGGACGGATCGGCGATCCTGCGGCGGAGCGCTCCGCCGCCAACAACAACAGGGAGAAACCCCGGCATGACCACCCAGATCGACGAGATTCCGGCGATCCTCGACGCGCTGATCGAGCGCTACGCCGGCGCCGTGGCGGCGCTGCGGCGCGCCATCACCGCCTATCTGGCCGATGGCACCCGCCCGACCGCGGCGGAGCGCGAGCGCGGCCTCTTCGCCTATCCCGAGCTGCGGCTCGCCTATCATATGCCGGCGCAGCGGCCGCCGATCGCGCGGGCCTTCGCGCGGCTGACCCAGCCCGGCAGCTATGCGGCGAGCATCGCGCGCCCGGCCATGTTCCGCGCCTATCTGGCGGAGCAGCTCGGCCTGCTGGTGCGCGACTATGAGGTGACCGTGACGGTGGGTACCTCGAACCAGGAGATCCCGTACCAATATGTGCTGGACGGCGCCGACGCCGAGGACTTGTCGCTGGACGGCGCGATGTCGGCCGATCTCGCGCGCTGGTTTCCGAGCGTGCGCCTCGCCCATATCGGCGACGAGATCGCCGATGGCGATTACGACGCCAGCCTGGCGGACCGGCCCTTGTCGCTGTTCGAGGCGCAGCGCGTGGATTTCTCGGTGGCGCGGCTGCGCCATTATTCCGGCACCCCCGCCGAGGACTTCCGCCCCTATATCCTGTTCACCAACTATATCCGCTATGTCGACGAGTTCGTCGACTGGGCGCTGGCCGAGCTGCAGCGCCCCGACAGCCCCTATGAGGCGCTGTCGGTGGCGGGCAATATCCGCGTGACGCGCGACACGCCGGATGCGCTGGCGGTGATCCAGGCGGGCGCGTGGCGCAAGGTGCAGATGCCGGCCTATCATCTGATCGGCGCGGGCGGCGCGGGCGTGACGCTGGTCAATATCGGCGTCGGCCCGTCCAACGCCAAGACGATCTGCGACCATCTGGCGGTGCTGCGGCCCGAGGCCTGGCTGATGATCGGCCATTGCGGCGGGCTGCGGCCGAGCCAGACGATCGGCGACTATGTGCTGGCCCATGCCTATCTGCGCGACGATCATGTGATGGACGATGTGCTGCCGGTGGAGATCCCGATCCCGCCGATCGCCGAGGTGCAGCAGGCGCTGTTCCGCGCCGCCGAGATCGTTTCGGGCGAGAGCGGCGACGCGCTGAAGCGGCGGCTGCGCACGGGCACGGTGGTGACCACCGACGATCGCAACTGGGAGCTGCGCTACGCGCTTTCGGCGCGGCGCTTCAACCAGAGCCGGGCGGTGGCGATCGACATGGAATCGGCGACCATCGCCGCGCAGGGCTATCGCTTCCGCGTGCCCTACGGCACGCTGCTGTGCGTATCGGACAAGCCGCTGCACGGCGAGATCAAGCTGCCGGGCCAGGCCAATCGATTCTACAACCAGGCGATCAGCCAGCATCTGCGGATCGGGCTGGAGACGGTGCAGATGCTGCGCGAGCAGGGCATGACGCTGCACAGCCGCAAGCTGCGCGCGTTCGACGAGCCGCCCTTCCGCTGAGGCCCGGGGCGGAACGGCGGCGTCGCGCCGCGTGTTCTTTCCGCCAGCCCAGGAGAGAGACGATGGACCAGAAACCCATTCCGCGCGATCCGCATGGCGACGATCTCGACGCGGTGACCGATCTGCCGACACCCGGCCAATCCGGCGATTACGGGCGCGGGCCGGGCGCCGACGCGGCGAGCGCCGAGGAGGCGGCGGACCTGCTCGGCGGCCCCGAGCGCAAGCGCGCGATCGGCGGCAGCGACCGCCAGCCGTTCAAGACCACACAGGGCGGGGTGATCGGCGACTAACCAGATAGGCGATTTTATGCCTTGACAGCGAACCGCTGAACTGGCATAGCCAAGCCACGCTGAGGAAATGCGCACAGGGGCCGGGCGGTGGCGACACCGTTTCCGGCCCCTGTCGCGTTCGAGGGGGATTGGCATGGCGAAGCCGCCCAGGGCCGCGCGCGGCCCGAGCAGTCGGAAGAAATGGACCCGGGCTCGCGAGCGCGCCTTTCTCGATCATCTCGCGCTGAGTTCCAACATCGCCGCCTCCGAGCGGGTGGCGCGGATGCCGGTGGGCAGCGCCTATCGCCATCGCCGCCAGGCGCCCGGCTTCGCCGCCGCCTGGGACCAGGCGCTGGGCGAGGGCTATAAGCGGCTGGAGCATGCCATGCTCGCGCGCGCGCTGAGCGGCACGCCGGTGGTGCGGATCGCGCGCGACGGCACCGAGACGCACACGGTGGAGCATTCGGAGCGGCTGGCGATGACGCTGCTGGCGGCGCATCGCGGCACGGTCGAGCGGCTCGCGGCGCAGGGCGGCGCCGAGGGCGCGCGGGCGCGGCTGGAGGAGCGGCTGGCGGCGATGGCGGCGCGGCTGGCGGGCGACGCCGATGGCTGAGCGGCTGAGCGCCGCGCGGCTGGCGGCGATGTCCCCGGCGCGGCGGCGGACGCTCCTGGCCGGGCTGGACGACGCCATGGCCGCCGCCTGGCTGACGCGCTGGGATTTCTGGGCGCGGCCCGAGCAGCGCGCGCCGGCGGGCGACTGGCGGATCTGGCTGCTGCTGGCGGGGCGCGGCTTCGGCAAGACGCGCGCCGGCGCCGAATGGGTGCGCGCGATCGGCGAGCAGGACGGCGCCGCGCGGATCGCGCTGGTGGGCGCGACGCTGGGCGAGGCGCGGGCGGTGATGGTGGAGGGGCAGAGCGGGCTGCTGGCGATCGCCCCGCCCGACCGCCGGCCGCGCTGGGAGCCTTCGCTCGACCGGCTGCGCTGGCCCTCGGGCGCGATCGCGACGCTCTACGGCGCGGCCGAGCCCGACCGGCTGCGCGGTCCCGAGCACAGCCATGGCTGGGCCGACGAGATCGCCAAGTGGAAAAGCGGCGAGGCGGCGTGGGGCAATTTGCTGCTGGGGCTCAGGCTGGGGCGGCGGCCGCAGCTGGTGGCGACCACCACGCCGCGCCCGCTCGCCTGGCTGAAGACGCTGGCGGCGCGCGGCGACGTGCGCGTGACGCGCGGCCGCAGCGTGGACAACCGGCTTCATCTGCCGGCGGATTTCCTCGCCGCCATGACCGAGACCTATGGCGGCACGCGGCTCGGCCGGCAGGAGCTGGACGGCGAGATGATCGAGGACGCGCCCGGCGCGCTGTGGCGGCGCGAGACGCTGGACCAGTGCCGCGAGGCGGCCGCGCCGGCCTGTACGCGGGTGGTGATCGGGGTCGATCCGCCGGCGGGCATCGGCGGCGATGCGTGCGGCATCATCGTCGCCGGGCGCGACGCCGAGGGGCTGTGCCACATACTGGCCGATTGCAGCCTGGCCGGCGCTGCGCCCGAGGCCTGGGCGGCGGCGGTGGCGCGCGCGGCGGCGCGCTACGGCGCCGACCAGGTGGTGGCCGAGGCGAACAATGGCGGCGCGATGGTGGCGAGCGTGCTGCGCGCCGCCGAGGCGCTGCTGCCGGTGCGGCTGGTCCATGCCGCGCGCGGCAAGGCGGCGCGCGCCGAGCCGGTGGCGCTGCTCTACGAACGCGGTCGCGTGCGCCATGTCGGCCCGTTGCCGCGGCTGGAGGACGAGCTGGCCGGGCTGGTGGCGGGCGGCGGCTATCTCGGGCCGGGCCGCTCGCCGGATCGCGCCGACGCGCTCGTCTGGGCGGTGACGGCGCTGCTCGGCGCGGCGCCGGCGCCGGGGTTGCGGCGACTTTAGGGCGGGAGATCCTGCAATGCGATGGTTTGGCAAGGCGGCGCGCCCCGAGGCGCGGCCGGCGCTGGCGCGCGGCTTCGCGGCGGCGGGCGGCGGCGACTGGCCGCAGGGCTATGAGGCGCAGCTGCGCGCCGCCTATCTCGGCAATCCGGTGGCGCAGCGCGCGGTGCGGCTGGTGGCGGAGGGCGCCGCGAGCGTGCCGGTGGCGGTGACGCCGGAGGGGCATCGCGCGGGGGCGCTGATCGCGGGCGGCGATCAGGGCGGCCCGCTGATCGAGACGATGGCGGCGCAGCTGCTGCTGCACGGCAATGCCTTTGTCCAGATCCTCGCCGACGCCGATGGCGCGCCGGCCGAACTCTTCGCGCTGCGCCCCGAGCGGGTGACGATCGAGCCCGACGCGCGGGGCTGGCCCCAGGCCTATCTGTACCGCGCCGGCGGCCAGACGCTGCGGCTGGCGGCGCGCGGCGGCGATGGCCGGCCGGGGCTGATCCATGTCCGCGGGCTCAACCCGCTCGACGATCATTACGGGCTGGGCTGTCTCGCCGCGGCGGCGGGGCCGGTGGCGATCCACAATGCCGCGACGCGCTGGAACAAGGCGCTGCTCGACAATGCCGCGCGGCCGAGCGGGGCGCTGGTGTACGAGCCGGGCGAGCCGGGCGCGACGCTGTCCGCCGAGCAGTTCGAGCGGCTGCGGCGCGAGATGGACGCGAGCTTCGCGGGCGCGGGCAATGCCGGGCGGCCGCTGCTGCTCGAGGGCGGGCTGCGCTGGCAGCCGCTCAGCCTGTCGCCCGCCGACATGGATTTCATCGGGCTCAAGGCGGCGGCGGCGCGCGACATCGCGCTGGCCTTCGGCGTGCCGCCGATGCTGCTCGGCCTGCCGGGCGACAGCACCCATGCCAATTACAGCGAGGCCAATCGCGCCTTGTGGCGGCTCACCATCCTGCCGCTGGTCGGCAAGATGCTGGACGCGCTGGCGGCCGGGCTGCGCGGCTGGTGGCCCGAGCTGGCGCTGCGGCCGGCGCTGGACGCGGTGCCCGCGCTCGCCGCCGATCGCGAGCGGATCTGGGCGCAGGTGGCGCAGGCCGATTTCCTGAGCGGAACCGAGAAGCGGGCGATGCTGGGGCTCGCCCGGGCGGAGGAGGCATGAGGATGGACACGGACATGGTGCTCGCGCGGCTGGTGGCGCTGGGCGCCGAGGAGGGCACGGCGCTGGTGACGCTGCGCGCCATGGCCGAGGAGGCGAGCGAGGCCGGCGCGTCGCGCGCGCTGGAGCGGCTCGGCCTCGCCGATGCCCATGCGCGGGCGGATCTGGGCGAGCTGCGCCAGCTGCTTTCGGCCTGGCGCGACGCCAAGCGCAGCGCGCGCGACGCGGTGATCGCCTGGCTGATCCGGGTGGCGCTGGCGCTGCTGCTGCTCGGCCTGGCGGCGCGCTTCGATCTGCTCGCGCTGGTGCGGCGATGAGCCTGCGCCTCGCCGGCTATGCGGCGCTGTTCGACACGGTGGACAAGGGCGGCGACCTGATCCGCCCGGGCGCCTTCCGGCGCGCGGTGGCGGCGGGCGCGGCGCGGGTGCCGCTGCTGTGGCAGCACGAGGCGGCGCGGCCGATCGGCCGGATCGAGCATCTCGCCGAGGACCGGCGCGGGCTGCGCGTGATCGCGCGGCTGACCCCGGGCGCCCCGGGCGCCGAGGCGGCGGCGGCGCTGCTGCGCGACGGCGCGATCGGCGGGCTGAGCTTCGGCTATCGCGTGCGCGCCAGCCAGGCGGCGCCGGCGGGGCGCGCGCTGACCGATGTCGAGCTTGTCGAGATTTCCCTGGTGACCTTCCCGATGCAGCCGGGTGCCCGGGTGCATGCCCTAGCAGACGAGGAGCAGGACGATGGACTATGAGGTGAAGGCGGATGCGCTGGCGGCGAGCTTCGCGCCGCTCGAGGCGGTGGACGGGTTGCGCGCCGACATGGCGGCGTTGAAGGCGCGGCTGGATCAGGCGGCGGTGGCGGCGGCGCGGCCGGCGCTGGACGGCGCCAAGGCGGCGCCCGAGGCGCGCGCCTTCATCGAGCGCTATTGCCGCGGCGGCGAGGTGGCGGGGCTGGAGATCAAGGCGGTGGCGGGCACCAGCGGCGCCGCCGGCGGCTATGCCGTGCCGCGCCAGATCGACGCGCAGATCGGCGACACGCTGCGCGCCATCTCGCCGCTGCGCGCGATCGCGCAGGTGGTGCAGATCGGCTCGGCGGGCTATCGCAAGCTGATCGCGACCGGCGGGGTCAGCTCGGGCTGGGCCGCCGAGGATGGCGTCCGCGCCGAGACGGCGACGCCGAGCTTTGTCGAGCTGGCGCCGCCGACCGGCGATCTCTTCGCCAATCCGGCGGCGAGCCAGGCGATGCTCGACGATGCCGCCTTCGACCTCGAGGCGTGGCTCGCCGCCGAGATCGGGCAGGAATTCGCGCGGGCGGAGGGCGCCGCCTTCATCAATGGCGATGGCGCCAACAAGCCGCGCGGGCTGATGCAGGCGCCGCGCGCCAGCCAGGACGATGCCGGCCGGCCCTTTGGCACGCTCCAATACCGGGCGACGGGGGTGGACGGGAAATGGCCGGCCGCCCAGCCCGAGAATGCGCTGATCGATCTCGTCCAGTGCCTGCGCCAGCCCTATCGCCAGGGCGCGACCTGGCTGATGAACGCGGCGACGCTGGCGAGCATCCGCAAGTTCAAGACCAATGACGGCGCCTTTCTGTGGCAGCCGGGCCTCGCCGCCGGCCAGCCGGGCACGCTGCTCGGCTATCCGGTGGCCGAGGCCGAGGACATGCCCGATATCGGCTCCGGCACCACGCCGATCGCCTTCGGCAATTTCCGGCTGGGCTATCTGATCGTCGATCGCGGCGAGACCGCGATCCTGCGCGATCCCTATACGCGCAAGCCCTTCGTCTATTTCTACGCGAGCCGCCGGGTGGGCGGCTGCGTCGCCAATAGCGAGGCGATCAAGCTGCTGCGCTTCGCCGCCAACTGACGCGCACAGGGGGGCATGATGGCGGACACCGACGAGGCCGGGCCGGCGGAGGCGCTGGTCCAGGCCAAGGCCTATCTGCGGATCGAGGACGCGGCCGAGGACGGGCTGCTGGCGGGGCTGGTCGGCAGCGCGCTGGCGCTGTGCGAGCGCTTCACCGGGGTGGCGCTGCTCGCCCGCGAGCAGGAGGCGCGGCTGGACGGCGCCGAGCCCGGCTGGCAGCGCCTGCCCGCGACCCCGGTGGCGGCGATCGCCGCGCCGCGCCTGGGCGGCCAGGCGCTGGCGGCGGCGGACTATGCGACCGATATCGACGCCGCCGGCGATGGCTGGGTGCGGCTGCGCAGCGCCCAGCCGGGGGTGGTGACGGTGCGCTTCACCGCCGGGCTCGCCAGCGGCTGGCCGGGGCTGCCGGCGCCGCTCCGCCAGGGCGTGGTGCGGCTGGCGGCGCATCTGCACGCGCATCGCGACGAGGCCGAGGCGGCGGCGCCGCCGGCGGCGGTGGCGGCGCTGTGGCGGCCCTGGCGGCGGATGCGGCTGCGATGAGCGGCCTGGCAAGCGCGCTGCGCGAGCGGGTTCGCCTGCTCATGCGCGACGAGACGCGCGACGCGCTGGGCGGCGCGGCGGGCCTGTGGCGGGAAGGGCCCGAGCGCTGGGCGGCGGTGCGCGGCGACGGCTTCAGCGGCGCGGGCGACGCGCGCTTCCTCGTGACGCTGCGGGCGAGCCAGCTGGTGCTCGCCGCCGAGCGGGTGCGCTGGCGCGGCCGGCTCTACGCCATCTGGCGCGCGCAGAGCGATCCGCTCGATCCCGAGCGGATCGTGTTCCGGGTGGAGGCGCTGCGCGGCGCGAGCCGGGGGGACGAGGCATGAGCGGACCGGGGCCGGACTGGGCGGCGGCGCTGGCGGCGCGCGCGGCGCGGCTGGCGACGCGGCTGGCGGCGACGGTGCCGCCGGACGTGGCGGTGGCGCTGACCGCGCGCGGGCTGGAGCTGCGCGGCGCGGCGCTGGCGGCGCGCAGCCTCGCCGATCCGCGGCTGCGCGATTTCGCGGGCTGGCTGTCATGACCGCCGCCGAGGCGCTGCAGAGCGCGCTGGTGGCGGCGCTGTCGCCGATCCTGCCGGTGCATGACGGGCCGCCGCGCCGCGCGGGCCGGCCCTATATCGAGATCGCCGAGACGCTGGCGCTCGACTGGGGGACCAAGGACCGGCCGGGGCGCGAGCTGCGGCTGTCGCTGCTGCTGTGGGACGAGCGCGCCAGCCCGGCGCGGCTCCACGCGCTGGCGGGGCGGGTGGAGGCGGCGGTGGCGGCGCTGCCGCGCGCGCTGCCGGGGCACAGGCTGGCGAGCCTGGTGCTGCTCCGCGCGCTGCTGGTGCGGCCCCCGGCCGGGCCCTGGGCGGCGCGGCAGGACTGGCGGGCGCGGCTGCTCGCCGAGGCATGATTTCGCACAAGAGGGGAGATTGACCATGGCCGCACAGAGCGGGGCGAGCTTTCTGCTCAAGATCGGCGACGGCAAGCCCGATCCGGGCTTCACCACGATCGCCGGGCTGCGCACCACCCAGATGCGCATCGATGGCGAGATGGTGGCGATCACCAACAAGGATTCGGGCGGCTGGCGCGAATTGCTGGACGGCGCCGGCACGCGCAGCCTTTCGGTGAGCGGGAGCGGCATCTTCACCGGATCGGCGGCGGAGACGCGGCTCAAGGCGCAGGCGCTGTCGGGCCGGATCGAGACGTTCGAGCTGAGCTTCGACGGCGGCGAGCGGATGCGCGGCCGCTTCCTGGTGAGCCGGCTCGACTATAGCGGCGATTACAATGGCGAGCGCAGCTACACGCTGGCCCTGGAATCGGCCGGCCCGGTGGTGCCGCTGTGAGCGCCAACCCGATGCGCGGCGAGGCCGCCTTCCCGGTGCGCGGCGCGGCGCTGCGGCTGCGGCCGAGCTTCGCCGCGCTGGTCGCCGCCGAGACGGAGCTGGGCTCGCTGTTCGCGCTGGTCGAGCGCGCCGCCGAGGGCCGGCTGCGGCTCGACGAGGTGGTGGCGCTGTTCTGGCATTGCCGCAGCGACGCGCCCGAGGCGCTCGACCGCGCCAGCCTGGGCGAGGCGGTGGTGGAGGCGGGGCTGGCGGCGGCGCTGCCGGCGCTGCGCCAGCTGCTCGGCCAGATCGTGCAGGGCCGGTGAGCGCGGATTTCGCGGCGCGCGCGGCGCGGCTCGCGGGGCTGGCGGGGGCGCTGGCGGGCTGGTCGCCCGATCACTTCTGGCGCGCGACGCCGGCCGAGCTGGCGGCGCTGCTGCTGGCGCTGGCCGGGCCGGCGGCGGCGGCGCCCTGCGCGCGCGCCGAGCTGGAGCGGATGAAGGAGCGGTTTCCCGATGGATGAGGCGAGCGAGACGCTGCTGATCGACGTGCGCGCCGACACCCAGGGCTTTGCCCGCGACGCGGCGTCGCTGCGCGACATGATCGCGGGCGCGATGGGCGAGGGCGGGCGGCTGGGCGGGGTGATGATCCACCGCGCGCTGGGCGCGCTGCTGCTCGACGGCAAGGTGGATATCGAGCGGCTGGCGCTGGGGACGCTGCGCCAGCTCGCCGAGCAGGCGGTGGGCGTGCTCGTCAAGGCGACGGGGCTCGGCGGGGGCGGCGGCGCGGCGATCGGCGGCGGCGGCGGCGCGGGCGGCGGCGGCGGGCTCGATCTGCTCGCGCTGGCGGGCGGGCTGGTGCGGGGGCTGATCGGCGCGCCCGGCCGCGCCACCGGCGGCCCGGTCGCGCCCGGCGCGGCCTATCGCGTGGGCGAGCAGGGCGCCGAATGGTTCGTGCCGGCGAGCGCGGGGCGGATCGTGCCCGCCGGCGAGGCCGGCGCGGCGCGTCCGGTGCGGGTCGAGATCGTGGTGCGGCCCCCGGCCGAGACGGCGCCGGCGGCGCTCGCCCAATCCTCCCGCCAGGTGGCGCGCGCGGTGGCCGAGGCGCTGGCGGCGGCGGAGCGCTGAGCCATGGGCCATTGGCTGGCGGACGCCGAGGCGGCGGCGCGCGCCCAGGCGCAGGGCGGCTGGCTGCGGCGTTTCGACCCGCGCTACTGGACCGTCGACTTCCCCCGGCCGATGATGGCGGGGGTGGTGACGACGGCGGTGGACGCGCTGCGGGTCGAGGCGCTCTTCTACAATCGCGACGATCTCGCCGGGCTGATCTGGGAGGCGGAGGATCGCCGGGACCATCCGCTGCTGCGCTACGAGACCGCGCGCGACTTTCGCGGCGTGACGCTGCGCTTCCGCTGGCGTTCGCGCGGGCTGAAGCCGCTCGACGCGGTGCATGGCCCGACGCTGACGCTGGAGGGGCGCGACCCCGAGGGGCGCGCGCGCGCCTGGTATGTGCGGCTGTGGAACTATGCGCGCGGGACGCCCGAGGATGCCGAGATCCGCCTCGATTTCGCGGCGCTCGCCGCCGGCTGGACGCCCGGCGAAGGCGAGGGCGCCTATGCCGGCGACCTCGACCGCATCATGGTTTCGCTGGCGGCGCCGGGCTATGACGCCAAGCCCGGCCGGCTGGCGGCGCCCGCCGAGGCCTGGCTGGAGCTGAGCGGGCTGCGCTGCGACGGGCCGGGGGCGGTGCTGGCGCGGGGCGATGCCTGGCTGCCGCCGCACGGCGCCGGGATCGCGACCGGCTATGACGATGGCTATAATCAGACGCCGGCGCGGCTGATCGGCCAGATCGAGGCGCTCGGCTATCGCGGGGCGATCTGCCACTATATCGGCATGAGCCATTATTTCCGGCTGCGGCCGGACGGGGTGGCGCTGCGCGCGGACGAGGCGGCGCCGGTGCTGAACGGGCCCTGCCGGATGTGGCACGCCGATCTGCTGCGCCGCGCCGCGGCGGCCGGGCTGGAGGTGATCCTCTCGCTCTCCTACGAGATGCTGGAGGCGCATTGCTGGGAGGCGTGGAAGCAGCGCTTCGCCGATGGCAGCCCGGCGCTGACCGGCTGGCAGCCGCCCTCCGCTTTGCTCTCGCCCGCGCATCCGGGCGCGATGGCCTATCTCCAGGCGGTCGCCCGCGCCCTCGCGTCGCTGGCGGTGGCGGCGGGCGTGCCGGTGCGCGTGCAGATCGGCGAGCCCTGGTGGTGGGTGCGCGCGGATGGCGCGATCGCGCTCCACGACGCCGCCGCGCGCGCCGTGCTGGGACGCGAGGCGGCGACGGTGACGCAGGTGCGCGGCGCGCCGCCGGCGGCGGCGCTGGCGGTGCTGGACCGGGCCGGCGCGCTGCTGGCCGCCAGCACCGCCGCACTCCGCGACGCGGTTAAGGCGGTGGCGCCCGAAGCCGAGACGCTGCTGCTCGTCTATCTGCCGACGCTGCTCGATCCCGCCACGCCCGAGGCGCGGCGCGCCAATCTGCCCGCCGCCTGGGCGCGCCCGGCCTTCGACCGGCTTCAGCTGGAGGATTATGCGTGGGTGACGGCGGGCGCGGCCGGCGCCTCGGCGCGCGGCGCCGAAGAGGCGGGCGCGCGGCTCGGCTATCCGCCCGAGCGCCAGGATTATCTCGCCGGCTTCGTGGCGGACGCCGAGGCGGCGGCGGCGGCCTGGCCGCGGATCGAGGCGGCGGCGGCGGCGGCGCGGGCGCGCGGCGTGGCGCGGCTCTTCGTCTGGGCGCTGCCGCAGGTGGCGCGCGACGGCTTCACCCGGTTCGGCGAGGAGGAGGGCGCGATGGATGCGTTCGACGAGGTGGATTTCCCGCTGGCGCTGGGGCGCGAGGCGCAGGTGGCGCCCGGCTTCTCGACCAGCATCGTGACCAGCGCGGCGGGCCATGAGCAGCGCAACAGCGCCTGGGCCGAGGCGCGGCTGCGCTTCGACGCGGGGCCGGGGGTGCGATCGGAGGCGGACATGGCGCGGCTGCTCGCCTTTTTCCGGGCGCGGCGGGGCGCGGCGCGCGGCTTCCGCTTCCGCGATCCGTTCGATTCCAGCTCGGCGGCGGACAATGGCGTGCCCTCGCCGACCGACCAGCGGCTGGGCCTGGGCGACGGTCAGCGCACCGATTTTCCGCTGCTCAAATTGTATGGCGAGGGCGATCCGCAGGGGCGGCGGATCACCCGCCCGGTGGCGGGCAGCGTGCGGGTGAGCCTGGACGGGGTGGAGCGGCTGGCGGGCTGGCAGCTGGCGCCGGGCGGGCTGATCCGCTTCGCCGCGCCGCCGGCGCCGGGCGCGATCGTGCGCGCGGGCTATCGCTTCGACGTTCCGGTGCGCTTCGCCGAGGATCGGCTGGAGGTGAACCGCGCGGCGTTCGGCGCCGGGATCGCGACCAGCGTGCCGCTGGTGGAGCTGCGCGAGGCATGAGCGGGCCGGTGGTGGAGGCCGCGCTGACGACGCTGGCGCTGGGCTGGCGGCTCGACCGGCGCGACGGGGTGACGCTGGGCTTTACCAGCCATGATCGCGATCTGACGGTGGCCGGGCTGCGGTATCGCGCGCGGCCGGGCATGCTGCCCTCGGCGCTGCGCCAGGGCGACGGCTTCCAGGTGGCGACGCTCGACGTGGCGGGCACGCTCAGCGACGCGGCGATCCGCGCGGCCGATCTCGACGCCGGCCGCTGGGACGGCGCGCTCTGCCGGCTCTATCTGATCGACTGGGCCGCCCCCGAGGCGGGGCTGCTGCTGCTCGCGCGGGGCGAGCTGGGCGATGTGACGCGGCGCGACAGCGGCTTCACCGCCGAGCTGCGCGGCGCCACCGCGCTCTTAGAACGGCCGGTGGTGGAGCGGACCAGCGCCGAGTGCCGCGCCGATCTGGGCGACCGGCGCTGCCGCATCGACCTCGCGCCGCGCACGCGGGTGGCGCGGCTGGTGGCGATCGACGAGGCGGGGCTGACAGCGGACACCGCCGAGCCGGTGCCCAACGCCTATGGCTTCGGCCGGCTGCGCTGGCTGGACGGCGCCAATGCCGGGCTCTGGTGCGCCGTCGCGGCCTCATCGGGCACGCGGCTGACGCTGCGCGCGGCGCCGCGCGCGCCGGCGGTGGCGGGCGAGCGGCTGCTGCTGGTGGAAGGCTGCGACCGCACCTTCGCCACCTGCCGCGCGCGCTTCGGCAACGCCGCCAATTTCCGCGGCGAGCCGCATCTGCCGGGTCATGATCTGCTCGCCCGCTACGGCACGCGATGAGCGGCGCGGTGGTGGCGCGCGCGCGGCGGTGCCTGGGCACGGCCTTTCGCGGCCATGGCCGGCGGCCGGGCGAGGCGCTGGATTGCGTGGGGCTCGCCGCCTTCGCGCTGGCCGTGCCCGATCCGCCCGGCGGCTATGCGCTGCGCGGCGGCGGGGCGGCGGGCGCGGCGGCGGCGATCGGCGCGGCCGGGCTGGCGCCGGTGCGCGACGGCGGCCTGCCGGGCGATCTGCTGCTGCTCGCCACCGGCCCGCACCAGCTGCATCTCGCGATCGCGAGCGCGGCGGGCTTCATCCATGCCGATGCCGGGCTGGGGCGGGTGGTGGAGGTGCCGGGGCCGCCGCCCTGGCCGGTGATCGGACGGTTCC
Organism: Sphingomonas morindae; assembly: GCF_023822065.1. Taxonomy (NCBI): domain Bacteria; kingdom Pseudomonadati; phylum Pseudomonadota; class Alphaproteobacteria; order Sphingomonadales; family Sphingomonadaceae; genus Sphingomonas; species Sphingomonas morindae. The sequence continues at coordinate 1,848,817 of NZ_CP084930.1, forward strand.
GCCGCGCGACGCGGCGCGCAGGCGGGGGATGAGCGATGGCGACTTTGGTGCTGCAGACGGTGGGCGCCGCGCTCGGCGGGCCGATCGGCGGCGCGGTCGGCGCGCTGATCGGCTATACCCTCGATCACACGCTGTTCACGCCGCGCGCGGCGCGGGGGCCGCGGCTCAACGGGCTGGCGGTGCAGGGATCGGGCTATGGCGCGGCGCTGCCGCGTCTGTTCGGGACGATGCGCGTGGCGGGCACGGTGATCTGGTCGACCGACCTGATCGAGCGGCGCGAGGAGGCCGGCGGCGGCAAGGGCCGGGGATCGACCACGCATTATAGTTATTCCGCCTCCTTCGCGGTCGCGCTGTCGGCGCGGCCGATCCAGCGGGTGGGGCGGATCTGGGCCGAGGGCAATTTGCTGCGCGGCGCGGCGGGCGACTGGAAGAGCCCGATCGCCGGCTTCCGCCTCCATCTGGGCGACGAGGGCCAGGCGCCCGATCCGCTGATCGCGGCCGCGCAGGGGCTGGACGCGACCCCGGCCTATCGCGGCCTCGCCTATGCCGTGTTCGAGGGGCTCGAGCTGGGGGCGTTCGGCAACCGCATCCCGTCGCTCGGCTTCGAGGTGATCGCCGACGCGGCGCCGGTGTCGGTGGGCGAGATCGCGGCCGCGCTGAGCGACGGCGCGATCCGCGGCGGCCCGGGCGAACGGCTGACGGGCTTTGCCGCCGAGGGCGACAGCGTGCGGGGCGCGCTGGAGGCGCTGGCCGAGGCGCTGCCGATCGCGCTCGGCGAGGATGCGCAGGGGCTGGTGCTGCTCGACGAGGACGCGCCGGCGCGGCCGATCGATCCGCTGGCGCTGGGCGGCCATGGCGGCACGCGCGCGGCGCCCCGGCTGGAGATCGAGCGGCGCGGCGAGGGCCTGCTGACCGAGGCGCTGACGCTGATGCATTATGATCCCGCGCGCGATTTCCAGCCCGGCGCGCAGACGGCGCGGCGCGGCGCGGCGGGGCGGCGCGGCGGCACGGTGGCGCTGGCGGCGGCGCTGCCGGCGGCGGCCGCGCGCGCGCTGGCCGAGGCGCGGCTGGCGCGCGACGCGGCGGCGCGCGAGACGGCGCGGGTGACGCTGTCGGCGGCGGGGCTGGCGGTGCCGGTGGGCGCGATCCTGCGCCTGCCCGATCTCGCCGGGCGCTGGCGCGTGCGCGAGCGCCGCTTCGAGGAGTGGGTGGTGACGCTCGCCTGCACCCGCCTGCCCGGCGCGGCGCCGCCGCCCCCGCCCGCCAGCCCGGGCGCGCCGGTGATCGAGCCCGATCGCCTGTCCGGCCGGACCCGGCTGGCGCTGCTCGACCTGCCGCTGGCCGAGGCGGCGCCGCGCGACGAGCCGGCGCTGCTGATCGCCGCGCGCGGCGACGGCGCGGGCTGGCGCGGCGCGATGCTGATCGGCAGCCGCGACGAGGGGCAGGGCTGGGAGGCGATCGGCGCCACCGCGCCGCCGGCGGTGATCGGCACGGCGGAGACGGCGCTCGCGCCCGGCGGCGCGCTGCTGGTGGACCGCCGCGCGACGCTGGTGGTGCGGCTGCCGGGCGAGACCGCGCTGGCCGGCGACGACCGGCTCGGCTGGTCGGCGGCGCGCACGCTGATGCTGGTGGGCGACGAGCTTCTCCAGTTCGGCACGGCGACGGCCTTGGGCGACGGGCGCTTCCGCCTGTCCACGCTGCTGCGCGGGCGGCGCGGCACCGAATGGGCGATGGCGCTGCACCAGCCGGGCGAGCGCGTGGTGCTGATCGAGCCTACGTCGCTGCGCCGCTGGCCGCTGCCGCTGGCCGCGCTCGGCACGCGGCTGCGCGTGTCGGCGAGCGGGGTCGGCGATGCCGAGCCGGCCGAGGCGGCGCTGCGCTTCATGGGCGCGGCGCTGGCGCCGCCCGCGCCGGTGGCGGGACGGATGCGGCGGCGCGGCGCGGGGGTGCGGATCGAGTGGGTGCGCCGCAGCCGCCAGGGCTGGGACTGGCGCGACGGCGGCGAGGCGCCGCTCGGCGAGGAGCGCGAGCGCTATCGCGTGACGGTGGAGGGCGCTCCCCCACACGAGACCGACCGGCCCTGGCTGGAGCTGGCGGCGGCGCGCCCCGGCCTGTCGGTCACGATCGAGCAGCTCGGCACCGTCGCCGCCTCGCCGCCGCTCCGGCTGGTCCTGCCCTGAATGACGCTGTCACGCCAAGGAGATCGATATGGCCGACGAGACACCCTGGCTGCGCCTGCCGCTGCTCGCGCCCGGCCAGGCGCAGAAGGAGCTTTTCCACAATGAGGCGCTCGCTTTGCTCGACGGGGTGGCGCAGCTCGCGGTCGCGGGCCTCGGGCTGACGGCACCCCCGGCCGCGCCCAGGCCGGGCCAGTGCTGGATTGTCGGGGCCGCGGCGACGGGTGAGTTTGCCGGCCAAGATCAGGCACTTGCCATCTGGACCGAGGGAGGGTGGCGGTTCGTGGCGGCGCGGCCGGGCATGACCGGCTGGCTGATCCCCGACGGCCTGCCGGTACGCTTCGAGGACGATCGCTGGACGGTCGGCGAGCTGTGCGCCAAGCGCCTGAAAATAGGCGGCCGACAGGTGGTAGGAATGCAACAGTCGGCCGTGGCACTGCCGAGCGGCGGGAGCAATCCGGATGCCGAGGCGCGGGCCGCAATTTCGCGGATCGTTACGGCGCTGGTTGCGCATGGGCTGATCGCCCCCTAAAAAAAGTTCGGTTGCGAGGAAACCGGATGCCGCCTTGCGTGTTTGAGCGTCGCTTGCTGGGGCGGAATTCTCGCGAAGCCGCTGTGGTTTCTCGGCAACAGAGTGGGAATATGCGCGCTTGCGCGGATACCCCGCAGGGACTAGGCATTCTTCGTTTCCGTTAGGGAACTGAACGAAAGGGGATTAACATGCGGAAGCTCGCCGTAATTATGGCGCTGGCCTCCACTGCGTTGGCCGCCCCGGCCTTCGCGAAGGACAAAGCCTGGTATGTCGGCGTCGAAGGCGGCGGCATGATCGTCGAAGATTCGACGTATGATCTCGGCGGCACGCCGAATGCGTTCAAGGTGAACCAGAAGACGGGTTTCGACGTCGACGGCATCGTCGGCTACGATCTCGGTCCGATCCGGATCGAGGGCGAAGTCGGCTACAAGCGCGCCGAAGTCAGCAGCTTCACCGCCAACGCGCCGATCTTCAACGGCACCACGGTTCCGGCCGGCACCTATAATTCGAGCCGCTCGGGCAACACCGACGTCCTGAGCTTCATGGCCAACGGCCTGCTCGACTTCGGCGACGAGAACGGCATCAGCGGCTATGTCGGCGGCGGTGTCGGCGTGGCGCGCGTCTCGGCCAACATCTGGCGCTTCAACGGCGGTCCGGTGTTCATCGACGGCAGCGACACCCGCTTCGCCTTCCAGGGCATCGCCGGCGTCCGCGTGCCCGTCACCAACCAGATCGACGTGGGTGTGAAGTATCGCTTCTTCAACACCTTCGGCGTGCGTCAGACCGACTCGTCGGGCGTCGACGCGATCGGCCGCTTCCGGTCGCACTCGCTGCTCGCCAGCCTGATCTTCAACTTCGGCGAGCCGGCCGCCCCGCCGCCGCCGCCGCCGCCGCCGCCGCCGCCCCCGCCGCCCCCGCCGCCGCCGCCGCCGCCCCCGCCGCCGCCGGCCAACCCGGGTCCGTTCATCGTGTTCTTCGACTGGAACAAGTCGGACATCACGCCGGAAGCGGCTTCGATCCTGGACAATGCCGCTGCGTCCTATGCGCAGACCGGCTCGGCCTCGGTCATGCTCGCGGGCTACACCGACACCTCGGGTTCGGCGAAGTACAATATGGGCCTCTCGCAGCGTCGTGCCGACGCGGTGAAGGCGTACCTCGCGGGCAAGGGCGTGCCGGACACGGCGATGACCACCCAGGCGTTCGGCGAGACCAAGCTGCTCGTCCAGACCGCCGACGGTGTGCGCGAGCCGCAGAACCGCCGCGTGGAGATCACCTTCGGTCCGGGTTCGGGCCAGTAAGGCGATCCTTCTTCCCGAACCCCGGGCGACCGGGGTTCGTGGACGAGGCGAAAAGGGGGAGTCGGCGCAGGCCGGCTCCCCTTTTTTCATGCCCGGGCGCGCGCACGCCGCCCCGAGGGGCGGTCCCCAGCCCGCGACACAAAATCTTACAAAGCCGCGTCCGGCCCCAGCGGCAGGCGCAGCACCGGCGCGTAGCGGGCGCCATCGCGGCCGAGCAGGCTCTCGTAGAGCCGCACCTCGGTGAAGCGGAAGGCGAGCGCGGGCGGCGCCGGCAGCTGCGCCGCCGCGGCTTCGGGCACCGCCAGCGAACGCGGCAGGCGGGCGGTGGTGATATGCGGTCGATAGGCGCGCGGATCGGGCGCGATGCCGGCGGCGCGGAGCAGCCGATCGACCTTGTCATGCAGCGCGCGAAGCTCGGAAATCGGGCCGATTCCAACCCATAGGCTGTCCGCCCGGCCCTTGTGCGCGAAGCATCCCAGGCCTTCGAGCCGGGCCTCGATGGCGGGGTGGTGCAGCCCCGACAGCGCCACCGCGATATCCTCCGCGACCTGGCCATTCTGCTCGCCCAGGAAGCGCAGCGTGCAGTGGAGCTGCTCGTCCGTCTGCCAGCGCGCGCCGGCGATGCCGCCCTGCACCGCGCGGATCGCGGCGCGGATCGCCGGCGGGGGGTGCAGGGCCACGAACAGGCGGTGATGGGCCATGGCGCTCCTCTCGCGCGCCCGGTTTCGCTTGAAAGGCGACGGGCGAAGGCTGATATTGGCGATGTCGGCGACGTTCGTCGACAACGAGGAGAGTGTATTTCGATGGCTAACTGGTCTGACCCCCGGACGACCGCGGTGCCCCGTGCCGCGACGGGCGCGCGCGAAGCCGCCTTCGACACGGGGCTGCGCACCTATATGCTGTCCGTGTACAACTATATGACGTCGGGCGTGCTGCTCACCGGCATCGTCGCCCTGCTGTTCGCCTCGGGCGGGATCAACTCGCCGGCGGCGCAGGTCTTCCTGCATGGCGGGCCGCTGCGCTGGGTGGTGATGCTGGCGCCGCTGGGCGTGGTGATGTGGCTGAGCTTCGGGATCAACCGCCTGTCGGAAAACGGCGCCAAGGCGCTGTTCTGGCTGTACGCGGTGCTGATGGGCCTGTCGCTCTCGTCGATCCTGCTCGTCTATACGGGCAGCTCGGTCGCCCAGGCCTTTTTCGCCACCGCCGCCGGCTTCGGCGCGCTGAGCCTCTATGGCTACACCACCAAGCGCGATCTCACCGCGATGGGGAGCTTCTTCATCGTCGGCGTGGTCGGCCTGATCGTCGCCATGCTGATCAACATGTTCGTCCGCTCGACCGCGATGGACCTGATCATTTCGGCGGTGGGCGTGCTGCTCTTCGCCGGGCTCACCGCCTATGACACGCAGCGCATCAAGAGCGGCTATTTCGCGGTGCGCGGCACGGCGCTGCAGACCAAGTCGGCGATCATGGGCGCGCTCCAGCTGTATCTCGACTTTGTGAACATGTTCATGTTCCTGCTTCGCTTCATGGGCAATCAGCGCAACTAGGCGCGGCGTTCCCGCTGACGAGATCGAGGCCCGGCGGCGCTCCGCCGGGCCTTTTTCGTGCCCGCGATCAGCCGAGCGTGCGGTGGAAGAAGGCGAGGGTGCGCGTCCAGGCCAGGGTGGCGGCGGGCGCATTGTAGCGCGCCGCCGACGTGTCATTGTGGAAGGCGTGATCGACGCCGGGATAGACATAGGATTCGACCGGGCGGCCGGCGGCGGCGAGCGCGGCGAGCCAGGGCCTGGCGCTGGCCTCCACGCGGGTATCGAGCCCGGCATAATGGAGGAGCAGCGGCGCCCGCACCGCCGCCGCCGTCTCCGGCGCGGGGGCCGGCCCGTAGAAGGCGCAAATGGCGGCGGCATGCGGATCGCCGCTGGTCGCGACGCGATCGGCGAGCGCGCCGCCCCAGCAGAAGCCGAGCACGCCGATCCGGCCGCGCGCCGGCGCGCCGCCCGCCGCGATCCAGCCCAGCGTGGCGCGGACATCGGCGAGCGTGCGGCCGAGATCGAGCGCGGCGATGGCCTCGCGGGCGCGATCCTCGTCCGCCGGCGTGCCGCCCTCGGGGCTGAGCAGATCGGGCGCGAGCGCGGCGAAGCCGGCCACGGCGAGGCGGCGCGCGACATCGCGCGTATAGGGCTGGAGGCCGCGATTCTCGTGCAGCACGACGACGACGCCCTGCGGCCGGTCGCGCGGGGCGGCCCAATAGCCCTCGAGGCTGCGGCCCGGGCCGACCGGCCAGCGCAGCGTGCGCGCGGCGAGGCGAGGATCGGTCTCGGCGATCTGCGCGGCGGCGGCGGGGCTGGCGGCGATCGACTGGAAGAGAAGCTCGGCGGCGGCGGCGCTGCCGGCGAGCCGCGTCAGCGCCGCCATGGCGGCGCGCCGATCGTGCGAGACATGGGTGAAATGATCATAGACCGCGATCGCGCGGCGCCGGTCTTCCTCGTCCATGGCGATCCTCCCTGGCGCGCATGCTAGACCGGCGTCGCGATCAGCGGCAAGGCCCTGGGAAGCCCAGACGAACGCCAGCACGGGAGACAGGCATGACCGAGGCACGCCAGCCATTGAGCCCCTTTCCGGCGATCGAGCCGTTCGAGGCGGGCATGCTCGACACGGGCGAGGGCCACCAGATCTATTGGGAGCGGGTGGGGCGGCGCGGCGGCATTCCCGCCGTCTTCCTCCATGGCGGGCCGGGCGGGGGATGCACCCCCGGGCAGCGCCGGCTGTTCGATCCCGCGCGCTACGACCTGCTGCTGTTCGACCAGCGCGGCTGCGGCCGGTCCCGGCCCCATGCCGCGCTCGAGGCGAACACGACCTGGCATCTGGTGGAGGATATCGAGCGGCTGCGGCGCGCATGCGGCCATGCGCGCTGGCTCGTCTTCGGCGGCAGCTGGGGATCGACGCTGGCGCTCGCCTATGCCCAGGCGCATCCCGACCATGTCTCGGCGCTGGTGCTGCGCGGCATCTTCCTGCTCCGCGCGGCCGAACTCGCCTGGTATTATCAGGGCGGGGCCGCGTGGATCTTTCCCGACAAATGGGAGGCGTTCCTCGCCCCCGTGCCCGAGGCGGCGCGCGCCGATCTGATTAGCGCCTATCGCGCGCTGCTGACCGGCGACGACGCCGCCCGCCAGATCGAGGCGGCGCGGGCGTGGAGCCGCTGGGAAGGCGAGACGCTGACGCTGCTCCCCGACCCGGCGCTGGCCGACAGCTTCGCCGAGGATCATTTCGCGCTCGCCTTCGCGCGGATCGAGAATCATTATTTCCATCATCGCGGCTGGCTGGAGGAGGGCCAGCTGCTGCGCGACGCGGGCCGGCTGCGGGACATTCCCGGCACCATCATCCAGGGCCGCTACGACATGGCGACGCCGATGCGCAGCGCCTGGGATCTGCACCGCGCCTGGCCCGAGGCGCGGTTCGAGCCGGTGGCGGATGCGGGCCATGCCTTTAGCGAGCCGGGCATTCTCGACCGGCTGCTCGCCGCCACCCAGCGTTATGCGGCGCTGCTCGGCTGAGGCGGCGGCGGCGCGCCCGTGCAGGACGCTTGCCGGGCGCGGGCCCGCGCGGCTAAGGCTATGCAATCGATAAGCCGTAATGAACGGACGACCGGGTGGCGAGAGCAAGGGCACAGCGCAACGCGACGATCACCGATGTCGCGCGCGAGGCGCAGGTGTCGATCAAGACCGTGTCGCGTGTCTTCAACGACGAACCCAATGTCCGCCCGGCCACGCGCGACAAGGTGCGCGCCGTGGCCAAGGACCTGGATTATCATCCCAACGCCGCCGCGCGCAGCCTGGCGGGACGGCGCACCCATTTGCTGGGCCTGGCCTATGGCTCGGTCAGCCCCAATTATGTCTACGACATCCAGAAGGGCGCTGCGGCGCGGCTGGAGGCGGACCGCTACCGGCTGGTGGTGATGCCCTTCGTGGAGGGCGAGGAGGCGCCGGCGCGGATGCGGGCGCTGGCGCGCACCTCGGCGGTGGACGGGCTGGTGCTGGTGCCGCCGCTGGGCGACGACGCCGCGACGCTCGCCGCGATCGAGCAATCGGGCCTGCCCTATGTGCGGATCGCGCCGACCCGCGGCGAATCGCGCGCGCCCGACGTCTCGATGGACGATCGCGCGGCGGTGGACGATGTCGTCGCGCATCTCGCCGCGCTCGGCCATCGCCGCATCGCCATCGTGCGCGGCCGCCCCAACCATAGCTCGACCGCGATCCGCTTCGCCGCCTTCAAGGAATCGCTCGAGCGGCGGAACCTCGCCTATCGCGCCGAGCTGAGCGTGGAAGGCGACTACACCTTCGCCTCGGGGCTGGAGGCGGGGCGCCAGCTGCTCGCGCTGGCCGAGCCGCCGAGCGCGATCTTCGCCTCGAACGACGACATGGCCGCCGGCGTGCTGAGCGCCGCGCACGAGGCGGGGGTGGCGGTGCCGCGCCGCCTCTCGATCGTCGGCTTCGACGACAGCACCATCGCGCAGGTGGTGTGGCCCCGGCTCACCACCATCCACCAGCCGACCTGCGACATGGCGCATGCCGCCGTGGACGCGCTGCTGGCGCTGATCCAGGGGCGCCCCTCGCCGGCGCATATCGTGCTGCCGCACCGGCTGATCGATCGCGGCTCGACGGCGGCGGCGGCGGACGCGGCGGCCGAGCCGGCACTGTAGCGCGGGCGCGCGCGGGAGGGATTCGGCCCTTCGCCCGCTGGGGCAATGCGGGCATCCGCCCGCGGGGGAGATCTCAGCCGGCGGCGCCGCCGATCCAGGGCTGGTCCTGCGCGAGCCGGGCCTCGAACGCGGCGATGGCGGGATCCATCTCGAGCGTGATGCCGATCTCGTCCAGGCCCTTGAGCAGGCAATCGCGGCGGAAGGGATCGATCGCGAAGGCGAAGCGATCCTGAAAGGGCGTCGTCACCGTCTGGCTTTCGAGATCGACGGTGATCGGATGCTCGGCGGCGACGGCGAGCAGCCGGTCCACCGCCGGCTGCGGCAGGACGACGGTGAGGATGCCGTTCTTGAAGGCATTGCCGGCATGGATATCCGAAAAGCTCGGCGCGATGACAACGCGCAGCCCCATATCGGCCATCGCCCAGGCGGCATGTTCGCGGCTCGAGCCGCAGCCGTAATTCTCGCCCGCGATGAGGATCGGCGCGCCCGCGAAGCGGGGATCGTCGAACACATTGCCGGGCTCGGCGCGGATCGTCTCGAAGGCGCCGCGGCCAAGCCCCTCGCGCGTGACCGTCTTCAGCCAATGGGCGGGGATGATGATATCGGTATCGATATTGGGCCGGCCGAGCGGATAGGCGCGGCCCTCGACGCGGGTGACGGGCTGCATCAGGCGATCTCCCGCACATCGGTGAGCCGGCCGGTGACGGCGGCGGCGGCGGCCATGGCGGGCGAGAGCAGGTGGGTGCGCGCGCCCGGCCCCTGGCGGCCGACAAAATTGCGGTTGGAGGTGGAGGCGCAGCGCTCGCCGGGCGGCACCTTGTCCGGGTTCATCGCCAGGCACATGGAGCAGCCGGGCTCGCGCCATTCAAAGCCCGCCTCAAGGAAGATGCGGTCCAGCCCCTCGGCCTCGGCCTGGCGCTTGACCAGCCCCGAGCCCGGCACGACCAGCGCCTGCTTGATGCCCGGCGCCACCTTGCGGCCGCGCGCCACGGCGGCGGCGGCGCGCAGATCCTCGATGCGGCTATTGGTGCAGGAGCCGATGAAGATGCGGTCCACCGCCACGTCCTGCATCCGGGTGCCGGGGGCGAGACCCATATAGGCGAGCGCCTTTTCGGCGGCGGCGCGGCGCGCGGGATCAGCGAGGCCGGCGGGATCGGGCACCGCGCCGGTGATCGGCACGACATCGTCCGGGCTGGTGCCCCAGGTGACGAGCGGCGCGATGCTGGCGGCATCGATATGCACCTGCTTGTCGTAGCGGGCGCCGGGATCGCTGCGCAGCGTGCGCCAATAGTCGACCGCGCGCGCCCAGTCCGCGCCCGCCGGTGCGCGCGGCCGGCCCTGGAGATAGGCGAACACGGCCTCGTCGGGCGCGACCAGACCGGCGCGCGCGCCGGCCTCGATCGACATGTTGCACACCGTCAGCCGCCCCTCGACCGAGAGCGCGCGGAAGACCGAGCCGGTATATTCGGCGACATAGCCCGCACCGCCGCCCGCGCCGAGCGTGCCGACGATGGCGAGCGCGACATCCTTGGCGGTGACGCCGGCGCCGAGCGTGCCGTCCACCCGCACTTCGAGCGAGCGGGAGCGTTTGAGCAGCAGCGTCTGGGTGGCGAGGACATGCTCGACCTCGGACGTGCCGATGCCGAAGCCGAGCGCGCCGAGCGCGCCATGGCTGGCGGTGTGCGAATCGCCGCAGACCACGGTGGTGCCCGGCAGGGTGAAGCCCTGTTCCGGCCCGACGACATGGACGATGCCCTGCGCGGCGGCGAGATCATCGATATATTCGATGCCGAACTCGGCGGTGTTGCGCGCGAGCGCCGCGAGCTGCTCGGCCGATTGCGGATCGGCGATCGGCAGGCGGTGGCCGGCGGCATCGGCGCGCGCGGTGGTGGGCAGATTGTGATCGGGCACGGCGAGCGTGAGATCCGGCCGGCGGACGCGGCGGCCGGCGGCGCGCAGCCCGTCAAAGGCCTGGGGGCTCGTCACCTCATGGACGAGGTGGCGGTCGATATAGAGAAGCGCGGTGCCATCGTCGCGCTGCTGGACGACATGGGCGTCCCAGATCTTCTCGTAGAGGGTGCGCGGTGTCTCTGCCATGATCGGCGCGCCATAGCGAAGTTCGCCGCTTTTGTCTCGCCCGCGATCCGGCTAGGCGCGGCGCGAGGAGATGGTCATGCCGGTACCGCCGCCCCCGCCGCCCCCGCCGCCGTCGCTTGCCGCACCGGCCCTGCCCGCCGCGCGGCCCGTGCGCCGGCTTCCCGCCGCCGACGCGCACCAGGGGGTCGCGGCCGGGGGCGACGCGCTCTACGCGATCGACGACAGCGCGATCGCCAGGCTCGATCCGGCGAGCGGGCGCGTGGTGCGCCGCTGGCAGGGCGATCCGGCGCGCTATCCGCACATCAATTCCTGCATCGTGCGCGGCGCCCGGCTGATCTGCGCCGCCTCCAGCTATCCGGCGGTGCCGATGTGGAGCCGGATGGAGGTGTTCGACGCCGTCAGCCTGCGCCCGCTGGCGAGCCGGCGGATCGACGGGCCGGGCTCGCTCACCTGGCTCGACTGGCACAAGGGCGGCTGGTGGGCCTGCTACGCCAATTATGACGGCAAGGGCGGGGTGCCCGGCCGCGACCATGCGGCGACCCGGCTGGTCCGCTACGACCGGCATTTCCGCGAGACCGGCCGCTGGCCGCTGCCGCCGGCGCTGCTCGACCGGCTGGCGCCGCGCAGCGCCTCGGGCGGAGCCTGGGGCGCGGACGGCCTGCTCTACATGACCGGGCACGACCGGCCCGAACTCTATGCCGTGCGCGTGCCCGCCACGGGCGACCGGCTGACCTTGGTCGCCACCATCGCGACTCCCACCGGCGGCCAGGCGATCAGCTGGGATCCGCGCCGCCCGCGCCTTCTCTGGTCGATCGACCGCGCCGGATCGGCGGTGGTGGCGAGCCAGGTGCCGCCCGTGGCGGCGCGCTGAGCCGTGCCCGCGCGGCCGCTTCAGGGCGCCTTGCTGGGGCTGTTGGCGTTGCCGCCGACATCCTCTTCGCCGAGCTGGCCGCTGCCATGATAGGCCTGGCCGCTCTGCCCGCCATGGCCGAGAAAGCGGCCCGGGCCCTTGCCCTTGCTCGGGCTCTCGCCATGGGGATAGGCGCCGCCGCCGGATTCGCCGGCCGCCGCCGCCGCGCCCCGGCGCGAGGCGAGTTCGCCTTCCGGCTGATCGGAACGCGGCGTGGTGCCCTCGCCATCGGCCTGCATCGGCTGCTTGTCGTCGCTCATAACCTGCTCCTTGGCCCCGCGCGCAACGCCGTGGCTCTGAAAGGATCAACGCCGCGTTGAAGGCGATGTTCATCCCGTCGCCGGCCGGCGACGGGCGCCTGCCGCCACCGCACCGAAGGGCCAGCCGATCCCCATGCCGCGCAATCCCTATTATTCCGGGCCGCCGAGCGACCATTTCGACGGCGCGCGTTTCTTCAACCCCGGCCAGCCGACCACCGATCGCGGGCTGCGCGACATTCTGCGCTGGCAACGCGGTCGGCAGGCGGTGGCCTGGCCGCGCCAGGTGCCGATCGTGCCGGCGCGGCCCGAGCCGCGGCTGGCGGGGCTGCGCGTCACCATGGTGGGCCATGCCACGCTGCTGATCCAGGTGGACGGGCTCAACCTGCTCACCGATCCGGTCTGGTCCGCGCGCGCGAGCCCGTTCCGCTTCGCCGGTCCGAAGCGGGTGACCGCGCCCGGCATCGCCTTCGACGATCTGCCGCCGATCGACGCGGTGCTGCTCAGCCACAATCATTACGACCATCTCGACATCGCCACGCTGCGCCGGCTGCACGCGCGCCACGCGCCGCTGATGGTGATGCCGCTCGGCAACGATGCGATCGTGCGCGCGGCGGTGCCGGGCGCGCGCCTGCTGACCGGCGACTGGCACGACCGGCTGCGGCTGGGCCCCGCCGCCGAGGTGACGCTGACCCGCGCCAACCATTGGTCCGCGCGCGGCCTGCGCGACCGGCGCATGGCGCTGTGGGCGGGCTTCTGGCTGCACAGCCGCAGCGCGAGCCTGTGGTTCGCGGGCGATACCGGCTATGGCGACGGCACCATCTTCCCCGCCATGCGCGCGCGTTTCGGCAGCCCCGACGTGGCGCTGATCCCGATCGGCGCCTATGAGCCGCGCTGGTTCATGGCGGCGCAGCATGTCGATCCGGCGGAGGCGGTGCGGATCTTCGAGGCGGTCGGCGCGCGCCGCGCGCTGGGCATCCATTGGGGCTGTTTCCGCCTGACCGACGAAGCCCGCGAGGCGCCCGTGGCGGCGCTGGCCGAGGCGCTCGCGGCGGCGGACATCGCGCCCGACCGCTTCGTCGCGGCGGTGGCGGGCGGCGTCTACGGCTTCGCCGGCGGCGACGGCGCGGGCTGAGCGGGGGGCGTGGGGTGGCGGATCGGGAATGGCGCACCGGAAGGGATTCGAACCCCTGGCCTCTGCCTTCGGAGGAAATATAGCTGCCCTTCGCTAAAATACGCAAGAGCGCGCCATGCTACGCTATCATACTGTAAACGCTGATCTATTTGGAATTCGCTTCACGATAGGCTATCCTGCTTCACGCCAAAATTTCCCCCCTCCTGCTTACGTGGTGCTTACGCGAGAGACGGGGACGGAGCGGGAGAACGCCGATGCCTAAGCTGACCAAACGCGCCGTCGATGCTGCGTTGCCGGGCGAAAAGGACTACGTCGTCTGGGACGACGAACTCCCGGGCTTCGGGCTTCGGGTGTTCACCTCCGGCAAGCGCAGCTATGTCATCCAGTATCGGTTGGGCGGCCGATCTCGCCGCTACACCATCGGGCTCCACGGCGTCTGGACAGCCGAAACGGCCCGGCAGGAGGCCAAGGCTCAGTTTGGCCGGATCGCCCGGGGCGAGAACCCGACTGAAGAGCGCCAGCTCGATCAGAAGGCGATCACCGTTAAGGAGCTTTGCGTCCTCTACCTTAAGGATCTGAACGCGGGTCTCATCATGGGCAAAGGCGGTCGCCCGAAGAAGCCCGGAACCATCGGGACCGATATCGGCCGCATCCATCGGCACATCATCCCTCTCATTGGTCAGCGTCGCGTGAAGGATCTGACGAAGGCCGACGTTTCGAAGATGATGAAGGACGTCATCGCAGGGAAGACCCGCGTGTCGATCAAGACGGAGAAGCTCCGCGGCCGTGCCGTCGTCCGTGGCGGGGCAGGCACCGCAGCACGCACGGTCGGTCTGCTCGGCGGCATCATGACCTTCGCCATCGACGCCGGGATCATAGAGACCAACCCAGCTCACGGTATCCGCAAGCCGAAGGACAACGTCCGGTCGCGCCGTTTAACCGAGGACGAGTATCGCACTCTCGGCAGGATGCTCAGCGCCGCCGAGAAGGACGAGCGGTACGCGATCACCGTCGCCATCATCCGTCAGATCGCGCTGACCGGCTGCCGACGCTCCGAGATCATCAATCTCCGGTGGAAGGAGGTCGACACCGGTGCGAGTTGCCTTCGGCTCATCGACAGCAAGGAGGGGCACTCGATCCGGCCGATCGGCCTGCCGGTAATCGAGTTTCTCGACGAACGGCGCAAGTCCGATCAAGGAACATACGTGTTTCCCGGTTCCGGTGACGACAATGCCTTCGGCAGCTTTCCGAACCGATGGGACCAGATGTTCGCCGGATCATCGCTCGCTGATGTCACCCCTCACGTCCTTCGCCACAGCTTCGCCAGTGTCGGAAACGATCTCGGGTTCACCGAGGTGACGATCGCGGCGCTTGTCGGTCACTCCATCGGCACGATGACGAGCAAATACATCCATACCCTCGACACCGCGCTCATCATGGCAGCCGACACGATCTCGGGGTACATCCAGGGCCTGCTCGCAGGCACCGAGTTCAAGCAGACCGCTTATGCTCTCGACCGCGACTCGCGCAAGACGGCTCTGGCTCGATTCCTCCAGAAGGCGGCCGGCGACGTTGGTGACCCCAATAGTGGCGAGACACGCTTGGCTGCGTGATACTGGCCTCACTATCCGCAGGCGCGCAGCGTAGTGGATGCTGACGCCTTTCAGCTCGTTGATGGTGGCAGCGGTCCGTCGTCGGCAGCACCGCGGCGTTCGCGCTCTTCGTCCGACCCTATTTAAGGGTGCTTACCTTGGCAGCCAGGCAATTTAAGGGAACCGCCATTTCTTTGCTAACGCCGTCAGGTTGTCGCCTTGAGTTCTTCAGAAGCAGCTTTCGGCAGTCGCGCATCGGTCAAGCGCTCAAGGGTGGCAACAAGGCTCTGCGCGACGGGCGACCATCGGCTGAAGGAAGCGCGGGAGAGCGTCGAATGTTCGAAGGTTTCGTTGACTCGGGCGAGGTCGCTCAGGTTCCGCGCCAAGATGGAAAGCTCCTCGTCTTCAACCGCTGCGGTCGCCTTAATGTAGGCGGCAAGCGTGAGCAGGCCTTCGATCGCGACGGGAATACCATCCGAGTTAAAGCCGTTCGTTGCGGTCCGCAGTTCTGCCAACGAGCGCCGCCATTCACGAACAGCGCTCGCTTGAGCGGCGCCCTGCACGGCCTTGTGGGCGAGCGCATCCGCGAGAAGGTGGAGCCGCTCCGGAGCTTGATCTAGCCAACGATCAACGATCGGCATTGCCACCTGCGTGGGAGATCGCGAAATCGTTCGAGCATCGGCGGCGATCGTCGTGATCCGACCTGGGCGGTAGCCGAGTTCATCACAAATCTCCCGCTGTAGGAACCGCAGCTCCGCGATATTGATCGGCCACCACCGTTCGAACTCCTGCGCCCGGTAGAAGGCGATAGCATCGACAGCGATCCGTCCAGCGTCCGCGTCCCTCCGGCGGAACTCTACGAGGCAAAAGGATGCGAATTCTTCACCAGCACCGGTGGGTGCGAAATCACGGAAGGGATCGACCAGCACGGCCACGGCACGCGTGCTCGGCTTCGCCTTGAGGAGCGCGATGATGCGTTCGATTTGGTTGATCTTACCACCGTAACGTCGCAGCCGCGCGCCGTGGAGGTATGGGATGCGCGGCTCCAATTGCGATCGATCGAGTTGCCACCATTCGACCAACTCCCGGAGCCAGGTTTGCCGCTCGTCGCCTTGCAGGTCATCGGGAACGGCGTAAGCGGTTGGCAGCGGCAACGTCCTCCCTTCATCGTCGGGCAGATCGAGGTGGACGATCAGGGTGCCGCGCTTGGCATTGGTCTGGGCAATTCCGAGCGCGCGAGCATAAACTTCGTCCAGATCTGACCCTTCAACGATCACAGGCGCGCCGGGTGAAACCACGACGGTGTCGGCAGGCCGAACACTTGTCGTCCAGAGCCGGCGGACAATGGCCGTCTGCCGCAGGTCCTCGGCACCCGATCGTGGCAATGGGATCGCCTCGATCTTGACCTCGGGCGTGTGCGGCAAGCCATCGAGCGTGATGAGCCGGACTGCATCGGTTTCGCGTCCAACCTCGAATGTCGCCCCGGAGAGGACAAGTACGCGGTGCATGTCACGGTCATCGCCGGCGTAAATGTGGTCGAAGTACGCGGCGTGCTCGTGTTTGTGTCCATGGATCACGACACCGATGCCGCTTCCGCGCAAGAAGGCACGGACCTGTTCGAGGTTTGACACGTCCGCGAACGGCTTCAATTCCTCGCGCAGGCTTGGCGAACGGAGATGGTGGTGCATCACGGCGATGCGTAATTGGCGACCATGATCGGGCCGAGGCGTCGACGCGACGATTGTCCGTAGAGCCTCCAGCTGATGCTCCGAGACACGAGCCATATCGTAGCGGGCCAGACCCTGAAGTTGCGATCGCAATTGGGAAGCAACGGCTACATCGCCGGGTGCGAGCGCGTCCGGGATCGTATCCCAATAGGTTCGCAGCGGTTCCGGCAGCACCGATGTCACATGCGACCAATTGCTGGTGTTGATCGGAAACACAGCCCAGTTGCGGTTGGCCGCGATAAGGCGATGGCGGTCCGGATTGACGATTGCGGGCCAAGCGTCCAGCCCATCCAACCATGGCACGATGCAGCCCGCGTCTCGCCAGACCTTGGCAAAGTTCTCGTAGCGTTTGTCGGAGCCAGGATCGGAATCGCGTGGCACGTCGTGATTGCCTGGGACCGAGATGATACGATCGGCCGCGATCCCAAGATGGTCGGCGATCATCTTAAAGACAATCTCGTGCCCACCGGCGGCGCCTTTGCTTTGCGCATCACCCGAGAAGATCACGCCGTCGAGCGTGCGGCCGTCGCGCGTCAGCCGCTCCGCCAATCGCCGGAAGAGAAGATCAAGCGCTTCTTCGCGCGTCCCGACAGGCATCCCCGGCACATCGACTTTGCGGTCGTCGCGTTCGAACGGAACGCCGGACGCGGACACATGGGCATCGGTGATGTGAAGAAAGGTCGCGCGGTCAGGCATGCCTCAACCTAACGCACCATATTCGTGCTGAATACCGGATTTGCCCCTATCAGGTAGCGCCCGTCGATGTGAGCCGCGGCGAACGCTGGCCGGCAATCCGCTAACACGACCTATTGCATGTCGGCAAATCCGACATTACCTTCCTTGCTAAGTTCTCGAAAGGGACGCCATGGTCACCGCTACGCTTGCATCGCCCGTTTCAGCTCCGGTCGTCTCGCCATTTCCTCAAGCAGCAGTCGAGACGGATCTGCGGAGCGAGCTGATCGAGGTCGTGAAGGCCGAGGCTCTCATGAAGGGCGTCGCTCTGCCGCCAACACCCGCGGCAATCGGCAGCGCGCCCTTTCAGATCGACTCGCTCGTGGTGGTTTCGATCCTGTGTACCGTCGAGCCGCTGCTCGGCATCGAGCTTCCCGAGAGCGTGGTGCGAACGGGTGGCTATAGCTCGATCGATCAGGCGTTGGGACAACTGCTGCCGAAGATCGAGGCCTATTGGAAGAAGCGCAAAGGAGGCAAATGATGACCCAGGTCGCAGTCCAGCAGGACGATGACGATGGGGAGCGCCGCCAACTAGGTGAGCGCTTGCGCGAAGCCCGCAAATATCTCGGCCTGAAGCAGGAAGAGGTTGCGACCTATCTCAAAATACCGCGCACCGCGCTCACCGATATCGAGAATGGTCAAAGACGGGTCGAAGCGCTTGAATTGACACGGCTGGCAAAGCTCTATCGCCAGCCAGCGGCGTTCTTCACCGGGGAGGACGATGCGGCGGCCTTGCCGGTCGATGTCGCGCACCTCGCTCGCCGTGCCGCTGCGTTGTCGCTCCAGGATCGGGACGAACTCGGTCGCTTCGCCGATTATCTGCGAACGCGCGCGCAAGCGCCGCGGGGCTGACGCACATGGCGGCGACCGACTACGCAGGGGCGGTACGGGCTGGGACCATGGCCGCCGCACGTCTTCATCAGAGCCTCGACGTGCGTGCCATGATCGAGGCGAATGGCGGCGCAGTCGATGTGTTCGGCGCCATTGAAATGCTCGATCTGCCGCTCCTCCTGCGTCCTCTCCAAGGGCTGCTGGGAGCCTATCTCAGCGATCCCGCACCAGGCGTTCTCGTCACGACGCAGCGGCCGATGGCGATCCAGCGCTTCACCGCCGCGCATGAGCTTGGCCACTTTGCCATGAAGCACCAGCCGAGCCTCGATGATGAAAGCATCCTGCGGCGTATGCCGATGGCAGGGCTGCCCGCCGAAGACTTCCAGGAAGTCGAAGCCGACGCCTTTGCAGTGGGGTTTATGATGCCGCGCTGGCTGATCCAGTGGCATGCTGCCCGACAGGGCTGGACCGTGGACGATTTTCGACGACCGAACCGCGTGTACCAACTCGCTCTGCGTCTCGGCGCCAGCTACGAGGCGACTTGCTGGACGCTCGTCCGCCACAGGATGATCTCAGCGGCGCTGGCCCGCGAGCTGCAACAGACGCAGCCGCGCGAAATGAAGGTCGCGCTGCTGGGGGACTATCACCCGCAAGATTATCGAGGTGATGTCTGGCTTTTGACGGAGCGTGATGCGGGCACCCGGATCGACGGCAGTCGCAACGACCTGTTCGTTCTGCGCCTTAAAGAGCATAGCGGCGGCGGCTATCTTTGGAATATCGACCAACTGGCGGCGAGTGGCTTCGCGATCGTTCGCGACGGGACTGAAGCCGTCGATGGGGATGGCATCGGCGGTCCGGTCATCCGCCGTGTGACCGCGGCGCCTGAGGAAGGCGGTCGTGGGTCGTTGCAGCTCGACGAGCGACGGCCGTGGGAGCCTGATCCTCCGCTGTCCCGGTTGCAGCTCGACTTCGACCTGACCGGACCGGAGGAGGAAGGTCTCTCTCGTGCCGAGCGGCGGAGGCTGCTCGAAGCCGCATGACCGCAGTCACCATTCTTACGGACTTGCGGCCAGAGCTGGGAGTGGCCCGCAATCAGGGTCCACGCCCAACCTGTCTCGCCTTTGCAGCCAGCGATGCTCATGCCGCGGTGCGGCCAGGGTGGACACCGCTGTCGTGCGAGTTCGTCTTCTACTACGCGCAGCGACGTGCTGGGCGGACACCAGACAGCGGCGCTACACTCTCGGCGATGCTCGCGACGGTGCGAGAGGAAGGGCAGCCGGAAGAGACGGGTTGGCCATACCTGCCGGCTACCCCGACCGATCCGGGGCTCTGGTCGCCTCCTGCGGAAGTCGGTCCGAGGTTCGGGCGAGCCGGTGCGCCACACGGTTTGGCCGTTGATGCGATCATCGGCGAGATCGATGCGAAGCGCCCCGTCATCCTGCTGATGATGCTGTCGCGCTCCTTCTACATGCCGACGCCGGAAGGCGTCATTCAGCCGGCGTCGGGTGAAGCGCCGGAGCCGGCTCGGCGGCACGCCGTGGTCGCAGTCGGTCACGGTACAATCGAAGGCGAGCGTGCGATCCTGGTCCGCAACAGTTGGGGACCAAACTGGGGAATCGCCGGACACGGCTGGTTGACCGAAGGGTTCGTCATGCCGCGCCTGTTCGCGGCAGCGTTGCTTACGGAGGATGTCGATGTATCTGCCCGTTCCCTCGCAGCCTGATTGCGCGAGCGCGTGGCGCGAAGCCGTGCGAGCCGTCGACGCTCGGCCGGGACACGCCGCCTACAACGTGATCGTCGACGTCGCCGACCCCACCGTGGGATCGACCGTCGCGCATCCCGGAGTGGCCGCCGTTGATGCCTTCCTTTCCAATCACGCGAAGCCGATCGAAACGGTGGCGAACACCATATTCCCGGCCTCGCTCTATCTGCGTCACGGCGCGCCGGAGTTTTTCGACGTATTTTCCAAGCGTGTCTTGCCGAAGGTTCGTCGGGGCGAACGTTGGTCAGGCTATTATTTCGAGCGGATGATCGACCATCCGGTCGCGGCTGGCGATCCGCCGAACCAACTATGGAACATCGTCAAGCGGATGAAGGATGACAATGTTACCGCGCTGAACAAATATGAACTGACAATATTCGACCCTGTGCGCGACGTCGACAATTCGCCTTATGGAGGTCAGTGTCTCAGCCTCCTGAGTTTCAAAGTTGTCCCGGGTGCCCAACGCCAACTGCTTCTCACGGCACAGTACCGAAACCATTACTATGTGGAGAAGCTGCTGGGTAATTTGATCGGGCTAGGTCGCCTGATGAGTTTCGTCGCAAAGGAAGCCGGCCTTGCCGTCGGTTCGTTGACGATCGTGTCGACCCATGCAGAGATCGATCAGCCAAAGGCCAAGCGAAGCGAGATTAAGGCTCTCCTCGACCAATTCGATCAGGCAGTGGCACCCATAGCGGCATGAGCTGTCAGCAAGGATAGTTGCGGAGCAGCATCCTCTTCCTCCAGGCCGTAGATGGCGTGGACGCCGGCGATGAACTCTGATTGTCCCCCATAGCTCGGATGTCGGACCGTCATGACCGGGATGTCTATGCCGGCGAGCGCAATACCTGCATCGCGCCCGATCGCCACGATCCGACGAGGTGCGATCATTGCGATGAGTGCGGTTAGGAACGGCCAGGTCGCGTTGCGCTCGGCGCGGGTATGACAGCGGTTGGACAGCGGGTCGTCCGGCTCGTGCGGGTGCAACGGAAAAATGTTCCAGAGGACGACGGGCGCCGCGACTTGCGAGAGAACGCGCCAGACAACGGCGGCAGTGCGCTCGGCAACGACTGGACCGTGTGTGGCGCGGTCGAGCGGAATTCCGCCGAGAAGGGTGCTGGCGGAGGTGAGGTGAACCTCGTCGGTCAGCGGTACGCCGGTCCGCCGTCCGCCCCGATAGCCGAGATCTCGCGCGATCCAGATGGTGTCAACCTGTGCATCGATCGCGGCTTCGAGGCAGTGAACGAGGTTGCGCTTACGGACACGCGCACCGTCGTCACGATCATGCAGCGCGCAGTGATCACTATAGGGATTGAACACCGACGTGAGCGTCGTGTCGGCAAGGGCGTCGGCAAAGGTACGGGGCGTCTTCACGAAAGAGGCTCGATCGTCATTTGATGCTTGTCCAGGTCGAGGATGAGACGTCCGCGCCGGTGCTCCCGCAGAAAGCGGAACGCCGCATAGCCTTGCAGGATGGCTTCTTCCCAAAGCCATAACGGACACCGCTCGGCCTCGTAGCCCGTCACGAACTGGCGGACGTGTTTCAGCAGGTCGAACGGCAGATCGCCCGGCTTCATACCG
Organism: Sphingomonas morindae; assembly: GCF_023822065.1. Classification (NCBI taxonomy): domain Bacteria; kingdom Pseudomonadati; phylum Pseudomonadota; class Alphaproteobacteria; order Sphingomonadales; family Sphingomonadaceae; genus Sphingomonas; species Sphingomonas morindae. Next base: position 1,870,141 of record NZ_CP084930.1, read on the forward strand.
GCGAAAAGGTCGAGTTCAATCGCCTGCCCGAAGATCCAGGTGGTGATGCCCTCTTCAATCAGCGTGGCGCGTGCGCCATCCTGCGCCTCGTCGACCTTCGGCGCCGATTTCCTTTTGAGACGGAAAAGCGCGCGGATGACCGGAGACCACCCCAACACCGCGACGTAGGCGTAATGGAAAGCGTCGTGGAAGCGATAGTCATCGGCGGTCATCGCATTGTCGGTCAGGCGGTCGCCGATATTGATGCCGTTGCATCGCTGGAACACGAACGTCCGTCCGCGGACTTGGCGCTCGAAAATCTCGACGATGAGCTTGCGCGGAAGGCGCTCTTCCGGCTCTGCGTTGGTGTCGAGAGGCTCAGGATAGCGCCGCTCGCGTGGCCAACGGTCCGCAATCTTCGCGAGATTTTTCACCGCGGCCGCCTCAAGCGTGACACCAGCCTCGTTAGCCGCTTGAATGAGAGTTTTTGCGACGGCCACCAGTTGGTTGCGGGGTAGACTGTCGCGCCTCGCCGAGCCTTGCTCCTGAAGTTCCGTGACGAGAAGACCGACTTCGCCTGCAAGCTTCAGCAACGTGCGCTCGAACGCGGCGGTCGGTTCACCAGCTCGGGTCATCACCGCAGGTTGCAACGCAGCCAGCGTGATGGCGACGCTCGCGTCAATGCTGGGCGCAGCCTCCGCGAAGACCTCCGGCAAGGGCGCGCCGGCACGGGACGTCACTGCCGCCATGTACCAGAGAACGTCACCAAGCTCCTCGACGACAGCGCCCGCGTAGCCGCGGTAAGAGGCGCGATCACGTTGCTTTTTCTTGACCTCGCTGAGGAGACTACCCGTCTCGCCGAACAGGCCGAGCAGCGGAAAGGCCAGGGAGCCGCCATCACTGCGCTGATCAGTGAGAGCGGCCTGCGCGGCGTAATCGGCGATGGAAAGCGGTACGAACGTTTCTTGATCCAATGGTCTTCACCAGCGCAGCCCCATAGCTCCTTGTATCTTGTGTCCCCCCTTTGCACCACCGATGCATCGGAAAGGTCGGAACCATCGGGCGGACGGGCGAGGCGGCAGGTCTCACCACGGGTCATCGTTCTTCGAGCCCTGCGGTTGACGCCAAAGAGCACGGTCCCGATCGTCGCAAGGCGCGAAGCACCTTCTGAGCGCCTGTGGCCTAACCTTGGCTTGGCGGCAACCGGGCAGAGCAGTTCAACGTCGGGGAACGCCTTCCCTGCGTCCAAGCCTGCCGTCGCGGCCGACCCCTTCTGCGGCGACACCCCCCGCAACACCCCGAGAGGGAGAGTGAGGATCGAGATTCCGTGACGGGTGAATGGCGGGAGAGAGGCTCCCGCGCCCGTCATGGAGTTCGGTTCCATGAACATGCAGGTCCTGGATATGCCCCGCGATCGCAGCGGCGGCTACAAGGTGGATGTCAGCTGCGGCGAGCGGATCGGCCGGGTCTCATCGGAGTGGTTCTCGCGACCGGCGGACGAGCGCTTCCTGTCGCTTGGCGCGCTGCGCGACGCCGTGCAGGCGCGCTCTGACCGCAGCCGGACGCGCGTCGTCGAGAGCGCCCTGATCCACGTCGAGGCGCGGCGCGACGATCCCGAGCGGATCGCGCTGATCGTGCCGGGGGCCGACGCGCCGGTCGCGCCGACGCACTGGAGCTTCGGCCAGCTCGCCAGCCTCGTCGGCGCCCCCGCCGCCTATCTGCGGCAGCTCCCGGCTCCGCTCGCCGCGATCAACCTCCAGCATGGCCTGCTGACGCACCGCGCCGAGCAGGTGAAGACCTACGAGAGCGAGAACGGCCGCACCGAGCTGCGCGCCGTCACCGGCCCGGACTATGGCCGCATTTACGATCACGAGCTGGTCGAGGCCGTGCAGCGTATCGCCGGCAACGGCACCGGCGACACGCGCTGGAAGGTGCCGGGCGTACTCGACTGGTCGACCGGCATCTACAACCCGCGCGTCGACGTCACGCAGGATACGACCACGCTCTATGCCTCGGACCGCGACGTCTTCCTGTTCCTGGTCGACGATCTCAACCCCATCGAGGCCGGGCGCCTGCCCGACGGCTCGCCCGACTTGTTCTTCCGCGGCTTCTATGCCTGGAACTCTGAGGTGGGCGCCAAGACGCTCGGCATCGCCAGCTTCTACCTCCGCGCCGTCTGCCAGAACCGCAATCTCTGGGGCGTCGAGCAGTTCGAGGAGATCAGCATCCGGCACTCGAAGTACGCCGCCAACCGCTTCGCGGCCGAAGCCGCCCCGGCGCTGACCGCCTTCGCCGACTCTTCGCCGTCCGCCTTCGTCGCCGGCATCCGCGCCGCGCGCGAGCGCATCGTGGCACGCACCGACGAGGACCGCACCGACTTCCTGCGCCGGCGCGGCTTCTCGAAAGCCGACACGGGCCGGATCATCGATACCGTGCTGGCCGAGGAAGGCCATCCGCCCGCCAGCATCTTCGACTTCGTCCAGGGGATCACGGCGGTGGCGCGCGACAAGCCGCATCAGGATGCGCGGCTCGACCTCGAGGGCAGGGCGAAGAAGCTGCTCGACCGGGTGGCCTGACATCCGTGGAGCCGGAAACGCGGGCGTCCGTGCTTCCGGCTCTGCGCTTCCGTGCCTTTCCGGTTCTCCGGTTCCGTGGCGCTGCTCTCTCAGAGTGAGAGGGCGGCGCTTCGCTTCGTGACGGGTTGAGGTCCGAGAGAGTGGCTCTCGGCACCCGTCGCGGAGTACGGACCATGGCGACAGCCGTTCAGAAGATCACGCTCGCATCGTCGCGCGACATCCCCTTCAACAAGCTGGTGCTGAGCCAGTCCAACGTCCGGCGGGTCAAGGCCGGCGTCTCGCTCGACGACCTCGCTGCCTCGATCGCCCGGCGCGGGCTGATCCAGTCGTTGCATGTCCGGGCCGTGCTGGACGGCGAAGGCGTCGAGACCGGCATGTTCGAGGTGCCGGCGGGCGGGCGCCGCTACCGGGCGCTGGAACTGCTGGTGAAGGCCAAGCGCCTCGCCAAAACCGCGCCGGTGCCGTGCGTCGTGTCGGACGCGGCGAGCGGCATCCTGGTCGAGGAGATCTCGCTCGCCGAGAACGACGAGCGCGCACCGCTGCACCCGCTCGACCAGTTCCGCGCCTTTCAGGCGATGCGCGAGAAGGACATGACCGAGGAGGCGATCGCCGCCGCCTTCTTCGTCGGCGTCAACGTCGTCAAGCAGCGGCTGCGCCTCGCCGCGGTCGCGCCGGCCTTGCTCGACGTCTATGCCGAGGACGGCATGACGCTCGACATGCTGATGGCCTTCACCGTCAGCGAGGACCACGCGCGCCAGGAGCAGGTGTGGGCAGCAATCTCCGGCTCGTGGCAGAAGGAACCGTGGCAGATCCGGCGGATGCTGACCGAGTCCACCGTCCGCGCCTCAGACAAGCGGGCGCTCTTCGTCGGCGTCGAGGCGTACGAGGAGGCCGGCGGCGTGGTTCTGCGCGACCTGTTCCAGTCCGACGACGGCGGCTGGTTGCAGGATGCCGCGCTGCTCGATCGGCTTGCGACAGAGAAGCTGCGCATGCTCGCCGACGAGATCGCGGGCGAAGGCTGGAAGTGGATCGAGGCGGCGGTGAGCCTGCCCTACGGTGTCGCGGGCAGCCTCCGCGCCCTCGTCGGCACGCCGCTCGACCTGACCGCCGAGGAGGAAGCCACCATCGCCGCGCTCGCGGAGGAGAACGACCGCCTCGTCGCCGAGTATGAGGATGCGGACGAACTGCCCGACGCGGTGGACGAGCGGCTCGGCGAGATCGAGGCCGCGCTCGCCGCCTTCGACGAGCGCCCGGTCCGCTACGACCCGGCCGAGATCGCGCGCGCCGGCGTGTTCGTGTCGATCGGCAACGACGGGCGGCTGCTGGTCGATCGCGGCTATGTCCGCGCCGAGGACGAGGCGCCGGTTGTCGCCGAGCCGGAGGGCGAGCCCGGTGCGGTGTCGGACGCCGATCGCGGCGATGGCGACGCGGTCGCGGCTACCGCAGCGATCCAGCGCGCCGTCATCACCATCGGCGGCGCGGCGGCGGACCCCGAGCCGGAGGAGGAAGACGGCATCCGTCCGCTGCCCGACCGACTGCTGGCCGAGCTGACCGCACACCGCACGCTGGCGCTGCGCGATGCCGTCGCCGGCAACCCGCACGTCGCCATGACGGCGCTGCTGCACAAGCTCGTGCTCGACACCTTCCGCCATCGATCTGGACTCGGCTGCCTCGAAGCCTCGGTGCGACAGGTCTACTTCCCGGCGCAGGCCGACGACCTCAAGGACAGCCCGTCCGCCCGGTCCGTGGACGAGAGGCAGGCGGCGTGGGCGGCCGATCTGCCCGAGGACGACGAGGCGCTGTGGGACTGGCTCGTCGCGCTCGACGATGCCAGCCGCATGGCGCTGCTCGCGCACTGCGTCGCCTTCGGGGTCAACGCGCTCTACGAGAAGCCGAACCCGCACAGCGGGCATGGCATCAGCGAGCATAGCCTGGATGTCCGCCTGGCCCATGCCGACCGGCTGGCCCACGCGACCGGGCTCGACATGGTGGCGGCGGGCTGGCGGCCGACCGCGGCCAACTATCTCGGCCGCGTGACCAAGGCGCGCATCGTCGAGGCCGTGCGCGAGGGGGCCGGCGAACGGTCCGCCCAGCTCATCGGCCATCTGAAGAAGGGCGACATGGCGAAGGAGGCCGAGCGCCTGCTTGCCGACAGCGGCTGGCTGCCCGAGCCGCTGCGCCTCGCTGGAGCGGACACGCCCGTCGCGGAGACCGCCGACGATGCCGGCGGCGGCGACGCCCTGCCGGCCTTCCTCACCGAGGGTGATGGCGAGGACGATCCCGCCGAGGCCGACGAGGACGAGACCGTCCTGCTCGCGGCCGAGTGACGCTGTTCCTAGGGAGCGGTGCCGCACCGCTCCCCTTCGTCCTTCCCGGCCCGGCGTCCTGCGCCGGGCCGTTCTCGTGTCCGGAGCCCGTCATGGCCGACTATTTCACCCACTACTCCTGCATTCTCGAGGTGGGTAGGCCCGACAATGCCGCCCGGGCACTCGACATCTACAACGCGTTCTCCGAGGAAGGCGCGTCGGAAGAGCCGCCGTCCGACGGCTTCCTGCTGTCGATCCAGCCCGGGCATGGCGGCACCAAGCTTTGGATGCACGACGACGGCACGGGTGATCCTGAGCGGCTGATCGCCTTCGTCAAGCGCTGCGCCGCCGCCTTCGGCCTCACCGGCCGCTGGGGCTTCCAGTACGCCGGCACCTGCTCGCCCCCGCGCCTCGACGGGTTCGGGGGCGGCGCGCACGTCCTCGATCTCGCCACCGGCGAGACGGTCGCCTGGACCTACACCGACGGCTGGCTTGCCAGCGTGCTGGACGGAGGCGACCCCGATGTCTGAGGTGATCGAGACGCTCGTCTGCCGCACCGACGAGTGGGACGAAGCGGCACGCAAGATTGCCTGTGCCTGATCCAGCGCGCTGCCAGGAGGCGGCGCGCTTTTTTCATGCTGGGCAACCCAGAGGCAAAGCGGAGCCGGGACGTAGTGAGGCCCCGGCGGCGGAGAGAGAGCGTCGGCCGGGCCTGACCGTTCCTGCTCTCCCGAGGTCTCCCGATGAACGCAATGTTGCCCGTCACCCCGCCGGTCGCATCCCTCCCGCTCGCTCCCGAGCCGGTCGCGCCAGCCGCCGCCATCCTGTCGTCCGCCGAGCGTCTGCTGCCGTATCTCGAAGGCGGCGAGCGGATCGATGCCGTTGCCCTGCGCGGCGCGATGGAGGGCGCCTTCGGCAGCTCGGACGCGACCGGCGCCTGGGACTGGAAGGCGGCCTACGAGGCCTGCGAGGTAGCCACCGTCCTGTTTCTGCGGAAGTACGGCAAGGCGCTTTTCCGAAAAGCCGCCTCTCCGGCTGCACGTCTGTCCGTGCTGGCGAAGATCACAGCGCTGCTGCCCACGCACACCCGCCGGTCCGAAGAGAGCCGGGCGCTGCAACAGTTCAGCACGCCGCTGCCGCTCGGGCTGGCCGCGCTGACCGCCGCCGCGATCGCGCCGTCTGACCGCGTGCTGGAGCCGTCCGCCGGCACGGGCCTCCTCGCCATCCTCGCCGAGACCGCAGGTGGCGCGCTGATTCTCAACGAGCTGGCCGATACCCGCGCCGACCTGCTGGGCTCGCTGTTCCCAGCGCTCGCCGTCACGCGCTTCGACGCGGCGCAGATCGACGATCATCTCGACGCCGCGGCGGTGCCGTCCGTCGTGCTGATGAACCCGCCCTTCTCGGCGATGGCGAACGTCTCGGGCCGTGTTGCCGACGCCGGCTTCCGCCACATCGCCTCCGCGCTGGCGCGTCTCGCCGACGGCGGCCGGCTGGTCGCGATCACCGGTGCCAACGTCGGTTCGGACATGCCCGACTGGCGCGATGCGTTCGTCGGCCTTCAGGCGCGTGGTCGCGTCGTGTTCACCGCGACGGTCGCCGGCGCGGTCTATACCAAGCACGGCACGACCTTCCCGACGCGGCTCACCGTCATCGACAAGCAGCCGGCCGACAATCCGGCCGTGTTCCCGGCTTCGCCGGGCACGGCATCCGACGCCGCGACGCTGCTCGGCTGGATCGAGGCGAACGTGCCGCCCCGGTTGCCGGTCACGCTGCCGGCCGCTTCTACGCCGGTGACACCGACGCCGCGCGGTGTCACCGCGTACCTGCGCGCGCGATCAGCCGCCCCGGCATCCGTCCGCTCCCGGCCATCGACGCTGGAGATCGAGGGCGTCGAGCTCGCATACGACACGGTAGACTGGACGCCGCCCGAGGAGGCGCACCTCACCGATGCGATCTACGAAGAGTACGGATTGCAGTCGATCCGCATTCCCGGCGCGCAGCCGCATCCGACCAAGCTCGTCCAGTCGGCGGCGATGGCCAGCGTCGCGCCGCCGAAGCCGTCCTACCGGCCGATGCTGCCGGCGGCCGTCGTGACGGGCGGCCTCCTGTCCGATGCGCAGCTCGAGACCGTCATCCAGGCTGGCGAGGCCCACGGCGACCATCTCGCCGGTTCCTGGACGGTGGACGACACCTTCGACCTCGTGAAGGCGGCGCCCGCCGATGCTACGGCCACTGTGCGCTTCCGGCGCGGCTACATGCTCGGCGACGGCACGGGGTGCGGCAAGGGCCGGCAGGTCGCCGGTATCCTCCTCGACAACTGGCTGCGCGGTCGCTGCAGGGCGGTGTGGATCTCCAAATCCGACAAGCTGCTGGAGGACGCCCAGCGCGACGTCGCCGCACTCGGGCTGGAGCGGCTGCTGGTCACGCCGCTGTCGCGCTTCCCGCAAGGCAAGCCGATCGCGCTCGGCGAAGCCATCCTGTTCACCACCTATGTCACGCTGCGCTCCGACAACCGCGGGGAGAAGCTTTCCCGCGTCAAACAGATCGTGGAATGGCTTGGGTCCGACTTCGACGGAGTGATCGTCTTCGACGAGAGCCATGCCATGCAGAACGCCGCCGGCGGAACGAGTGAGCGCGGCGACACTGCCCCCTCGCAGCAGGGGCGTGCCGGGTTGCGGCTCCAGCATGCGCTGCCGGACGCTCGTGTCGTGTACGTCTCGGCGACCGGCGCCACCACGGTCCACAATCTCGCCTACGCGCAGCGGCTCGGCCTCTGGGGCGGCGAGGATTTTCCCTTTGCGACGCGCGCGGAGTTCGTCGAGGCGATCGAGGCCGGCGGCGTCGCGGCGATGGAGGTGTTGGCGCGCGACCTGAAGGCGCTCGGCCTCTACACCGCCCGCTCGCTGTCCTATGACGGCGTCGAGTACGAGTTGGTCGAGCACCAACTCACGGATGAGCAGCGCCGCATCTACGACAGCTATGCCGGCGCCTTCGCGGTCATCCACAACAACCTCGACGCCGCGATGCAGGCGGCGAACATCACCGGCTCGGACGGCACGCTGAACCGGCAGGCGAAGTCGGCCGCGCGCTCGGCGTTCGAGTCGACCAAGCAGCGCTTCTTCGGCCATCTCCTCACCTCGATGAAGACGCCGACGCTGATCCGCGCGATCGACGCGGACCTCGCCGCCGGTCATGCCGCCGTCGTCCAGATCGTCTCGACCGGCGAGGCGCTGATGGAGCGCCGGCTCGCTGAGATTTCTTCCGAGGAATGGAACGACGTCCGCGTGGACATCACGCCGCGTGAGTACGTGCTGGATTATCTCGCGCACTCCTTTCCGGTGCAGCTCTACGAGCCGTTCACAGATGGCGAGGGCAACCTGTCTTCGCGGCCGGTCTTCCGCGATGGCCAGCCGGTGGAGAGTCGCGAGGCCGTGCGACGCCGCGACGACCTGATCGAGCGTCTCGCGATGCTGCCGCCGGTGCCGGGCGCCCTCGACCAGATCGTCCAGCGCTTCGGCACCGACATGGTGGCGGAGGTGACGGGCCGCTCGCGCCGCATCGTCAGGAAGTGTGGGGGCGACGGCATCGATCGCCACGCCGTCGAGCGCCGCGCCCCCTCCGCCAACCTTGCCGAAACCGCTGCGTTCATGGACGACGTGAAGCGTGTGCTGGTGTTCTCCGACGCCGGCGGCACAGGTCGTTCCTACCATGCCGAGCTGTCGGCCAAGAACCGTCGGCTACGCGTCCATTACCTGCTCGAGCCCGGCTGGAAGGCCGACGCCGCGATCCAGGGGCTCGGTCGCACCAACCGCACCAACCAGGCGCAGCCGCCGCTCTTCCGCCCGATCGCGACCGACGTGAAGGCCGAGAAGCGCTTCCTCTCGACCATCGCCCGCCGCCTCGACACGCTCGGCGCCATCACGCGCGGGCAGCGCCAGACCGGCGGCGCCGGCCTGTTCCGGCCCGAGGACAACCTCGAAAGCGCCTATGCGCGCGACGCGCTGCGCCAGTTCTACCTGCTGATCGTGCGCGGCCGGATCGAGGGCTGCTCGTTGGAGCGTTTCGAGACGGCGACCGGCCTGAAGCTTCTCGATGGAACCGGCGGCATCAAGGACGAGCTGCCGCCGATCACCACCTTCCTCAACCGGCTGCTGGCGCTCACCATCGACCTCCAGAACGTCCTGTTCACCGCCTTCGAGCGGTTGCTGGCGGCCAAGGTCGAAGGCGCCATCGCCTCCGGCCATTACGACCAGGGGCTGGAGACGCTGACGGCGGAGAGCTTCACCGTCACCGATCGCGCCACGATCTACACTCATCCCGGCACCGGCGCCGAGACGCGGCTGCTCACCATCGCCGAACGGCGGCGCAACCGGCCGATGCTGCTGGACGATGCGCTGGCGCTGGGTGATGACGGACGCACCCGGCTGCTGGTCAACGAGCGCTCCGGCCGTGCTGCCGTGCAGGTCGCCGCACCCTCGCTGATGCTCGACGACGGCGAGATCGAGCGGCGCGTTCGGCTGATGCGGCCGATGGAGACCTACGCGCTGCCGATCACGGCGCTGGCGGAAAGCCACTGGCGGGAGGTCGATCGCGCGGCCTTCGCAGCCGCGTGGAAGGCCGAACTCGCCGAGGTGCCGGCCTTCGCTGAATACACGCTGCACATCGTCGCCGGCCTGCTCCTTCCGGTGTGGAAGCGACTGCCGAACGAGTCGACGCGGGTCTACCGGCTCCAGACCGACGATGGCGAGCGCATCATCGGCCGCCGCGTCTCGCCCGCCTGGGCGGCCACCGCCGCCGCGACCGGCGCGCCGACTCTGACGCCGGACCAGGCCTTCGCGGCGCTGATCGACGGGCGGACGATCCTCGACCTGACAGAGGAACTGCAACTCCGCCGCGTCCGCGTCATGAGCACCAACCGCATCGAGCTGACCGGCTTCACCGAGGCGATGCGCGACCGCCTTCGCGCCTACGGCCTCTTCACCGAGATCATCTCGTGGAAGCTGCGCTTCTTCGTGCCGGTGGACGCATCGGGGCCGACCGTCCTGGCACGGCTGCTCGACACCTACGCGATCGCGCGCGTCGCCGAGCGGGAGGCAGCGTGATGCCTCGTCTCGACGCTTTCGACCTGGCGCAACGTCTCGGCCGGCAGGCTGAGGCGGTGTGCCGCCATTATCTCAGCAACGGTCGCCGTCAGGGCAGTTACTGGCTGGTCGGCAATGTCCGCAACACGCCCGGGCGATCCATGTTCGTGCGGCTGAAGGACAGCACTAAGGGCCGCGCCGGCAAATGGATGGACGCGCAGAGTAATGAACACGGCGATCTTCTCGACGTGATCCGGGAATCGCTCGGCCTGATCGACTTCGCCGACGTCGCCGAGGAAGCACGCTCTTTCCTCAGCCTGCCACATCCTGAACCCGAACCGCCGCCACGACGATCACGGGCCGGACCGGCACCGTCTGGCTCGGTCGAGGCGGCACGGCGGCTCTTCGTGATGGGCTTGCCGATCACCGGCACGACCGCGGAAGCGTATCTCCGTACTCGCGGCATTACGGCTTTGCACGGAACCGACGCGCTTCGTTTCCACCCGCGCTGCTACTACCAGCCTGAGCATGGCCCGACCGAGACGTGGCCGGCGCTGCTTGCCCGCGTCACCGATCTCGACGGACACCAGACCGGCACGCACCGGACCTGGCTTGCCCCCGATGGCTCCGGAAAGGCGCCGGTCGACACACAGCGGAAAGCCATGGGCGACATCAACGGCCACGGCGTCCGGTTCGGGATCGGCTCCGAGGTTCAGACGGCCAGCGAAGGCATCGAGACCATGCTGTCCGTTCGATCCGCGCTGCCTGACCTGCCGGCGGTGGCGGCGCTCTCTGCTGCCCATCTCGGCGCCCTCCTGCTGCCGGACACCCTGCGCCGACTCTACGTCGCCCGAGACAATGGCGAGGCCGGTGAGGCGATGGCGGCGATGCTGGCGGCCCGGGCGGAGGCGGCCGGGATCGAGGCGGTGGTGCTCGTGCCCACGCTCGGCGACTTCAATGATGATCTGCGGGCGTTCGGTGTCGAGGGGCTGCGGGCGGCGCTCCGGGCACAACTCCTGCCGCAGGACGTCGCGCGCTTCATGAGGCTGGCGGCCTGAACGACCGGGTGGAGGGTGGCGGATCGGGCACGCGCCCATCGCGGTGGCGGTGGAGCTGTTCTCGTGAGCGCCGGGAGGAGCCGCGACCCCGGCCTTCGAGAGGGCGAACGGCCGTCAAACGGCCCGGCCCGGCAATGGCTTCGGCCGACGATTTTCCGCCGCCTTCGGCTTTGCATCGCGAAGCAAAATCGCCGGCCTTCTCCATCCTCCGCTGCGCTTCGGCCCGGTCGCTGTGCGCCCGGGTGCAGGGCCGGACCGCCCGACGGCTGTCGTCGCCATGAAGGCCGCGAGGGTCGCGGTCGCACCGGCGAAGGAACAGCCCCATGGGCCGCCACCACGACGACCACGAGCCCGAGCATCAGGCGTCCCCCACCGATCACGTTCTCCAGGAGCTTCAGCTCTACGGCTACCGCTCCTTCCAGGACGAACCGGATCCCCGCCCGCTGCCCGAGGGCACCCACGTTGCCGGCATGATCGCCGAGATCTTTGACGCCATCGCGGGCACGCTTCAGGACACCCGCCTCGAACCCGACCTCGACGACCTCCTCTGGTCCACCGTCAACCTCTTCCATCGCGCGACCGACCGCATCGAGCGCGAGCTGGACGACAACGAGCAGGCGCAGAAGCGTGGGCAGCGCGAGCAGGATGGCTCCGAGGTCAAGTCGGTCGAGCTTGAACGCCATATCGCCGAAGGGCAGACGCTTCTCGAACGCCGCGACGCCTTCGAGCTGATGCGCGACCAGGCATCGGACGCCTTCGAGCACCTGACCCGCTCCCCCTGGCGCCCGCGCACCGGCTCGATGGTCAACCATCGCAACCTCACCGCCGCGATGATCGACAGTCGCGACTTCCTCGCCGCCAAGCGCCGCGCCGAGACCGAGGTCATGCTGCCGGCCGGACCGAAGATCGCCTTCACCGGCGGGCTCGACTGCACCGACCACCAGCGCATTTGGGCGAAGCTCGATCAGGTCCACGCCAAGCACCCCGACATGGTGCTGCTGCACGGCGGTTCGCCGAAGGGCGCCGAACTGATCGCCTCGCGCTGGGCCGATCACCGCAAGGTCGCGCAGGTGGCGTTCAAGCCCGACTGGACCAAGCACGCCAAGGCCGCGCCCTTCAAGCGCAACGACGCGATGCTGGCGGTCCTGCCGATCGGCGTCCTGGTCTGGCCCGGCACCGGCATCCAGGACAACCTCGCCGACAAGGCCAGGAAGCTCGGCATCCCGGTCTGGCGGTTCGATACCGGCGGCACGTGAGCGCCGCCCCCTCATTCAAGATCCGCGTCGCCGAACTTCGATCGATTGTCTCCGATCTCCGCGACTGACAGAAAGTCCCATTGCGCAAGCGGTGCCTTCAGCAACTTGAGGACATCGCTGGCGGAAGGAACGTGAAGGCGAACAATCCATGTCGAGGTCGAGGTATGCTTTTCATGCGGCGACAGTGACTCCAGCATCGCCGTGAGCGCTTCACGCCGATGACCGGGATCGCCAGTCTTCTGGCCCATGACCTCCTTGATCCGGTAGTTCACTTGATAGAGATGTGGCCGACCATGCGGTTTGGCTTGAGCCGCCGCCTCGGCGGTCCGCAAGGCACCGATCCAAGTCTCGATCTGCTGCTTGCGCTTTTCAGCATCAATGTTTCGGGTCGATCCGCTCGCCCTCTCGATCAGGACCGCCGCTCGCGACTTACTCTTCTCGTTCATTCGATCTCCTCCGGCTGATCGTAGGGATTGATGTGGGGATCTTCGGCGTTGTAAGCCAAGGATCGATCCGCATCTCACCCTTGGACGAAGTCGACGAACGCCCGCATGACTGGGCGCATCAGGCGGCGACTGGGATAATAAAGATAGAAGCCCGGAAAGCTCGGGCACCAACCTTCGAGCACGCGCACCAGACGGCCGCTGGCGACCTCTGTCGCCACCTGCGCCTCGAAGACATAGGCGAGGCCGGCGCCGCTCAGGGCCGCGTCCACGATCAGGCGATCGTCGTCGAGGATCAACCCGCCCGCAACCGCCACCTCGATCGCCTCGCCGTCCTTCTCCAGTTCCCATCGATAAAGGCCGCCACCTGCAAAACGACGTCGAATGCAGACATGGTCGTGCAGGTCCTGGGGTACGGCAGGCGGGCACCGTCCCTTGAGGCAGGACGGCGCGGCGACGATCGCGGCGCGCTGAGCTGGGCCGAGCGCCACCGCGATCATGTCCTGTTCGAGGCTCTCGCCGAACCGTACGCCGGCGTCGAAGCCCTCCGCCACGATGTCGCGGAAATCGTCCTGCGCCCGGATCTCGATCTCGACGCCGGGATGCGTGCGTGTGAAGGCGCTCGCCAGCGGCACCAGCACCAACTCCGCGGCCGAGCGCGGCACCGAGAAGCGCAGCGTGCCCGACAGCCGGTCCTCCTCGGCGGTGGCGATTTCGACGGCTTCCGCGATCGAGGCGAGCGCCGGCTCCAGCCGGTCGAGCAGCCGCCGTCCTGCTTCGGTCGGTGCCACGCTGCGCGTGGTGCGGGCCAGCAGCCTTACACCGAGGCTCGCCTCCAGCCCGTTGATCGCGTGGCTGACCGCCGAAACCGAGATGCCGAGATCGCGGGCGGCGGCGCGAAAGCTCCGGCGGCTCGCGACCGCGGAGAAGATCGAAAGGGCGGGTAGGTCGGCGCGCTTCATTGTTGAGCAGAATAGAACAGGTCGCGCCAATATTCATGGATTATCGTGGCAGACGCGGGAGCGCATATCGGAGGCTCATCGTCAGGAGTATCCATCATGCGCCATCGTCCACTCGGACCCGTCCTGTCCGTCTCCGCCATCGGGCTTGGCTGCATGGGCATGAGCTTCGCCTATGGCGGTCAGCCGGAGGCGGACTCGATCCGCACCCTGCTCCGTGCCGCCGAGATCGGTGTCACCTTCTTCGACACCGCCGAAGTCTACGGCCCGTTTGAGAACGAGGAACTGGTAGGCAAGGCGCTGAAGGACGTGCGCGACCAAGTCGTGATCGCCACCAAATTTGGCTTCAAGATTGCCGACGAAGGCCAAGGCACCGGACGCATGGTCGGCGTCGATAGCCGACCGGAGCACGTCAAGGCGGTTTGCGATGCCTCGTTGCAGCGCCTCGGCGTGGAGGCCATCGACTTGTTATACCAGCACCGCGTCGATCCGGCTGTACCGATCGAGGACACGGTCGGCGCGATGGCCGATCTGGTCAGGGCCGGCAAGGTGCGGGCACTCGGTCTGTCGGAGGCGAGCGCTGCCACCATCCGGCGCGCGCATGCCGTCCACCCGATCGCGGCGGTGCAGAGCGAATATTCGTTATGGAGCCGCGAGCCGGAGGCGGAAGTGCTGCCGACCTGCCGCGATCTGGGCATCGGTTTCGTACCCTACAGTCCGCTCGGGCGCGGGTTGCTGACGGGCGCGATCCGCGACCGCGAGAGCCTTGGCGCTGACGACTGGCGCCGCACGCTACCGCGCTTCGAGGCGGAGAACCTAGCCGCCAATCAGCGGCTGCTCGACACGCTGGCCGAGATGGCGGCGGCAAAGGACATTACCGCAGCCCAGTTGGCACTCGCCTGGGTCATGCACCAAGGCGACTTCATCGTGCCAATCCCCGGTGCACGGCAAATTCGGCACCTGGAGGAAAATGTGGCGGCGGCGTCCGTCACGCTGGGTGCCGACGACTTGGCTGCGATCGAGCGCGCCCTGCCGCCCCACGCGGTCAGCGGCAGCCGCTACACCGACGACGCGCTCGCGCTGGTCGACGGCTGATCGAACGGGGCGGCCCGTCAGTACATGACGAGGCCGCCGTCGACGGCATACTGACTTCCTGTGACGTAGGAAGCATCCTCCGATAGGAGGAACAGTGCCACCGCCGCAGCTTCCTCCGGCGTACCCGCTCGTCCAAGCGGAACCTGATCGATCACGAACCGCTCGAAGCCTTCGCGGGCTTCGTCGGGCAGGAAATGGCGGAAGTTGGTGTCGATCGGTCCCGGCACTAACACGTTGACCCGGATGCCCCGTGGGGCGAGCGCCGACGCCCATGATCGCGCCATCGCGACAATCGCGCCTTTGGTCGCGGCGTAAAGACCGGTCGCTGCCGCGCCCTCGTAGGTCGAGCTGGATGAGGTGACGACGACGGAGGCGCCAGATTTCAGGTGCCGCGACAGCGCGGCGAGCTGAAGCATAGGGCCGCGCACGTTGGCGGCCATCATCCGATCGAAGGCGTCGGCATCCACCTCCTCGGGCGTGCCCAGCGCGGCATAGCCGGCGTTGAGCCAGAGTGCATCGATCCCGCCGCCCTCATCGGCTGCCTCTGCGAGAGGGCCAACGGCATTCGGATCAGCTGCATCGTTGCGAAGAACGACGGAGCCTTCCGGCAGTTCGCGTCGGGCAACTTCGATCCGTGCCTCGTTCAGACCGGTGACGATCACCTTGCCGCCTTCGGCCGTGACGCGTCGGGCACCTGCCAATCCCATGCCGCTGGTGCCGCCGGTGATGAGGACGCGCTTACCTGTGAATCTGCTCATCCGTGGATCGTAGCCGATCCCATCACGGCAGGAACGCTTGGCAAGGTCGTTTCGGCCTGGGGGAACCTGCCGAGGCGTGCAAATCATGCGGAGGTCTCCTTCCCTTCGCTTCGTCGCACTTCATGAATGACCGCCGGCAAATGCGCGTTTGGGTTTTCTTAGGTCGCTAAGGGAGTGGTCGTTGCCCTGCGGGCCGCGCTTTCGGCTTCGCCGGAGCCACGATCGTGTCTCCGCCATTCGGCTTCAATCGCTAACGCGGATAGCGGCAACATCGCCCCGGGAAACGAACGCGTCTCTGTGATGTTTGGAGATCGCGAGGTGACATGGTCAAGGAGACGCAGGTGCCGTTGTCGACTGTCCCATATGCGCTCGTCGTCGACGATGACCCGCTGATCCTCATGCACGCGTGCGACATCCTCGAAGACGCCGGCTTTCGCTTCTTCGAGGCCGGCGACGGCGACGCTGCCAGGACGCTTCTCGACATGCACGCCGAGAGCGTCACTCTGCTGTTCACCGATGTCGAGATGCCCGGTTCGATCGACGGCTACCAATTGTCCCATCTCGTCGCCAGACACTGACCCGAAATCGCGATCGTCGTCGCGAGCGGCCGGCTGACACCGGCACCCGGCGACATGCCGGAGAGCGCGACGTTCATCTCCAAGCCGTTCAGCACCGAAGTCGTCCACAACCACCTGCGCGAGATATTGCCCGACGGCAAGAAACCCGAGCCCTTAAAACAGGCCGTCTGAGCCTCTTCACGCGGAACACCACCACCGCTTCTCTGCGCTGATCCTTGGTCGGACGGAGCGCTTCGTACGATCAACCCGTGGAGGGTCGGCTATGCGAGCATGCCGCCGTTGCGGCTGCGCCTCCACGGTGATCGCAGCACTCCGTCCGACACATCGGGCGCCTGTCAGCGGGGGATGGTCCTCCGCTCGGAACAGGAGCCGGACCGATGTCCCTCACCGACGCGCACGCCTTCGCTTTCAGCCTCGCCGCCACGCTGATGGTCACGATCGCGGTCTTCCGCGCCGGGGACGGCAGCTTCTCGGTCGCACCCGCCACCGAGATCGACGCGGATGTGGAGGTCGTAGCCGAGCTGGATCCATACGCTCCCTGACGGACGCGGATCATCAACGCCGAGCGCAGGCCCGAGCGGTTTGCGCTCCCGGCGATCTTCCTTTTCTGCTATGTTGGACACGCGCCGCGGTGGCGGTGGAGGCGCGACCGTCAGACCTATTCTTACGGAGACACCGCCATGATCATTCTCGGTATCTTGCTGTCGATCGCGACGATCGGCTTATTCTGCTGGCTGCTGTTCACGCTCGCCGTGTTCGCCTTGCCCTTCTTCGTTGGCGTCAGCGCCGGCACATGGGCCTTCCACACCGGCGCCGGTTGGCTCGGTGCGATCTTCGTCGGCGCTCTCGCTGCGGGGCTGACCTTCGGCGTCGGCCAGATCCTGCTCGCCGCCGTGCGGCCGATTTGGGCTCGGGCGCTGATCGCATTTGCCTTCGTCGCGCCCGCGATCCTCGCCGGCTACCACGCCACCCGTGGCATCGTGCAGCATCTGATGCCGTCCGGCGCCTGGCAGACGGTTTTCTCGGTGACGGGCGCGATCGCGGTCGGCGCGACGGCGTTTGTGCGGCTCGTCGGCATGGCGGCACCAAGCCCGTCCGGCCAGGGTCTCGCGCGCGTCTGACCATCGCCGCCGTTGGCGAGACTGGAAGCGGGTGTCGTTTGACCGTCAATCGTCCTGGGGTTGCCGTTGGACATGGCGAAGCTCGGATTGTCGAGCTTGAGGCAGCGAGCGTAGCTCCCCGTGGGAACGTGTGGGGCATGCAAGGCGTGATCTTGTGGCGTCCAGCAGGCAGGCCGGGGTGTGATTGCTCTTGGAGCGGCGTCGCTCGACTATGCGGAGCGCAGCCGCGGTCGTTTTCGATGACACTGCCGGTGGGTCATGCGTTTCGGTCTGAACGGTGCCGGTGGTCGCCATCGTCCCCGGGTTCGCCTGTCCGCCTCCCGCTCCGAGCGGCCTCTGGTGATGGGCTGATCTGGCCGAAGGACGGCTGCGCCTCGACCGCCTGAGCCGCAATGGCGCGTCCGCGACTTTCTTCCCCTGCCGGCTGCGCCGTCATTCCTCGCGAGGCAAGAAAGCCGCGTCTCCGCCATCCTCCGCTGTCGCTCCGGTCGCGATGCGATGCGGCGGCGGTCGCCTCCGGCCCTGGGATCGCCATCGAGGCCGCAACGGTGCGGGCTCGGGAACAGGGAACGGAGATAACCCATGGCGACTATCGGCACCTTCAAGAAGACCGCCTCGAACGAGTTCACCGGCGAGATCGTCACCCTCAGCGTCCAAGCCAAGGGCGTCCGCATCGTCCCCGAGAGCAGCCGCTCGGGCGACAACGCTCCCAGCCACCGCGTGCTGGTCGGCCGGGTCGAGATCGGCGCCGCTTGGTCCAAGCGCTCCAACGAGGGCCGCGACTATCTCGGCCTCAAGCTCGACGATCCGAGCTTCACCGCCCCCATCTACGCCAACCTCTTCGACGACGAGGACGGCGAGACCTACTCGCTGATCTGGTCCCGCCCCAACGGTCGGCGGGGCGACTGAGGCGGGCGCGAGGCCCCGGCCGGACAGGCCGGGGGCTTTGGGCTTTTCAAATCCGCCGAATCATTCTGAACGCCGCGACCGACCGACGGCGGTCGTGCACCGTTCGCGGTAGCAATCGACCAGAGGAACGACTATTATAGCCGTAGTTCTGGAGCGCGCGGCGTCCGGGATGGTGGTGGTCAGGGATGATCACCGCCCGCCAATCGCGGGCCGCGCGCGCGTTGCTGAACTGGACGCAGGAGACGCTCGCTGACGAGGCCCGGGTATCGCTCACCGCGCTCAAGCGCCTCGAGTCCGAGAACGGCCTCGACGTGTACGAGTCGACGCGCGACCAGGTCCGCCGCGCGCTTGAGGCGGCCGGCATCGTCCTCCTCTCGACCGCCAAAGGCGAAGGCGTCCTGCTGCTCCACGAGGCAGCCGACGAGGACAACGCCAAGCCAGCCCGTCGCTGAAGACGTCGGGCACGCGACGTCCACGTCCCGGCGCTTCGATCGTGCAGTCGATGCAGGCAGTGGTTAATGGAAGCATAATGCTCCAGAATGGAGGCATCATGGGACATGGGACCCCGCAGCTTCTCGACGATCCGCCGGCCAGCGACGAGCTGACCGGTTACGATCGCGAGCACATGATCCTCTACCTGCGCCTGCTCGACGCCTCGCGCGACGGCGCCGACTGGCGCGAGGCCGTGGAGATCCTGTTCGGGCTCGATCCCGCCCAGGAGCCGCAGCGCTGCCGGCATATGCACGACACCCATCTCGCCCGTGCGCGCTGGATGACCGAGCACGGCTATCGCCACCTCGTCCGCGAGGGCCAGCGCGTATCGTGATGCCGCTCCGGCATCGCCCATTGCCGACGTAGTGACTTCCGCCGAACAACCAAGACGGGAACTCTGCCTCTCCCACAATTCGTAGCGAGACGAAGGGGAGGATCGCAGTGACACCTGACCCATCCGGATGGCGCATTTCGGCGGACTATGCTCGGGCAGAACAGCTCAGCGCGTCTGACCTCGGCTGGGAATGGCTCCGGCGGAACGAACGGTATGACGATGACTATCAAGCGTTCACACGTGCCGAGACGGAAGCAGGGGAGATGACGGCGCGGATCGGCGAGCGCTGGGGGTTACGATTTCCCTGTCGACCCACTCGCGACCCCGCCGGATACGCCCGTCTTCTGGCGGCCTGAGGACGACACCAGCGTCGTCCTCCTCGCACCGGCATCGCCCGAGCTGGCGCAGCGCGGCATCGCAACGGCAGTTGACATCGTTACGGGCCGTTCGGACGAGCAAAGATCGTCGATTGCGTTCGATCTTGGCCGACGTCAAACCCTACCTCTGCTGCATATGTCGATCGATGGCGGCTCTCCACTGCTGGCGCTCGTGCCACTGGGGCTCGACGGTTTCGACCGAGTCGAGTCTATTATCCGGCTGCTATGCCGCCTTCATGGTCGCGTCGTGCCCGCCGATACCCGCCTGACCCGACAGCAACGGCAGCGGCAACGGCGTATGCTGCAAGCGATTGACGGCCATCGCGACGGCGCGACCCAGCAGGAGATCGCGCAGGCTCTGTTCCATGTCGGTCGCTTCCACCGTCAGGAGTGGCAGGCCTCGTCGGCGCGTCACGCCGTCTCATCTTTGCTGCGCGACGCCCGCGCGCTGATCGAAGGCGGCTACCGCAAGTTACTGCGGCAGCGACGTCCTCGCTAGTCATCATGCCGAAGACGATCATAGTCTAGTGATGCCATGTCGTCGGTCTCTGGAAGCACCGAAGCGTGGAGGTTTCTTCCAGCGCGAAGATGTGGCGCTTTTCACCAGGCGTAGGCCATCGGCGCTTCGCCGCCGGGCCCCGGCCAGATCTCGTCGAGCCGTTTCATCGCGGCGGGCGACAGGTCGAGCGAGAGCGCGCCGAGCGCGCCACGAAGCTGCTCCAGCGTGCGCGGCCCCATCAGCGGCGCGGTGACGACGGTGTTCGCCAGCAGCCACGCGAGCGCCACGTCGGCGGGCGCCGCGCCCAGTTCATCGCAGAAGGCCTCATAGGCTTCGAGCTGCGGGCGGAACCGGTCGATCTTCGCCTTGGCGTCGGGGCGGGATCGCCGTCCCTCGGACTCCTTCCTGAGCACGCCGCCGAGCAGCCCGCGATTGAGCGGGCTCCACGGCACGATACCGAGGCCGTGCGCGCGGCAGGCGGGCACGACCTCCAGCTCGACGGTGCGCTCCATGAGGTTGTAGAGGCTCTGCTCGGAGGCGAGGCCGAGGCCGCCACGGGCCTGGCCGGCCAGATGTCCGGTGGCGATCTGCCAGCCGGCATGGTTGCTGGAGCCGACGTACAGCACCTTGCCCTGAGCGACGAGCAGATCCATCGCCTGCCAAATCTCGTCCCACGGCACGTCCGGCGCGGAGTGGTGCATCTGGTAGAGGTCGATATGGTCGGTCTTGAGCCGGCGCAGGCTGTCCTCGCAGGCTTGCCGGATATGATAGGCCGAGAGGCCGCGGCCGTTGGGGCCGAGGTCCATCGGCTGGTAGATCTTGGTGGCCACCACGATCCGCTCGCGCCGGCCGCCCTGTTCCAGCCAGCGCCCGATGATCTCCTCGGAGACGCCGTAGCCTTTCTCCATGTCGGGTTTCTGCGGGCCGCCATAGACGTCGGCGGTGTCGAAATAGTTGATGCCGGCGTCGAGCGCCTCGTCCATAATGGCGAAGCTCGTCGCCTCGTCGGTGACCTCGCCGAAGTTCATCGTGCCAAGGCAAAGCGGGCTGACCTTGAGGCCCGTGCGGCCGAGCGTGCGATAATCCATGGCTGGTCCTTCGATATGTGGTGCAGGAACGATCGTCCGGGACGATGGATCGTTGAACGAGGCTCAACGCCGTCATGTTCGTCTTTCGACTGCCGGATGCGACGTCACTGCCGTTCCCAGGTCACCGACCAATGCTCGGCGGGCGAGACCGGCCCAATGACAAGGCGTCGCCCGCGGATGTGCCAGGTTCGCGGCAGGTCGCGGCCGACGAGCGCGGGCATGTTCGCGCCCTCGACATGGTGGACGAGGCGATGGGTGCGCACGTCCGCCGTGAAGCGGCCGAACGACGCCTCGTAGCCGTCGTGGACATAGTCGGTGTTCACATGCGCGTCGGGATAGGAGACCTGGACCGACATGCGGCCATCGGCGGTGTAGATCAGGCTGCCCGTGAGATCGGTATGGCGCACCGTCCTGCCTCCCGCATCCGTCTCCTCGATCTGCACAAGATGCCATGTGCCGACCAGCGGCGCGGGCGGGGCCGCGGCGGCAGGGACGGCTGCCGCCGCAATCGCCAGGGCGGCCGCCGCAAGAGGGACGGCATGGGACGGCTTCATCGCAGATCTCCTGTTCGCGCCACAGTCAGCGCCCGACGAGCTTCTGATGCGCCTCGGGATAGCGGGCGCCGACGATGGCGATCCGCGACGACACCTCCTCCAGCGCCGCCACGTCCTCGGGCGACAGGGCGATGGTCGCGGCGCCGAGATTCTCCTCGAGTCGATCGAGCCTGGTTGTACCGGGGATCGGCACGATCCACGGCCGCTTGGCGAGCAGCCAGCCGAGCGCGATCTGCGCGGGCGTCGCGTCGCGCTCGGCGGCGAAGCGCTTGACGAGATCGACCAACGCCTGATTGGCCTTGCGGTTCTCTTCCGCGAAGCGCGGCACGCTGGCGCGGAAGTCGTCGGCGCCGAACCTCGTATTGGCGTCGATCGCGCCGGTGAGGAAGCCCTTGCCGAGCGGGCTGAACGGCACGAGGCCGATGCCCAGCTCCTCCAGCAGGGGGATGATCGTATCCTCGGGCTCGCGCCACCACAGCGAATATTCGCTCTGGAGCGCGGTCACCGGCTGGACGGCGTGCGCGCGGCGGATCGTGTCGGCGCCCGCCTCGGATAGGCCGAAATGCTTGACCTTGCCGGCCGCGATTAGATCCTTCACCGCGCCGGCCACGTCCTCGATTCCCACCTCGGGATCGACCCGGTGCTGATAGTAGAGGTCGATCGCATCAACCCGCAGGCGCTTGAGCGACCCTTCCACCACCTCCTTGATATGCTCGGGCCGGCTGTCGAGCGCGCTCCAGCGGTCGGTGTCGCCGGGCGCTTTCGTCCAGCCGAACTTGGTGGCGATCACCACCTCGCCCCGGAACGGCGCCAGCGCCTCACCGACCAGCTCTTCGTTGGCGAACGGGCCGTAGACCTCGGCGGTGTCGAAGAAGGTGACGCCGCGCTCCACGCCCGCGCGGATCAGCGCGATCATCTCGCTCTTGTCCTTGGGCGGCCCGTAGGACCAGCTCATGCCCATGCAGCCGACGCCGAAGGCGGAGACTTGGAGGCCGTCGCGGCCCAGCGTGCGCGTTTCCATGCTTATGTCTCCCGGTCAGTCGTGCGTCGCGAGCAGCGACTGGATGATGGCGAAGAGCTCGCTGCCGGGCGGCTCGCCGAAATCGGGCGCGAAACCCATGACCGTGCCCAGCACCGAGCCGACGGTCGCCCCCGCTCGTTCGAGCCGGCGGAGCGCGGCGGCCTCGGATCGCGACGAGCGCGAGCCGCAGGCATCGAGCGCGATCACCACCCGATAGCCGGCGGCGAGCGCGTCGAGCGCCGCGAACAGCACCACGGCATCGGTCGAATAGCCCGCAATCACCAGCGTCCGCCGGCCGCTCGCCGCCAGCGCCGCTGCGAAGCGTTCATCGAGTAACGGGCTGGCGAGCCGATGCACGAAGCTGTTGCCGTCTTGCGCATAGGCAGCGAGGCCCGCCCCCGGGGTGGCGCCGTCCTCTCCGTGCGGCACGAGGCAGAAGAAGGTGGGGATCGCCAGCGTCCGCGCGGTATGGGCGAGCGCGACGGCGCCGGCCTCGATCAGCTTGGGCGAATTGACACGGTCGTTGCCGACGATTGGCGGCTGGAGGTGGGCGAACAGGATCGCCGTGTCGGCGGCATCAATCCGATAGGTGTCGGGCGCGCTCACGCCGCGACCTCGACCGGAGCGAGGCGCGCCGCAACCTCCGCCACGCGGCGGCCGAGATGCTTCGCCGTCTCGAGATCGCCCCGGGGCGGCGTCACCTCGGGCGCGGCGTCGTCCGACTGCGCCATCGCGCCGAGCCAGCCGCCGAGGCGGTTGAGGTCATTGTCGTCGCCGCTTCTCGGCAGCAGGTCGAGATTGACCCAGACCATGCCGTGCTGTGCTGCGAACAGCGCCATGGTGACCAGCGTGCCGAGCTTGTCGCCGCTCATCGTGCCCGAATTGGTGAAGCCGGCCGCGACCTTGCCGCGCCACTTGAGGTCGCTCCACACCGGGCCGGTGGTCGCCTCGAAGAAGCGTTTCATCCGCCAGCCGAGCGCGCCGTTGTAGGTCGGCGATCCGAAGATGATGGCGTCACTCGCCGTCAACGCGTCCAAATCGACGACACCGTCGTCGCCGACCTGGGCCAGCATCACCTCGGCGCCGTCCACCGACCGGGCGCCCTCCGCCACGGCCGCGGCGACCTTGGCGGTATGGCCGTAACCGCTTTCGAACACGATCGAGATCTTCATCCTGCTGCTCCGGGAGTTGAAAGGGGTCGCGAAGGCTGGTCAGGACTTGCCCGCGAACACGGCAAAGCGCGCGGCGGCGCCGTAATCGCCATGGTCGGCCGCTCTCAGCGTCGCCATATCCTCGGCGGCGATCTCGAAATCGACCGCGAGGTTGGCGGCGAGATGGTCGGGATTGCCGGTCTTGGGCAACGGCAGCAGGCCGAGCTCCAAACAGTAGCGGATGCAGAGATGCGGCACCGATACGTCGTACTTGGCAGCCAGCGTCTTGAGCGCCGGATTGTCGAGTACGGCGCCGTGCGCAACCGGGGAGTAAGCCTCGACCAGCACGTCCTTGCTGCGGCAATAGTCGATCAGCTCGAAGGGCGTATTGCCGACATGCGCCAGCACCTGGTTGACCACCGGCCGCACCGAACCGTGGTCGAGGATGTTGTCGAGATCGACGCGCTCGAAATTGGAGACGCCGATAGAGCGCAACTTGCCGGCTCGATGCGCGTCCTCGAGCGCGCGCCACGCCTCGAGATTGCCTTCGAGTAAATGATCGCCGTTGCGGAACTCGTTCCACGGCTGGGGACTGTGGATCAGCATCAGGTCGATATGGTCGAGCCCGAGCGAGCCAAGCGATCCGTCGATCAGCCGCTTGGCCTCCGGATAGGATTTGCACTCGGCGGCGAGTTTGGTGGTGACGAACAGTTCGTCGCGGGGGACGCCGACGGCGCGCAGCCCCTCGCCGACGCCGTGCTCGTTGCCATAGGCCTGCGCGGTGTCGATGTGCCTATAGCCGATCGCGATCGCGCGGGCGACGAGATCGGCGACGGCGCGATCGTCGACGAGCCAGGTGCCGAGCCCGAGCTTCGGGATGGCGACGCCGTTTGCGAGGGCGAAGGTCTCTTGCGCGATCATGATACTGGCCTTTCCATCGATGATTTCGGGTTCAGCGGCGCTCAGCTCTCGCGTTTTTCGAACACGTCCTTGAAGACGGGCAGCGCCGACATCGCGCTCGGCCAGCCGGTGTAGAAGGCGAGCTGCGTCACGACCTCGGCCGCCTCCTCGCGGGTCAGGCCGTTGTCCATCGCGCGCCCGAGGTGGAAGGTGATCTGCTGGACCTGTCCGGTCGCGACCAGCGCCGCCACGGTGACGAGGCTGCGGTCGCGTGGGCTCAGGTCTGGCCGCAGCCACAGGTCGCGGAACAGATAGTCGGTCGTATAGTCGACGAGGCCTGGCGCGACCGCGCCGAACTGATCGCCCACCGTCTGCTTGCGCCTGGCCTCCGCCGCCTCGTCGAGCGGCAGCGGCTTCGGCGCCTCGGCCGGAAGGCGCTCGACGCCGATGCCCTGTTCGGCGAACACCGCCGCGATCGGCACGGTCGCCGCCAGCGCTTTCGCCCAGCCGGCATAATAGGCAAGGTGGAGGACGGTCTCCGACAGCTCGTCCGGCGTCACGCCGCTGCGCAGCGCCTTGGCCGTATAAGTGCCGAGCGGTCCCGTCTGCCCGCCCGCGATCAGCGCGGCGACGGCCACGAGGCTGCGGTCGCGTGGGCTCAGGCCGGGGCGGCTCCATAACGCGCCGACGACGCGATCTTGGGTTTGCGCCTCGAGCGCGGGGGAGACCGCGCGGACCTGGTCGGAGGAGGCCTGGCGGGCGGTTGCGGGGGTATCGGTCATGAGGATCGTCCTTCAGGCAAGTTGCGAGGATCAGTGCGCGGTGAAGCCGCCGTCGACCGGCAACGCGACGCCGACGACGAAGCTGGCGGCGGGGCTGCACAGCCACAGCACGGCGGCGGCGACCTCGTCGGCGGTGCCGAGGCGGCCGATCGGCTGGTCGCGGTTGATCTCGGCCATCGCCTCGGCCTGGCCCTGCAGCATGTCCTGCACCATCGGCGTGTCGATCACGCCCGGGCAGATCGCGTTGATGCGGATGCCGCGCGGGGCATATTCGACGCCCGCGCTCCTCGTCATGCCGATCACCGCATGCTTGCTGCCGTGATAGGCGGCGCGCTGGGGCAGGCCGACGAGGCCGCCGAGCGAGGAATTGTTGACGATCGCGCCCGAGCCCTGGCCGCGCATGACGCGCAGCTCATGCTTCATCGCCGCCCACACCCCGCGCTGGTTGATCGCGACGACACGCTCGAATTCCTCGATCGGCTCGTCGGCGGCGTCCGAGGGCGGCACCTGGATGCCGGCGTTGTTGAACGCCATGTCCAGCCGGCCATAGTCCGTCACCGCCCGATCGACCGCCGCCGCGACCTGCCCCTCGTCGGCGACATCGCAGGCGATCGCGACGGCCGTGCCGCCCGCCTGGACGATGCGTTCGGCTTCGGCCGCGGCGCGTTCGCCGTCCAGATCTGCGAGGACGACGGCCGCACCTGCCTCGGCGAACTGCCGCGCGGCGGCGAGGCCCATGCCCATCGCCGCACCGGTCACCAGTGCGACCTGGCCCGTAAAGTCATATGTCGGATTTGGCATGTGTGTGTCCTCCATCAACCGCAAGAGCGATCAGATCGGACGACGGTTGCGTGTTCAGAAGATGGGTTCGACTTGATGCAGTGATGAAGTTTCTTCATCACAGTCCCAGAGGTCGTCTCTCCCGGATCAGATCGATGAACAGCCGGAGCGCGGCGGGAAGCTGACGTCGGCTCGGATAATAGATGTGATAGCCGGGGCCGGTGACAGCGTGGTCGAGCAGCACCGGGGAGAGCAGCCCCGCCTCGATCCATGGGCGGAGCGCGGCGTCGACGCCGTAGGTGAGGCCGGCGCCCGCGACCGCCATCGCGATCATCGCCTGGCTGTGATCGGCAACGATGTTGCTGGGTACGGCGAGGTCGAACTCGCCGTTGGGGCCGTCGAACTCCCACCGGTAGATGCGCTCGTCGCCCAGCCGCACACCGAGGCAGCAATGGCCGGCGAGATCCGCCGGCGCGAGCGGCGTGCCATGCTTCTCCAGATAGGCAGGCGAGGCCGCCACGATCCAGCGCAGGTCGGCCGAAAGCCGTTGCGCGATCATGTCCTCCGGCACCGTACCGCCATGTCTTATGCCGGCATCGAACCCGCCGGCGGTCACGTCCACCATGCGGTTGCTCGACACGAGGTCAACTTCGATCTCGGGATAGCGCTCCGCGAACTCGCCCATCACGGGCGCGACCAGCAGGTGCGCCGCGTCGCCGACCACGTTCAGCCGGATGCGGCCGTTCGGGGCGTCGCGATACTGGTTGAGGGCGTCGACCGCCTCCCCGATCTGCGCGAACGGGCCCTCCAGCGACTCATGAAGCCGCTCGCCGGCGGCGGACAACATCACCGAACGGTTGGTCCGGTTCACCAGTCGCACGCCCAGGCGCTGCTCCAGCCCCTTGAGAGCATGGCTGATCGCCGAAGCGGTGACGCCAAGCTCGAGGCCGGCGAGCCGGAAGTTCCGGTGGCGCGCGATCGCGAGGAAATAAGCGAAGTCAGCAAGATCGGCGCGGTTTACCGGCGCGGTCATGATCGTCCGTCCGGGCGGACAAGCCATCGCCGGTTCGGGAACGCCGCAAACAAGCTGGTGTGAAGCCATACCACCATCCGCTCACTATGCCGTTGAAGTGCGTTCAACGAAAGACCGCGCCTGTCGCGCGTTGTGCCGTCATGCTTCGTCGAAACAATCTTCTCGCCGGCTTGCTCTTCGCGCTGGTCGCGACCGGCTCACCCGTCGCCGTCTCGGCGCAGGAGCCGGCGCCGACGACGATCCAGCAACCGAATGTCGATCATCGACGCCTCTCGCCCGATCAGGTCCGCCAGGCGTCACCCGCCCTGGAGCAATTGACCCAGCAACGCCTCTACGGGGAGGTCTGGCGCCGGCCTGGTCTCTCGCCGCGCGACCGAAGCCTCGTCACCATCGCCGCGCTGATCGCGCAAGGGCAGTCGCCCGCGCTTGGCTATTATGCCAATCAGGCGATCGAGAACGGCGTCACACCCAGCGAACTGTCGGAAGAGCTGTTGCAGACGGCCTTCTACGCCGGCTGGGGCAAGGCGATGGCGGCGGTCGGGCCCATGCGCGAGGTGTTCGCGGCCCGTGGCGTCCGCGCGACCAATCTGCCTCCCGCGTTCGGTCCCCTTCTGCCGCTCGATTTAAGCGAAGACGATGTACGCGCGAACGGCGTCCGCAGTAATTTCGAAGCAGTGTCGCCTTCTACCGTCGATTATACCAACGGCTTGCTGTTCCGCGAGGTGTGGCAGAGGCCGTATCTGTCACAGCGCGACCGCAGTCTCGTCACCATCGCGACTTTGATTGCCGACGGAAAGGCCGAGCAGCTTGCCTACCATCTGAACCGCGGCATGGATCAGGGTCTGACCGCGGGTCAGGTCAGCGAGATGCTCACCCACCTCGCTTTCTATGCGGGCTGGCCGAACACCTTCTCCGCATTGCCTGTAGTCAAGCGCGTATTGGCAGAGCGTGCGGGAAAGGCGGAGGGGAGCGGCAAGTGACTGAGGACGCCATCGATCTATCCGCGATAGCCCCGCCGATACCTTCAACCGGTCCAAGAAGCAGCGACGGCCGCGCGACGGGCCTTCGTCCGGCAATCCCGGTCATGGTCGCGGTGTTCCTGTTTTTCGCCTCCGTCGGCATGACGCTGCCGGTCCTGCCGCTCCACGTTCATGATCGGCTCGGCTTCGGCCCGTTCGTGATCGGGCTGGTCGCCGGATGCCAGTTCGCGGCGGCGCTGGTCTCGCGCTTCTGGGCCGGACGGCTCGCCGATCGCGACGGCCCCAAGCGAGCGGTCACAATCGGCCTGATCGCCGCGATGGCGGGTAGCGCCTGCTATCTCGCCTCGCTGGCGGTCCTCGACCGTCCTGTCTGGTCGGTGGCGGTGCTGCTCGTCGGACGCGGACTGCTCGGCGGCGCGGAAAGCCTCGTCATAACAGGGGGGATCCTGTGGGGCCTCACCCTCGTCGCGGCGGATCGCTCGGCGCAGGTCATCGCCTGGGTCGGCATGGCGATGTTCGCGGCATTGGCGATCGGCGCGCCCCTGGGTGGTCTCGTCTATGCCCGGTTCGCCTTCACCGGCATCGCGCTCGCGACGCTGGCGCTCGCGCTGCTCGCGCTCCTGCCGATCGTCAGACTTGCCGCGGCGGCGCCGCCCGCAGCCCCGGCGGGCCGAATAGCGGACGTGGCCCGCGCCGTGGCGCTTCCGGGCGTGGGCTTCGCGCTGAGCGGCATCACCTTCGGCGCGATGACGGCGTTCCTGACGCTGCTCTTCGCGCTTCACGGCTGGTCGGGCGGACCGCTCGTCATTACAGGCTTCGCCGTCGCGCTGATCGTGACGCGGCTGGTCGGCGGCAGCTTGCCGGATCGGCTGGGCGGTGCCCGGGTCGCGACATGGTCGCTGGGGGCGCAGGCGGTCGGCCTCCTCGTGATCGGAACCGCCGGTTCGGGCATGGTGGCGGCGATCGGCGCCGTGGTCGCGGGCGCAGGCTTCTCCCTGGTTTTCCCGAGCCTCGGTCTGGAGGCGGTACGACGCGCGCGGCCCGACCAGCGCGGGCTCGCGATGGGGACCTACAACGCCTTCCTCGATCTCACGCTGGGGCTCGGCAGCCCCGCGCTGGGCTGGCTGGCGGCCCACGCGGGGATCCACAGCGTCTTTCTTGCCGCCGCTGCGGCGGCACTGCTGGCCATACCCGTCGCGTCGACGCTGCGATCGCGATCGCAGCCGTCTTTGGCGAAGTCATGAACAACGCCGGTCACCCCGTCGGCGCCAACGTCGCTTCCGGTGTCGACCGCCAACCCTACAGCTGAAACGAGAAGGAGACGATCATGGAACTGAAACGTGCGGGCACCCAACCCTCGCAGGCTGGCCCGGCCGAGTATTTCACGGGAACGGTGCGGATCGATCCGCTGAACGTGCCGCCGGAGCCAGCCCGGGTTTCGTGCGCCGCGGTGACATTCGAACCGGGCGCCCGTAGCAACTGGCACACCCACCCGCTCGGCCAGACGTTGATCGTCACCGCCGGCTGCGGCTGGACGCAATGCGAGGGCGGAGAGATAGTCGAGATCAGGCCCGGGGACGTGATCTGGTGCCCGCCTGGGCACAAGCATTGGCACGGCGCCACGCCGACGACGGCGATGACCCATATTGCCGTGCAGGAGGCGCTCGACGGCGCGAATGTCGTTTGGCTAGAACCCGTGACCGACGAGCAATACGGCGCTGGCGCACCGAGATAATCGGAGAAGGCCGCTACCTGGAAGGGGATCCAGACTCTCGAACGGGTGCCGATCTCCCTTCTTCGTTCAGCTGTGCCCGACCGGCCGGCGGCGGCTGAGATCGCCGAAGTTCTAAATTTCGCGTGCCGCCGAGGCGGCGATCAAGGCGTGACCCTTTCGCGAGAGGCGGCTACCGCAAGCTCCTGCAACATCGCCGTCAGCACTGAGCATTTTGCCAACGCGGTGCGGTTCGCCGACTGAACACCAGGAGCATCACGAGCGCCGCCGCTGCCATCACGGCGCCGGCGATCGGCACCGCTGGCAGGCCGAGCCGCCATTCGATCACGCCCCCGCCCAGCGCCGCGCCGATCGCGTTGCCGAGATTGAAGGCGCCGATGTTCATCGCCGAGGCGAGGTTCGGTGCGTCGGCTGCCGCTTCCATCACGCGCATCTGCAAGGGCGGCACGATCGCGAAGCTGGCGATGCCCCAGACCAGGATCGCGGCGGCTGCCGGCGCCGGCCAATGCATCAGGACGGCGAACGCGGCCAGCGTCGCGGTCAAGAGCGCCAGCATGATCCCGAGCGTCCGCTCGACCGAACGGTCCGCTAGGCGGCCGCCCAGGGCGTTCCCAATCGTGGCGCCGACGCCGAACAGCATCAGCATCGCCGTCACGAAGCCGGTCGAGGCGTGGGTCACGTCCCGCAGGATCGACACGATGTAGGTGAAGACCGTGAAGACGCCGCCGAACCCGATGGTGGTCAGCGCGAGCGCCGCCACCACAGGCGGACGGGCGAGCACGCGCACCTCGCCCATCATGTCGCCCCCCGCGCCGCCGGGCATCGACGGCAACGCCAAACGTAGAGCCAGCATCACGACGGCGCCGAGTCCCGCGATGCCCGCGAAAGCCGTTCGCCAGCCGAGCACCTCGCCGGCCCAGGTCGCCAGCGGCACACCGCCGATCGTCGCGATGGTCAGCCCGGAAAACATTGCCGCCACCGCCCCGGCACGTCGCTCCGGCGGCACCACGCTCGCCGCCACGACGGCGCCGACGCCGAAGAAGGCGCCGTGGTTGAACGACGTGACGACGCGCGCGACCATCAGCATCCAGTAGCCGCTTGCCAGCGCAGACAGGATGCTGCCCAGGGTGAAGATGCCCATCAGCCCGATCAGCAAGGTCCGCCGGTCGATCCTTCCGGTGGTGAGCGTCAGCAGCGGCGCGCCGGCTAGCACACCGATCGCATAAGCGCTGACCAGCAGACCTGCGGCTGGGATCGAGACGCCCAGATCGGCCGCGATCAGCGGGAGCATGCCCATTGGCGCGAACTCGGTGACGCCGATGCCGAAGGCGCCGAGCGCCAGGGCGAGAAGTGGAGGATTGAGGCGCATACCAAGGCTCTCGTTGTTGCTCCTCGTGAGATGACGGCTTGCATCCCTCATCGGTAGCCGCAGATTGGGACCAGCAGCGTTGTCATGGAGGCAAGAATGGACCTTGGCGGCCGGTCGGGCGAGATGGGCGTCTTCGCCGCCGTCATCGAGCATGGCAGCCTCTCGGCGGCCGGCCGTGCCCTCGGCCTCACGACCTCGGCGATCAGCCGCGTCCTGGCGCGCATCGAACGGCGGCTCGGCGTTCGTCTGCTGATCCGCACCACGCGCTCGCTGTCGCTGACCACCGAGGGACAAGCCTATTTCCGCGCCGCGCGCCGCATCCTCGCCGACCTGGCGGAGGTGGAAGACGAGATCGCCGACCAGGCGTCTCCCCGTGGTCGGGTGCGCGTCACCGCCTCGCTCGCTTACGGGCGCCTCCACGTCGTGCCGATGCTGGGCGAGTTCACCCGCCGCCATCCCGGCATCCTCGTCGATCTCAACCTCAGCGATCAGGTGGTGGACGTGCTCGGCGGCCAAGCCGACGTGGCGATCCGCTTCGGCCAGCTCGCCGACAGCCCGCTGACCGCGCGCAAGCTTGGCGAGACGGGCCGCGTCGTGGTGGCGTCACCCGACTATCTCGCTCGACACGGCACGCCGCTCACGCCGGAGGACCTGTTCGAGCACAATTGCATCAGCTTCAGCTTCCGGCGTGCCGAGCCCGGCTGGCCGTTCCGACACGACGGTAAGGACATGGCCTTGTCCGTCACAGGCACGATCGAGGCGAATAGCGGCGAGGCCATCGCCCAGCTCGCCCGCGAGGGCGTCGGCGTCGCGCGGATCGGCACGTTCGCCGTACAGGACGATCTCGCCTCCGGGCGTCTCGTGCCGCTGCTGGAGGAGTTCAACCCGCAGGATCGCGAACCGCTGCACGCGCTGTTCGTCGGCGGGTCCACCATGCCGGCACGGGTGCGTGTGCTGGTGGACTTTATCGCCGAGCGCATCGTGCGGGATCGCGGCGCGACACCCTGATCGCCGACGAGAGCGAGATCGCGGGGCTCGCATGATCGTCGTCGCGCGCGACTGAGCCAACCGGTGCGTGATTTCGCACCCCCTCGAAATCACGCTCCGCCTCGCAGGCGCTGCTTCGCCATCGTGACCCCTGTCCACCGCCGCTGTCCGACGGTGCGCGCGATCCTCACGAAAGGCCGACGCATGCGACCCGATCCCGCCGTTCTGCCGCCGCGCTACCTGCGCACCAAGGAGGCGGCCGAGTTCCTGAGCCTCTCCGCGCGCACGCTGGAGAAGCACCGGACCTACGGGACGGGTCCGGCCTATCGCAAGCTCGGCGGCCGCGTCGTCTATTCGGTCGAGGATCTCGAGACGTGGACGGCACGAGGCGCCGTCACCTCGACCTCCGACCCGCGCGGTAGCGTGCTGCCGGCCAAGCGCCATGCGCTGCCCGCCGTCCCGCAGCCCGGCCGCTACGCTCGCTGACGCCGCCGCTCGTGACCCGTCACGCCGGCGAACGCGCGCAGCTCGACCTATTCCGAGCGCTGCCCGGTGACCTTGCCCCCCGCGATGCGCAGGACCTCATGGCCTATCCCTTCTTCTCGCTTGCCAAGTCGAAGCGCCTCGCGCCGATCGACTTCCGCGCCGGCACGATCGTCATCCGCGTCGAGGCCGTGCCTGAGCACGGCATGGCGACCATCTGGGATGCCGACGTGCTGATCTGGGCGGCGAGCCAGATCGTCGAGGCGCGCGACGCCGGGCTGAAACCCTCGCGCCTCATGGCGACAACACCCTACGAGATCCTCAACTTCATCGGCCGCGGCGTCAGCTTACGCGACTACGACCGGCTGAAGGCCGCCCTCGACCGGCTCCAGTCGACGACCATCGCGACCTCGATCCGCCAGCCGACCGAACGGCGGCTGCACCGCTTCTCCTGGATCAACGAGTGGAAGGAGCGCGCCGACGCGCATGGAAGGCCGCTCGGGCTCGAACTGATCCTGCCGGACTGGTTCTTCGCCGCCGTCCTCGACGACGCGCTCGTCCTCACCATCGACCGGGCGTACTTCGACCTGACCGGCGGGCTGGAGCGCTGGCTGTACCGCCTCGTGCGCAAGCATGGCGGGCGGCAGGAAGGTGGCTGGAGCTTCGATCTCCCGCATCTCCATGCCAAGTCCGGCTCGCTCTCGCCGCTCAAGCACTTCGCCTACGACCTGCGCGAGATCGTGCGACTGCAACCACTTCCCGGCTACCGCCTCGCGATAGAGACCGCGTCCGGCGTGCCGGATCGGCTGTCGTTCGCGCCGACCGAGCTGCCGCCGTTCTGCTACACACCGCGTCCCCGCCGCGCGTCCCGACCTGGGGATAAGCTGTGAATCCCCTCGTGCTATCGGGGACCGGAACCCTCGTGCCATCGGGGACCGCAGGCTCGTGCTATCGGGGACCGAAATCGCCGATTCAGCGTGCGAAGTCAGCGGCTTGCGCGCCCTCTAACACTACTAACCAGAATTACTTCGTAATTCTTCTAACGCATCCCGCCGTTTCTACTACGATCGAAGCGCGCCGTCGTCGCCGCAGCGCTGCCGCACCTTGCTGGAGCGCGGCATGATCGTCGCGCTGCTCAACCAGAAGGGCGGCGTCGGCAAGACGACGCTGGCGCTGCACCTCGCCGGCGAATGGGCCGGCAGGGGCAAGAGGGTCACGCTGATCGACGCGGACCCGCAAGGCTCGGCGCTAGACTGGTCGCAGGCGCGCAGCCGGGACGGTGCGCCCCGGCTGTTCGGCGTCGTCGGCCTGGCGCGCGACACGTCGCACCGGGAAGCACCCGAACTAGCGCGCGGCGTCGATCACGTCGTGATCGACGGGCCGCCGCGTGTCGCCGGGCTGATGCGCTCGGCGCTGCTCGCCGCCGACCTCGTGCTGATCCCCGTGCAGCCGTCGCCGTTCGACGGTTGGGCGTCGGCCGAGATGCTGGCGCTCGTCGCCGAGGCCCGCCTCTACCGGCCCGACCTCGTCGCGCGCTTCGTCCTCAACCGCTGCGGCGCGCGCACCGTCATGGCGCGCGAGACCGCCGAAACGCTCGCGGACCACGATCCGCCGGTGCTCGCCACGACGATCGGTCAGCGCGTCGCCTTCGCGGCGGCCGCCCAGGCCGGCCGGCTCGTCTCCGAGATCGACCGTGACACGCCCGCTGCGCGCGAAATCGCGGCGCTTGCGGACGAGATCGAGCGCCTCAGCATCACGGGAGCAGCGCGATGAGCGAGCGTCCAGCCCGTCGTGGCTTTGCCGCCCGGCCTGCCGACCCGGAGCGCTGGGTCAGGACGGCCGGGGCGCCGTCGGGCGCTGCCGCAGCCGATGCCGCATTTACCGCCCGGCTGACGATCGACGTCACGCCCGACCAGCGCGGCCGGATCAAGATCGCCGCCTTCCGGCGCGGGATCACCGTCGCCGACATGCTGCGCGAGTTGCTCGCGCGCGAGTTCCCGCCCACATCAGGAGACCAGCCATGACCGGCATCGCTGCGCCCGGCGTCGCCATCGCGCGGGCATCGCCCCCGCCGCCCGACGGCCTGACGCAGGTCGAGCTGACCTTCGTCGAGAAGCGCATCGAGAACTGGATCCGCTTCGGCGCGGTCGCCGCCGATCGCATCCTCGATCGCCGTCGGCGTGTCGTGTCGTTCCGGCCCGGCAGCGTCTTCGGCTTCGTGCGCTGGGCCGCCAACGACTACGGCACGATCATCTCTCGCATCGACATCGTGCAGGCGGTCGAACCGGGCACCGCGTTCCAGACGCTGCCGTTCGTGCGGCCGGGCGGCACGATCCTGTTGAAGATCGAGGGCTGGCCCAAGGTCGAGCGCGTCCTTCAGCACATCGACGCCATCGAGGCGATCCACATCGATCCGGTCGACGTCGCGCCCGACTACTGGCGGCATGTCCACAGCCGAATTGGTGTCGGGTACGAGCCGCGCCCGTACACGGCCGAGCAGCACCGGGCCTTCCTTCTGCGGCGGAGCGTCGGGCGATGAGCAGTCGCGGCTATGTCCTCGTGACCTACCTCGCCGTGCTGTTGGTCGCGCTGCTCGCCTGCATAAGCGTGACGCCGAGGCTGATCTGGAACGCCTCGGCGAGCGTGCCGGTCGGGCTCTACGGTTTGCATCCCGACACGCAGGCAGAGGTTGGCGATCTCGTCGCCGTCCGGCCGCCGGAGCCGCTTGGCCGCTTTTTAGCGGAGCGGCACTACCTGCCGCGGGGCGTGCCGTTGATGAAGCGGATCGCGGCGCTGCCGGGACAGGAGGTCTGCCGCCGGGACCGTTCGATCACCGTCGACGGCGTGCCGTTCGGCGACGCGCTCGATCGCGACCGGCGCGGGCGCCCGCTGCCGGTCTGGCAGGGCTGCCGCCGGCTTGGCGACGGCGAGTTGTTCCTGATGAACGCCACCGTCCCGGACAGTCTCGACGGCCGCTACTTCGGCCCGCTGCCGGCCGCCACCGTCATCGGCGCGGCGACGCCGCTCTACACCGACGAGGCCGGCGACGGCCGCTTCGTCTGGCGCGCGGCGACCCGCTGATCGCTCGCCGCAACTCGCTTTCGCAATCCCGCTAACGGAGGTCACCATGCCGCTCATCGGCCAGTTTACCCGCAACACGACCGGCTTCTGCGGCCGCATTCGCACGCTGTCGTTCGACACCGAGTTCGTCATCGTGCCGGCCGAGCCGTCCGACGCCGACACCGCGCCGGACTATCGCATCCACCTCGGCGACGAGGACGGGCCGGAGGTCGGCGCCGGCTGGAAGCGGCGCGGCGAGCGGGCCGGCGATTACATCGCCGTTCAGATCGACGATCCCGTGTTTCTCGCGCCCATTCGCGCCAACCTCTTCCGCTCGGGCGACGACGAGACCGCCTGGGGCCTGCACTGGAGCCGTGCGCCGAAGCGCGGCGAGCGGGGCTGATCCCGTGTCGCCGCTTCGCACTCGATCCGCCGGCCGGGAATGGCCGACCCGCAGCCGCATCGCCCTTCTTCTCCTTTCAGGCCTGCTGCCGTTCGGCCTGCCGGATATCGGTGCCGCTGCGGCTCAGACGGCCGTCGCGTCGATCCCCCTGCGCGATCCGTTCGCCGCGCACATTGCGGAGGCGGCGCAGCGGTTCGGCATCCCGGAGAACTGGATCCGTGCCGTGATGCGGGTCGAAAGCCGCGGCGACACGCGCGCCGTCTCGCGCAAGGGCGCGATGGGGCTGATGCAGATCATGCCCGCCACATGGACGTATTTGAGCAGCCGGCACGCGCTCGGATCTGACCCCTACAATCCGCGCGCCAACATCCTCGCCGGTGCGGCGTACCTGCGCGCGATGTTCGACCGCTACGGCAACGTGGACGCCATGCTCGCCGCCTACAATGCCGGACCGGGGCGGTACGAGGCGTCGCGTTCCGGACGCGCCTTGCCTGCGGAGACGGTCGCCTACGTCGCCGCGCTCGCTCCGGCGATCGACGGCCGTACCGCCAGCGGTCCGATCCGTTTGGCCGCCGCCGATCCGCTCGCGTGGACCCGTGCGTCGCTGTTCGCCGCGCAATCGGAGCGCAGGCCGGCAGCTGACTTGGCGATGGCTGGGACGCAGGACGATCGCAGCCCGGCGACCCCCGGCGTGCACGATGTCTCCGCGATCGTACCGCAGGCGGGCGGCCTCTTCGTCGCGCGACCCGGCTTTGGAGAGTCGCGATGACCGTGATGCTCGATACACCGATCACGGCGCAGAGGGCCGCCGTGCCAATGCTCGTTCTGGCGCCGCTTTCGTGCACGTTTACCGGTCTATTCGCCGCGTTACTGGCTGACCTCGGAGCGATCGTAGACTGGCGCGCCGTGGCGGGCCGCAGCGCCTGTTGGGCGGTAAGGAGGTGGAAGCGGAAAAAGACGACCGACAGAGGGCGAGATAAAAGTCGTTGTCCGGATCGTCGTAAGTCGCTGACGCGACTGACTTTCTTCCGTGCACGGCGGTCGGTCGCGGGCATGCTGCCCGGTTTTTCCCAGCGTTTTCAACGCTTCGGTATGCACAGCTGCTCCGCCGCCCTCGTCGGAGGGCGATCGTGAGCGAGCGCGACAGCGATCTGCGCGTCCGCCCGGGGCGCATCCGCTCCAGCCCGTCCGGCGGCTCGAAGAGCGTCATCGACCAGGTGATCCGCGCCGCGCGCAAGGCCGGGCACACCGGCAGCTTCACCGCCGGCAAACGCGCGTTCGCCTATGGCCGCTCGACCTTCGGCCGGGGACGGGCCGCCTTCGGCCGCTCGCGCCTGTTCGGCTCGAACCGCCGCGTAGTGGTCAAGGCGCGCATCGCCCGTCATGCCGGCAAGGCGTTCCGCTCCGCGCCGCTGTCGGCGCACCTGTCTTACCTTAAACGGGACGGCGTCAACCGCAACGGCGAGCGCGGCGTCCTGTTCGACGCCGACACCGATCGCGCCGACGACCGCGCCTTCGCCGACCGCTGCGAGGGCGACCGCCACCACTTCCGTTTCATCGTCTCGCCCGAGGACGCCGCCGGGATGGAGGACCTGAAGGGCTTCACCCGCGACCTGGCGAAGCAAATGGAGGCGGACCTCGGGACAAAGCTCGACTGGGTCGCCGTCGATCACTGGAACACCGACAACCCGCACGTCCACCTGCTCGTGCGCGGCGTCGACGACACCGGCGCCGACCTCGTCATCTCGCGCGACTATATCAGTCGCGGGCTACGTTCGCGCGCCGAGGACCTCGTCGCGATCGAGCTCGGTCCGAAGCCCGAGCACGAGGTGCGGAGCGCGCTGGAGAAGGAGATCACGGCTGAGCGCTGGACGCGGCTCGACGGCGAGATCCGCTACCATGCCGATGATGTCGGGCTGATCGACCTGCGTCCCGAGCGCACCGGTCCTGACGATCCCGAGATCCGGCGCCTGATGGTGGGGCGGCTCCAGAATCTGGAAACGATGGGCCTCGCCAGTCCCGCTGCGCCGGGAGAATGGATGGTCGGGCTCGACGCCGAGCAGCGGCTGCGCGACCTCGGGATGCGCGGCGACATCATCAAGACGATGCACTGCGCCTTCACCGAGCGCGGCCAGGATCGTGGGCTGGCCGACTATGCCATTGATGGCGGCGGGGCCGGCAGCCCGATCATCGGCCGGCTGGTCGATCGCGGCTTGCATGACGAGCTGACCGGCGAGGCGTATGCCGTGATCGACGGCACCGATGGCCGTGCCCACCATGTCCGCTTCCGCGGCATCGAGGCGTTCGAGCACGCGCCGCCGGCCGGCGGGATCGTCGAGGTGCGGCGCTTCGGGCATGCCGACGATCCGCGTCCGACGCTGGTGCTGGCGACGCGCTCCGACCTCGATCTCGCTGCGCAGGTCACCGCGCCGGGCGCGACGTGGCTCGATCATCGCTTGGTCGAGCGCGAGCGCATGCCGCTGTCGGCCGGCGGGTTCGGCGGCGAGGCGCGCGACGCCATGCAGGCGCGCGCCGAGCATCTCGCCGGCCAGGGGCTCGGCCGCCGCGACGGCCAGCGCATCCTCCTCCAGCGCGACCTCATCGTGACGCTGCGCCAGCGCGAGCTGGACGCCGTCGGCGAGCGGCTCGCGGCCGAGACCGGGTTGCCGCACATGAAGGCAGTGGCCGGCGAGCATGTCGCCGGCACCTACCGCCGCCAGCTTGTCCTCTCCTCCGGTCGCTTCGCCATGGTCGATGACGGGCTCGGCTTCCAGCTCGTGCCCTGGGCGAAGGAACTCGACCGCAAGCTCGGCCAGCACGTCACCGGCGTCGCCAAGGACGGTGGCGGTATCGAATGGAGCCTCGGGCGCAAGCGCGACCTTGGCCTTTAGTCTCTGAACGAAAGGAGTGGCATATGAACGAGGTGCTTGGCGTATGACCGCCACCAAGATCCTCTGGGGGCAGATCCTCACCGTCTTCCTGATCGTGCTCGCCTGCGTCTGGGGCGCGACCGAGTGGGTCGCCTGGCGCCTCGCCTTCCAGCCCGAACTGGGGCCGCCCTGGTTCACGCTGCTGCGGTTTCCCGTCTACCTGCCGCCCGCCTTCTTCTGGTGGTGGTACTCTTATGACGCCTACGCGCCGGCGATCTTCGTCGAGGGTGCGTACATCGCCGCGTCCGGCGGCTTCATCGCCATCGCGGTCGCGATCGGCATGTCGGTGTGGCGGGCGCGAGAAGCCAAGCGCGTCGAGACCTATGGTTCGGCGCGTTGGGCGGAAGCCAAGGAGGTGAAGGCCGCCGGGCTGCTCGGCGCCGACGGCGTGCTGCTCGGCAAGCTCGACCGTGCCTATCTCCGCCACGACGGACCCGAGCATGTGCTGTGCTTCGCGCCGACCCGCTCGGGCAAGGGCGTGGGCCTCGTCGTTCCGACCCTGCTGACCTGGCCGGGCTCGGCCATCGTCCACGACATCAAGGGCGAGAACTGGCAGCTCACCGCGGGTTTCCGCGCCCGCCACGGCCGCGTGCTGCTGTTCGATCCGACCAACGCCGTGTCCGCCGCCTACAACCCGCTGCTCGAGGTCCGGCGCGGCGAGTGGGAGATCCGCGACATCCAGAACATCGCCGACATTCTGGTCGACCCGGAAGGCAGCCTCGAGAAGCGCAACCACTGGGAGAAGACCGGCCACTCCCTGCTGGTCGGGGCGATCCTCCACGTCCTCTATGCCGAGGCCGACAAGACGCTCGCCGGCGTCGCCGCCTTCCTGTCCGATCCGAAGCGCTCGATCGAGGCGACGCTGCAGGCGATGATGACCACGCCGCACCTGGGCGAAGCGGGCGTCCATCCCGTCGTGGCCTCGACCGCGCGCGAGCTGCTCAACAAGTCCGACAACGAGCGCTCGGGCGTGCTGTCCACTGCCATGTCGTTCCTCGGGCTCTACCGCGATCCGGTCGTCGCCGAGGTGACGCGGCGCTGCGACTGGCGCATCGCCGACCTCGTCACTGAGGCCGCGCCCGCGACCCTCTACCTCGTCGTGCCGCCCTCCGACATCGCGCGCACCAAGCCGCTGATCCGCCTCGTGCTGAACCAGATCGGCCGCCGCCTGACCGAGGACCTGCACGCCAAGGAGCGTAAGCACCGCGTCCTGATGATGCTCGACGAGTTTCCGGCGCTGGGACGCCTCGACTTCTTCGAGTCGGCGCTCGCCTTCATGGCGGGCTACGGCCTGAAGGCCTTCCTGATCGCGCAGTCCTTGAACCAGATCGAGAAGGCCTACGGCGCCAACAACTCGATCCTCGACAACTGCCATGTCCGCGTCAGCTTCGCCGCCAACGACGAGCGCACCGCCAAGCGGGTGTCGGACGCCCTCGGCACCGCGACCGAGATGAAGGCGCAGAAGAATTATGCGGGGCATCGGCTCTCGCCCTGGCTCGGCCACCTGATGGTGTCGCGCTCGGAGACGGCGCGCCCGCTGCTCACTCCCGGCGAGGTGATGCAGCTGCCGCCGGCCGACGAGATCGTCATGGTGGCGGGCACGCCGCCGATCCGGGCCAAGAAGGCGCGCTACTACGAGGACGCCCGGTTCAAGGAG
Source organism: Sphingomonas morindae (assembly GCF_023822065.1). Taxonomy (NCBI): domain Bacteria; kingdom Pseudomonadati; phylum Pseudomonadota; class Alphaproteobacteria; order Sphingomonadales; family Sphingomonadaceae; genus Sphingomonas; species Sphingomonas morindae. The sequence continues at coordinate 1,910,872 of NZ_CP084930.1, forward strand.
CGGGTGCTGCCGCCGCCCGACCCGGCGAAGTCCAACCGCACGAAGCGGATCGACGGCTGGTCCGGGCTGGCGCCGATCGGGCCTGACGCGGCGCTGCTCTCGGCGGCCCGTGCGGCTGAGGCGGACAAGGCGAATGCCGGACTGCGGCGCGAGCCGGAGTTGCCCGAGCATGTCGCCATCGCGCCGGAGATCGCGAAGGCACCCGCCGACGAGTTCGCGGTGATGATGGATGACGAGGAGGAAGATGCCGCCCGGCAGGCCCGCGCGATGCGTCAGCAGATGCGCGGGCTCGCGCGGCAGGTCTCGCTCGATCCCGGCGACGGCATGGAGCTGTGACCGCCATGCGCGACCGTCTCAACCTGACGCTGCCCGCCGAGATGATCGGGCGTATCAACGAACTCGCCGAGCGCAAGCGGCTGCCGCGCTCAGCGATCGTCGAGGCCGCCGTGGCCACGTTCCTGTCGCCCGACGCGCTCGACCAGCGCGAGGCGGCCTTCACCCGCCGCCTCGACAAGCTTGGGCGGCAGATGGCGCGGGTCGAACGCGATCAGCGTATCACCGCCGATATGCTGGCGCTGTTCGTACGCTTCTGGCTGACGATCACGCCGCCGTTGGGGAAGGACGCGGAGTCCGCCGCGCAGATCAAGGGACGCGAGCGGTTCGATGGATTCATCCTGACGTTGGCGCGGCAGCTTCAGAAGGGCCGCAGCGTGCTGCAAGAGATACCGGACGATATTAGCGAAGGCACTTGAGTCGATGGCGGCGCGCCGTCATCGACGGTTCCAAAACTCGGAACCGCCGTTCTCCTGTATTTGCACGCTACACTACTACGACGACCGAAAATTGTTGAACTCGACCGTTTGAGGCCTCTTCTACTCGACCCCGATCCAGGGCCGCACGGTGCGGTCTCATGACGACGGGGTTGCAAGCGTGGTCCAGCACGGACGATCGGAGGCGAGATCGCGTGGCGCGCGAATGCTGCGCACTGCGCTCGGCCCGGCCATCGCCCGGTTCCTCGACGATCCGACAATCGTCGAGGTGATGCTGAACCCCGACGGGCGGCTCTGGATCGACCGCCTATCGGACGGTCTCGCCGACACGGGCGAGCGGCTAGATCCCGCCGATGGCGAGCGCATCGTCCGCCTGGTCGCGCATCATGTCGGCGCCGAGGTCCATGCCGGGGCGCCGCGCGTTTCGGCCGAGCTGCCCGAGACGGGGGAGCGGTTCGAGGGCCTGCTGCCGCCGGTGGTGCCTGCGCCCGCCTTCGCGATCCGAAAGCCAGCCGTCGCGGTGTTCACGCTCGACGACTATGCCGACGCTGGCATCATGAGCTTTGCCCAGGCCGCGCTGCTGCGGCTGGCGGTGGGCGAGCGCAAGAACATCCTCGTCGCCGGCGGCACGTCGACCGGCAAGACGACGCTGACCAATGCGCTGCTCGCCGAGGTCGCGCACTGGCCCGACCGGGTGGTGCTGATCGAGGACACGCGCGAGCTGCAATGCGCTGCGCCGAACCTCGTCGCCATGCGCACCAAGGACGGCGTCGCCTCGCTGTCCGACCTCGTCCGCTCGGCGCTGCGCCTGCGCCCCGACCGCATACCCATCGGTGAGGTGCGCGGCGCCGAGGCGCTCGACCTCTTGAAGGCGTGGGGCACCGGCCATCCCGGCGGCATCGGCACGATCCACGCCGGCAGCGCCATCGGCGCGCTCCGCCGGATGGAGCAGCTCATCCAGGAAGCGGTCGTGACGGTGCCGCGCGCGCTGATCGCCGAGACGATCGACATGGTCGCGGTGCTGGCCGGCCGCGGCTCGCAGCGGCGGCTTGCTGAACTCGCCCGCATCGAAGGGCTCGGTCCCGACGGCGACTACCGCGTCGTGCCGGCCACCACCACCACCGCCGGCTCCGGCGCCGCACCGCTCATCCCCTCCGCAGCCTTCACCCCAGGAGACCAGTCGTGACCCATACCCTCTCGCATGCCCGCCAGCGCCTCGCGCTGACGGCCTCCGCCGCCGCGCTCAGCGTGATGACCGCGCCGGCCGCTTACGCCTCCGGCTCGTCGATGCCGTGGGAGCAGCCGCTCCAGCAGATCCTCCAGTCGATCGAGGGCCCGGTCGCCAAGATCGTCGCCGTGATCATCATCATCTCGACCGGCCTGACGCTCGCCTTCGGCGACACCTCTGGCGGCTTCCGCCGGCTGATCCAGATCGTCTTCGGCCTGTCGATCGCCTTCGCGGCCAGCTCGTTCTTCCTGTCGTTCTTCTCGTTCGGCGGCGGGGCGCTGGTCTGATGGCCGGTATCGCCGACGCCACGGCCGAGGTGCCGGGCTTCACCGTGCCGGTGCATCGCGCGCTGACCGAGCCCATCCTGCTCGGCGGCGCGCCGCGCGCCGTCGCCATTATGAACGGCACGCTCGCTGGCGCCGTCGGGCTCGGCCTGCGGCTGTGGCTGCTCGGGCTCGCCATCTGGGCGGTCGGCCACATGGCGGCGGTGTGGGCCGCCAAGCGCGACCCACTCTTCGTCGACGTGGTGCGCCGGCACCTGCGCGTTCCCGGCCACCTGTCGGTCTGAGGGGCACGACCATGATGCACCTCGCCGAGTATCGCAGCCGTGCCGCCCGGCTCGCCGACTTCCTGCCCTGGGCGGCGCTCGTCGGCGAGGGTGTCGTCCTCAACAAGGACGGCTCGCTCCAGCGCACCGCGCGCTTTCGCGGTCCCGACCTCGACAGCGCCGTCGCGGCCGAGCTGGTCGCCGTCGCCGGCCGCCTCAACAACGCCTTCCGTCGCCTCGGCTCGGGCTGGGCGATCTTCGTGGAGGCGCAGCGCCATCCCGCCGGCCGCTATCCGGACAGCCGCTTCCCCGATCCGGCCTCCGCGCTGGTCGATGCCGAGCGCCGTGCTGCGTTCGAAGAGGCCGGGGCGCATTACGAGTCGAGCTACTTCCTCACCATGCTGTTCCTGCCGCCGGCCGAGACCGCGACGCGCTCAGAAGCCTGGCTCTACGAGAACCGCGCCGACAGTCAGTCGCGCCCACGCGAGATGCTCGCCGGCTTCGTCGACCGCACCAACCGGCTGCTCCAGCTCGTGGAGGGCTTCATGCCCGCCTGCCGCTGGCTCGACGATGCCGAGACGCTCACCTACCTCCACGCCTGCGTCTCGACCAAGCGGCATCGCGTCCGCGTGCCCGAGACGCCGATGCATCTCGACGCGCTCGTCGCCGACCAGCCGCTCACTGGCGGGTTGGCGCCGATGCTGGGCGACCGGCACATGCGCGTCCTCACCGTCACCGGCTTCCCGACTGCGACGACGCCCGGGCTGCTCGACGAGCTGAACCGGCTCGCCTTCCCGTACCGCTGGTCGACCCGCGCCATCCTGCTCGACAAGACCGACGCGACCAAGCTGCTGACCAAGATCCGGCGGCAGTGGTTCGCCAAGCGCAAGAGCGTTGCGGCCATCCTCAAGGAGGTGATGACCAACGAGGCGAGCGCGCTGGTCGACACCGACGCTTCGAACAAGGCCAACGACGCCGACATGGCGCTGCAGGAACTCGGCATGGACTATGCCGGCGTCGCCTATGTCACCGCGACGCTGACGGTGTGGGATGACGACCCGCGCATCGCCGACGAGAAGCTGCGGCTCGCCGAGAAGGTGATCCAGGGCCGCGACTTCACCTGCATGGTGGAGACGATCAACGCGGTCGATGCCTGGCTGGGCTCGCTGCCGGGGCACGCCTACGCCAACGTCCGCCAGCCGCCGGTCTCGACGCTGAACCTCGCCCACATGATCCCGCTCTCGGCGGTGTGGGCCGGGCCGGAGCGCGACGAGCACTTCGACGCCCCGCCGCTGCTGTACGGCCGCACCGAAGGCTCGACGCCGTTCCGGCTGTCGCTCCATGTCGGCGACGTCGGCCATACGCTCGTCGTCGGCCCGACCGGCGCGGGCAAGTCGGTGCTGCTGGCGCTGATGGCCCTCCAGTTCCGCCGCTACGCCCGCGCGCAGGTGTTCGCCTTCGACTTCGGCGGCTCGATCCGCGCCGCGGCGCTGGCGATGGGGGGCGACTGGCATGATCTCGGCGGCAACGACGACATCAAGGACGCCATCGACCAGGCGCTAGCGCCACTAGACCCAACATACGACGGCGTCGCGCTCCAGCCGCTCGCCCGCGTCCATGACGTGCCGGAGCGCGCCTGGGCCGCCGACTGGCTCGTCGCGATCCTGATCCGCGAGGGGGTGCCGATCACGCCCGACGTGCGCGAGCACCTCTGGACGGCGCTGACATCGCTTAGCACCGCTCCGGTCGAGGAGCGCACGATCACCGGCCTCGCCGTGCTCCTGCAGTCGAACGACTTGAAGCAGGCGTTGCGGCCCTACTGCGTCGGCGGCGCCTACGGCCGGCTGCTCGACGCCGAGCACGAGCATCTTGGGCTCGGCACGGTCCAGGCGTTCGAGACCGAGGGGCTGATCGGCACCGGCGCGGCGCCGGCCGTGCTCGCCTACCTGTTCCACCGCATTGAGGACCGGCTCGACGGATCGCCGACCCTCATCATCGTCGACGAGGGCTGGCTGGCGCTCGACGACGAGGGCTTCGCCGGCCAGCTCCGCGAGTGGCTGAAGACGCTGCGCAAGAAGAACGCCAGCGTGATCTTCGCCACGCAGTCGCTCAGCGACATCGACGGCAGCGCCATCGCGCCCGCGATCATCGAGAGCTGCCAGACCCGGCTGCTGCTCCCCAACGAGCGCGCGATCGAGCCGCAAATCACCGCCATCTATCGGCGCTTCGGCCTCAACGACCGCCAGATGGAGATCCTCGCGCGGGCGACGCCGAAGCGCGACTACTACTGCCAGTCTCGCCGCGGCAACCGGCTGTTCGAGCTGGGTCTCGGCGAAGTGGCGTTGGCGCTCTGCGCCGCATCCTCCCGCACCGACCAGCAGACCATCGCCACCATCGTGGCGGAGCATGGCCGCGACGGCTTCCTCGCCTCCTGGCTGCGCCATCGCGGCGCCGGCTGGGCTGCCGACCTCGTCCCCGACCTCACCAACCTGGAGACCTGTCCATGATTCCGCGCCGTTCCCGCGCGGCGCGGCTTGCTGCCGCGCTGCTCATCGCTCCCGTGCTGGTCGCGCCGATGCTCGCGACGCCGGCACAGGCCATCATCGTATTTGATCCGTCCAACTACGCGCAGAACGTCCTTCAGGCCGCCCGCGCGCTTCAGCAGATCAACCAACAGATCACGTCGCTCCAGAACCAGTCGCAGATGCTGATGAACCAGGCCCGCAACCTCGCGAGCCTGCCTTACTCCTCTCTCCAGCAGCTCCAGCAGTCGGTCAGCCGCACCCAGCAGCTTCTCTCCCAGGCGCAGACCATCGCCTACGACGTGCGCTCGATCGATCAGGCTTTCCAACAGAAGTACGGCAGCGTCTCGCTCTCGGCGACCGACGCGCAGCTCGTCGCCGACGCCCGTTCGCGCTGGCAGACGACGGTCGGCGGCTTGCAGGATGCGATGCGCGTGCAGGCCGGGGTCGTCGGCAACATCGACACCAACCGAGCGGAGATGGCGAGCTTGGTCACCCGCTCGCAGGCGGCGACCGGCGCCTTGCAGGCGACGCAGGCCGGCAACCAGCTCCTCGCGCTCCAGGCGCAGCAGCTCGCCGACCTCACCGCCGTCGTCGCCGCCAACGGCCGCGCGCAGGCGCTGCACGACGCCGAACAGGCGACCGCCGCCGAGCAGGGCCGCGAGCAGCGCCGCCGCTTCCTGACGCCGGGCACGGGCTACCAGCCCGGCAACGCGCAGATGTTCTACGGCCGCAACTGAGGGCGCTTGTCATGGAGGGCAAGACGCTCGCGCGCATCGGCGCCATCGTGTTCGTCGCCGTCGCGATCACCGCGACGGCGGTGGAGATGACCCGGAAGGAGGAGGCGCCAGTCGCGGCCGTGGCCGTCGCGGCAGCTCCGGCCGCAGCCGATCCGCTGCGCGCCGACCTCGCCCGCTGCCAGCTTCTCGGCGAAGCGGCCGAGCACGATCCGGCCTGCCTGCGAACCTGGGCGGAGAACCGCGCCCGCTTCCTCGGTGCGGGTCGCCCGGCGGGGGACCGCTGACATGGGCGGCACCGGCGTCATCGACCATTTCCTCGAAGTCTTCACCCGCTACATCGACGGCGGTTTCGGCCTGCTGCGCGGCGAAGTCGCCTTCATCGCCACCACGCTGATCGTCATCGACGTGACGCTCGCCGCCCTGTTCTGGTCGTGGGGCGCCGACGACGACATCATCGCCCGCCTCGTCAAGAAGACGCTGTTCGTCGGCGTCTTCGCCTGGATCATCGGCAACTGGAACAACCTGGCGAAGATCGTCTTCGACTCGTTCGCCGGTCTCGGCCTGAAGGCGTCCGGCACCGGCTTCACCGCTGCCGACCTGCTCCGCCCCGGCAAGGTGGCACAGACCGGGCTCGACGCCGGCCGGCCGCTGCTCGACTCGATCTCCTCGCTGATGGGCTGGGTGTCGTTCTTCGAGAACTTCATCCAGATCGCCTGCCTCTTGTTTGCCTGGGCGCTCATCCTGCTCGCCTTCTTCATCCTGGCGATCCAGCTGTTCGTCACGCTGATCGAGTTCAAGCTGACGACGCTCGCCGGCTTCGTGCTGATCCCCTTTGGCCTGTTCGGCAAGTCCGCCTTCATGGCCGAGCGCGTCCTGGGCAACGTCGTCTCGTCCGGCATCAAGGTGCTGGTGCTCGCCGTCATCGTCGGCATCGGCTCGACGCTGTTCGGCGAGTTCACCCGCGGCTTCAACGGCGTCTCGCCGACCATCGACGACGCCATGGCGATCGTGCTCGCCGCCTTATCGCTGCTCGGCCTCGGCATCTTCGGCCCCGGCATCGCCAGCGGTCTCGTCTCCGGCGGCCCACAGCTCGGCGCGGGCGCGGCGATCGGCACCGGGCTCGCCGCCGGCGGCATGGTCGCGGCGGGTGCGGCTGCCGTCGGTGGTGTCGCCTCGGGAGGTGCGGCACTGGCGAGCGCGGCCGGCGCGACGGCGCGCGGCGGCGCGGCGCTCGCGGGCGGAGCCTCCGCCGCCTATAGCGCCGGCGCTGCGGGCGTCGCGTCCGGTCTCGGCAACGTCGCGAGCACCGGCGCCTCGAAGGTCGGCAGCGCGATCGTCAGCCCGCTCCGCCGTGCCGCCGCCTCCCTGGGCGAGAGCTTCGACGCCGGGCGGCAGGCCGTGAGCGGTGAGGCAGCGACCGCAGATGGTGCGTCCACGCCGCCGGCACCGTCCGCAGCCGTTGGCGACCCGCCCGCCTGGGCCAGGCGCATGCAGCGCGGCCAGAAGGCGTCGCACGGCGTCCAGGCCGCCGCCCATGCCGTGAAGGCCGGCGACGCCCATGGCGGTGGCGCTTCCGTCGATCTCGACCAAGGGGAGTGACCATGATCCCGTTCCGACGACCCGCCGCCCATTACGGCAAGAGCCCCGAGCCGGTGACGCCCTACCAGCGCGCCGCCCAGGCCTGGGACGACCGCATCGGTTCGGCCCGCGTCCAGGCGAGGAACTGGCGGCTGATGGCCTTCGGCTCGCTCGCGCTCTCCGCCGGCCTCGCCGGCGGCCTGATCTGGCAGTCCGCCAACGGCTCGATCGTGCCCTGGGTGGTGCAGGTCGACAAGCTTGGGGCCGCGCAGGCCATCGCCCCGGCCGTACCGGACTATCGTCCGACCGATCCGCAGGTCGCCTTCTACCTGGCGCGCTTCATCGAGCAGGTGCGCGCAGTACCGGCCGATCCGATCGTGCTGCGGCAGAACTGGCTGCGCGCCTACGACCTCGCCTCCGACAAGGGCGCGCTGGCGCTGTCGGATTACGCCCGTGCCAACGATCCGTTCGCCCGCGTCGGCAAGGTGCAGGTGTCGGTGGAGGTGTCGAGCGTGATCCGCGCCTCGCCGGACTCGTTCCGCATCGCCTGGACCGAGCGCCGCTACCAGGACGGCGCGCTCGCCGCCACCGAGCGCTGGTCGGCGATCCTCACCGTCGCGGTGCAGACCCCGCGCGACGCCGACACGCTCAGGAAGAACCCGCTCGGCCTCTACGTCACCGCCATCGACTGGTCCAAGGAGCTCGGCCAATGATCCCACCGTCCCGTCACCATGGGAGGCCGGGTCGCCGGCTTCCCGCCGTTCCCATCCTGGTGCTCTGCACGTCCGCGCTTGCCGGCTGCGCCCATTTCGAGAAGCCGCCCGAGATCGCCTATGACGATGCCGCGCCCGCGACGCTGAAGGTCGATCCGCCCGCGCCCGTCACCGTGGTCGAGCTGCCCAAGCCCCTACCGCTGCCCGGCCAGTTGAAGCCGGTGGAGCGGAGCCGGCCGACCCCGGAGGCCGCAGATCCGACCGCGCGCGTGGCGCTCGCCAACGCCGCCGCGCGCATGCAGCCGGTCCGGAACGGCTTCATCAACGCGGTGCAGGTCTATCCCTTCATAGCCGGCGCGCTGTACCAGCTCTATGCGGCGCCGGGCTCGATCACCGACATCGCCCTCCAGCCCGGCGAGCAGCTCGTCGGCTCCGGGCCTGTCGCGGCTGGCGACACGGTGCGCTGGATCATCGGCGACACCGAGAGCGGCACTGGCGCAACCAAGCAGGTCCACATCCTCGTCAAGCCGACGCGGCCGGAGCTGACGACCAACCTCGTCATCAACACCGATCGGCGCACCTACCATATGGAACTGCGCGCCACCGAGCGGACCTACATGGCCTCGGTCTCCTGGTCCTATCCGCAGGACCAGCTCATCGTGCTGCGGCGGCAGAACGCCGAGGCCGTGGCGGCGCAACCGGTGGCGTCGGGCGTCGATCTCGGCAGCCTCAACTTCCGCTATGCCATCACCGGCGACAGTGCGCCTTGGCGGCCGCTGCGCGCCTTCGACGACGGGCGGCAGGTGTTCATCGAGTTCCCACGCGGCATTGCGCAGGGCGAGATGCCGCCGCTGTTCGTGGTCGGGCCGGAGGGCGACACCTCCGAACTGGTCAACTATCGCGTGCGCGGCAACTACATGATCGTCGACCGGCTGTTCGCCGCCGCCGAGCTACGGTTCGGCTCGGCCAAGAACCAGCAGCGCGTGCGCATCGTGCGCACCGACGGGCGGCCGAACTCATGAGCGCCGACGACATCCGGAACGAGGAGGCGGAGCCGGCCGCCGCGGCAAGCGACGAGGCCCGACCGCTGACCGGCGAGCCGGCCGCGGCCATGCGGTTGCGCGCCGAGCCGCCGCGGGTGACCCGTCTGTCGCGCAAGGTGCTGGCGGGCCTCGGGCTGGCCGCCGGCCTCGGCGTCGGCGGCGCGCTCGTCTACGGGCTCCAAAGCCAGCATGGCGGCAAGGCATCGGAGGAACTGCTCGCGACGGGCAACCGCAACACACCCGACGGGCTGAACGCGCTGCCGAAGGATTACACCGGCGTGCCGAAGCTCGGACCGCCGCTGCCGGGCGATCTCGGCCGGCCGATCCTCAGCGCGCAGAACGGTGGCCAGCCTGTAGCGACGCCCGCCATCGGATCGCCGGGGCGGTCGACTGCGCCTGATCCAGAGGACGAGCGCCGGCGTCAGTACGCGGAGCGACGCCGGCAGGAGCTGGAGGCGGCCCGCACCGCCAAGCTGTTTGCCGGCACCGAGGCACGACTGGCGGACAACGCCGCTCCGTCTCCGGCCGCTCCCACCGCGCCAGCACAGCTTGACCTCGCTGGCCTCGGCCTCGCGCCGCAACCGGCGACGCCTTCGGCGCAGCAGCGCCAGCAGGCCTTCCTTGACCAGGCGCCCGACAAGCGCACGGTCTCTCCCGATCGCGTCGCCGCGCCGGCCTCGCCGAACGTGCTCCAGGCCGGCGCCGTTATCCCCGCAGCGCTCATCACCGGCATCCGCTCCGACCTGCCGGGGCAGGTCACCGCCCAGGTGACCGAGAACGTCTATGACAGCCCCACGGGGCGCATCCTGCTCGTGCCGCAGGGCACGCGCGTCGTCGGACAGTACGACAACGGCGTCGGCTTCGGGCAGCGTCGGGTGCTGCTGGTCTGGATGCGTCTGATCTTCCCCAACGGTCGCTCGATCGTGCTGGAACGCCAGCCTGGCGCCGACGCCGAAGGCTATGCCGGTCTGGAGGACGGTGTCGACCATCATTGGTGGGATCTGGCGAAGGCCGCCGGCCTCTCCACGCTGCTGTCGGTCGGCGCACAGGCCGGCACGTCGGGCCAGGACAGCGACCTCGTGCGCGCGCTGCGACAGGGCGCGTCTGACGGCATCAGCCAGACCGGGCGACAAGTAGTCGGTCGCCAACTCGACATCGCGCCGACGTTGACCATCCGTCCTGGCTTTCCGGTCCGCGTGCTGGTCACTCGCGATCTCGTCCTCGAACCGTATAGGGGTTGATATTATGGTGAAGCTGAAGCTCGGGCCGATCGTCGACGACAAGCCCGTAAAGATCACGCTGGAGCTACCCGCCGGCCTGCACCGCGACCTGATCGCTTATGCCGAGGTGCTCGCCCGCGACAGCGAACAACCCGCCGCCGACCCACCGCGGCTGATCGCGCCCATGCTGGAGCGGTTCATGGCGACGGATCGAGCGTTTGCGAAAGCTCGCCGGACAACGCAGAAACAGTAGACGCAATAGGCGATCTGCCGGCTTTCACGATCTTGCGTCTGACCCGCGCCATGCTGAGTAGCCGACGTAACGCAGGATTGTCATTCTTCTGCGACCACACGGCGCTGAACGGCAACTGCTCGCCTGCAATCGGTCGATAAACGAGCCCTGAGAAGTAGGTCGATGTCGTCGCTTCGCTGGTGAGCGTGAGCCCGCGCCCGATCGCCACCAACGATAGTAGGTTGTCGCGCCCGACATTTTGCCTGTCGATCTCCGGATATCGTCCCAGATCGGAAATGCGGGTGATCAGGAAGTCGTGGATCTCGCGGCCTGGTGCCTGCTCACTTATAATGAAAGTCTCCCCAACCAATTGCGGCCAGGTGAGCGACGGATACATGGCGAGGTGGTGGTTCGTCGGCAGCACAGCGAAAATTTGTTCAGACCATAGATGCATGGTCTCACATCCGGCTTGCTGCGAGGTCCCAGCGACGAAGGCAACGTCGAGTTGGTGTAGACGCACAGCCGCGATGTGTTCGGTCGGATGGCCATCGCTAAAAGCGACATGCACACCTGTCCTGTCCGCGTCGAAGGCTTGAAACAATTCGCAAAGAAAACCTGAGGCAAGGGAGGAGAAGATGCCGACACGAATGCGCCCACTCTCGCTTCGTCCGATTGCGCTGACGTCTTCAACACCATCGCCGAGGTGTTTCATCGCCGCACGAGCCTGGGGAAGGAATTTCTGGCCTGCCAGAGTGAGATGAACCCCGCCATTGTGACGCCGGAAGAGCGATGCACCCAACTGATCTTCCAAATCTCGGATGCGGCGGCTGACCGATGACTCTTGCACGGCGAGCGCCAGACTGGCCTTTCGAAAGCTTCCGTATTCGGCAGCCGCGAGAAAATAACGAAGATGGCGAAGCTCTATATTTGTAGGGAGCTTTGCCATACGCGCTCACGTCGGCATGTTTGCTTTCCGCCTGCCGGCCACACCGAATTTCTGAAAAAGAACTTAGCTTCGTGACAAGGATAAGATGCGAACAATAATCCAATTGAATTGATGGCATAATCGATAATGGAACTCGCCCATAGGCTATATTCACCGGTGCAAGCTTGGGATGGGAACATCGGTCTTATCGGCCAAGCACAAGCGATGCGACGAGCGGCACCGTAACGATACCGATCATCGTCGAAAGCACGATCCCCGCGGACGTCTGGTCGGCATCGTCAGTGTAGCGCTGCGCCAGGACGAAGTTGCTGCCGGCGGAAGGCAAGGCGGCCATCAGCGCGCCCGCGCTCGACCAGAACGGGTCCATTCCCAAGCCCAATGCCAGCACGCACCAGACCGTCGCTGGATAGAGCGCGAGCTTGACGCCGGCGATGACCACCGCGACCCAGACGAGCGTCCGGTCGATGCGCAGAACGGCAAGCGTGCCTCCAACCGCGAAAAGCGCGGTCGGCGCGGCCGATGCACCCAGAAGGGCGAGGAAGTCGTCCAAGGCCTTCGGCAGCGGCAATCGGGCCGCGGCCATCCCGGTGCCGAGAAGAATCGAGACGATGACCGGATTGCCGATCGTGCTCCTGGCGAGGAGCGTCCCGAGGCGGCGGTCGCCGGCTCCCGCTATCAGGACCGCGCCGATCGACATCACGATCATCACCTCGGACACGATCGCCATCGCGAGCGGGCCCGTGCCGCGCGTCCCGAGAAAGGCGACGACGATCGGCGGTCCGAGAAAGCCGAGATTGCCGACGCTCGCGGTGGTGGCGCGGGCGCTCGCGCGTGCCGCTCCGACCCGTCGGGCTTTGCGGAACACGGCGAAGGTGAGCGCGAACACGAGACACCCGCTTGCGAGATAGCCGATGAAGAAGGCCGGCTCGAACAGGGCGGCGAGCGGTTCGCGCGCGATCAGGTGTAGCACCAGGGCAGGAAGGGCGAAGCGGAACGAGAAGCCGCCGAGGACGTCGAGCGCCGAGGGCGGAGTCACCCCGGCGGCGGTCGCCATCCACCCCACCGCGACCATGCCGAAGATCGGCAGGCAGAGGAGCAGGAAGTCGCTCACGACGCAATCGCCGTCCGCTCCTCGATCGCCCGAACGACGGCGACCATGTCGTCTTCGCCCAACCCCAGCGCCTCCGTCTCGCCGTAGAGCGCGAGGCAGACGTTCATCAGCGGCGAGGCGATGGCGGCGTCGCGGGCGGCCTCGACCACGAGGCGGCTGTTCTTCAGGACATCGGAGATTCCGGCCTGGCGCGCGAAATCCCGGTGCATCAGCTTCGGCGCCTTGATGCGCGAGACGTCGCTGGCCATCGGCCCGGCGTCGAGGATGGCGACGAAGTGCTCCGGGTCGAGGCCATGCCGCGCGGCGAAGTGCGCCGCTTCCGCGAGGCCGGTGACGAGGGTGATCAGGAAGACGTTGACGGCAAGCTTCATCCGGAGAGCGCCGGGCACGGCGCCGCATTCGAAGATTTGCCGGCACAGTGGTGCGAGCAGAAGGCGGACCACGGCGAGATCGTCGGCATCCCCTGCCAGCAGGCCGACGAGTTGCCCGGCCTCGGCCGGCTTGCGCGAGCCTGAGACGGGTGCTTCCACGTACCGCCCGCCGACGGCGCGGATGTCCGCGGCGAGATCGCGCGAGTAGCCGGGCGGCATCGTGCCCATGGCCACGACCCGGCGGCCGGTAACCCGACCGGAAAAGTCGGCGGTGCCGCGACCGAGGACGGCGTCCGTCGCGGCCTCGTCCGCAAGCATCAGGATGACGGTGTCGCACCGGTCGAGGACATGGGCGGCAGCGTCGGCGACGAGCGCTCCGGCTCGCGCCAAAGGTTCGCATCGCGCCGCCGACCGGTTCCACACGACGAGCGGGATGCCGGACCGGATCAGGTTGAGTGCCATCGGCGCGCCCATGGTGCCGAGACCGATGAAGCCGATCGCCTGCGATGTCGCCATGGGAAAGCTCCTGCTGTCCGGGCGAGCCTATCCATCAAGCGCGCTTTCGAATATCGCATATGTCGGAAATCACGCTTTAGGAAATCGGATACATGCGACCGAGCTTCGATCTCGAAGGGCTGCGCGCCATGGTCGTAGGCATCGACCTCGGCAGCTTCGCACGCGCGGCCGTTCAGCTCGGCCGGTCGCAATCGGCGGTCAGTATGCAGTTGAAGCGCCTGGAAGAGCAGGCGGGCCATCCTCTTTTCCAGCGTAGCGGGCGCGGGCTGGTCCCGACCGAAGCGGGCGAAGCTCTTCTCGCCTACGCGCGTCGGCTCGTGACCCTGCACGACGAAGCCGGAGCGGCGCTCGGTGCTGCCAAGCCGCCCCCGACCATCCGGCTGGGCTTACCACAGGACTTCTTCGAGGATGTCATGCCCGATGCCCTCGCGGCATTCTCGCAGATCCGCCCGAACACGCATGTGGCTGTTCGGGCGGGCCGCAACTACGCCCTGGAGGAAGAGGTCAAGGCCGGACGGCTCGATGTTGCGCTCGCTTTCGCTGAACCGGGCCGTGCCGCAACCGGGGAACTCCTGGCCGTCTTGCCGATGCACTGGTTTGGCCACGAGGACGCTATCGAGCTGCTTCGCGCGGACCTCGGCGGGCTACCGCTCGTCCTGTTCGATCATCCTTGTCTGTTCCGGCAAGCCGCACTGAAGTCCCTGGATGACGCCAGGATCTCGTGGCGGTTGTCGCTCACAACCCCCAGCCTGCCCGGTGTCTGGGCGGCGCTTCGGTTTGGCCTCGGCGTCACCGTTCGCACCGCCCACGCTGTACCGACAGAGATGCCCAGGCTGGATGGTCTCCTGCCACGCCTGCCTACGCTCGAGTTGCGGATGTTGGTACAGGCCAAGCCCTCCGGCACAGCGGGAGATCTGATCGACATCTTGAAGACCGCCGCTGGACGGCGACTCGCTGACATTGCCACCGCTCCGGCCGAGCGTCATGCGTCCTCGCGCACATGCTGAAATTCCTGCCACGCCTCGGCGTGCATCTCGAAACCGATGCCGGCCGCCTCGGGCAATCCGACGAGGCCATCGACGATCCCCATACCGGGCGACGTGCCGCGGAAGGGCTTGAACGCGAATGGGTTGATCTCCGCCCCGCCAAGACCGAGAGCTGCCGCGACATGCAAGCCGAACAGATGGCCGCCATGCGGCCAGAAGGCGGATCGCGGCCATCCACGCCCCGTCAAGTCTGCAACGATGTCGATGTAGTGCGTCAAGCCATAGCAATGCACGGGATCGAACAGCAGGATGTCCCGCTCTCCCCTCAGACCGCCGTAGGTGTCGAGCAGTCTCGCCTCGGCCTTTGAGAACAAAGCTTCGCCCGCCGCGATCGGCCCCGGGTAGGTCGACGACACATGCGATAGGGTCTCGAAGTCCAGCGGGTCGCAAACATCCTCGAACCACCACAGGTCGAGCGGTGCAAGAGCCTGTGCGGCTTGGATTGCGCCTTCCGAGCCGTAGGAGTTCATCGCATCAACTGCAAGGAACGACGGACTCGCCAGCTGCGCTGCTGCAGCCTCGATGCGTCGCAGATCGTGTGCAAGGTTCGCATTACCGATCTTGATCTTGGCATGCATGAAGCCGAGATCTCTGAATTGACGGATTTCGTCTGAAAGGCGAGCCAGATCGTTATGCGGATACTGATACCCGCCGCCGGCGTATACGCGCACGCGTGAAGGATGCGGAGCTCGGCCAAGCCGCGCCGAGAGGTATCGGTGCAGCGGTTGATCCGCGATCTTCGCGGCGGCATCCCAGATCGCCATATCGAGCGTGCCCACGGCCACGCAGCGCTCGCCATGACCCCCGGGCTTCTCTCCCCGCATCATCGCCGACCACGCCCGCATGGGATCCAGGTCCCCGTCGGGGTCGCCGGCAAGCGTTTCGGCAGCGATGAGACGCGGGGCGAAACGCTCTCGAATCAGGCCACCTTGGCCGAACCGTCCCACCGAAGCGAAGCCGTACCCGACAACGGGCCGACCGCCTCGCAGGACGTTGGTCGTGACGGCGACCAGACTGGTGGTGAGCCCACCTGATGGAATAGCCGGATCGGCGTAGCGGGAAACGGTGATCGTGTGCTCCCGGACATCGACGACGCGCATGTTTCGATCCTTCTTCCGGAGCGCCGCTCCCTCATCAAGTGGGGCATGACGACGAAAACGGCTGATGTAGTCGTCTCCGCGTGCCTGCCCTCCTGAGCGATCACCTGTTCGCGGGCACGACCACGACAGGGACCGCCGCTTGCTCGAGCAGCATATGGCAGATGGAGCGTTCGGTGATCTTACCGAGCCATGATAAATGACGATGCCCGATGATGATCGCGTCGCATCCGTGGGTAGCGGTCGCGTGCAGGATTGCGGCGACTGGCATGCCCTCGGCAACCGAGCCGTCGGCATCAATCCCGACCGAACGCAACTCCGCTACCTGCCGTCGCACAAGATCGTCCGCGCTCTCGCTCTCCAGGGCGGCAGCGGGATAGTCGATCTCGTCCGCGCGGCTCGGTCGTTCGCCATCGGGCTCTTCGATGAAATAGGCCGGGTCGATGGCACAGAAGATATGCAGCGCGGCACCGCATGACTTCGCAAGATCAGCGGCGAGGGCGGCCACGTTCCCCGTCAAGACGGACCCATCGATGCCGACGAGCATCCTACCGAACATGACCGGCCTTCATTCCCCGCTCGGTCCCATTCGGCGCGGACCCATCCGTTTCCTCGTTCCGGCCGAACAGCAGCTCCCAACCGCGATTGACGGCCTCATCCTTGGTCGCGCACGCCTTGATCGGCACGCCGAACGCCCTTTGCGCGCCGAGCGACTGCGCCCGAAGGGCCGCTCGCTTTCCTTCGTCGGCTTCGACCCATATGACCGCCGTACATAGAGTCGATAGCCGCGCCTTATTGGCCTTCATCCAGATGCCGCGCAGCTTGAAATCCTCATGCTCCTCTGTGTGCTGCGCTTGGGAATAGAGCAGCACGAAGGCGGTCGAGCCCGAGATGAGCTGCTCCATCTCGCGTATCCAGTCCGCCCCGTAGCCAGGGCGGACGGCGCCGGGGCGGACCTCGACGATCGGAAATCGCGTGACGTCGTGGATCCGGAACTGGCGTACGTCGGGAACGTCGATCATGATCCTGTGCCTTTGCTATTGCTCGTGTTGCCGGGCAGCCGGGTGTCCGGGAATGTGGTTTCCCAGCCGCCGCCGAGCGCCTTCAGGAGCGCGATCAGATTGCCGGCAGCCTGGCCGCTGCTCGTTGCCAGACCGCTTTCCGCCTCCAGCAGGGCTCGTTGAATCGTGAGGACGTTGAGGAAGTCGGTCGCGCCCTCGGTATAGCGACGCTGGGCGACAGCGAGAGCAATCCGGTTCTGGCGGACCGCTTCGGCGAGTCGATCACGCCGCCGCTGTTCGGCGTCATAAGCGGTGAAGGCGTCGTCGATCTCGTACCATGCCTTGAGCACGGTCTGCTGAAACAGAATCGCGGCTTCCTGTTGCTCGGCGGTGCGGAGCGCCAGCGTGCCCTTAAGCCTACCCCCCTCGAAGAAGGGCAGCGAGATGGACGGACCGACGACGAACTGGTGCGACGCCCAGCTCCCGAGGTTGGAGAGCGCCAGCGACTGCGTGCCGAAGCTGCCGGTCAGCGAGATGCTCGGGAAGAAATCGGCCTTGGCGACGCCGATCGAGGCGGTCGCACGATGCAGCTCGGCCTCGGCACGCCGGATATCGGGTCGCCGCCGCGCGAGGTCCGATGGCAGACCGACGGGAACGCGAGCCGGCAAGATGGGCATATCGCTCGCTTTCGCCAACTCGCCGGCAAGGGCGCCGGGCTGCTCCGCCAACAGGAGGCCGAGCGCGTTCATCAGGGCGTCGCGCCGCGCTTCGAGCGTCGGCACCTGCGCGTCGACGGTCGCGACCTGTGCCTCGGCATCGGCGACGTCCAGGTTGGTGGTGACGCCCTGAATCAACCGCAATCGGGTCAGCTTGACGCTGTCGCGGGCGACATCGCGATTATGCCGGGTGATCGCCAGTAGTGTCTGGGTTGCCCGCAAGTCGATATAGTCGCGTGCCAATTCCGCCTGTGCGGAAAGCAGCAGGGCGCGCCGATCCTCGAGCGACTCCTGAAGGCTCGCGTCAGCGGCTTCGATGCTGCGCCGCGTTCGGCCCCAGAGATCCAGCTCCCATGAGGCGTCGAGACCGGCCTGGAAGAGATCGTAGGGTGGCGATCCGTCCGCCCCGGGCAGGCTCGCCACACCGAACGGCGTGGTCCCGGCCGCCGACTGAGGCTGCGAGGCGGCCGGTCTGGTTCCCATCAAGGACAGGATACCATTCGAGCTGGCCCGCTCGCGGTAGTAAGAGCCGGCAGCGCCGGCGCTGGGATATTCGCGCGCGCCCGCGATGCGCCGTTGCGCCCGGCTCTGAAGCAGCCGCGCGGTCGCGGCTTTGAGGCCGAGGTTGGCCTCGGACAGTCGCCCTTCGAGCGAGGTCAGCACAGGATCGCGGAACAGCGTCCACCAGTCGGTCACGATCGGTGATGCGGCCGGCCGGCTCGGCGCGGTGGTGGTGTCGACCCGGAAGAAAGCGGTCGGCGTCGCCACCACGGGGCGCTCGAAGTCCGGCCCGACGGTGCATCCGGCGAGAAGCGCCGCCGCCGAGGCGAGCGGCGCGCAAACGCGCAGGGGAGAAGCTTTGCTCACCGCTGCACCGTCCGGCTCAGGGCTGCGCCACCCTTGGCGGTGACATCCACCGTCGGGACAACGGACAGCCCGACATGGAGGCGCGCCGCTTCGGGCTGTCCCGGATCGATGGTGAGCTTGACGGGCAGGCGCTGCACGACCTTGGTGAAATTGCCCGTGGCGTTATCCGGCGCGATCGGTGCCAGGGCGAGGCCCGTGACCGGGGCGAGGCTGTCGACATGCGCCTTGAGCGTCAAGCCCGGGAGGCTGTCGACGCGGATGGTGGACGGTTGGCCGAGCCGCATGTCGGCGAGCTGGTTCTCCTGGAAGTTCGCGACGACATAGACCTTGGCCAGCGGGACGACCGCGAGAAGCGGCGTGCCCGCGGCGACGAACGCGCCGACCCGGACGGTGCGCTGGCCGACAATGCCATCGACCGGCGCGCGGATTTCACTATAGCTCAGATTGAGCTTGGCCTGATCCAAAGCGGCCTGCGCGCGCGCTCGCGCGCCGACCGCTTTGGCCCGCCCGGCCTCCAGCACACCGATCTGCTGGCGCACGGCGGCCAGCGCCGAACGGTCATGATCGGTTGCGGCGAGCTTTTCGGCGAGCGTGCTGTCCGCCTGCTGTCGTTCTTGGGTCGTACCGGCGCCGCCCGTCGATAGGTTGCGATACCGCACCGCATTGGCCTGCGCGAAGGTGGCGGCGGCACCGTCGGCCCGTAACGTCGCTTCGGCTTGCGCGACCAGTGCGGGATGCCGTGCGATTTCCGCATCGAAATTGGCGATGTCCGCTTCGGCGACCGTGACGTCCGCCTGCGCGCTGGCCAGAGCGGCGCGATAATCGCGATCGTCGATCCGCGCCAGGAGCTGACCGGCCGTCACCGGCTGATTGTCGTCGACTAGACCACTTTGATGTTGCGCGGACTCGCGTGATCTGATTCGACGCTGCTGTTGGAGCAGCGAGGGATGAGATGGCCGCACCGTTATCGCAGGACCTGCGTCGCCGCCTGGTGCAGGCGGTTGAGGCGGGCAGTTCGGCCCGCGAGGCGGCGCGACGCTTTGCCGTGAGCGAGTCTGCGGCCATCAAGCTGGTCCGACGGGTGCGCGAGACCGGTAGCACGGCACCGGCGCGGATCGGCGGCTACCGCAAACCGCTGCTGACCGGACACGAGGACCTGTTGCGGGAGCTGGTGGCGGCCAAGGGCACCATCACCCTGGCCGAGATCAAAGCCGGGCTCGCCGAGCGCGGCATCGAGGCGGGTTGCCTGACCACGATCTGGTCGACGCTGCGCCGGCTCGGATTGTCGCACAAAAAAACAGCCTGAGGGCGGCCGAGCAGGACCGGGCGGACGTGGCCGAGCATCGCCGCATGTGGCGCGTGTGGCAGCGCTTCATGGACCCGGAGCGGTTCGTGTTTCTGGACGAAACCGGCGCCAGCACGAACATGGTGCGCCGCTATGGCTGGGCGCCGCGGAGCAGGCGACTGGTTACGGCCGCGCCGCACGGGCACTGGCGCACCACGACGTTCGTGGCAGGTCTGCGCAGCACCGGGCTGGTGGCGCCGCTGGTGCTGGACGGGCCGATGAACGGCTCCGCATTCCTGGCCTACGTCGAGCAGTTCCTCGCACCCACACTCAGGCGCGGCGACGTGGTGGTCATGGACAACCTGGGCGCCCACAAGGTGGCGGGTGTCGCCGAAGCCATCAGGGCTGTCGGTGCCAGCGTCCTCTACCTGCCGCCCTACTCGCCCGACCTGAACCCGATCGAGCAGGCATTCTCCAAGCTCAAGACCCTGCTCCGGGCTGCCGCGGCCCGCACCAAGGAGGGACTCTGGACCACCATCGGCCAACTCCTCGAACGCTTCGGCCCAGACGAGTGCCGCAACTACCTCGCCAACTCAGGGTATGAGTTCACGTAAAGCGGAAATGGTCTAGAAGCTCCGCGATCTGGCCCGCCACACGCGGTGCGACCAGGGTGGCGTCCGCACGCACATAGGCGTCATCCGTGGACACTTTGCCGGCGGGCCAGGCGAGATGCGCGCCGCCGACCGCCGTGCCGGCAAGCACGATGGCAGTGGTGGCGATAAGGGCATGCTTGCGGGTCTGGCGGTAGGCCATGCGCGGGTGCTTTCAGCGGGGGGCGGCCGGCGCGATGGCGCGCGGCGGATAGATGCGGGTCGGCATGATCGGGATGAGCAGGATCAGCCCGACGGCGATCGCGGCCATCACCAGATAGAGGTCGGCCGACATCAGCACGACCGACTGCGCACGGATGCGCTCGGCGAGATCGGCAGACGCCGAAGCGTCCGGCGTCATGCCAAGCAGTCCCAAGCGGTCGACGAGGATTTCCGAGTGATAATGCTCCCGGACCGTGCCGAGCCCTTCGACGATGGCCGTGCCCAGCGCGGCCGCGAAGCCCTTGACGGTGTTGAACATCGCCGAAGCCCATGGCCCTTCCGCCGGGGGCAGGCCGGTCGTCGCCAGCATCAGCAGCGGGATCACCGCCATCGGCTGCCCCATGATCTGGAGCGCCTGAAGGAGGTAGAAATTCTCGCGCACCCAGTCGGCCGTGACGAGCCTCCCCAGCGCACAGGATGTTGCGACCATGCCGAGCCCGATCCCGAGTACCCAACGACAATCCACGCGCGGGACATTGAGGATGGCGGCGGTAAGCGGCAGCGCGACCAGCTGCGGGAGCGCGAGAACGAGCGCCAGCGGCGCGGTCTGGAGCGGGCGATAGCCGCGCACCTCCGCCAGATACCCGCCCGGGATCACGATGACACCCAGAAAGATCACCAGCACGCCCGCCAGCGTGATGAGCGCATGCGCGAAATTGCGCCGGCCCAGCATCTGCAACTTGAAGAAGGGGGCCGGATGGCTCCACTCGTTCACGAGAAACAGGAGCATCAGGAGCCCGCCGCCGGTAAACAAGGCGCAGATCAGCGGCGACCGAAGCCAGTCGAGCCGGTCGCCCTGTTCCAGCGCGATCACCAGCATCGCGATCGCAGGCAAGCCGGCGAGGAGACCGATCCAGTCGAAGGTCGCGAGCCGCTCCAGCCGCAGCGGATCCTGCGGGACGCCCCAGCCGATGGCGAGCGCGCTCAGCAGGCACAACGGCACGACCTGCCAGAACACCATCGGCCAGCCGACGAACTCGGTCCATAGCGCGGCCAGCGGCGTGCCGAGGCTCGGGCCGAAGGTGGCGGTCAGCGCATAGCCCGCGAGACCGTAGATCTTGATGCCGGCGGGAAGGTAGCGCAGCGCCACGGTCATCAGCATCGGCGGCAGGCTGCCGCCGGCCAGACCCTGAAGCGTCCGCAACACGCACAGCGTTCCGACGTCCGGCGCGAGCGGGCACAACAGCCCCAGCAGCGCGAAGGTCAGCACCGCTCCGATCGTGAACCGCCTGAGCGAGAAGGTCACGGAACACCAGGGTGCGAAGGCCATGGCCGCGACGTTGGCGGCGGCGTAGAGCGCGGTCAGCCAACTGCCTTCGTCATGGCCGATCGCGAGCGCGCCGCGGACATCTGCAAGCGCGACTTCAGTGACATGCTCGTTCAGTCCGGCCGTGAATGAGGCGAGCAGGACGCCGACCAGCCCGGTCGCGAGCTGCGGTCCGAACGACGGCAAGACGGGAGAAGCCGGTGCGCTCGGGGCAGGAGCCGGATCGGCAGCGGCTATCGCGACCGTTGTCACGACGCGCCGGACATGAAGCAGGGTAGCGTCGGCATTATCGGCTCCGGCGACGATCGAGAGGTGGTCGGGGCGATACCGTTGCGACTGGCTTGCAGAAATCGGCTGACGTGCAATCGACCAGTGCGCGCCGTGCACTGGTCTACGGACATTGATCCAGCCTTATGACCCGATCGTTGGCGCGACTTGTGCCGAGGGGAGGTTGCGACCATGGGGACGGGACTATCTCTCGCCCTGTTCCTCCGTTCGGTGCATGACACGATCTTGGATCGATCCGGCAATGCGCCCGGAGGCCTGGCTGGACCCTTGGAGATGGACTATCCCGACCTCAACCTGCTGATCGCGCTCGACGCTCTTCTTCAGGAAGAGAGCGTGGTCGGCGCGGCGCGGCGCATGGACCTCAGTCCGCCAGCGATGAGCCGGACGCTCGGACGGATCCGAGGCGTTTTCGGCGACCCGATCCTGGTGCCCGCCGGTCGCAAGATGGTGCCGACGCCTCGCGCCCAGGAGTTGCGCGATCCCATCCACAGCCTGGTCAGCCAGGCGCTTGGGATCATGCAACCTGCGGGTGAACGTGCAATTCGAACCCTGCGTCGCAGCTTCACCATTCGTGCGAACGATAGCTTCATCGTCGCTTTCGGTGCGCGATTGGCCCGCCACCTACGCGACACGGCACCCGGCGTGTCCGTTCGCTTCGCGCCCGAGGTCGGCGACGACGACGACGCGCTCCGCGAGGGGCATGTCGATCTGTTTATCGGCGCTACCGAGACGCTCGATGCCGAGGTCCGTGTGCAGGCCTTAATCAAGACGGCGATCGTCTGCGTCGCGCGTGAGGATCATGCGATCTTCGCAAACGAGATCACGCCACATGCTTTCGCGGCCTATGAACAGATCGTCGTCTCGCGCCGCGGACGATTGAGCGGGCCGATCGATGCCGCATTGGTACATCAGGATCTTCGTCGAAAGGTCGCGCTGGTGGCGCCCACTTTCTCGACTGCGCTTCTGCTCCTCGCTGGTAGTGACCTGATCCTGCCGCTGCCCGATCTTTATCTGCTCGGCACGCCACACCTTCCCGTCGGAATGCGCGCATTTCCGATCCCGCTCGATCTACCCCCGGTAACGCTTCGCCAAGCCTGGCATCCGCGTTTCGAAACCGACACCGCCCATCGCTGGCTTCGGGAAATGATCCGCGACATGTGCTTGGTCGAGAGCTCTCCGTGAAGGCATTGCGGTTCTGACGCGGGCGAGATCCTGCCTCAGCCCGCTGAGGCCAGCTTAGCCCCTGACGGCACTTCGGAAGGCCGCCGCTAACGCCGCGAGGGCGTTATGCGACCGATCCTCTTTTGCCCGCGAATGGATCAGGATCGGCAACCGCGGCAGCGCCGGCAGACCCAGCCGTGCCCCGACATCCACAGCGCCGAGCGGCACCATGCGTGGAGACAAGGCCGCGACACCCAGCCCCGCATTTACAGCAGCGACGACTGCGGCGACCCCGCCGCCCACGAATATCTCCGTCCACGCGATGCTGGCCGCGTCAAGCGCTTGACTGGCCATGGCCCGCACGCCGCAAGGCTCCGCCAAGGTGGCCACTGGCAGCGGCTCATCCGCATGGTGCTTCCACCCGGGCGCCGCGTACCAGACGAAGCGTTCCTCCGCGATCATCTCACCGTCGTCCCGACCGACATGCAAGCGGACGATCGCGGCGTCGAGTTCGCGTCGATCGAAGCTCTGCAGCAGATCGCCCGAAGACGCGATCCGGATCTCGATGATGAGGTGCGGATCCTGCGCGTTCATCCGCGCGATCAGGGCCGGCAAATCGGGGCCCGCGACGTGCTCGCTGATGCCGATGATCAATCGCCGCCGTGCCCCGCTGAAGGCCGTCAGCGCACGGTCGTGGGCGCCTCGCAGAGCCCGGGCGTGTTCGAGGAAGGTCAAGCCATGGGTCGACAGTTGGACATGGCGGGGCGTGCGCTCTACCAGCCGGCAGCCCAGCCTCGTCTCGAGGCGCTTGAGCTTGAGGCTGACGGCGGCCTGCGTCGTCTGCATCGCTTCAGCCGCCCGGGTGAAGCTGCCATGGTCTGCGATGAGCGTAAAAGCCCAGACGGCGTCGAGATCGAGTGGTGGATCAATCATATCTAGCCATTATGATAGATATTATCAGCCATAAGATAGCAAAATGGCCTGGCAACCGCCATCCTGAATGGGCCGATCAGGAGACCCATCCATGCCCCTCGCTCACATCGCCATGCGTGCCGGAAAGCCAGACGCCTACAAGCAGGCTATCTTCGATGGTCTGTACCGCGCCATGCGCGAAACCTTCGACGTGCCGGAGGACGACCAATTCATGGTCGTCACCGAGCACGACGCGGCGAGCTTTCGTTACGGCCAATCCTATCTCGACATCAGCCGCAGCGATGATCTCGTCTTCATTCAGATCACCGCCAATAACACCCGCTCGACACAACAGAAGAAGGCGCTCTTTCGCCTCGTAGTCGAGCTGTTAGGCAAGGCGCCGGGGTTGCGGGCCGAAGACGTGTTCGTAAACCTCATTGAGGTGGCGCGGGAGAATTGGTCCCTCGGCCTCGGCGTCGCGCAATACGCAAGAACCGAGTAGTCCATCTCACGTCGATCTTTCGAATCGACCGCCTGAGGAAACAGCAATGCCGCTGCCGGGGCGCAGCTTCGTTGGACGGTAGTTTCGATCAGGCGGTCCACTCACCGCAAAATACCGGCTCGACCGGGCCGGCAAGCTGCACGCCGTCACGCCCGTTCCAGGAGACGCGGAGAAGACCGCCGTCGCACAGGACATCGACGTCCTCGCTCAACAAGCCGCGACGGATGCCGTTGACGACGGCCGCGCAGGAGCAGGAGCCCGAGCCGGGCGAGATCCCGGCCCCACGTTCCCAGATGCGGAGGCGAATCCGGACCGGATCGAGGACCTGCACGAAGTGAACGTTGGTCCTGTTTGGAAATAACGGATGGGTCTCGAACTCTCGGCCGCGCGCCTCGACGTCCACCTGATCGATGTCGTCCACGAAGAAGGTGCAATGCGGATTGCCCATGCTGCACGCGGCCGGATCGCCGGCGAGCGGCAGCCTCGCCGTGTCCATCGCCTCGGCCAGGGGGATCTCGGACCAGAGCAGGAGAGGCAGGCCCATATCGACAGAAATCTGCCCGTCCGGGTGTCGCATGCAGCGCAGGATCCCGCGACTTGTTCGAACCGTCACGTCATCGGCGCCCGTCTCGCCCATCAGCTTGCCGGCGACGCCGCGTGTCGCGCTCCCACATGCTGCGAGCGAGGTGCCGTCGGCATTCCAGAAGGAGAGATCCGCCGTGGCGTTCTCACAGTGCCGCAGGATGGCGATCTGGTTGAAGCCGATACCGCGCTGGCGATCGCCGAGGCGGCGGATCAGGTCCGGCGGTAGGGTCACGTCGCGCATCCGGCAATCGACGATCACGAAATCATCGCCATTGGCGTGCATCTTCTCGAAGGCGATCGTCATACGATGGGGCGGACCGGGAGCCCGAGACCCTCGACGACCACGATATGATGCTCGACCTGGTCGGGCTTCTCCAGGAGGAAGCGGTCGTCCTCGGGATAATACCGTGCCCGTGCGATGTCCTCGCCGGCAAAGGCCCGTATGGCGTCCATCGACCGCCACCAGCTCAAGGTCGAGACTTCGGTGGAGCCATTGCCGAGGTCCCGCAACAACATCTCGCAGCCGACGTTGCCCGGCGTTCCCAGATAATCCTCGACACCAGTGCCGCGGATATAGCTTACATAGGCCTCTCGGTCCTCCGTCCGGATCCGCGAGGACCAACGCCGTAAAACCAGCGGCTCAGATTGCGTCATCGATATCATCCTTGCGTGATCTGGCGTAGTCAACTTCGAGCATGGACTTCGTCCAGTGCGCGAAACCTGATCGATCAGGGCCGCTTATACAAACTCATCTGCGAGTTATCTTAATCCCGGCATCGCGCGGAAGGCGCCAATATGCGATGGTCGGCAGGAGGGTGAGAGCTGCCGTGATCGCGAACGCACAGCGGAAATCGATCATCTCGAATGCGCGACCTGCCATCAACTGATCTCCTCCGCGCAAGAGGCTCGCCAAACGCAAGCACATCGCACCGAAGGCGATGCCCAGTCCGGTCGTCATCTGCTGCATGGTGCTCCACAGCGTGCTTGCTGAACTCTTCAGATCATCCGTGACGTCGGCAAAACTCAGGGTCGTCATCGTCGAGAGTTGCAGGGATCGCGTCACGCCATAGCCGAAGAGCACAAGGAACAGCACGGGTCTCGACGTGGACGGCGACAGCCACGCAAAGGCCAGGATTGTCATGGCGACGGCCGTGCCGTTGGCAATCGCGACGGTGCGGAAGCCGAAGCGTCTCATGATCGGGGTCGTGACAGCTTTCATGCCGAGGTTTCCGGTTGCCGTGACCAGCAGGAGCAAACCCGCGTGGAAGGCCGAAAGCCCGAAGCCGACCTGGAACAGCAGCGGTGCCAGGTAGGGGACGGCTTCGATCCCCGCCCGGGCAAACCCGCCCCACCAGACCGAGGTCGTGTACGTATGCACCCGGAACACAGCGAGATTGAGGATGGGCTGAGGTGCCTTCCGAAGATGACGGACGGCAACAAGTCCGAAGGCGATCCCGCCGACGATGATTCCACCCGCCAGCCCGAGACTTACGTCCTGTCGACTTGCCAATTCCATCCCGCAAAGCAGCAAGACGAGAGAGGCGCTACACGACAGAAAGCCACGGACATCGAGACGCTTCGAGGCTTGGCCGGCCTGATCCGAAACGAAGACGAGGATCGCTACGAACGCAGCGATCGAAAAGGGCACATTGAGGAAAAACACCCAGTGCCAGGACGCGTAGGTGGTGATGAAGCCGCCCACGGTCGGGCCAACGACTGGAGCGACGATCGCGGGCCATGTGATGGCCGAGATCGCGCGCAACATATGCGCGTCATCGGTGTTGCGTGCGACGATCATGCGTCCCACCGGCACCATCAGCGCGCCGCCCATTCCCTGTACCACGCGTGCGGCTGTGAATGAGAGCACGCCGTCCGCCGATCCGCAGAGAACGGACGCGACCGCAAAGATGACGACCGCGCTCCCGAAGACCGTTCGCGTTCCATACCGGTCTGCGATCCAGCCGCTGATCGGGATTAGCACGGCCAGTGTGAGCATATATGCCGTCATGCCCAAGCTGACTTCGTTCGGCCCGACACCGAACGATCGTGCCATCTGCGGCAGGGACGTGGCGACGATCGTCGTGTCCAGATACTCCGTGAAATAAGTAGCTGCGACGATGTACGGGAGCAGGATGCTATTTCTCCCGACACCCCGCGGAGCTGGCCTTGTCGGCATTCTGGTTCACCTCGATGGCGAAGATACTTCGAACAGGCATCGCGATGATCCGCGCCTCATGTTCCCACCGCTTCGGTCTGACGAACCTCGGCGATCATTCCATTGGTGAGGCGAATCAACTGCTCCGCCGACGTCCGAAACGCGTGCATCGGGGATCCGGCTGCCGCCCAGAGCGGATCGAGCGAAAGCAACGCGCTATCGATGACGGTCGTGACGTGGCAGTCGTGACCGACCGGGGCGACGCCGCCCACGGCGAACCCTGTGTTGCTCATGACCCACGCGGCATCCGCGGTCTTTACGGCCAAGCCGACCGCGGCGGCGACCTTGTTTCGATCGATGCGGTGAGCGCCGGACGCGACGACCAGGATAACGTCCTCGCCGGCCCGGAACACGATCGATTTGGCGATCTGTGCCACCGAGCAGCCAACGGCCGCCGCCGCATCGGCGGCGCTATGCGTGCCTGCCGGAAATTCAGCGATGCTGTCTTCATGTCCAGCGGCGAGCAGCGCCTGCCTGACCCTGTCGACCCGATCCATAGTGACTTTCTTTCCCCTGTACCGCCTCCTCTCATCACAGCCCGACGCCCTGCCGGGCGTTGTTGGCGGCACTGAGAAGCGCTCGAACGGATGCCGTGGCGACATCGGTATCAATGCCAGCGCCGAATACCGTTCGACCATCGGGCGTGCGGCATTCGACATAGGCTGCCGCTTGCGCATTCGCACCATGACCGAGGGCGTGTTCCTGATAGTCCGCAACGTCCAGCAAGGGCTCTCCAGCCACTTCGAGCGCCGCCACGACCCCGGAGATCAGTCCGTTGCCGCGTCCTGAAAGCGAACGGACTTCGCCGTCGATGGCGACGCGGCCGACGAAGATACGTTGGCCGACCGGACCGGTTTCCTCGTAATCCACGAGCGCGAACCGATCAGTCTGTCGCGGCAGATAGCAGTTCTCGAAGCACTGCCAGATATCTCCGGTATCGAGTTCGCGGCCGATCGCGTCGGCCAGCTTCTGCACATGAGCGCTGAAATCGGCCTGCATACGCTTGGGCAGTTTAAGGCCGCGATCCTGTTCGATCACCCAAGCGACGCCGCCCTTGCCGGATTGGCTGTTGACGCGGATGACGGCCTCGTAGGTTTCCCCGATATCTGCCGGGTCTATTGGCAGATACGGCATCTCCCATATGCCGTCATTACGTCGTTCGTGCGCAGCGAAGCCTTTGCGGATCGCGTCCTGATGCGAGCCGGAAAAGGCAGTATGCACCAGGTCGCCTGCATAAGGATGTCTGGGATGGACCGGAATCCCGTTACAATGCTCGACGGTCTCCACGATCTGGCGCATCGCCGGAAAGGAGAGACCGGGATCGATCCCTTGGGTGTAGAGGTTCAAAGCCATCGTCACGAGATCGACGTTCCCCGTCCGCTCGCCATTCCCGAACAGGCAGCCTTCCACTCGATCCGCACCGGCAAGCAGCGCCTGCTCAGCGGCTGCGATCCCCGTGCCCCGATCGTTGTGGGGATGAATGCTGATGACGACGGCATCCCGTCGCGAGATGCGGCGGCAGAACCACTCGATCTGATCGGCATAGACGTTCGGCATGGCGACCTCGATCGTCGCCGGCAGGTTCAGGATCACCGGGCGCTCCGGCGTAGGGCGCCAGACATCGAGCACCCGTTCACAGATTTCCAACGCAAATTCAGGTTCGGTGAAGCAGAAGGTCTCTGGCGAATATTCGAAGGTCCAGGCCGTCTGAGGGCGCTTCAGGCTCTCTTCCAGCATGGCCGTGACGCCTTTCACTGCCAGATCGACGATTTCACACCGCTCCATGCCGAAGACGACGCGCCTGAACAGGGGAGCGGTGGCGTTATAGAGATGGACGATGGCGCGTCGAGCGCCTTCGAGTGATTCGAAGGTCCGGGCGATCAGATCGACCCGCGACTGCGTCAGGACCTGGACCGTCACGTCATCGGGAACTCGGTCCTCGTCGATCAAGCGGCGCACGAAATCGAATTCGGTTTGCGAGGCCGACGGAAAGGCTACCTCGATCTCCTTGAACCCGATGGCGATCAGCATGTCGTAGAAGCGCTGCTTGCGTTCCACGCCCATTGGATTGGCCAAGGCTTGGTTGCCGTCGCGAAGGTCGGTGGACAGCCAGCGCGGGGCGCCTGTCAGGCGCCGTGAGGGCCATTGCCGATCCAGCAGGTCGATGGGAGATATAAAAGGACGGTATTTTGTCTCGGGATTTTTGAGCACGATCAATGTCCGTTGCACGCATTGGAGAGTAAGCGGGCACGGCTGCATACGGTCGCCAGGATGCCGTCAGTTCTGGCGACCGCCTGTAAGTCGTAGTTCGACGGACAAACATTGATCTTGGTGCATCTCCACCCGATCGCCAATGCCCTCCCCGAATTCATCGTCGACCACCTTCGCCATCCAACGCGGCGGGACATGGTGGCCGATAGAGAGGGTGATGATAGGCACGGTAAGACGCAGAGACCTTTGTTGAACTCCCGCTATCGTAGAGCATGGAGCGATGATATTCTCGCTGGCAAGGAGCATTCATCGTCGCAAAGGGTTCAAGCCGGAGACGTTGGGCCAAGTGGGCACTGACCGGATCACCGTCATCAGCAAGAATGCGCACCGCTTCGCCAGCGGGCATCATGCACATTCCCGCGCCCAGTTGATTTACGCGATGAGCGGCGTCGTTGCGGTCAGAGCGGGAGCCGGCACGTGGGTCGTGCCACCGAGTCGGGCGGTCTGGGTTCCTGCAGGCGTCGAGCACGAGGCAAGAAGCTTTGCGGGCGTACAGTTTCGAGCGTTGCTGATCGACTCAGCGGAGGCGAAAGGGCTCCCTGATGCATGCGCGGTGGTGGAGGTCACGCCACTGTTGCGCGAATTGATTCTGCGGCTCGCCGCGCTCTCCGAAACGTCGCGAGACGTGGAATTCGGCCGCGCCGTTGCGCGACTGCTGCTGCTGGAACTGGCGTTCCTGCCCGTCGAGCCGCTTGGCCTGCCAATCCCCCGACATCCGCAACTGAGCCTCTTCTGCGAATGCATCCGAAACGATCCCGCCCGCGCCGTCACGCTGGAGGAGGCTGCCGGCTCACTTCACATGAGCCGCTCGAGCTTCATGCGCCTATTCCGCCGCGAGACCGGGATGAGTTTTGCTCATTGGCGGCAGCAGGCGCGGTTACTGCATGCGCTATCCCTCTTGGCGGAAGGTCAGTCGATTTTGAATGTCGCTCTCGCGTCCGGTTACGACAGCCCAAGCGCATTTTCTGCGATGTTCCGCCGCTCACTTGGAAAATCACCAAGCGAGTATTTTGGGTAACAAGTTGGCGTGCGCGTACCGGTGTAGCGAGTGCCATCCATTGGAAGCATTGACTATCGTCGCTACAGGACGGAACCAAGATCACGTCATGGTCAGCCAGTTCGGCCTTCCCTGCCTCGTGCGATCCGCCAACCCATGATCTCATCCGCGCCGGGGCCAGCTTCGACCGCGATCTTCGGCGCGGTCAGGATTGCTCCCGTATCCGCATCGATCGTCGCTAGTCTCAGGACATGACTTGATCCCGCATCGACGAAGCGCAACGGAACCCCTTGCCCCTGCCTGCGGCGCCATTTGTCGCCGACCTGCACCAGGGCCAGCATGAGCATGGCCAGGTCCTGTCCTTTCTCGGTCGGAACGTACTCATAGCGAGCAGGACGCGTCTGATATTGCCGACGCTCGACCAAGCCTGAAGCCTCCAACCCTTTCAGGCGGTCCGAAAGCGTCGCATTCGTGACCCCGCTCGATCGCCTCAGATCATCGAAGCGGGTGAGCCCGAGAAGCAGGTCGCGCATGACCAGCAAGCCCCAGCGATCGTTGACGGCGCCCATCACCTCCGCGATCGAACAGGCCATTCCGTCAAACCCCTTCGATCGCATCTTCTCGGACACTCCCCGTTAGTCGGCTTGGTCACTCTCATAATAAGAGTCGACATGCTCCTATCATAAGAGCTACATCGTTTGGCCTCAACCGATTGGAGCCTCACATGCCGAACGTCTCTCGCATTTTCGTGATCGGTGCGACCGGAGCGCAGGGTCTTCCTGTGGTCCGGGGCCTGGTCGAGGACGGCCGCTATTCGGTGCTCGCTCTCACGCGCGATGCCGGGTCGGCCCGTGCCCAATCGCTGGCTTCGCTCAAGAGCGTGGCATTCCTCGAAGGCACGTTCGCGGACGAGGCCACACTCCGCGAGGGGCTGAGATCTTGCGACGGCGCCTTCGTCAACATCGACGGCTTCAACGCCGGCGAGAAGACCGAGATGTACTGGGCGATCCGCACCTACGAGATCGCGCTGGAGGAAGGGGTCAAGTTCTTCGTCTACGGCAATCTCGATTACACGCTCAAGAAAGCGGGGTATCGCTCGATGTTCCGCACCGGGCATTACGACGGCAAGGGCCGGATCGGCGATTGGATCCTGGATCAGACCCGGGCCAACGGTGACCGCATGGGCGCGGCGCTGTTCACCACGGGGCCGTATATGGAGATGGCCTTTTCGGGCGGCACCCCGATGCCGCCCCGCCTGGAGGACGGCGTTCTGACGTGGCGCGTGCCCCTGGGTGACGGGGCCGTCGTCCATGTCGCGCTCGACGACTGCGCCTATTACGTCCGCTGGTTGTTCGACCATCCGGAGCGCGCCAACGGGATGAATCTCGAGGTCGCGATCGAGCATGTCCGCTATGCCGATCTCGCCGCCGCGTTCGAGCGCGTGACGGGGCACCCGGCGCGTTATGTGGATACCGACCTCGATACGTATTTCGCGCCCATCCAAGCGATCGCGGGCCAGCCGGCCGGTTACAACGCGGATCCCGCCGACAAGAGCACGATGAGCTTTCGGGAAAACTTCACCGGCTTCTGGAACCAGTGGAAGCACGGCATCATCACCCGCGACTACACATTGCTGGACGAGATCCATCCCGGACGCATCAGGAGCGCCGAAGACTGGATCCGGCGCTGGGAACAGCGTGCGAAGGAAACGGGCACCGAAACACTGTGGGAGCGTGTACAGCCCGAGAGGCTTGCCAGACGGCCGATCCTGAAGCTGAGCGAGGATCATCGGCAGGGGATCCTCTGAGGGACCAACTCGGCGGGTGGCGCGGCCGCGTGCGGCGATAGCGTCGGAGTAATGGAGCCGATCGTCACCGACTGATCGGCGGATCGGCGGGTTCTCCGGCGTGGCAGACGGCTTCGACCCTGTTTCCAGCCGGGTCGAACAAAAACGCTCCGTAATAATGCTCATGATAGTGCGGCCGGACACCCGGTCCTCCGTCGGATCGGCCCCCGGTCGCAAGTCCGCGACGATGGAAGCTGTCGACCTGGTCACGGGTGGAGGCCTTGAAGCACCAATGGCGTCGGTTCGTGGCGATCGGACTCTGGTCCAGATAAACGGCCAGGCAGCTCGACTGGACATCATCGGCGGAACACCGCGCGCCGTAGCCGATGGCATCGACACGATCGTAGACCTTCGACACGCCGAGTGCCTCCATGATGGCGTCATAGAAGGGTCGGGCAGCGTCGAGGTCGGGGACGCCGATCGAGACATGGTCGAGAAGGAGCATCGGGCCTCCGTGGGCTAGAGCGATATTGGACACAGCTTGCCCGATCGGCCAAGGTTTGAAACCCGGATCACGCGATCACGCCCGCTTTCCCCCTTTGAGGCCACTCCGGAGGATGAGTGCCGGTACGGCCTCTATCGTGTCGAATGTCAGCCGGGCAGCGCGAGCATTTTGCGCATCCGCACGAGCGGAACGATCACGCCATCCGCGACCGCCTCGACGCGTTCGATCGGTGTGTACCCGCAACGTCCATATAGGCGCTCACCGCTCAACGTCGCCATCAGCTCGACGGCGGAGAAGCCATGATCAGCGGCGGCCTCCTCGCATCTATGCAGGATCAACGTTCCAATGCCTTGCCGGGCAAAGTCCGGATGTGTGTACATCGCCCTGATCTTCGCCGGATCGCAGGCTGGGTCGAGCCGCTGGGGGTGGCGCAGTCCGTCGCTGTGATCGCCGCCGTACAAGGTGGCGCGCCAGCTCCACCCGCCGCAGCCCGCGAGGATCCCGTCCTTTTTGGCAATCAGGTAGGTGCCATCCTCGATCAATTGGGTATCGAGCCCCATGATCGCGTGGCTCGCCGCAATCTGGACTGGAGTGAGAAGGCCAACCTGCAAGGCTTCGATCGCATGTGCCATCAGGGATCGCAGCGCCGGAAGGTCATCGGCGTCAGCCCATCGCGTTCGAATCAAAGTCTCATTTCGGAGACAATCTCGTGCATTCATAATCGTCATCATCGCGGCATGCAGACGGACAGACGGAGCCATGTCCGTTTTCTCTTACATATCTCGGGCTCTACAGGCGGACGCCTCGATGAGCAAAGCATCGATCGAGAATGAGCCATCCGGCTCGATCGCGAAATAGGCGGATGTTTCCCTAGACGCGAATTGCTGGAGGGAACGGATGGCAGTTCGATGCGCATCGGGCGTGTCCATCCGATCCGCCCATGTTTGAAACTCCATACGCAGACGCCGCTTGGAGGTATTGCGCACGCGAAAGCCGGCTTGAGCGAGCGCGGCGGCCCATTCGCTTTCGGTATAGTTGCGGACGTGGGATGGGTCGCGCAGCAGCTCGACCGCTTGCAGATGCGTGTCGAAGGGGGGATGGGCCGGCGAAACTACGTCGATGAAGATCGCCGTCGCGCCAGGCTTCAATACCCGCCTGGCCTCCCTCAGACCTGCTTGCCAATCGTGCCAGTGGTGCGCGCTGAAGCGGCAGGCCAGCAGATCGAACGCGGCGGCGTCGAATGGCAACCTCTCGGCGGGCGCGTGGCAGGTTTCGATGTTGGACAGATCGCGCTGCTTGGCCGTGTCCCGCACTGCCTCCAGCATCGCCGTCGACAAGTCCACCGCGGTCACGGATCGGACCAGTTGCGCCAGCCGGAAGGCGACATGGCCCCCGCCCGATCCGAGGTCTAACGCACGGTTGGGCTGCTCTCGCCGGGCGATCGCCTCCAGCGCGTCGAGGTCCGCGCCATCGGCATGAACGGCGCTCGCGACATAGGCTTCCGCCCGGCTGCCAAACTGGGCTTCGACGATGGCATCGTGGGATCGGGTCATGATTTTCTCCGTGTCCCACGATCTTGAGCCCCTTCGTCACCCTGTTACAAGGGATGCAGTTATCCTGTTATATCGGGACCTATGCT
This sequence comes from Sphingomonas morindae, assembly GCF_023822065.1. NCBI lineage: Bacteria > Pseudomonadati > Pseudomonadota > Alphaproteobacteria > Sphingomonadales > Sphingomonadaceae > Sphingomonas > Sphingomonas morindae. The sequence goes on from NZ_CP084930.1 coordinate 1,945,421, forward strand.
CCCCGACGAGAAACGCAGATTGCTTGGCCAGTTTGTCCGCTCGCATCGCGAGCGGGTGAAGCCGGATGTCGTCGTCCGGCGTCGGAGGACACCAGGACTCCGTCGCGAAGAGCTGGCGGCCAAGGCCGGCATCGGCGTGACGTGGTGTGCATGGATCGAGCAGGGGCGTGAAATCAGCGTGTCTCCGGAAGCGCTGGCGCGTCTCGCCGAGGCGCTTGCCCTCACGCCCGCCGAACGGTCCTATCTGTTCGAGTTGGGCGGTCGGCGCGATCCGGCAGCCCCCGAAATGGCCCCGACGTCGGCCGCACCGGAATCCGTGTCCACCGTCGTTCGGGCGCTGCCCTTCCCCGCCTATGGCCTGGACCGGTTCTGGAACGCCTGCTGCTGGAACGAGCCGGCCGAGCATCTGTTCGCCGGCTGGCTCGATGCCGGTCATCAGCGCAACCTGCTGAGCTACACTTTCCTGTCGCCGTCAGCACGGTCGCTCCTGCCGGATTGGGAGCATCGCGCGCGGCGCCTGCTGGCGGAGTTTCGCGCCGATTGCGCACGGATACTGAACGACACTGCGCTCGACAGCTTCATCAGTGACTTGCGCGAAAAATCCGACCTCTTCACGCATGAGTGGGACACTCAGAGCGTGTCGGCACGCGAGGGCGGCATACGCACCTTTGTTCATCCAGAGGATGGTCCGCTGCGCTACACGCAACACACGTTCACGGCCGCCGACCGGCCAGACCACAAGATGGTCGCGCTGGTCCCAGCTTCCGATTGACCATTCGCGCACGCCGCCCAAGCTAGCCGATCCGGCAGGCTTTCGACGCAAGCTGGATTAAGGGCGGCCGCGCTACGATCGAACAGCCACGACCATCTCCAGCTCGATGGGCGCGCCGCGCGGCAGTTCGGTGACGCCCACTGAGGTGCGGGCATGCCGCCCGTGCGCTCCCAACCGCCCGACGAGCCGGTCAGACGCGCCATTCATGACGTGGGATTGCTGAGTCCATCTGGGTGCAGTTGCGACGTAGCCGACGCTCGACATCAGCGTGTCTCCGGAAGCGCCGGCGCGTCTCGCTGAGGCGCTCGATCTCACGCTCGCCAAACAGTCTTATCTGTTCGACCCGAGCGGGCGGCGCGATCCCTCAGCTCCCAGAATGGTCGCGACGGCTCCCGCACCAGAATTTGCTGCGCTGATCCCACGCTTGAATTGCCATAGGCTCAGCCCAGGTGCCAACCGCCATCCACATCGATCACGGAGCCGGTCACATAGCTGTTGGCGATCACGAAGGCGATCGCCTCCGCGCTCTCGTCCGGCTGCCCGACGCGGCGCAGCGGAAGTCTTTCAGCGAATGAGGCGAAGTGTTCCGCCTTTTTGTCTTCGGGCATGCTGTTCCAGAATTCCGTGCTGGTCATGCCGGGGGACACGAGATTGACCCTGCGCGGTGCCAGTTCGCGGGCAAGGCTGCGGGTGGCGCCTTCCAGCCCGGCATTGACCGCCGCAATCCCCACCGAGCCCGACAGAGCGGCGCGGGCAGCGGTGCCGCCGATAAAGGTGATCGAACCCGAAGCGGTGAGATGGGGCAGCACGCCTTGCACCGCATTGAGATAGCCGACCAGCTTCATGCTCAGCGCGTTCTCAAGCATCTTTGCCGTCAGCGTCGCGAAAGGTCCCCAGGCCGCGTCCGAGCTGCCGCAAAGGACCAGATGATCGACCGGTCCGGCGTGACCAAGGGTTTCGCGCGTCGCATCATGGTCTTTCAGATCAAGGATGAAGCCATCGAAGTCGGTGCCGGGATTGCTCGTATGCAGACGAGATAGAGCCTCATCGACGCTGGCCCGGCTACGGCCGGTGATAGTGATACGGTTGTTTCCCGTGCCAAGCCGCCGCGCCAGGGCGAAGCCGATACCCTTGGTCGCGCCGAGCAGCAGGATGCGTTGCAGTTGTAGGGGCGATGACATGTGAGGTCCTTTCCTGTGTGCTGGCCCTACAGTGACGAACCTGGAATGCGATGATAATGTTTTTAATCGTTGCTGCACTCACAACCTGACGTATGTAGCTCCTCATGGATTCCACCCAACGCGTGCGCGCCATGCTGTCCTTCGTTCAGGCGGCGGATCGCGGCTCTTTCGCTGCGGCGGCGCGGCATCTTGGCGTTTCTCCTGCTGCTGTGGGTAAGAACATCGCCGGTCTGGAAGCTGCACTGGGGGTTCGGCTGGTCAACCGAACCACCCGTTCCCTGCAATTGACCGAGGAAGGACAGCTTTTCCTTCTCAGGGCCCGTGAGGCGATCGATGCGCTCGATGCCGCCGTGGATGTGGTGACCCTCCAGCGCACCCAACCGGTCGGAAAGGTCAGAATCTCAACCAGTAATGGCTTTGGCCGCCATTTTCTGTTGCCGCAGCTGCCTAGATTGATCGCGCGTTATCCCGGCATTACCCCAGAGATCGATTTCGACGATCATCAAGTTGACCTCGTCAGAGGCGGATTTGATCTGGCCTTGCGGGGCGGGATGATCGAGGATTCCGCCCTGGTCGCACGGAAGATCCACACGATGCAGATGGTTCTGGTCGCTTCCTCGACCTATCTGGCGACGCATGGCGTACCCGGACAGGTGGCGGATCTGGCGGATCATCGCCTGATCGCGGTGCGTTTTCTGGGAGGCCGTATGTCCAGTTGGGACATCGGCGATGGCGAGACCGAGGCGTTTGTGCCTCGTCCTGCGGCTATGACGTTTTCCGATCCCGAGGCGGCAATGATCGCCGCCGCCGACGGTCTGGGGATTGCGCAGGTCGGCCTGCATTATGCCTGGCCACTCATCCGCGAGGGACGGTTGCGGATCCTGCTAGCGGACCGGCTACGCTCCGCCCCAAGAGAAATGGTGCTGCTTTATCCGCACCGCGCGCTGATTGCGCCCCGCGTGCGCGCCACCATCGACTTTCTCATCCAGGAATTCAGCAAGATTGAATCTCTGCATGTCAGGACTGCGGATCTGGCCGCTTATCACTATGGATAAATGCCCTTTCAGCGACCGCCTGGGCGAAGGCGGCGACGTCGAGTAGCTCGCCACCGGAGAGAACGGAGCCTTCGACGTCGTGTATGACGGTCAGCGCGGTCCCTTGCCGGCCCACGCGTCAGATCGATTGGCGCTCCGCACGAGGAGAATTGACGCATCCTTGATCACGGCGGCAATCGTCATGACGACGGGATGTCGAATACCGGGAACGCTCCGATTTGCGAGACGCATGAGAAACTGAGTACTGCGCGCGTCGGATAGCATCACGCTTCCCGCGCCGATCGACATTCCAAACTTGGTCGAATATCGGATATGCGATGCAGGTGCCGCAGGTGCCACAGATTGTAAATAGCTCTGAATCCGAAAAGATTTCAGTGGCTTGCCTTGAATATCCACCGAAGCAAGTATTGGTTATTTTGTGAGCCAAGGGACGATGATCGCCGCCAACTCGGCAGGTCTCTCTAACGGGATCATGTGACCTGAGCTTACGACGATCTGCAGGGTCGCCCCTATGATCCCCTGCTGCAACTCACGGCTCTCTTCTAGACTGCGGATCGCATCACTGTCGGCGGCGACGATCAGAGTTGGGCAACGAATGGCAGCGAGGCGATCTCGGTCGCCGGACCGCATCTGCGACACCTGACGCGCGAAGGCTTCCGGTCCCACCCGCCGGCTCATTTCCCGAATGCGGCCGATAAGCAACACGTCATCGCAACGATCGGGGTGGACCGAACGACGGATCGCACTTTGGCTAAGGCCGTGGAATCGTTGAGGATCGATGCCTCTCACCGCAGCGGCCTTGCGCTGCGCTTGCTGCGCAGTGTCGGCACGGGCGGAGGTCGCGATCAGGACCAAAGCCCGCACGCGCTCCGGTGCGGTCCGCGCGACGGCTCGCGCAACATAGCCGCCCATGGAAAAGCCAATCAGTACAGCGCCATCCGGCATGACGGACGAAACGCGATCCGCCATCTCCCGAATTGTCGAAGTGCCGCTCAAATCGACATGCGTGACGGAACCAAGCCGTCGCAGATAAGGAACGATATCGTCCCACAAGGCCGCGTCCGTCATGAAGCCGGGGATGAGCACAATCTGCATGTCACATCGGCCCTGGCCCATTGGTCCCTGCTCCGGTCAGAAGCCAAGCGAAGCATGGCACCGTCGCCACGCTCACCACCGTCGATAAGGCGATGACAGCGGACACGCGGTCGGCCGCGGCTGCATATTGCTGCGCGAGTATGAAGTTGCTGCTGGCGGAGGGCAACACGGCGAGCAGAACGCCCGACCGAACCCAGAACGGATCGAGCTACCATAGACCAGCCAAGATGGCCCACACTACGGCGGGATAGGCGATCAGCTTGGCTGCAGTGACTGATATCAGGGCGAGATCGAAGGTGCGCACCCGACCCCGCTCGGCTGGTGTTCATCGACGAGACCTGGACGGCGACCAACATGACCCGCAGCCACGGTCGCTGCCCACGGGGCGAACGGCTGCGGATGGGCTACCCGCACGGCCACCGCAAGACGACCACGCTGGTCGCTGGCCTGCGCATGACCGGCATGGTCGCGCCGATGGTGCTCGATGGCCCGATCAACGGCGACTGGTTCGAGGCCTATGTCGGCCAAGTGCTCGTGCCCGACCTCAGGCGCGGCGACATTGTCATCATGGACAACCTGTCCAGCCACAAGCGCGCCAGCATCCGCGACCTGATCGAGGCGACCGGCGCCCGCCTCATGTTCCTCCGGCCCTACAGCCCCGACTTCAACCCGATCGAGAAGGCGTTCGCCCGCCTCAAGGCCATGCTCCGCAAAGCCGGTGAGCGGACCGTCTCCGGCCTGTGGTCTCTCATCGGCAGGTTGGTCGACCTATTCCAGCCGCAGGAATGCGCCAACTACTTCAGCTCCTGCGGCTATGACCCAGACTGAACGGAAACCGCTCTAAGCGGCCAGCCGCCTGATACGTCTCAGCGAAGGCGTGAGCGGCGCGCGATCATCTCACATCACGCCGACGCCCGCGCAGCCTGTCCGTTCCGGCCCTGTGTGACCCGCCGTTGCATGATCTCATGCCCACCGCAGCCGGCCTCGACCCTCATCTTCGATGCATTCACGATCCTCCCGGTGTGCACATCGACTGACCCCAACCCGAACAGTCGGACTGAGCGCTGCGCTAAGGATCTGGTCATCAGGTGGCGAAGCATCAACGAGACCCGACCCCGGGACAGGCGACGTCGCGTCGAGCAGTCACGTCGATACCGCATGATAGCCTGGCTGTGCAAAGGGATGGGCCGTCGCAAAGGCGGGCAATGAAAAACAGTGTTTCGCAAGATTCGCGACATTGGGGAAATCGTCTACGTCCATATGGTAGACATCAGCTAGGGCAACCTGACCGGCGACGCCGATATCGGCGATCGACACCTCCGCGCCGAGCGCGAACGGTGTACCAGGCCGCCTCGCCAGCAATCGCTCATAGGTGGCAAGGCCTTCGCTGATCCAATGTTGGCACCAGCGCTCGATCGCTGCGGGATCGGCGCCGAATACCCCGGCGATATGTTTGCGAACCCGCGGTACAGTCAACGGGTGGGTATCGGCTGCCGAAACCGCGGCGAGCGAACGTGCATAAGCTCGGTCTCTGAGGTCGATCGGCAATAGTCGAGGCTCGGCGTGTAGCTCGTCAAGATATTCGATGATCGCCATCGACTGGGAAAGATGATGCCCATCATGGACAAGCGTCGGGACGGCGCGTTCGGGATTGACAGCCGCATAGCCTGAGCCGAATTGATCGCCCGACAGGATGTCGACTTCGATCTCGTCATAGTCGAGCCCTTTAAGTGCCAACGCCACCCTCACCCGGAAGGCCGCATTGGAGCGCCAGAACCCGTAAAGTCGAAGTGTCATGAACGTTCTGACCTCGCAAGATCATATGAGAAGCGTCCGAAGAACGATGAACCTTGCGCCACCGTGCCAGACTGGCGCTATCTGCGCGACCTTCGCACCTTCGGCATCATGGTGACCTACAGGTGGTCATCGTCGAAGGCGGCCAAAGCGGCGGCTTGGCGAGCTACCTCCGCCACGCCAAAGCTCATCGCAAGCCCGGCATCTTCCAAGCCGTCAAGGTCATGCCACGCGGCTTCGAGCGCGTCGTCACCGGCCTCAGGTTCGCCGGAAAGCCAGCGGCATAGTACGGCGATCAGCACGTAATGGGCGTGCGCTTTTGCTCCTGGCTCACCATCGAGAGCGTCAACGGCGGTAAACACGGGTCCCGCCTCCGCGACGATCCCCGTTTCCTCGAACAGCTCGCGAATAGCTGCTGCTCCGATCATTTCGCCGAACTCGATCTTGCCGCCGGGGAAACCCCATCGACCTGCGTCAGGCGGATTGGCTCGCCGCACCAAGAGGACCGATTCACCTTTGATGAAGGCAGCGATAGTCGCAGCAATGGGGCGGCGAATGCTACCTGCGCTTTCACTCTGGATGTGAACGGATGCCATCGTGATTTTCATCTACATCAAATTAAGACTGAAGGGACGACCAAATTCATCGGAGTGACTGCTCAGCCGTCGTCACCGTGGAACGCAAGGCCGCCCATGGATTGTCTCCCGCTTGCAACCACCGCAGCGTATCCGGCCAGAACCGATCGACGTGACTGTCATGAAACAGTGAAAAATGCCCGATCGTCTTTCGGTTGAGATCGGCCGGATGCAGCACTACTGCCATGCGATCGGCCGCGTGATAGTAATTGAGCGTGCGACGGATGGCGGCAGGACTGCCGATATCATCGTCGGAAACGGTCACCGCCAGGATTGGGGCCGTCACCGACTCCATGCGCTTGAGGAGCAGCAGGCGCTCCCGAGCCGGGTAGCTGCGCTCGAAGCGCGAGCGACGAAAGCTCCATTCGAGCGCGACCCCAGCCGGGAGGTCCTCCAGCCAGCCCAGTCTTCTCCCCGGGAAATATCCAAACACCGCCGTGAGAACCGGCATGGTGACGTGCCATTTCAGAAACAGCCGAGCGCGAGCGTCGCGGCGGTAATCGCCCCACCAGGCATATTGCGCACCCACCGTCAGCATCCTCGCGATGCGTCCCGCACTGGGGGCCAAGCCTGGCAGGAACCCGCCGATGCTATGGCCGACAACCATCACAGGCGTATCCGAGCGCCGCGTCAGCATAGTCTGCAGCGCGGCCTCAACATCCTGTTCGCCCCAGTCCCGCCAGCGATAGCCGCATCCGCGCAAGCGCGGCGGGCGCGAGGCGCCGATTCCGCGATAATCATAGGTGAGCACATCGAAGCCATGCGCCGAGAGGAATCGCGCGTAGCGGTGATAGTAGCGTGCCCGAACGCCCGTCGCCCCATTGATGATCACCGCCGCAGCCGCGGCGCTCCGCGCGGTCCAGAGGTGCCCCTCAAGCAGCACGCCATCCGCGCAACACAGGGTAATCGGCTGCCCGTCGGCTAAAGGGCTTTCGTCGGTTTGGCACATGGCCGAGGAAAATACGGGCAAGCCGGCTTCCCGTATATTCACTGGTCGGTATACTTCCTCATGCCCCGACCCTCACTGCCCACACGCGACCGGATCCTCAAAGCAGCGTCTGTGCTGTTTCAAGGGATGGGAATCCGGGCCGTCAGTCTGGATGCGATCGCGGAAAAGGCGGGGCTGACGAAGCGCAGCCTCTACTATCATTTCCGAAGCAAGGACGATCTGATCGCCGCCTATCTCGAGGCCCGGGACGAGCCGAACTTGATACTTTTCAAGCGCTGGTTCGAGGAGGCCGAGGGCAATCTCAGCGACCGCATCGCGCGCATCTTCCACCATCTCGCCGCGGCGGCACGGCACCCCAAATGGAAGGGCTGCGGCTTCCTGCGGACCTCGGTCGAACTCGTCGATCGGCCCGGACATCCTGCGGTGGTGGTCGGTCGAGGCCATAAGAAGCGCGTTGAGGACTGGCTCTGCACACTTCTTGCCCCCGATCAGGGCGAAGAGGACGCCAGGCGTCTTGCCCGTCAGATCATGCTCCTGCTCGACGGCGCATTTGCCGTCGTCCTCTTGCACCGTGATCCAAGCTATATGGAAGCTGCCGGCGACGCAGTCGCCCGCCTGATCAGGGCGGCTACGTCTGCCGAGACATTGCCGTCGAAAGACCTCGGATGAGCGCGAAGGCGACGGACGCTCGTCGGCTACCCGTGACTCTTGACCGGTCGATGGGGGTCCCATTGACGGACCAGATTCGGACTTCCATCCGCGACGCCATCATGGGCGGCACGCTCGCGCCCGGCGCCCGGCTCCCGTCCTGGCAGGATCTTTCGATCCAGCTGGGCGTGTCGCGCGGCACAGTCCGCGCGGCCTATGAGGGGCTGATCGACGAGCAATTGCTAGTGTCGGCGGGGGCCGCTGGAACGCATGTTGCCCCAACGACCGTATTGCCGCGGCATATCACGCCGGATCACACCTCGCCGGATCCCTATGCCGACCTCCAGCCATCGCCGGGCTTCTTCGCGGACGGGCGGACGGGCCTCTTTCAACTCGGGCTGCCAGCCGTGGACGCGTTCCCGGCGAAACTATGGGCACGGATCCACCGCCGCGCAGCGGATGCGGGGGCGACTCATATTCACCATCAGGATCCGCGGGGGCACGACGACCTTCGCAGGGAGATCGCTGCCCATCTCGCCGTCGCACGCGGGCTGCAGTGCGCGTCCGGGCAGATTTTTGTCACCACGAGCTTCCGGGGCGCGATGGGCCTGATCATGCGCGCTGTTGGTGGAACTGGCCAACGCGCCTGGGTGGAAGAGCCAGGCTTTCCGGTCACACGCTACGCCCTTCAACTCGCGGGCATCGCGCCAATTGGGATCCCCGTCGATGCCGAGGGCATCGATGTCGCGGCCGGTGTAGCGACCGCCGGGGATGCCGCGCTCGCGGTCGTCACGCCAGGGCAGCAGGCCCCGCTCGGATACACGCTGTCCCCCCACCGCCGGCAGGCCTTGCTCGACTGGGCGGAAGCGGCAAAGGCATGGATCGTCGAGGACGATTACCTCGGCGAGTTGCAATTGGAGACGCACGCCGCTCCAGCGCTCGCGGGCCAGGACAGGTCAGCCCACGTGATCTACGTCGGCTCCTTCAGCAAGACCGTAAGTCCCTCGGTCGGAATCGGTTTCATCGTGGCACCCGAACGGCTCGTGATACCGCTGATGAACGTGGCGGCCTATCTCGCCCCACCGCCCGGCTATGCTGCGCAAAGCGCGCTCGCAGCCTTCCTGCGAGACGGACATTACCTGCGTCATCTTCGCAAAATGAAGCGCCTCTACAAAACGCGTCGCGACGCCATGATCGTGGCTCTCGCGGGCTACAATGGCCTCGTACGGCCGGCCGGCCTTGCAATCCATTTGTCGTTGCCCGAGAGGCTCGACGACGTTCAACTGCTCCGTCGACTCCGTTCCGACGGTTTTTCGCCATCTGCGCTATCGCAATGGTATGCGAGCAGAACGAAACGCCGCGGCCTCATGCTCGGCGTGACAAACGCGATGCCGGAGCGACTCGAGAGCGAGGTCGACCGCTTGATGAGAACGATATCACTTCTCAGCAAGACTTGAAGCAACCGATCGCCTTTACCATCATGTCGGGGGCGGAGCGAGTGTTAACCCGTCGCAATTTTCTCCTCAGATATAGCGTTCGGCATCCTCGATACTGCGCTTCACAATCGCTTATTTCTCCTGTCAGTGTTGTCATTAGAGTATGCTTGATGGCCGGCCACGCGCCGTGGCTATCGCCCGAAGTAAACCATATCCGAATGCGAGGCTCGCGATCAGACAGAAACTTTGCCCATCATGTCCTGTATGGCGCAACTAAGGGCGTCGGTCGAGCGACGGGCGGTGCCTTGCAAGAGTAGGAAACGCAGGTCATGGAGGCCTATGCAGCCCAGTGCCGCCGTCAGGTAGGGTGTGAGGAAATCCGGCTGGTTCGCCCCCGCACCTGCGAAGGTTCCGCCCGAGGCCACTGCGACGAACACGGGGCGGTCGATCAGCAGGCCGGCCTTGCCGTCCGGCCCTGGTGTGAAGGTGTGGAAGGCCCGCACCACGAGGTCGATCCACAGCTTCAGGGCTGCAGGAATTGTGAAGTTGTGCATGGGCGTGCCGATCACGACGACTTCAGCCGCCTGCAGCTCGGCAATGCAAGCGGCCGATCCATCGAGGGCCCCGGATCGCCGACCGTTCGGCGGCGACCGCGACACCACGTCGTCGGCAAAGGCCGCATCCAGCGGGGCGAGCGGCGCAGCATGAAGGTCGCGCCGGTTCAAGGTCGCGTTCAGATGGGCCGCCCCCAGCCGTTCGGTGATCGCGGTGCTCAGCGCAGTGCTGTACGAACCGCTCCCGCGAGGACTGCAGGTGACGTGGAGGATGTGGGTCACGCGGCACGTTCGATCGGCTTCACGAAACCGGCAATCACTTCCTGCAATCCTTCGCGCCGGTAGAAGCGTCGAGCATCGAGGTTCGCCATGGCTGTGTCGAGCACCAGCCGATCGCATTCCGACGTGACGGCAATCGTGGCCAGGGCATCGAGAAGTTTGCTGCCCCACCCTTGGCCGCGATGTCCGTCCGCGGTCACGAGGTCGTTGACGAAGAGGAAGCGACCATGGACGAGATTGAATTGCAGCCGGTAGCCTGCCAGCGCGATGATCTCATCCCCGCCGCGGCAGGCGAGCACGCGGTAGCCATCCGGTCGCATGGCTGCCGCGCGGGCGCACCACTCGGCTTCGGTACGAAGTTGCGGGCGCAACTGCTGGATGATGGGGAAGCATACGCTTAGTGCTGCGTCAGTATCGGCATGTTCGAACGTCGGTGTCATGGCCAGACTCCGTTTTGGAATATGCGGAAGGCCAGGCAGAGATCGGGCATGTCCGCGCTTGCGGGAAGGCGCAAGAATCGACGATCCGGCTGCACCATCCCCGCCTCGCGGCAAAGCGGCCGATGCAGTGGATGGGGCACGGTACAGTCCGAAGGTCCGATCTTGGTCCTTTTCCTTCGTCTTGTCAGTCGCCAGATCTTCCAGGTCTCGATCGGAGGATGCGATGAGCCAAAAGATCTTTCTCGCCGGAGCGGCAGGCGCCATCGGCCGGCGTCTCGTTCCTCTGCTGGTCCGCGACGGACACAGGGTGTTCGGCACGACGCGTTCAACGGCACGGGTCGCCGACATCGAGGCGCTCGGAGCCACGCCCCTGATCGTCGACGTATTCGACGCCGATGCGCTGGTCCGCGCGGTTCGTGAGGCCGAACCCGATATCGTCATCCATCAATTGACCGATCTGTCGTCCGGACTCGAGCAGGATCCGGAGGCGGCGCGGCGCGCCAATGCCCGATTACGTCGCGAAGGCACGGCGAATCTGGTCGGGGCAGCGATCGCCGCGGGAGCTGGACGGTTCGTCGCGCAGAGCATCGCCTGGGCCTATGCACCAGGTCCGACGCCGTACACCGAGGATGCGCCGCTCGACGTGGGCGCCGAAGGCGCACGCCACACCACCATCGTCGAGGGTGTCGTGCCCCTCGAACGGGCGGTTCTCGACGCGTCCGGGCTGGACGGTATCGTGTTGCGCTACGGTCAGCTCTACGGCCCAGGAACCTGGACGCAGACGCCGGACGGCGCCTCTCCGCTCCACGTCGACGCCGCCGCGTCAGCCGCCGCGCTGGCCATCGATCATGGCGCGCCGGGCGTTTACAACATCGCGGACGAGGGAGGCGTGGTGAGCGTCGGCAAGGCAATGACGGAACTCGGCTGGTCGCCGGCCTTCCGCTTGGATCGGTCCGACTCGGCGATTACGGTCTGATCATCGGCCCGCAAGCGTTCCCGGAAGCCTACGATGTTTGACATACGCGAAGACGATCTGAGCGGCGAGGACACACGACAGTTGCTTGCGTTACATTTGGCCGGAATGCACGCGGTCTCTCCGCCGGGGAGCGTTTTCGCGCTAAACCTTTCAGGCCTGCAGGTGCCCGAGGTCACGGTGTGGACGGCACGCCGCGACGGGCGGGTGGCCAGCGTCGGCGCGCTCAAGATGCTGCCTGACGCTGGCGCCGAGGTGAAGTCGATGCGCACCCACCCGGACTTCCTACGCCAGGGCGCGGCCGCATGCCTGCTGGACGCGATCATCGCCGAAGCGACCCGCCGCGGCGTCGCGCGGCTTAGCTTGGAGACAGGAAGTGGTCCGGCCTTCGAGCCAGCTTTGACGCTTTACCGGCGACGAGGCTTCCGCAACGGCCCGCCCTTCTCAACTTATGAGCAAACAGCATTCAACCAATTCCTCCACCTCGCGATCTTGGGTCCGGTCGCATAACGAATAGCGCCCAGGCGGAGCGTTGCCTGCGGCGCATTCATCGGTCGCCTTTGATCGCCCAGCCTTGGCAAGTCGTCCTTTTGACTTGGCCTTAGTTCATCGTCCATCGCGCCTATCTGCTGGCCGTACCGCGTCGAGCCCGGCCAGTTCGCATGACAGCGCCCACAATCGCTCGGCCTCGTCAGGATCGACGGCATAGGGTCTGACGCCGACGAAGGTAGCGTCGTGCGCGACCGGCGCGACGTCGCAATCCTCGCAGTAGAGGCCGCCGACTCCGTCCAACCAGGGCGAGGTTGCCGCCCAGACCGTCGTCGCCGCGCCCTGTGCCGGCGACTTGAAGGTTAGATCGGCGGGGGCACCGCTCGCGTCGAGCCAGCCGGCCGCGACCATCTCCTGTTGCGCCAGATGGCGCTGGAGCGGCGTGAAGATCTTGCCGGGATGGAGCGAGAAGGCCCGTATGCCCTCGTCGCGTCCGATGCGATCGACGTGGAGCGCGTACAGCGCGTTGGCAGTCTTCGACTGCCCGTAGGCCAGCCATTTGTCGTAGCCTTGCTCGAACTGCACGTCGTCCCAGCGCATCGGCGAGGCGTGATGGCCGGCTGAGGACACGCAGATCACGCGCGAGCCACCGCGCAGCAGCGGCCAGAGCCAGCGCGTCAAGGCGAAGTGCCCGAGATGGTTGGTCGCGAACTGCGCCTCCCAGCCCGGGCCGACGCGCGTCTCCGGGCAGGCCATGATGCCGGCATTGGCGATCAGTAGATCGATGTGCCGTCCGTCCGCCAGCATCCGCTCGGCGAAGGCGCTGACGCTCGAGAGATCGGAAAGGTCGAGTGGTGCGACCGTGACGGCGCGCAGAGCGTGTAATGCCGACTTCGCTCGCTCGGCATCGCGCGCGGCGACGATCACCTCCGCTTCGACTGCCGCGAGCGCCTTCGTCGTTTCCAGCCCGAGCCCCGAATGACCACCGGTGACGATCGCCCGCTTGCCGGTGAGATCGATGCCGTCGAGGACATCGGCGGCAGTCGTCTGGGCCCCGAAGCCAGTGCCGAGCGGATGCTGTTGGTCGATCATGATAGTCTGTCTCCACGTCAAGCAGGCGCCACCTGCCGAATTTGGAAGACCATCGGGGCTGGAGATCGAACGATCCATGCGGTATAGTTCGCATCTCTTTCGCCATCGTCCGGAGTTGCTGCGCTGGACCCGTTGTCCGACGTCCTTTCGCTGCTGCGGCCGAGAAGCGCGGTCAGCGCCGGGCTCGACGCGGGCGGCGAGTGGGCGATCCGCTTTCCGCCGCACGAGGGCATCAAGTTCAACGCCGTCATGCGCGGCGCCTGCTGGGTGCAGGTGGACGGGGAAACGGAGCCGCGTCGGATCGAAGCCGGCGACTGCTTTCTTCTGACGCGCGGCCGACCCTTCCTGTTCGCGACCGAACTCGCGCTGCCGCCGATCGACTCGCCCGCGATCTACGACCGGGCCGTGGACGGCATCGCGACCTGCAACGGCGGTGGCGACTTCTTCCTGATTGGAGGGCGTTTCGCCTTCGAGGGCGACTATGCGGGCCTGCTGTTCGGCGCGCTGCCGGCCATCGTCCACCTCCGCAATGCGTCGAGCCACGCCGCCGTGCTGCGCTGGGCGCTCGACCAGCTCGCGGTGGAGATCAGGGACTGCGCGCCCGGTCAGGCGCTGATGGCCGATCACCTCGCCCAGATCATGCTGTTGCAGGTGCTGCGCCTGTGGCTGGCGAGCGCGCCGGGCAAGTCGTCCGGCTGGCTCGGCGCGCTGTCCGATCCGCGGCTCGCGCGGGCGATTGGCGTCATGCACGCCGAGCCGGGCCGCCGCTGGACGCTCGCCGCGCTCGCGGATCATGCGGGCATGTCGCGCACGACCTTCGCCGAGCGCTTCCGCGATGCCGTCGGCCGACCGCCGCTGGATTATCTGACGGACTGGCGCATGCGCCTCGCCGCAGACCGTCTGCGGCGGACCGATGACGGCGTTGCCAGCATCGCCTTCTCGGTCGGCTACCAGTCCGAGGCGGCGTTCAGCACCGCATTCCGCCGCGTGACGGGCTCGGCTCCAAGCCAGCATCGCCAGCAAACACCTGGATAGGCCGACGATATCGAGTGGTGAGCAGTGGCGCACCCATCAGGATTCGAACCTGAGACCTCACCCTTCGGAGGGGTGCGCTCTATCCAGCTGAGCTATGGGTGCTTCCTGCTTACGCAGTGCTTACGCGAAATTTCCGAACCTGTGAAGCAGCGAACGAAAGTTCGGTATATCGTTGAGATTAAGCGCTTTTCTTCGTCACTTTCTTCCGCCGTCACCCTTGACATCAGCCTTCGGAGGGAAGGGGATACTAGGTCTTTCGGGGCTTTGCAGCCTTTCGAGTTCAGCTGAAAGCCGCAACAGAAGGTGAACAGCTGGTTCGGATTAGCCCGCGTCACCGGACTTGCACCGGACCGTTTGCCGTCCGATAAAGGTGCGGGCGCCGTATCGAAGCCCGCGCCGGTGGCGGCGGCGCTGGATCGTGGCTGCGCCGCATCGATGTCTCGGCTGCGGCAGGTGGTGCGCAACCTTGAAACGGCCCCGGCAGTGACCATCTTGGTGTTGCGAAATGGTCACTTGCGCTTAGTCGCGCAAACGTGCGATTTCGCGCACAGCGTCGGGTTCGGGTAGGGGTTCCTTAATCAGGAACGCGTTACCTTCCCTGCGCGTTAAGAATTGCCGACGGAGTGTCGGCGCCATAGCTGAGGGAACCGAGATGTCGATCGAGCGTGAAACGTTGGCGAAGAATTTCGCCGATGCCGGCGCGCGTGGTCTGCTCGACATTAAGTTCTTCGTCATTCCCGACGAGGAAACCACCGTCGACAGCCTGCGAGCGGCCGTCAACAGATCGGAGGATGCGATCCGGCATGGACGCTTCACCGGTTTTATGGTGGACGACGAGGGGCTTATCTCCACGTCGGTTGATGACCTTCTTTACATGGCCGCTTGATGTTGTAATGCGATCGGTCTGTTGACCGGTCAGGTGGCAAATGACGTCTCCTTTTCAAGCGGCGGTCACTAAGGCCGCCGCTATTCTTTTGTCCTATCGCGATAGTTATGGCGATGCAGCGTTTCCGACGCTCAAGGACAAGCTTTGGCCCGTAATCAAGCACCAAGCATCACTGAATGGCGTTGATGCTGTTATGGTTGAGCGCTTCAACGAACCGATGCGTCCTCTTGTTGGCCAAGTGAGGCGGGTGACTGAACAGCCCGGTGCGTATAGAGATGTTCGAGTGCTGGGTAAAATATTCCTTTGCCCGACCTTGACTCTCGATTGGCAGAGGTGGGTGCAGGTCAAGGAGGCCTGTCATCTTATGCTTGATACCGAAGCTGATTTCATGACCGAGATTGACGATATTGATAATGTGCTACTCTGCTTTGCTCAGTTTGATCCTGATGCATGGACGGAACAGTTTATCTCTGAGTTGCGGGCGTCGATCTGCGCCAATGAAATACTCTTTCCTTTTGCTACGCGCGTTGCTTTGAAGGCCAAGTACGATCAGGGTGCTATTTCGCCGAGCATCATCGCAGCGCGAGCGGGAATACCCGTGTCGATAGTGCGAAATGTAATGAGTAATAAATACTGGCTCGCAGCAGAGGCCGCCAACAAAAAGCTAATGCGGGACAGCCTATCTGGTAAAATCAAAACTGCGTCTTTCCCAATCTAAGGCAAAGAAGTTTCTAGTAATTTTGACGGGAAGAAAAGCCTGTGAAATCAGGCTGAAACATACTCAGGCCCGTTTGGCTGTTCATGCACAGAAAGCTTGTGCTGCCGGAGTAAGGTGGCCCGGCTTGGGCGATTGACAGCGCAGCACTACTTTTAGGCCGTTGCACAATCGCTACTGTATGAGCGCCGAGAACGCTTGGCGACTCGCGCGCTATGGCATAGCCAGGCCGTACCCCGCCGACGAAAGCTATGCCCGATCGCCTCGGGCAAGCTGATCGAGAAGTCCATAACCAACGATCGCGGCTGTACCTTGCCCTTGTTGCGTTCTGCACTGCAGAACTCGAGGCGGGGCTGCCTCGTGCCCTTCACCAGCTTCAGCGGATATGGCTTCGGCTGGTTGGCGAGCGGCTGCTCCACTATTTCAACGTGCTGTCGCGGCCGATCGTCAGCTTTGCGGGCGTGTAGCGTCCGGCGGAGGGCGGCGCCGTGTTCTTCATCCTGACCACCGGGCCCAACAGATTGGTCGCGCCGATCCACCACAAGGCGATGCCAGTGCGGCTCCACGACCAAGATGAGACGCGCTGGCTCAGCGCGCCGCTCGAGGAGGCGCTTACGCTCGCCGCACCGTTCCCGGCGCAGCTGGTGGCAGTAGCCTAAAAAAGCTCGGCCGGAGGACGAGCTTTCCATGTAGGATTTCGTGCTCTCTATGTTCCGGCACCCGGCGCAAGCTGGGTGCGGGGCGTAAGCGGCCGGCCGGCCGCACGCGACGGGGGAGCGCCCGTCGGTTGCCGCGATGGCGCGCGGCACCCCCGCCGGCCCAGGCCGGCGAAGAAGGGTTCAGCAGAATGATCGCTCTATCTCAATTTCCCGGCTACGCCGTTCTCAGCTCCGAAGGAGAGCAAGCGGCTCTCCTTAGAAGGAGATGATGACGTTGACGGTGTCGGTGTAGGTGCCCGCCGGTGGAGTGCTCTGGGCGGAGTTCACCTTGGCGACATAGGACTGCATCTGGTTCGGGGTGGTCGAACCCGATCCAACGCCGTTGTTGGCGCTACTCGGCAGTGGATTGCTTTCATCCCAGATGGTCGCGCCGTCGGTCCGGTAGATATTGTATTGCAGCACATGGCCCGCGCCGTCGGTCATCGTGCGCCAGGGACGGGCGGACCCGTTGCTCCCGCTCGAGAAGCTGACCTTGTAGCTGCTGCCGGTAGAACAATCGACCAGCACGGCCTGCGCGACCGGCTGGAATTGGCTGGCAAGCGGGGCGGTGCCGAAGCTCACACTAGGCGCGTTGATCCGGCAGTCAGCGCTCAACACCAGCACCACCTGGATCGTCGTGGTTCCGGTGCCCGTTTCGTAGGCGACGCATACCACGCCCGACACATCGACGCCGTTGCAGACCTTCCAGCTCCATTGGATGGTCAGCGTATCGGTATAGGTTCCCGCCGGAATGTTCGGCGCCCCGGTGATCCGCGCCGACAGCGGCGGCACAAAACTGTTGGGGTTCACTATGTTGAGCACCGACAGCAGCGTAGAATTATAATAATCGATCGTGCCACCCTGGGTGAAGGGGTAGGAGAAATTTTGATCGGCAGCAACTTGGAAGGGGATGCTGCCGCCCGATGCGCTCTTCAGCGCGAAGCCATTGAGACTGGTCATGGTGGCGCGCGCATAACTCGTGCCCAGCACGTTGAGCACCGAGCCGGTGCAGGCGAGCCCCGCCTTGCCCGAGATATTCGCGACGGCACTCGCCTTCACATCATAAGTGGATCCTGCCGCGAAGGCGAGCGATGGCGAGGAAACGAGACAGGTCGCGTCCGCAACGCCGGCGGTGCCGAGCGCGAGCAGGAGGGCGCATAGCAGGCGGATCATAGGCATGGAACAGGTCCGATCTGGGCGAGCGCCGAGGCCTTGGCGGGCAGGGTGACATGCGCGTGGCAACGGCCATCCCGGGTGATGACGGCGAGGTCGGTCTCGGCGCCGATATCTTCGAGGAAGACGATCCCGTCCCAGCCGATCTCCGCATCGGCGGCGTCCGCCCGCGTCACGCGGCCGCCAGCGGCGAGCGGTCTGCCGTTGCGTCCGACGAGCGAAACGGTGGCGCTGCGAACCCGCCTGACCGTCATCCTGACGACCCCGCCGGTGCCTTGGCGGAACGACAGCCGGCGCTCGACCGTCGCGGCCATCTGATCGGCGGAGAGGTTCAACGTGTCTATCGCGAAGCGGCCAACATGATAGGCGGTGACCTGCGGCACGAACAGGCGACCATGACTGTCGGTCCGGCCGATCGGCTGATTTTCGTAGGAGACGGGAAGGTTCGCGACACCACCGGTGGAAACCACCGCGAAGGCGTCCGTCACCTGATTGGCGGCAAAAACGCTCCTGTCCATCACCACGAGCGAACCGGTCGCGCCGGCCCAGGCCGAGCGACTGTCCGGCGTGAACGAACCGCCGGCCTGCACTTGAACTGCGGAGCCGCGCCACGTCGCGGTACCCTGGCCATACATCCGGCCGTCCGCGTTGCCGGCGAGCGTCGCGTTGAGCCCGATGCCGCCCTGCGAAGGCACCGATCGCGCATAATCGACCTGGGCCAGCGTGCCGCGGCCACGATCGTGCGTGATGCCGGCCGAGATGCTGTTGCGGCCGAAGGGCACGATCAGCCGCAGCTGCGCGCTGGTGCTGTGCTGGGCGAAGTCATGGTCGCAGCTGATGAACAGGCTCGCGAAGCGGCCTATCGGGCGCGAATAGGACAAGGTAGCAATGCGCGTGTGAGCATGGGCTAGCGTCATGCCGTCGATGAAGGCAGCACCGATGCTGCCTTGGCGTGGAATATTCACGGTGGCGATTACGCGATCGGCACGGCGTGTGCCCTCGAAATGGGCAAGATTGAAGGTGCTGAGATTGCTGTAGCCGTTGCTACGTTGGTCATGCTCCGCCGAAATTGAGAAGCGGCGCGCGGTGTAGCTGTAGCCCACGGTCCACTGCGTGCCGGCACGCGCGCCGCCGCGACTCGTCGCGGTGGAGAGGTTGATCGTGCCGAACCGGCCCGGCGCGAAGACGATGCCTAGGCCGCCCAGCGCGAAGCGTTTCGTCGCTTCGCCATGCGCCTCGACCGTGAGCTGCGGCGTCAGGCCCCGGCGGATCGTGCCGCTCGCGGCGGCCTCGCCATAGTCGAAACCTTTGAGGCCATAGGCACGCCGCAGAAAGCCGATCTCGCCCGAGACGTCCAGGAGGCCAGGCTTCAGCAGCGTCGAGGAGACATAGAAGGGGATCGTGGTGGCAATCTGGCGGCCGACCGCATCGGTGGTGACGATCGTCGCCTGCCCCGCACCGTTCACCACGGGCATGTTGTCGAGGACGAAGCGGCCAGGCTGCACCTGCGCGCTTTGCTGGCGATAGCCGTCCACGAATAGATCCACCGCAGACGGAACGGCGGCACTGCCCGCAAAGCTCGGGAGCGGAGCCGTTATGAGATCCGGGCGCACCTGATAGTCGCGCGCGATCTGCAAGCCGCCCATCCGCACCGAGGTCGTCCATGGCAGCGACTGCGTGATGAGGTCTCCTGCGGTGAAGGTCAGCGCATGGGCTTCGTCCACATAATGGTAGCGCGTGTCGTACCGCAGATAGCCTGTCCGGACGCCGGTGCCGGTGCGCAGCGTGCCGTTGTTGGAAATGGTACCGTAGGGGCCGAAGAGTCGCTCCTCGCTCCACAGCGATGCCGTGGTGGCGCCGTCGGCGGTCTGCACGTAGGCGTCGTAGTTCAGCATCGCGCCCAGATCGGCGACGGTCTGCGCGCGGTCGCGAGCGGTGGGCGAGATGTGGTTGGTGGGCAGCATCTCAGGCGACACGTCGAGCCGCAGCGTCTGTCCGGCGGCGTCGTAGGTCGATTGAACGCCGCGGATGCGGCTCACATCCACCGGCCCCTCGCCCGCGACCGACAGGCCCGCCTTCCGCAGCAACGCGGCATCGACCAGTGCACCCCCGCCCGACAGCCGCAACGGCACGATGTCGCCACCCGCCTGCCCGTTGAGTACGAGTTCGACGAACAGCGGCTGTTCAGCCGGCGCGGCCTCGAAGGCAGGCAGAGCGGTGGCACGTGCGGCCTGCGCTCCTACCAGTCCGAGAGCCAGCAGAAGGGAGAGGAGGCAACGGCGCATGAACCGTGTCAGGCGATCGGGGCCAGCGAGGTATCGGCACCGTTGACATTGACGAGGATAGTGCCGTTGGGCATGCCCTCCGGCAGCAACCAGCGCATTGTGGAGCCCACCAGCACGTAGCCGATCAGACCGGAGTTGACCGTGAACTCCTTCGCGGGGGTTTGGATACGCAGGTTGACGAGACGGGCGTGGCGCTGGCCAACGTTGCGAAATTCCGCGTATCGTTGACCATCGATGATCACAGTGCGCGCGGTCAGCGCCGGCCTCGCGGCGACGTCTCCGTCATAGGTGAAAAGCGGGATCGAGTAGCGCATCTGCACGGAGAGCTGCGCGCTGGCCGCGTTGGGCTTCGCGGGATCGATCGGCGGCGGTAGCTCGTCGATGAGCAGACGGTAGCTATGTTCGGCGGCAGCGGTGCCAATCTCGCGACGCAGGATCCGGATCAATTGCCGCTGGCCTGGCGCGACGCTGGCGATGGGGGGCGAAGTGACCACCTCGTCCTGCCGATCATAGCTGTCCTTAGCGTCCGCCTGGATCCAGCCGAGCGCGCGGACCTGAAGGGTGACGGGCTGCGGGCCGCGATTTTCCACCCACAGGGCGGTCGCGGTCTGGCCCGCCGCGATCGTCGGATCGACTGGCCACAGGACGATGGCGGCGGCCCGGCCCTGTGCGCTCGCTGCGGCGGCGAGAAGAGCGATGGACATGAATCTGCGAAGCATCGAGGGCTACTCCGGTGAGGAAGGCGGGCGGCGCGCTACCAGCTGAGCGTGATGCGCACCGTGTCGGCATAGGCGCCTGCGGGGGTGGCCCCGGTGAGCGTGGCCTTGGCGATCACGGGCATGGAAATGTGCGACGAGCCGACTGGAAAGGAGAGCGCGATCGCATTTGTAGTCCACGGCACGTTGGAGCCGTTCGCGTAGAGCGTATAGGGTACCCGGCCGGCGCCGCTGGCAAGCTGACGAATGCTGGCGCTGGTGGGTGAGAGTCCAGCGTCTGCGGTGATGCTGGCGGTCATGCCGGGGGTGCAGTCGAATTGGAGGCCTGCTTGTCCCGCCTGCAGGAGGCTCGCCTGCACTGTCGCGGTGGAGACGCCGGAAACCGTGCCAAGATCGATGCTGCCCCAGCTCCCGCCCCCGGATGTGGTGACGGAGCAGCCGTTGGCGACGATGGCCGAAACCTGGAAGCTCTTCGCAGTCTCGGCCGTCGCCGGGAATGAAACGAGTCCCAAGGAAAACCCGCTCGCCAGCATGACTGCGGCCATACGATAACGAACAGGCATCGATGGTGTCTCGCGAAGTGCTTTGTTTACCAGGCGATCGTCACCTGCACTGTGTCGGTATAGGTTCCAGCGGCCAGCACTGCGCCGTTGCTGCTGACACGGCCGAAGATTGGGACGTTGAACGCAGTCGATGTGGCGGTGCCGAGGCTGATCGACTGACCGATCGCGATTTCGTTCGTCCGCCCGCTGTCGCTGTAAAGATGGTAGGCGACCTTGTTGGTACCCGAAGCCATGTAGTGCAGGCCTCCCGCATCATTGGCGCCCGAGCCGACGGTGAGGGTCGGGGTAGAGCCCGGCGAGCACAGCACAGACAGGCCGGTGCCGCCTCCGGTGGCAATCATTGAGGCATCAGTGTTGCCGAAAAGGCCCGGCTGATCGGCGAAAGCGATCGAGCCGATTTGGCCGAGATTGGCGCCAATAGAGGTCGCGCCATTCACCGCACAGGCGGCGGTGACATTGAGCGACACGCCGACTGTGCCGGTGGAAGACCCAGCCGCTTCGGCCGGCGCGGAGCAGACCGTCGCTGCGGCGACGGCAGCGATCAGAGTGGCCACAGTACGGAGAGAGTTGCTTGCGTTTAACATGAAGGCGGTCCTGTTGAAGCGCGATACAGGCTCAAAGAACACCGCCGAACTTAAGAGAATCTTCCCGCCATGGCATGCGGCTGGCAGCTTAGACCAGAGTATAAGGTGCCACCGGAGTTCTTACGGGTCTTGTTTCAGACAAATGGAAAGTGTTTCTCGACTGAAACAGCCAAATTGGAGTGAATGACGAGCGCATGCGCTGAAGAGCGTGGTTGAGAAGAATGGGCGTCACGAGGCCAATGATGGGTCTGACGGCGCTTGCGGTGCGCTAGTTGTTCGAGCATCCCGAGGCGCTCTTGCCGGACGAGAGCGCCGTGGCCGTGCACGAATATGCGCGCGCGATCGCGAGCACGTGGCCGTTGAGCCGCTCGATAGCGCCGGCGGCTTCCGCGAGGCGATCGGTGATCTCTGCCAGCACCGCGCGATCGATAGTCACCAGCTGCCCGCTCGGCTTCGCGGTGAGCGGCGCCAGCTGCTCAGTCTGCGTGGTTCCCGTCGGCAGCGGCGGCAGAATCGGCCGCTCGGCTCGCGCGATCGATGGCGGCGTTAAGGCGGGCGCGCAGCTCATCAATAGGAGCGGCAGGAAGGCTGCCGGCAGCAGCCGGCGGGGCAGCGTCGAACGCATGGTGCATATCCTCGATGGTGGTGCGGGTGGCGGCGGCCGTGACGGCGTCACGCTGGACGATCTCGGCGCCGATCCGGTTGGTGGCGGCCTGGGCCATTTGCTCATCATGGCGAGCATCGGCGACGGCAGCGGTGTGCTGGTCGGCCATGCGGGTCTCGACCTTGGCAGCGCCCGCCTTCTCTCCCCCGACGCGGATCAGTGCGTAGGCGCTGCCGAGCAGCGCGGCGACAATGATCAGGATGAGCGCCGCCACCGCGAGCTTGGCAACCCAGCCGGGCAGGCCCTTCTGAATCAGCCAGGCGACAAGAGCCGAAATCACTTCGCGTCGCTTGTCAGCTTGCGCCAGGCATTGGCGAAGCGCGTGTGCGTGATCCGGGCCCGGGCGATCGACCAGGCGCCCGAGGCCAGGATGAGGCCGGCGCCAACCAGATAGTCGGCGATCGGGCCGGTCGCGGCATCAACCGTGCCCTGGTCGACCAGGCCGTGGGAGATGAGCGCCGTGCCGGCGATCGTGATCGCCTTGCGAGCAAGCGCCCCCAAAATGGCACGGCTTGCGGTCGCAGCGGGTGCGGTAAGCTCGGGCATGTAATATCCTTTCTTCAGAACAGACGAGGGGGCGATGAAATGAAGGGGAGCATCGACCAGGAAGCGCGTGCCATGGCGGCTACACTCCGAGGTGCGCCGTCAGCGGTTTCGCAGGCGATCACGATGGCCGTGGCCGGGCGGAAGGCTGCCCGCGGCGATCTATGGCAGGCGGGCGTGCTGGCCGCCGTCCTCCTCTGCGGAAGATCCTTTGAGACCTAAGCTGGCGGCAGTTCCTTCAGGCAAAGAGCGCGTTCGGCGCGTCGGCGGTTGAGAAGGCCTTGCACCTGGCGGCCGCCAGCATAGGACCAGGCGGGGAAGCCATCGCAGGCGGCGCGCCACTGGCGCGCTTTGAACAGGCGGGCGATCGTCGATCGGCAGAAGGCGCCGGTCCCGACGTTGTAGGCGAGGCTGATCGCGGCCGAGAGCTGGTACGGGTGGCCGGCGAGCACCGGCGCGCAGGCGAGCACCGGGCCGACGTGGTCGGCGAGGCGCTGGTCGAGCCGCACCGCGCAGCCGGCCGCCGTCTCGGTCATGCCCGGAACCACGTTCTTGGTGTCGCCATCGCAGATCGTCCATACGCCGACCATGTCGCGATAGGCGCGGAGAGGCGGCTTGCCGCCGCTTTCCCAGGTCGAGACGAAGGGCGCGACGATTGCGGCTGTCGCTGCGCCAACGAGCGCGAGCAGCGCTCCGCCTTTCGCCACGCCCGGGGGCACGGCGGCTTTCTGGTCTTGCATGAAGCCTCCAAAGATTTTGTCGGCATGAGGAAAGACGCGCAGCACCTTTGCACTTCCCACGGGTCGCCTTGACAAGCTTCTGCTCCGCCGCGTCTTTCCTCGGCCGCGCGGCAATTGTGTGCTCTGGCTACAGCAATCTAGATCAAGGCGTGGAACGATAAGGTCGGCGAGGCACTCCCCTCGAAAAGGAGATCGGATCCGTGCGCTATTACATCAACGTCAAAACGGCGGCCCAGGTCGAGGACACGATCCAGATCGATGGCGTGGATTCGCAAGCTCTTCGTCGGGAGACGGCATGTTTCGTAGGAGAGCTATTGCGCGACCAACCGATTCAGGTGTGGCTTGACCGGGAATGGCGGATTGAGGTCACGGACGAACGGGGACTGATCTTGTACGTCATGCAAATCAGCGCCGCCGACACTGCTGCAACACGAGATCCGAGAGCTACCCTATAGAACGCGAGTCATCCGGGAAGGGCAATTTCCGCGACCTCTTGCCTGGCGGCCGCGCTGGCCAAGTTGGGGATCGGTTGAATAGCTGCAGCGCGGCGCGCCAGCACGTCTGCGACGATCTCCTGGATGCGCTCGGGCGATGCATACTTAAGCGCGAGCAGCAGCCCGTCGAAGTTGGCGGCGACGTTCCGGAGCTCGTGCCGAACCGAAGAGAGCCGCGCCTCGCATACCTCGCGCTCGTGCGCCTGCGCCTGCTCGAGCGTCTCAATCCGCGCGGTGAGCCGCTTGACCAGGTCGAGGGCCACCTCGTCCGTCTGCTTGCGCTTGGCGCGCCCATGCTCGAGCAGCTTCACGATGAGCCCGCCGCCGCCGGCGGCGCCGAGGGCCGCCGCAATCGACGGCCATTGCTGCAGGACGGCGGCGATCGCGCTCACGGCCGCACGTCCACCACGCCGTTCAGCGTGTTCGCGCCCTGGAGCACCTGGCTCTTGTAGACGAAGAGCGCGCGCCGCCCGCCGGTGATGCTGGCGGTGTTTCCGTTCACCGCGCCGGTCGAGGCGTTGAAGTTGAGCTCGCCATTCTCATCGCCGCAGCTGGCGCCATCGATCGGGCATGTGTGGCTGCCGGTTACGATGTTCTTCGCCATGGTGACGAGCTTGGAGCCATAGGCGCGGATCCCCGAGCCGCCCGAGCGCTCGACGGTGTTCCCCTGGATCAGGACCGTGCCCGCGTAGGCAGCGTCATGCCCTTGGGCGAGATCGACGATGATGCCGTTGCCATCGGTCGGCTTGGCGCCGAGCGGGTCCATCCAGAAGGGCACCAGGTTCGCGGTGTCGCGGACCGTGTTGTTGAGGATCCGCACCCCCTTCGGCTTCCCGTCGAGCGGCGTCCGGCCGTAGTGAAAGTCGATCGCCGAGGGATCCTGCAGGGTCCACCAGCAGGTCCGCTCCACCCGGTTGCCTGCGATCTCGACGTCGTCGACGTTCTGCGCATAGATGCCGGCGCCCGAGCAGTCGTGGACATAGGTGCTGGCGACCTGGACGTGGTCGGCATGGATCGCGATGCAATACTGGTTGAAGCGCTGGTGCGTCGGCGCCTTGCCGGTCGCCTTCTCCGCCCGGTAATTCGCCTGCGCCTGGTCGAGCGTGATGCTCTGGAGCGTGCCGACGAACTCGCCGTTCAAGATCCGCACATAGGGCGCCGCCACGTCGAGCGTGAAGAGCGACTTGTCGTCGGCTGGATCGTGCACGAGGCGGGCGCCGGCGGCGAAATTGTAGACGACCGGTTTCCCCTCGGCGCCCCCGCGCCCGATCCAGGTGGGACCGACATAGTCGCCCTTGGCGATCAGCACCTGGTCGCCGGGCTGGGTCCGATAGACCGCCTGGCGGATCGTGCGACAGGCTTGGCCCGTCGAGAGGCAATTGTTCGTGTCATTGCCGCCCGGGGAGACGTAGATGGTGCGGGCGGCCGCGGGCGTAGCGAACAAGGCGCAGGCGAGCGACACTGCGCCCAGAAGGATCCGGAGCATGGGATGACCTTTCAGGAGGAGGAGAACACGCGGGGGGACGATGGCGCGCCGCCCGCGCGGGAGCGAAGGCTTAGGGCAGGTTCCAGGTCGGACGCGGGTCGGCGACCTGACGGATGATCAGCCGATCGACCTTCACCGTGAAAGGCAGATTGCTCTTCGGGAACAGCACGATCAGCGACATGGCCGACTTCGTTGCCGGGCCGGCGGCGGGCACCAGGATTGGCGGGAAGCGCAGCCAGTAGCCACCGCGGCCGAAATTCGGCTTCTCGGCGATGCCGGTGAACTCGGCCTGCGCGCGGTTCGCCGCCAGCACCGTGTTGGCGGCATTGTAGACGGTCCAGGTCCCCATGAGAGTGCTCGGCCCGTCGCCCAGCACACCGGTGGCCGGCGTCTCGACATGCACCCAGGCCTGCACCCAGCTGCCGGCCGGCACGGGCGTGCCGAAGGTCTGGGTCGAGGGAGTGATGTCGATCTCGTGATAGGGCCCGGTATAGCCGTCATTCGCCGGCGTCACGCTCAGCACCAGGCGATTGTAGCTGCCCTGAGAGGTGTCGACGGAGACGCTCGAGGCGGACGAGCCGCGCACCGCGTTCACCGTCCAGCCCTGCGGCGCCGCCCCGGTGGGCTTCACCGGCGTCGCGCCGCCGTTCGTGCCGCCGGCGCTGAGCGTGCCGGTGCCGGTGCCGTTCATAAGCGCGGTGGTTGCCGGCGCGATGTTGCCGACGGTCGGATCGGTGTTGAGCACCGAACCCGGCGCGATCATCTGGGCGAGCAGCGGCTTCAGATAGTCGCGGTAGAGGAGCCAAGCGCCGGCCTGGTTCGGGTGGACGCCGCCCGTCTGCGTCGCCGGGTCATAATTCTCCTGGTAGAGCGCCTGGATCACCTTGTCGGGGTCTCCCGGGTCGACGAAGCTGTTGTAGGGGTCGAGGATCTTCACCCCCGCCCGCCCCGCCTGCGCGCGGATCCAGGTGTTGACCTGGCGCAGCGTCTCATGGCGCGGATCCTTGGGCGGCCAGAAGCCGTCGGGCAGCAGCGTCATCAGCACCACCCAGACACCGCGGCAGGTGAACTGGTTGATCGTCGCGTCAAGCTTGCCGATCACATAGTCGGCGCCGGCCGGCGCGCCACCCATGTCGTCGCCCGAGTTGATGCTGTTCCCGCCGCCCTGGAGGATCACCAGCGCCGGCCCGCGCGCGAGCGAATAGAGGGTCCGGTTGAGGATACCGTTGCCGAACGGATCGTTGCCCCAGTCGAGGTGGTCACCGGCGATCCCCTGCAGGCCGCCCGCCCAGGGGTTGATGGAGTTGAACGGACTCAGGTTCGACGGATCGTACCAATTCTCGTAGGTGAAGTTAGGGTTGTCCGCCCACGCCGTCTCCATGATGCTCGACATGCGCGTGGTGACGCTGTTGGTTGCATTCGAGCTGGTGAGGCCGAGACCGCCGATGCTGTCGCCATGCCAGACGATCTTGGCGCCGGCGGCGAGCGGCAGCGCGGGCGGTGCGGTGCAGCTGCCCGGCAGCTGAACCTTGGCGGTGAGCGTCAGCGTTTCGCCGACCCGCTTGGACCCGTCGCCCGAGATCGCCTCAACCCCGATCGCATAGGTCTTGCGGCCGTAGAGCGGTAGCGCTGCGCCGCTCACTATCTGGTTGCCCGAGAGGCCGAGCTGGCCGGGCACGGTGCCGAAGGTGGTGTAGCTGGTGGTGCCGAGCCCCTTGCCCGCGAAAGGATCCGTGAGCCCGCTCGCCACCTGGCCCGCGCCGGCGCCGGCGGGAAAGGTCGAGCCTTGCGCCGCGAGCTTCTGGTTGAGGCCGGCGAGATAGCCATAGTCGCCGCTGTCCGCCGGCGTCGCAACGCCGGCCTGGACGAGCGCGGCCGCCGCCGTTTCGGTGATGGTGACGCGCATCGGCTCGCGGCCGGGGAAGCGCGGATCCCAGACGAGCACGCTCTTCAGCGCGTCGGCGGCCATCGCGGCCGTGGGTGCGAGGGTCGCGAGCGCGCACAGCAGCGCACCCGCGATCTTGAAGGATCGCATGGCAGGATCTCCGGTGGTGGAAAGGTCAGGCGGTAGCGGGCTCGGTGGAGGGCTCGGCCGCGGCGAGGAGCTCGGCCACGGTTGTGGAGGATGTCGCCGGCAAGAGCGGCTGCACGGGATCGGCGGCGGCGATTGGGGCGCCGCCCCATTGGCTGAGCACGTCGGCGACGGCCGAGCGCTTGGCCATGCGGGTCTCCAGGCGATAGGCCTCCTGGCGCAGGATCGTCATCAGGTCCGCCGCCGGGTCGAAGTCGGGGTTGGCGTGCGCCGGGTCGCCCCAGACGATCTCGTGCGTGTTGGTGATGAGGAGCTCGCCGGCGCTGTCGGTCGCCACATCCATCCTGGCGTCGAGCACCGCCAGCGTCAGCGACAGGTTCACGCCGGCGGCCGCCACCTTCACGCCCGCGCCGTTGACCGGTGCGACCGTATCCTGGCGCTGGATGGTGACGACGCGCGCCCGAAAGCAGGTGCCGGTCGCCGTCCGATAGGCCTTGTCGGTCGCGGGCTGCCCCTCGAGCGCGATCTCGGTGAGCGCCACCTCGGGCGGGGCTGGCACGACCGTGAAGTGCGTGTCATCGGCCGCGGTGGCGGGATCGTCTGCCATGCCGGCTCCTCAGGGCTTCGCGGTGATGTTGTGGGTGAAGACGTATCGGCCCGGCTCCTTGCCGGCGGCATAGACGCGCTCGTGGCAGGAGATCGCCTGGACCGGGCCCATCGTGATCGCTTCGGCGGCCATGTCGGACCATGCCACCTTGCCGTCGGCATCGCCAACCGGCCCCTTGTCCGCCCAGGCGTTGGCGACGAGGTCGTAGGAGCCATCGGGGTTGGGGATCGGCGTGTTGATCGCGCCCTCCCAGATCTCGCCGCTCGCGGCCGTCACCCGGCATTTTAAATTCGAGTAGGGCATGTTCGCCGTCACCTCGACGAACTCGGTGCCCTTCATGTCCTCAGTGAGGCAGAGGATGCGCTCGCCCGGCGCGACGTCCTTGGCCTTGACCGGGCCCCTGCCCTCGACCTTGACGTACATGTCGGGGTCGACGCACTGGCTGCCGCCGTACCCGCCGCCGCCGCCGCCGGTCCCGGCCGCATTCGCGGTGAGGATGAACCCCAGGTAGATCTGCCCCGGCGCTACCGCGTCCGCAATGTTGGTCGAGTAGCTGTACCCGCTGCCGCCATCCAGGTTGGGGTCGACGCGCCAGAAGAAGTATTGAGTGCTGAACTGGAGCCCGCCGAAGCTGGCCGAGGGGTAGGTGATCGTCGCCCCGTTATCGAGCCGGTACTGAGCTTGCGTGGCGTTGACCGTGATGCTCTTGCTGTCGGCCGCCATGCTCTGCGACAGCGTAAAGCCGGTCAGGTTAAGCGACCGGATGCCGGCCACCATGTTCGAAGAGTTAAAGGTGCCGGTCGTCGCGCGCCCGTTCGGTCCGATGTTCACGCTGGACGCGCGGATCAGGTAGCCTTTGGGGTTGCGCAGGTAGACGTTGCCGCCGGTGATCGGCTGCACCTGCAGGTAGAGCTGCACCGACGCGATGTTGCCGCCATATGGCGCGAGCGGAATGCGGCCGTTGAAGCGGTACCACCCATCGCGGCGGACCGAGTTGATGTCGGTCGTGGCGCCGTAGTGGGCGTTCGACAGCAGGTTGCCGCTTCCGTCGTAAGCGTTCGTCCAGACGCCGAAGTTGGCGCCCTCGCCATTGCCCACCCGCGTGCTGCCGTTGACGAAGTACTCGAACTCGACGTCAACATAGTCCGTGTACCCGCAGATGAACCGCTGGGTTATGGCCGCCATGTCGCCGCCGTTATCGGCGGGGTAGCGGGCGCGCCGGCCGTCGCCCGAGTCCTCGATTACGATATGCGTGTCGAAGGAAGTCCACGCGCTCTGGTCGCCCGGCCGGAGGAAGCGAGGGTCCATGAAGAGGTTCGCGGTGGTCTGCTGCGACAGCTGGGCGCCGCGGTCCTTCAGCGCGTTCTGGAGGGCCTGTGCGGCGTTGGTGAAGCTCTGCGATTTGCCCCGGAAGGTGTTGCGGTCGAAAGAGGTCCGGCTTCCCAGATCATTGATCTGGACGGTGTTGACCAGGAAGCTGCGGAAGTCGTTCCACGCCGCGAGATAGACGTTGCTCTCGGCATAGACGCCGAGGCCCTGCGCCTTCGTCACCTCCTGGTTGACGTCGAAATCCCACTGCGCGACCTGGCCCTGGTACCGCTTTTTCTCGTCGGGCGAGGCCTTGTTGTTGTCTGCCACGTCGTTGGTGAAGGCCTGGACCGCGTTGGCGGTGCCTTGCGCGGCCGCCGCGGCCGAATTGGCGTTCGCCACCGCCTGCGCGACCTGGGCGGCGTCCTGGCCGGCGAGCTTGGTGGTGTCGAGTGCCGTGTTCTCGGAGGTCTTATCCGAGCCGGGATCAGCCGCCGGCCCGGCGACGTAGCGCGGCCAGGCCGTCTGCGCCTGGGGCACGTCGCACAGCATGACCTGGGTGACATAGAGGTCGAAATAACCGGCATTCAGCGCGTGCGCGTAGATCTCGATCTCCGCCCAGACGGCGTTCGCCGGCACGAGCGCGAAGCCGCCGATCCGGTAAATCGCGGCATAATCGGTCGTGTCGTTGTCGGGCCAGATTGCGTTGGCCAGGCTGACCGCAGCGGGCGCCTCACCGATGATGACCCCGCCGCT
This sequence comes from Sphingomonas morindae, assembly GCF_023822065.1. Lineage (NCBI taxonomy): Bacteria > Pseudomonadati > Pseudomonadota > Alphaproteobacteria > Sphingomonadales > Sphingomonadaceae > Sphingomonas > Sphingomonas morindae. The sequence continues at coordinate 1,976,098 of NZ_CP084930.1, forward strand.
CGCGCCCTTCGCATCGAAGAAGCGCACGACCATGTAGAGCTGGGAATTGTTCGCGCTGACGATCGCGCCATAGAAGATGCGCTCGCCCGGCGTGACCTTAATCCCGTACTTGTTCGGATCTCCGTTCGCGAGCCGGCTGACGATCGACATCTGCTGACTGTTGTCGGCCGCAAAGCTGGCGGTAGCGTTGCCCGTGCGGCCGCCGGCGGACAGCCCGTGATATTTGAGAAGGCCGACCGGGCTGCCGAACGCCCCGGCGCCGACGCCGGCGGGATTATAGGCGCACATCCAGCCCTTCGACCCGGCCTGGAATTCGGAATAATAGACCCGGTTCGTCACCGAGGCGGTTTGCGCCGCAGCCTGCGCGATGGCGTTCAGCAGCGAGACCTTGGCGAAGTAATAGTCCGCCCACTTGCCCCGGAATGTGGCCGGATCGATCGCCGTGTCTTGCGTCGTGTCGGACCAGTTGGGCGTGAGTGAGCTCAGATAGGCACCGAGCGCATTGTAGGCCGTCTGCAGCTGCCCGCTGTCCACGCCGAGCGCCGCCGACTGGTTTACGAGCGGCGCGCGCTCCTGGTCGATGACCACCCAATCCTGGATGACCTGGGGCTTCTCCGCGCGCGAGAGATAGCCGTCCGAGGCGATGATCGAGAGCTGGCGGTTGGCAGCGTCGGCCGCCTGCTGCGCCGCCTGGGCGGCGGCGAGCGCCGCACTCGCGTCGGCCGAGAAGGATGCCCAATAATCCTTGTTCGGCGGCGCATGGCCCGCGCTCGGCGCCGTGGCGATGTAGAGCCAGAGCCCCGCATCCGTCTTGACGATATCGCCCTCGCGATAGGTCGCGACCGCGGAATAGTCGCCGCGCTGGTTGAGCTGGGCCGTGAACGCGATGTCGCCCAGCGCATGCACCGTCCAGCAGCGCTCCGCGCCGATCGCGAGCCGCCACCATGGCGGATCGACCGCCACCTGGTTGACCGACGCGACCGGCGGCAGGGCCGAGCCGTCGGCCTGGAGCGCGAGCACCGGCGCGCCGAGCTCAACCGGCGCCACGAACAGCTTGCCCGCCCAGCTGACACCGGCCGTCGCGTTCACGCTGGCGGCGATCCGCTGGATGAGCTCGCGCGCGGTCGTCTGCTCGGTGACGTCGATCGACAGTTTCCAGGGCCGGCGCTGATCGAGCGCATCGAGCGAGGCATCGTCGATCTTGCCCGCACCGCCGGCGAGAAGCGCGATCCGGCGGATGAGCTGGCCGGGCAAGCGCGCCCAGCCATTCGGCCCGGCGACATCGCCCTGTACCAGGAACGAGATCTGGCCCGCAGGCGGCGCGCCGAAGCGGACCAGGCCGTGCGCCAGGGAGGTGCCATAGGTACCGGGCGCGATCGCGGCCGCCACCAGCGCGTCATAGTCGGCGAAGTCGCCGGCATAGAGGCCGAAGCGGACCAGCTTCTCGAGCGGCGCCTCGACTGCTCCGATCGCGCCATAGGCGGAGATCTGAAAGACGCTGTTGACGGTATCGATCAGCGTGCCTGCGACATAGCGCGGCGCGCCGAGTGCGAGCGGCTTGGGCTGGCCGGTCAGGTCCGCGCCGCCCTCGATCCCGCCGGTGCCGGCGTAGAGCGCCAGCACCGGCGTATCGAGCCAGGCGTCGTCGGCCGCGATCGTGATCTCAGCCAGGCCATCGGCGAGCTTCGGCTGCGCCGTGACGCGGCCGGAGAAGCGCGGCGGATCGAGGTCGAAGCGCTGCCCGACCTCACCCGCCCAGATCCGCACGGCGGCATCGGCGAGCTGGTAGCGGCCGAGCAGCGCCCACGGCTCGGCCGAGAGGCTGAAGCTCGTCGACGGCGCCTCGATGTCGTTGCCGAAGGCGCCGTCGAAGAGATCATATTGGAACGCTGGCAGCTTGGTGAGCGCCGGCCACCAGATCTGCTGGCCGAGAAGGCACAGCCCCTCATCGTCATGGCTCGCCGCGCGCAACGTCACCGCCGCACCCGCGACGGGATCGTAGGCGTCGATCTGGGCTATGACACCCAGCATCAGAACAGGCTCACCATCGCGGCTTTCCACTCGTAAGCTTGCGCATTGCGCCAGGTGGTGCCGATGTCGCCGCCCGAGAGCGGGCCGAAGAAGCATCGCCGCTCGCGCATGGCATCGGCCGCCGGATCGGTGACCAGGCCGACCGGCTCGGTGACGCCCACGAGCTCCAGGAGCGGCTGCACCTGGCGCTCCACCTCGTCGCGGTAGACGCTCGAAAAGGTGAGCGCGCAGGTGCGCAGCTTGGCGCCGCGCTGGCGCAGCAGCACGCCCCGCCGCGACCAGTCGGTCGAGCCCAGATCCTTGACGCCGAAGCCCGCGCCGAAGCCGAAATTGCGGGCGAGCTGGATCCGCTGGCAGGCAACCACCCGGCTCACACGCACCGCGGCCGAGAAAACCAGGCGGACATAGCGCACTGGAGGCACCGCCGCAGGCGTAGACCAGAGCGACACGCCGAAGCCGCTGGCGAGCCGCGCGGCGCCGGCGAAGAGCGGCTGCGCCGGGCTGTCATAGAAGGCGCCAGCCGCAAAGCCGTTTCCCTGCGCGGCCGTCGCCAGCTGGACGGCGACCGTCGAGGCGGGATCGCCATCGACGCCGAACAGCGCCACCGTGTCGAGCGCGCGATCGGAGCCGAGATCGATCAGCAGCGTCGCGCCGCCGCCACTGCGCCAGACAACGCCGGCATAGTCATAGGCGACCGCGGCCGGATCGCCGGCGGTGGTGCCGTAGCCGGCCACCGACAGGAAGGGCAGCGGTGGCAGGATCCAGGCGTTTGCCATCAGCCGAAGACCTCGAGCGTCGTGGTCTCCGCCTCGAGATCGAGCTCGATCCGGGCGACGACGAAGGTGGTGACGGCGCCCTGCTCGGCGTCGTGGAGATCGATCGTCGGCGCGCCCTGGCTCGGGTCGAGCCAGACGAGGTCCTGCACCACGACCGAGAAGCGGCGGCGCTCGGTGCCGATCAGCGCGCCGCGCGCGGCGATCGCCTGGAGCGCATCGATGAGCGTGTCGAAGAAGCCCTCACTCGTGTCGGTGACGCCGTCACGCGCCGAGGGGTAGCGATCCTTCACAGGCTGAGCGGACCATTGCGCGATCGCCACGTCGCGGATCGCGGCGGCGATGTCGGACGGAAGCGCCGGCATCGATCAGGCCGCGAACTTGCGCGAGGCCGAGCCGGACGCGAAGCTCGAGCTGGTGGTGGCGGACGGGCTCACGGCGTTGAGAATCCCCTTCAGGATATCGGTCTGCTCAGCCGAGATCTGCGCGATCGCCGAGGTGGCATCGGCCGTCTTCGCAGCGGCCGCGTCGGCCGCAGAATAGACGGACGCGGCGTTGTCGATCTTGTCGATCGCCTGGGTCGTCGCCGCCATGATCTTGTCGAACTGCGCGAAATAGGCGTCGGTCGAGCCGTAGAGCTGGCGCTCGATGTCGAGGAAGGACTGCGCGGCCGTCTGGTAGGCGCCCTGGTTGATCGTCTTGCCGGCGGCGATGTCGTCCAGATAGGGTTGGAGCGCGGCCTTGGCGGCCGTCTCCTGGTCGCGCAGCGACAGCGGCGAGCCCGAGCCCGCCTTCAGCCCCTGGAGGAAGTCCTTCAGCGTCGCGGACGCGGACGCGGTGTTCGCCTTCACCTGGTCCAGCTGCAGCGCGTAGAGCTGCTGCGCCTGGGCGAGCTGCTCGGTCGTGGCGCCGCCTTCCTTCAGCGCCTCGTTGGTCGCCTTCCACTTGTCGTTGAGCGCGTCGACCGCGGCGCCGACCGGATCGAGGATCGACTTCAGGTCCTTCGGGATCTGCTCGATGAGCAGCGCCTTGTTGATCGCCGTCTGGAGATCCTGGCCCGACTTCAGGATATTGACCGACGCCTGGCTGATGCCGGTGATCACGCCTTTGGAGATCGACTGCTGGACTGCGAACGCGATCGCCGCCTGCTCGTCGTCGCCGAAGTCGGTAAGGCCTGCCACCGGGCTCGAGGATCCGCCGAGCTTGGTGCCCTCGGTGTTGACGCGGAACTTGCCCTTATAGGTGCCGATCGTGATCCCGGGCGAGCCGGTGATCTCGGCGCCGAGCGCGCTCGCGACCTGCTGGATGCCGGCGATCACGTTCTTGGCATCGCCGACCGATTGCTTCTCGGCCGCCTGGTTGTTGCCGAAGGTGGCGCTCACTGCGAGATTGCCGGTCGGATCGAGGCCGATCGTCGAGCCGCCCTTGGGCGTCTTCTTGAACAGGCCGCCGATGACGCTGCCGGCGATCGAGCCGATGATGTCGGCGCCGGGGATGCCGGAGAGCTTCCCGATCGCGCCGCCGATCTCGGCACCCGTCTTCGAGGTCTTGAGGCCGAGGCCCTTGGCGAGCGGCGCGAACACGCTGTTGGTGAAGGCGCCGGTCGCAGCGCCCTCGATCCCCTTGCCGGCGAACGAGCCGATCTTCTTCGCGCCGGCGTCGCTGATGCCGACGCCCTTGGCGAGGCTGGTGGCCGCCTTGGTGAAGAGGCCGAGCGCGCTGTGCGTTGGGTTGCCCGAGACGACGATCGGATTGTCGTTCGCCGCCGCGCCGGGCGCCGCGGGCGCCGCGAAGCTGCCGACCACCTTGCCCGAGCTGTCCAGCACCTGGGCGAGGCCGGCGCTGCCCGAGCTCGGCAGCGCGTCCGCGCCGCCGGCGGCGGTGCCCGCCAGGCGCTTGCTCGCGTCGCCGGCGGCGGTGCCGAGCTGCTTCAGCGGATCGAGCGTGGTGGCGATCGCCTCCGCCATCTTGGCGGACGCATCCTTCACCACCGACGTGCCGTCGATCTGGTCCTGCAAGTCGCGGAAGGCCTGGCCGAACAGCTTGTCGAAGATCTCCTCGCCGCGCAGCTTGGAGAAGGCGGCGACGAGCTGCTGCGGCAGCGCCTTGGCACCGGCGATGCCGTCGGTGAAGACGCCCTGGACCGCGCTCCGGATGTCGCCGAGCGCATTGGAATATTTCTGGAGCGCCTCGCGGTTGATCTCGAGCTGGCGCTGTTCGGCCTGGAGCGCCTGCGCCGTCGCGAGGATCGCCTGCTTCCGCTGGTCGGTGAGCGGCACGCCCTGCTTTTCGAGCGAGAGCACCGTGCGCAGCGCGTCCGCCTCGGCGGTGCGGCCCTGGACCAGCAGCTCCTGCACCGCAAAGCCATCGCGCTGCTGCTTGATGAAGTCGTCATAGGGGCGGCTCAGCCCCTCCTGGATCGTCTTCTTCGCGGTCTCGGCATCGGCGATCAGCTGCTGGAAGCCGGGCGGCTTCCGGCGGCCGAGATCCTTGATGAGGTCGTCGAGCTTCAGCGTCTCGAGGTTAGCCCGGTCGATCAGCTTGGGGGTCGCATCCCACTCGGCGTTGATGCGAGCGATCTCCTCGGCCGCGCTCTCGGCAAACTTGATCTGGCCTTCCTGCGACTTCGGCTTCTTCGGCTTTGCGTCCTTCCGCAGCGCCGGGTCGAGCCTGCCGGTGTCGAGCGACTTGTCGATCTCGTCGGCCGTCTGCTTCTTCACCGTCGAGGAGGCGGAATCGATGATCGCCTGCTGGAGCTGGTCCTTGGTGACCTTGACGCCGGTGAAGTCGAGCTTCTCGGTCTGCTGGAGCGCCGCCTCGAGGGAGGTGGAGCCGCCCTGGACCGAGCGGATCAGGTCGCCGATCCCCTGCACATTGGCGTCGCGGCGGCCGCGGACCTTGCCGAGCGCGGTCTCGCCGCCCGGGCCGTCCAGCGCGAGGGAGTCGAGGATCCGCGTCAGGATCGATCCCTGCTGCCCGGAGGCAAAGGTCTTGGTCGAGTCCGTCTTCTCCTTGGCGGCCTCCGCGCGCAGGTTGATCGCGGTGAGCCGCGCATTGAGCCGCAGGAGCTCGTTCTGGTGCTCGAGCTTGCCCGAGGTCAGGTCGAAGATCTTGCCGAGCACGCCCTGTGCGTCGGCCAGGCCGTCGGCGCCGACCTTGGCGAGCTCGAGCGCATCCTTGCTCTCGAGGAGCTTGTCGGCGAGCCCTGCGACCACGGTGGTGGCGACGGTGAGCGCGATGCCCCAAGGGCCGGCCAGGAACTGCCCGACGCGCCCGAGCGTCCCGCCGAACCCGGTCAGGCTGCCGGCGGCCTGGGGGAACTGCTGCGCGAAGGCGCGCAGCGCGCTCGTGCCGCCGACCACCTGGACCGCGAAGTCCTGAACCTGGAAGCCGAGGTTCTGGACCGCGAACTGCTTGCCGGCAGCACTCACCTCGCGGGTGGCGGTGCCCTGCCGGCGCAGCGCCTGGCTGGTCGCCTCGAGCTCGCCCTGCAGCTGCACCTCGCGCCGCGCATAATCGTCGAGCGTGATCGCCCCTTGCGAGATCAGGTCGCGGGCCTCGCGCTGGGCGGTGTTGTAGCGCTCCTGCGCCGCCCAGAGCGGATCGATCTGGGTGCGTAGCGCCGTGACGCGCTGCTCGAGCGCGGCGGCCGCGCGCGCCTGTTCCTCGAAGACGGCGGCGGACTGGCTCGCGCTCTTGCCCGCCGTGCCGCTCGTGACGATCGCGTCGGCCGCCTCGCGCACCTGGCGCGCGGCGACCTCGGCCTGGGCGAGCCGGATCTGCTCGTCATAGAGCCCGCGCATGGCCGTGGCCGATTTGCCGAGCTCCGCCTGGAGGAGGCCGAGCGAGCGCGCCTGCTGCTCGACCGCCCTGGCGTGATCCTCGGCGGCGATCGCCGCGGCGCGCGCGGCGGTGACCTCGAGCCGGGTGGCCTCGCTGGTATCGCCGGACGCGGCCGCCGCGCGCTCATAGGCCGACGCGAGCTCGCGCTGCGCGGTCGCGGTGTTGCGCGCCTCGGCCGCAGCCGCCCGCACGCCGCCCACATTGAGGTCGAGCGCGCCGGCGGCGGTGCGCGGCGCTGCGAGCGCGGTGCGCGCCATCTGCTGGATGGCCGAGAAGCTCTTGTCGAAGGCGGTGCGCGTCTGCCCGGCGGACGCGACCGCATCCTTGCTGAAGGCCGAGAAGGTTGCGCGGGTGTCCTCGGTGAACTTCTGCCCGTTGAGCCGGAGGCGCGCGATGATGTCATTGGCCGCCATCATTGCCTTCCAGGGTTGCGAGGAGCTGCGCGAACTCGGCCGCGAGCGCCTGCTCGGCGCGGCGCAGCGACGGCTCGGTCGAGAAGGTGTCCGCGAACTGGACCTGGCGGACGAGGACGAAGATCACGACGGTCTGGACGCCGCGCTGATAGCCGCGCTTGAGGTCGGCCGCGGTGCGGCCGCGCGTGATAGGCCGGAAGGCGCCGGTGCGTGCATTGGTGGTGCCCTCGTCTGCGACCAGGAGCCCCGCGCGGCCGGCGCCACCGCGCTCCTGGCTGGTGACGAGCCGCAATTCCTTGCCCGTCATCCGCTCCCATTCCGACGGCGTCAGGTTGCGGTAGCGGCCACGGCTGCCGGCGGCCTTCGTCGGGATCGCGAGATATTGCCCGCGGCGGCCGCGCAGCGTGCCGGGCGAGCTGAAGAAGTCCATGGCGCCATAGGTGCGCGACGCCATGCCATCGATCTGGCGGCGAGAGTTGAGTCGCACCCAGCCGGTCGGCTCGCGCGCGATGAGCCCGGGCTTGGGCGCGATCTCGCTCGTCCAGGCCCGCCACAGCTTGCCCGGTACCGCCGCGCGCGTCACCGCCTCGAGATCGAGCTCAAGGTTGCGCGTGACGCGCTGCACGGCGCGCGAGGCGGCGAGCAGCACCTTGCGGACGACGGCGTCCTCGCTGCCGGCGATGCTGACCGGATCGAAGTCGATGTCGAGGCCGACATCGACCCGATCAGCTACCGCCATCCGGCTTCTCCTCCGCCACGATCCGGTCGAGCATGGCGAAGGCGTCCATCAGCGCCGCCGGCTGATCGCCGGGCGCGCCCGTGGTCGGGAGCGGCGTGCCGGTGAGCGGGCCGGCATAGCGCCGGCACATGAGCCACAGGTCGACGACGCCCCAGATCCAGGCGGGCAGCGTCAGGCGCGGGTTTTCCGCCCACTTCGTGCCCGCGATTTCCCAGCCGCCTTCGACGGTTCGTCCGAAGGCGAAGGCCGCGGGCTCTCGTCGGACGGCGAGAGCGGCGGCGAGTTTCCCTCCAGCTCGCCCGGATAGAGCAGGCCATAGGCGAAGTTTCCGGCCGACAGCATCTCGAGCGGGTCAAGCCACGCGAGGAGCTCGAGCGGCACGCGGCCGTCGGGGCCGAGCGCGAACGGCGTCGGGATATTCTCCCAGCCGACCAGGAAGCGCCGGAGCGCGACGATCGGCGCGATCTCGCGCCGGCGCGCCATGCGCGCGACGAGATCCCGATAGTCGGGCCAGTGCTCGGCGAGCGCGGTCTTGGCCTCCATCAGGAGCTTGGCCTCGGCGGCCGGCAGCTGCTCGCCGCCCTCGAGCGCCGCCTCGGCGTCGGCAATCGCGATCAGCTGGTCGCGATCCTCAGGCTCGGCCAGCGCCAGCACGCCTGCGCGGAAGGCGGCGAGGAGCTCGAAGGCGAAGACGCGGCCCGCGCGGTGCTCGGCGGTGAGCTCGGCCTCGATCTGGCCCCGCTCGATCACCGAGCCGCAGCGGACCAGGAAGACGGGCGCCTGGTCGCCGGAGAGCCAGGCCGGCGTGTGCCGCTGCGCATCCTTGGTGGAAAGCATGGGACGGCTCCGATCAGGAGAAGCAGAGGATGCGGTCGGTGTCGCGGCCGATCGCGTCCTTGCCGAGCGAGCGGCACTGGAGGCTCATTTGCTCGGACCGCAGCTTGCCGCGCGTGCCCGGGTCGGCTGCCGTCGGCTGCGCGAGCGGCGCGATGAGCGCCCAGCGGTTGCCGGCGACCGAGCCATGGCGGAGCACCGCCGGCATCGTCACGCCATTGCCGATGTCGGCGATGGTGTTGCGGTTGGCGACGAGGGTGGCGAGCGGATCGACCTTGAGCACCGGCACGCGGTCGACGATCTGGCCGGCGCCGAAGCCGAAGGGCGTGTTGGGATCGTCGACATTCTCGATCTGCGATCCCGGGTCGAGCGACCAGGTCGAGATGGTGAGCGCGCGGCGGTTCAGCACGGCCGCCAGCGAGGAGGCCTGGCCCTGGACCAGCGTCGGCGCCGAATGGTTGGCGATCGCGAGATTGGCCGGGATCGGCGCGTCCACCTTGCCCTGGTAGATGCCGGTGAAGCTGAAGGTGCCATAGCCCGGCCGGGCGTTCTGGCCATCGAGCGACAGCGTGCCGCGGCACGCAGTGAACATCAGGAGGGTGCCGTCCTCGTAGATGTAGCAGGTGCCCGCCGGCTGATCGGTGAGGCGCGAGGCCTGGTCGCTCGGGCTCGTCTGCGCATAGGTCCAGTTGGCAGGCATGCCGACCACGCTGGTGGCATCGAGCGCCGGGTTATAGGCCTCGCCGAGCGTCGCGACGCGGGCGGCGGTATATTCGACCACCGCCGGGGTGGCGCCGGCGCCGGTGCCGGCGGAGATCGCCAGCAGCATGCCGATCACCGCGCGCGACGCGCCCGCAAAGGCCGCCGGAAGCGTGACCGAGGTGGCGGTGCCGGCGGTGGCGGCAGCACCGGCAATCGCCGCCGAAAAGAGGCCCTTCCACCCGCAGGCCTGGAACGCCTGATGAAGCGGCGGCTTCACGATCGCCGAATAGACCGCGCCGGCGCCCGCGCCCTTGATCCGCGACTTGAACGAGAAGGTGGCGGCCTGGCCGATGATCAGCGGCGCGCCGGCGACGAGCGAGCCGGTCGCCTCGTTGGACGCTTCCTGCGTCCAGGGCGAGTTGTAGGAGATCGAATCGGCCTCGACCGGGATCGCGTCGGCGGTCGGGTCGGGCACGACCGGCGTGTTCTCGTCGGGCTGCAGCTTGAACAGCACCGCCACATTGGCGGGTCGAATGGTCGGATCCATAGGTGCCTCCTCAGGCGGGCTGTGCGGGATTGCCGCGGCGGGTTGCGAAGGTGAGCTCAAGGTCGAGCAGGAACATGAGGCGGCGCTCTGAGGCGGCCGTGGCGACCTGGACCTGCATCGCGCCCTCGTCGATCGTCTCGGCGAGGCCGCCGAGCGGCGGCTCGTCGGCCATGAGCGCCGCGACCGTGTCGGCATGGAGCTGGTTGAGCGCGGCATGCGCCTCGGCACCGGCGCCGCCTTCGACATAGCCGCGGATGGTGACGGCGAGTTGGTACCAGGTGGCGCCGGCGCTGCCGTCGATGGTGCGCTGCCCGGCATCCTCCAGGTGCAGCGCGTTGAAACTGATGGGCTCGGCCGAGGGCTCGCGCTCGACTTCCGCGACGCCGTCGATCGCGCCCAGGCGGCGCTCGATCTCGGCCCAGATCTGCTCGCGAAGCGGCGTCATCGCGCGCGCTCGAGCGTGATCTGCCATCGGCCCAGATCGTCGCGGTCAACGACCTCGATCGGGCTCCAGGTGACGCCGGCGCGCGTCAGGCGATCGCTCTTGCCCGGCCGCGCCGGGAGCAGCTCCTTGCGGATCTCGCAGCTGATCACGCGAGTGGTTGAGCGGCCGTTGTCGCCGGGCTGCCCGGCCACGTCCGACCAGATGACCGCGATCGGTGGCGCGCCCGCGGCGAGGCCGGCACCGGAATAGGAGACCGGCTCGGCGAATGCCGCGTCGATGGCCGCCAGGCCGGCCCCCCAGTCGATCATTCTTCGACGGTCGCGTCGGCAGCGAGACCCCGATCGACGAGCGCATCCGCGCGCGACGCATCGATCTGGTCGCCGGCGTCGCCGATGACGAGCGTCTCGCCGGCGTCGACGTAGCGGCCGTCGTTCCGCACCGTGGCGGCGTGGAGGAGGATCTTGTTCATGTCCGCTCCGGGTTGCGGCGGCGCCGCAGCGCCGCCGCGGGTCTCAGGATCAGGCGGTGACGGTGCCGTTGAGCCGCACGGTGACGTTCGGGTCGCCGGCAGCCTGGGTCGAGAGCGCGGCGCCGATCAGCGTGTTACCCTGCGCGGTCGTGGTCACGACCTTGGCGCCATCGTCCCAGTAGAGCTTCTGGCCCGGGGTGACGGCGCCAGCGGCCTTCGGCAGGACGACGACGCCGGTGACGCGGCCCTCCACCGGCGCGTTGGGCGCGGCGGCGATCAGCGCGACCGCGAACAGCGCGCCCACGAGGAAGCCGCCGCCGGAAGCGACCGCATAGGGCGCTGCGAACGTGCAGACGTCGCCAGGATGACGAAAATTGTTCATGGGTGGTCTCCCGAAAGACGGCGGGCGGCTCGATCGCCGCCCGCGTCAAGCGTCAGGGTTGTTGGGATCGGCTCAGGCGCCGGGGTTGCGCGAGGCCGAGCGGTAGTTGACGCCGCCGATCGCGTAGTCGAGGCGCACCTTCCACTCGGTGCCATCGACCCGCCAGCCTTCCTCGCTTTCGAGGAACGGCTCCTGGACGCCGTCGAGGAACGCCACCTCGATCGCGGGCGCCGTGTCCTTGTCGGCGAAGGCGTACCAGGGCGCGCCGGTGAGGCGCGGCGTGTCGACGATGTCGGCGAAGAGCCCGCGGACCATGTTCGGCTTCTGGAGCTTGTTCACGGTGTCGGGGTCGTAGAGCGCGTCGTTGATCGTGCGGACGGTGCCGCCGAGCTCGATCGGGCCCAGCCAGGCGGCCGGCCGGATGTCCAGGAACTCGTTGCCCGAGATATCCTTCTGACGCGCCATGGCGACGCGGCAGGCGTCGAAGGCCACGACCGAGGGAGCCGCGCCGGCGAGGATGTTGGCGTGATCCGCGTGGAACAGCGTCTTGCCGTCGTTCATGATGGGGCCGAGGCCGTTGTTCAGCCCGAGCAGCGTGTAGAAGTCCACCTCGATGGTGAGCTTGGCGGCGCGGCCGATATCGACGGTGAGGCCGGAGAAGACGCCCAAATCGTCGTTGATGATCGCCTGGCGCGACAGGGCGATGATGTTGCCCTTGGTCTTGCCGGTGATCTGCTCCTTGGCGCCGTCGGGGATGGCCTTGTTGCGGAACTCGCCCGCCTCGTTGAGGTTGTCGAGCGCCCCGAAGGTGCCGCGCAGATAGCGGTTATGCGGGCGGAAGTCGTTGATCGTTCCGATGCCGCAGACGCGCGACCAGGTGTCGGTGGTGGTGGCATAGGCCGCCTGCAGCACCTTGTGCAGGACGTTCTCGAGCAGCACGCCGAAGTCGCCCGTGGTCTGGGTGATCTCGTTGCGCGCGGTCATTGCCTTGCCGACGATGATCTTGGGATCACGCGCCGCCATGCGAACGCCGGCGTTCAGCAGCGATTCCCGCGCCAGATCCACGCAGGAGACGCCGCGGAACTCGCCCGCGTCGATCTTGAGCGTCTCGCCGCGCGCGGCCGCGGCCTTGGCGACGATGCCGGCGACGCCGGCGCGCACCATCAGCCAGTTGGCGGCGCCATCGAGCCACTTGTCCCGCGCATCGGCGGTGATGGTGATGGCGTTGTGGCCGATATTGGCGGTGTCGGAACGCTCGGACAGCGCATCGAGGATCTTCTCGCGCGCGCTGGCGACCGAGGTGTCGCTGGAGATCAGGCCGTCGATGACGCTCGCCTCGATCTTGTGCTTGACGCCGAGGGCGCGGATCTCGGACACGCGGGTGCGCTCGGCCGCGACGGCGGCCTGGACGTCGGCGGCGGTGATGGCGATGACGGAGGTGGCGGGCGGCGTCACGGTGCCGCCGCCCTGGTTCTGACCGGACATGGGGTTCTCCTGGTTGGGCGGAGCGGCCGGAGCCGTCCTCTGGGCGCGCGCCATCGCCACGGGGGAGATGAGCGGGCTATCGGGGGCCTTGCGGAACCCGAATGGCTTCACGAACGAGGCGGCAGCGGTGGCCGCCGGGCTGATCGCCGTGCAAAAATTCTGCTCGAGCGCCTGTTCGGCGGTCATCCACGTTTCGGCGTCGAGCAGCGGGATCAGATCCTCGGCCGAAAGCCCGGTTTGCTTCGCATAGATGCCGACCAGCTGGTCGCGGATCCGGTCGAGCTGGTCGGCGGCCGCGCGAAGCTCGTTCGCATCACCGCAGGCGCAGTCCCACGGGTTGTGGATCATCATCAGCGCGTTGTCGGCCATGACGATCTCGTCGCCGACCATGGCGATCACCGAAGCCATCGATGCGGCCAGGCCGTCGATGTGCGTCGTGACCTTGCGCCCCTTCGCCTTCTCGCGATTGAGCGCATTGACGATCGCCAGCCCCTCCATGACGTAGCCGCCGGGGCTGTTGATCCGCACGTCGAGGTCGCCATCGCTCTGGCCGAGGGCGAGCACGATCGACTGCGCGTCGAGCCCGTCCCAGTCGTCGCCGACGATGCCGTAGATCAGGATTTCCGCCATTACTCGCCTCGCTTGTCCATCTGGTCGGGCGTGAGCGCGGCGACCGGGTTGCCGACGGCCGTCACGTGCCGCGGATCGCTGTCGAAGATCAGCCCAAGGTCATCGAGGCGCTTGGCGTCCGCCGCCCACTCCTCGAGGAAGACGTCCGGATCCTGGCCGCGCTCGCGCGCGGCGCCGGAAATGGTCTGCTGGCCGGAGCGGATCGCATCGCGCACCGCCGGGATCTCGGTCTCGGGCGACATCATCGGGAAGCGGGGCGGCGTCCAGACGAACGAGGCGCCGTCCACGTCCACGCCCTGGAGTGCTGCCGCCTCGAGGAACCAGCGGCCGACCGGCTCGCACAGCTGCGGGATGAGGATCGTCCACTGGATGGTTTCGACCGCGACCTTGAAGTCGAGCCGCGAAAGCCGGCCGGAGATGAAGCTTACCTTGGAGACGTCGCCCGTCAGGATCTCGTAAGGCATGCCGAGGCCGGCCGAGATCGCCTGCAGCGAGACGCGCGAATAGGGCTCGTAGCCGTCGACGCCGGGTGGTGAGGCGAATTTGATGTCGGTGCCGGGCGCCACCGTCTCGATGATGCCGGGCTCGAGAGCCTCGATCGGATCGTCGAGCTCTTCGTCATCGCCCGACCCATCACCGATCTTGAAGACGGTGTAGCAGCTGGCGATCTTCTGCCGGACGAGCTGGGCGTCCTCGTAATCGCCGAAATCCTTGATCCGGACGATGACGGGCGCGAACCAGGTGGCGCCGTGCAGCGCCTCCGGCCGATCGCCCTGGTAGCAATAGGCGATCTCGCTGGCGGCGATCAGCCGCGTGTCGAGGCCGCTCGGCAGCACCGCACCCGGATGGCCGGAATAGAGCCAGTAGCCGGCCAGGCGGCCGATCTGGTCGAGCTCGATGCCCTGGATGCGCGAGCCGCCGCCCTGCGACGGGCCGGAAAGGCTCATGTTGATGTAATCGGGCTCGAGCACCTGGATCTGGAATGGCACCGGCAGGCCGTCCGAGCCCCGCCGCCACCGGCGACGCTGCAACACGCCGCCCGCCGTCACCAGCGTCTTGGCCGCCTGCAGCTGGAGGCCGTAGAGGTTGGACTTGCCGAGCGGATCGCAGGCCGTGCTGTCGAAATGGCGCCGGGCGAGCGCCGTCAGATCCTTGTCTACCTTGCCGTTGCGGTAGACCTGGAAGGTGATGCCGGCGCCGACCAAGTAATCGGCCCATTTGTTCTGGCCGCGCGCCGCATAGGGGTTGTTCCGGACCATGTCGCGGGCGATGCCGCGAAGCGCGAGCATCACCTGCGGCGTGAGCTCGGCGTTCGGATCGCGCCCCGAGCGGCGCCAGCCGGCAGTCCGGCGGCTGTAGGATGCGCCCTCATACTGCGCGGCGGCCCCACCGCGCCGGACGCGCTGCCGTGGAGCAGACGCGGGGCTGGCAGACGGCGGCGCGGCGCGGCCGCGCCGGAACAGGTCGCGGAAGCGCATCAGCAGCGGTCCGGCCGACCAAAGCCGCCGCCGAAGCCGCTGCTGTAGGAGGCAAGCTTGCGGGCGGTCGCTCCGCGCGCGGCGCGTGCCTGGGCGGCGAGATCGGCTTTGATCACGCGCTCGGCCGCGAGCAGCTGGTCCAGCGTCTGGTATTTCACCGAACGGCCATCCGCGAACCGCGTCTCCAAGACGCCGGAGGCGATGCAATCCTGGATCTTCTGGAGGTCGCTCGCCTGGTAGGCCATGGCCTCACCTCCTCTTCAGAAACGAGCCGCGCGAGCGGCCGGTGAGCGGATTGACGGCGCGCGCGCGCTTGGTCGTCGGCGACGAAGGTGCGGCGTCCGGATCAGGTGAGCTCTGCTGCGTGGTCGGCTCGACCGCCGGCGCCGCGTCGGCGGGCACCTCGGCCCGGCGGAGCACCTGGCCGCTCGCTCGGGCCCATTGCTTTGCCGACCAGCGGTCGAGCCCTATCGAATAAGCGGCGGCGCGCGCATAGACGCGGCAGTCGATCGCCTCGTTGCGGTCCCTGGTCTTCTGCCATTCCTGGCGAGAGAAGCCGGTCCGCTTGTTCTTCACCGTGATCAGCTGCTCGGCGACGAGCTGCTGCAACCATTCGGCGTCCACACCCATCGGCAGGTGGATGTAGCCCGGCGGATGCGGTTGGCCGTCCAGCGGCTGGTCAAGCTTCAGCCAGTGGTAGGTCTCCGACTTGAAGATCGAGACCGCGATCGTCCACAGCTGCACGCCGCGCTCGACCTTGCGGCCGCGCACCGTCAGGTCCGCCCAGGTCGGCCCCATCACCGGCACCGAGGCATTGAAGCTGCCGACGCCCTTGATCGCCATCACCTCGCGGGGGTGGCGGCGGGCCCAGCCATAGACGTGCGTCGTCGACTGGCCGTCGCCGGTGTCGATCGCCAGCTTCGACATGCGCAGGCGGCGGCCGCTCGGCGTCTCCCATTCCTCCTGAAGGAAGGCGTCCATTTGCTTCCAGACATCCTCGACCGCCGGATCGCCATGGAAGACGCGGTGGTCGATGAGCACGCTGCGCAGGCCCTCGCCCCAGCCCCAGACCGAGGCCTCGATGCGCGGCGGCACGCGCTGGACGTCGGCGCCGACCGTGATCCGGCCGACCCATTCCGGAGGCTCGCCCAAGCGCAGCTCCTGCGATCGCCGTTCGTAGAGCCGCTGCCAGTCGGGCGCCTCACCCTTCTCGACCCAGGGCAGGCCGAGCGCGGTGTTGGTCCAGACCTTGTAGGTGTCGGGCTTCTTCCTCGCCTCGAGGAAGTTCTTCACCGTCGTGGCGAGCTTCACCCAGGCCGAATAGGCTTCCCAGATGTGGAAGCCGGCGATGCCGTTGAACGGCGCGGTCGCGCGCCACTTGCCGAGCAGCACCGCCGCGCATCGGTCGCTATCGTCCCACTTCGCCGCGCAATGCCCGCACTCGTACCAGGCCGTTTCGGGCAGGTGGCCGCCGGCGGCGGTCTTCTCCCACTTCACCTGCTCCCAGCGCAGCGCCTGAAAGGTGCCGCACTCGCCGCAGGGCACGAAATAGTAGCGCTGGTCCGATTCGAGGAACTTCGCCTCGATGCGGCTGGCGCCGGCGATCGTCGGCGTGGAGCCGGACAGCTTGCGCCGGTTCCAGAAGGTGGTCGTGCGCTTGTAGGCGAGCTCGAGCGGGTCGCCTTCCTGGCCGGCAGACGCCGGATAGCGGTCCACCTCGTCGGCGAGCACCACCCGGATTGGCCGCGACGCGAGCGACGAGGGGCTGTTCGCGCCCACCATCACCAGCTGGCCGCCCGGAAAGCGCTTCTGGAGCAGCTTGTTGCCGCTGTCCCGCGACTTGGGGTCCGCAATCCGAGCCTTGAGGCACGGCGTGTCGCGCACCATCGGCGCAAGCCGGTCGGTCGACCAGGCCTCCGCCATCTCCAGCGTCGGCTGCAGCACCATGACCGGCGCCGGATCCTGGTCGACGAAATAGCCGACCGTATTGTTGATGATCTCGGTCCAGCCCACCTGGGCGGACTTCATCACCACCACTTCCTCGATCGCCGGATCGGCGATCGCGTCCATGATGCCGCGCTGAAACTCAGCCCGCTTTGTGTCCCACTTTCCGGGCTCTGCGCTTGCCTCCGGGCTGAGCATCCGGTTCTGGTCGGCCCACTGGCTCACCGTCAGCCGGGGCGGCGGCGCGAACACCGGCCACCACTCCGCCGCCGTCTCCGCCATCTCCGGGCTCGTCACCAGGTGCGGCATCGGTGGCGGCGCCGGTGATTTCGACGTCGGTGCGCGCGAGCTCGGCGAGCGCTTCATGCACGAGCTCCGTCAGCTTCTCCTGGATCGCGACGGCCGACTTCATCGAGGCGATCGCCGGCGCGCTCTTGGCCGGCAGCGCCAGCAGCTTCGAGCGCACGCGGGCGAAAGCGCCCTGAACCGCATGCGTCACCAGGGCGCGCGGCAGCAATTCACGCCGCCGCTGGGCATTCTTCATGGCCGCCTCGTCGGCCTTCTCCGCCGCGAGCCGCGCCTTGTGCAGATCGATCGATTTGCCGCCAGCGCCGCCGGCGCGCGCGCCGCAATAGCTGCCCCAGGCGGCTACGAAGTCGGCGAGGCTGGCACCATCGGCCGGCATCTCGCCGCTGGCGCGCAAATCCGAGATCCAGCGGCTCGACTTGCCGAAAAGGGCGGCCACTTCATTGAGCGTGGGCCTGTAACCCGCCAGATCCATGGGTTTTCGCCCCCCATGATGATGAAGTGCGAAAAAATGCTGTAGCTAGCGGACCGTCGCGCCTTTGCCCCCCGTATTGGCCGCGCCCGGGGAAGGACCCAAGGCCGGGGGGGGGGGGACCGGCATCCACCGGCCGGCCCTCCCTCAGCGCTGGAGGAGCAGCAACACCGCGCCGCCCGGTGCGACCGACAGGAAGAGCCAGAAGACGAAGTCGGGCAGGGCGCGGCGGCTCACGCGAGTGCCTCCAGGCGCTCGGCGAGGCGGAGCATCAGGCGCTCGGCATCGATGCGGGCGTGGTGATGGTCGGCCGGGTGGCGGGAGAGCGAGCCGCTGCGCAGGTCCGCCGCTCCCTCGCGCAGTTGGGCGGCGACGCGGCGCAGCGATCCGTCATAGCCGGCGGGCAGCACGGGCTGAGTGGCGGAGAGGCGCGGACGGTGCTGGCCCATGACGCTTCTCCCTGCGGCAGCTTAGACGGTGACGCCGGCGATGCGCTCAAGCTCCGTGGCCGCACGCTCGCGGTCAGTCGGGTTGGTCGAGCGGATCAGTTTCGCGAGCTCGACAGCGCGGCTCGCGATGCGCTCACGCACCGTCGTCATGATTTCCCCCTGAGCAGAACGAAAAAGAGCGCCACGGGCGATGTGGCCCGGGCGCTCCTCTAGAACATGGTGAGAACTTCTATATGGACCCGGGTCTATCGTCAAGAAGGTGCCGCTCGTTAATCCGATCGCCTCGCCCGGTAAGCCGAACGCTCCGTTTCAAGCTGCCGTGCCGCGTGGAGTGACAGAGACAGCATTTCTTCATCAACGGGCTTGCCCGTGGCAGCTGATTGATAACGTAAGGCTTTCTCGAAGGCCTCGTTAAAAGCGTCGACATCAACCCAGGCCTTCTCGGCCATGTGGACAGGCCAATCATACTGCGGCCTGCCTCCTCTATGGGAGTTGATCTCAAAAACGCGGTCGATTGTAAAAAAGTATTCCCAGCCTCCGTCAGCTCGTTCAACCATGGTGTCCGTGACGAGCCACTGTCGATTGCGAAAAATTTCCACGCCGAATCCTTCCTGCCGCAAGCAACATACCTTTTCCCGCTCACTGGCGCGAGAAGTGGCAGGAACCGAAATGAACCTAATTTCTTTACCCTAGGCGTAGATCGGTCGCGATCATGTCGGCGATCAGCAGCACGATCGCCTTCGCCGCGGCCTGAGCGCCGTCATTGCGGTAGCCTAGGCGCGACCCCGCGACGCCCGCCGCCTCGTCGAAGATCACGACGTTGCGCCACGTTTCCAGATAATGAAGCGGCAGGCTGAAGAAGATTGCGTCGTCGAAGTGGTCGAGCTTCGCCTTGGCCGCCAGCCGCGTGGCAGCAAAGTCGTCGATGGACGCGGCGCCGTCACGAAAGCTGGGCGTGAGCGACCAATTCGCCACAACGCGCTGCTCGCCGATCCACATGCGCCAGCAGCGCGCATAGAGGGCGAGGGCCTCGGCCTGCCCGCGAGAGAGATCGCCCCGGGCGAACCATCGCTCCACCGTCGTGCCGCCCCGGTTGCGCATGACGACGATCGGCCGCTGTCCAGCCGCGTCGACAAACTGCTCTTCCGCATAGTCGCCCTGGCGCGCGGCCTCAGGCGTCACCAGCGGCTCGCGCGTGGATAGTGCCCCCGCAGCGCGCGCCGCCTCGTTCGCCCTGGCCCGCTCGGCCTGCCGCTTGATCTTCCTCGACGTCGCCACCCCTGTTTACTCCTGGTCTACGCTGCGATTGCGGAATTGATGCTGCTGACGATCGGGCGCGCCGTGTTGCGCGCCAGCTGGGCCTTGTGGTCGCGCACCGCCTGCTCGGCCTCGGCTTGGCTGAGGCCAGCCGCGATATAGGCGTCGACCCCGGCTGGTTCGCGTGTTCCGGCATCTTCGACATTCGTCGAAAGGCCGGCCTCTCGCAGGATCTCAGCGGCCTGCTCCGGCGTGCACACCTCCACCGGCTCGGGCTTCTCACGGGCGAGGAACTCGGCCAGCCAGCGGAGCGAGCTGCGATCGGATCGGCGCTGCGCCCATCCCTTCTGGACCGCCGCCATGATCGCCGGCACGATCTTGGCCGGGTGGTCGACAGAGGCGCGCGACACGCGGATGCCGCGATAGAGCAGGTCGCCCGGGATGCCGCGCAGCGCGTCGGCGGCGGCGGCCAGCCATTCCACCCGGTCGTCCTCGTTAAGCCCGGTCGGAGCGACCATCGCCAGCACCGGCGTGAGCGCATCGACGATCAGCTCGGGCGGAGCCGGCACCAACTGCTCGTCCGCTTCGGCCAGAGCAGCCGGGAGCAGGTCGCGCGCGGCGGCTGGCACCAGGGCGGCGAGATCGGGATCACGACGCTCGGCGAGCAGCCATGCGGGCGATGACGCGATCGCGTGCAGCGACGGTGCGGCCGGGGCCCGAGCCGGGAGCCGAGCGGCCTGAGGAGCGTGCGCTAGAGCGCGGTTGTTCGTTCCGGTCATAGGATCCCTCGAGGAGGCGGTTGAAGCTGGAAGGCTGGAGGAGGAAGTCGAAGTCGGCGCGCCACCCGCTGCCGCTGTCGCCGCGGCAGAAGCTGGATCGCTCGACGGCTGCGATCGCCTCGGTGAAGCCGTCGGCGCCGTGCTCAGCCAGCCGCGCGCCGATCCGTTTCCGGCGCTCCTCGGTCAGCTTCTCGACCCTCGGCAGCCCGGCGCGCGCCGCCATGGCGTTCCAGGCGGCGGCGATGTTGGCGTAGTCGGGCTTGGCTCGCTGGGCGGCGATCCCGGCGATCAGCACCCCCAGCGCGGCCTGAGCGGCGGCAATCGCTGCGGTGGTCGGCACCCCGATCGGATCGGCCTCACGCGCATGCGCGACACACACACCCGGGGTGGGGGTTAATTTTTGGGGTTCTAGGGGGCTTTTATTGGGGGCGGGGTCCGCGTCACGCTCGTCACGCAATGTCACGCGCGTCACGCGTGACGGTGCCGCAGCATCCGCAGCCCGCTTCCGGCGCTGCCGCTCGGCCGCCAGGTGACGCACCTGAGCCTCGCGCGCCTCCCGCGCGCGATCGGCTGCAGCCTCGGCGTCGAGCAGGCGCGCGGCGCGGCCGAGCTCGAGCGCCACCTCGGCGACGAGCCCCGCCGGGGTGCCGGCTTCAATCAGGCGCTGGATGAGAGCAGCGGACACGATCAGAACTCCACGGGCTCGTGCAGCAGCTTGTCGGCGACGAAGGCCGCGCGGACCTTCGCTGCCTCACGGGCGCGCGCCGCCGCCTGGCGCTCAGCGCGCCCCGCCCGCCGAGCGGCCAGCGCCGTGTCCAGCCGGGCAATCTGCTCGGCTGTGGGCACGGGCAGCCGCGCGGGGGCAGAGCGGCGCCAGCGGGTCAGGATGGCGGGCAGGCGCATCAGCTCAGGCCCAGCGCCGCCTTATAGGTCTCGAGGAGCGCCTCGGCCTCGTCGCGCGCGTTCTTCTCCATCTTCCGAAGCCGCACGATCTGGCGCATCGTCTTGGGATCGTAGCCCTGCGACTTGGCTTCCAGGTAGACGTCCTTGATGTCGCCGGCGATCCCGGTCTTCTCTTCCTCAAGGCGCTCGACGCGCTCAATGAAGAGGCGGAGCTGATCGGCCGCGATATTGTCGTCAGACATGGTCGTTCCCTTCGATGGTGAAGCCGAGGCGCTCGGCGAGCGCGATCATCTCGGCGGTGGTGGCGAAGCCGTTGCGGCCGCCAATCTTCCAGTGCCCGGCCGGCCCGCCGGCGAGCGGCGCGGCGAACACGACGTAGTGCCGGCTCTGAAGGAAGAGCTTCGCGCGCTCGGCAGGTTGGGCCAGGCGCTCGCGGGTCGCATGCTCCGCGAGCACGGTGCGGGCGACCGCCTTTGCGACGCTTCCGTTCCGGCGCTTGCCGGCCAGGATCGCCGCCGTCTGCCGGCGCTGCTCGGCCCGGTAGGCGATGAAGGCGCGCTCTTCGGGGCTCACGGGCCCGGCGGCGCGCTCCGGCGGCCGGTAGCTGTCCCAGGCGCTCACGAGCGCGCCTCCGGCGCCAGCCAGCGCAGGTTCGTCGGCCGATCATGTGGGCGGGTCCAGACGATCCAGCAGAAGTCGGTCGTGCCGCCGCGGAAGGCGCGCTCGCCCATCTCTGCGATCTTCTCGCCCGGCGGCATGCTTGGGCGCTGCGAGAGGATCAGGACGTCGCTCGGCGGCCACTCGCGGAAGAGCGCCCAGCGCGCCCGGCTGGCGAGGAATGACAATTGCTGGAGCATGCAGACGCGGAGCGCCGGCAGCGCCAGCGCATGGCGCGCGAACCGCTCCGCCATCCGGAAAGGCGGATTCGTGACGATCGAGAAGCGGCCTGAAGGCGTCACCACCAAGGCTGGATCCAGCGACAGGAAGTCGGCGATCACCTTGCCGCCGGCATAGCCCTGATCCCGAATGTCGCTGCCAACCGCGCGGAAGTCCCGCGCCTCGAACGTGTCGGGGATGGTGCCGCCGCCGCACGCCGGGTCCCAAATCAGGGAATCGGCGAGATCGATCGCATCGGCTAGCTGTTCGACGCACCAGCGCGGCTCGACATACCAGTCGTCCGCAGCGCGCTCGTAGGTCGACGCCTTGAAGTTCTGCGCCGGGTTGACCGGCAAAGCTGTCACGTTCGCGAAAGCAGCCGCTTCCGCGCCAGTCTCAACGTCCATGTCGCTACTCCCTGGGCGTCGCGGCGCCCGTGCTATGTCCTCAGGTGGCCGGGCGGCCGGATGGGTTGTCGGGTTCAGGCGGGAGGAGGCGCCGTTCCAGCTCCTCGATGGCCGCTCGGGCGCCGTCCCGCTCGATCTTCAGAAAGCCCGCCTCACGCTTGAAGGCCTCGGCATCGTCGGCGGACCGACGGAGCGCTCTCACAAGGCGATCACGGTCGGCCAGCACGTCGCGATGCTCCGGCATGTGCTGCTCGAGGGTGCGCTCGAGAGCGCGGGCATAGCCCCAGGGGTTCAGCCACCAGGGCATCAGCCGCGCCCCTCCAGCAGCCGCAGTCCGCGCGCCCGGCGGCGCTCCCGCAGCATGTCGATCGTCCGGCCGGCCGCGTCGAGCGCGCCGCACATGGCGTCCAGCTCGCGATCGTCGATCTTGCCGTCGTCGGCCAAGGCGACTGCCACCTGGTGCAGCAGGTCGGTGAGGGCAGGGAGCGTGTCCCGGTCCGTCACCGGCGAGGTCTCGAGCGGGACCAGCTTCATGCCGACGAGCGCGAGCACGTCATTCGCGAAACGCCCGTCCCATTCGCGGCAGCCGCGCAGGAAGGAGACGACGCCCATGTCTCCGTGCCCCTTCCGGTAGCTCTCCGCCCGGTCCTTGCTCTTCCCCAGCACGACGCCGAGATCCGCGTCGGTGGTGCCCTTGTCCTCGTCCTTGATCCGCGCGAGCGAGGCGCCGAGCGTCTCGATCAGCGTGGACGCCGAAACAGTGCGATAGCGGGGGTGGATTTGCCCTTCGCTCATGCAGCATCTCCACGACCATGGATGAAGTCGAACAGCTTGCGCATGCCGACGGTGTCGAGAACACGACGAGCTATCATGCAGCCTCCCGGCCGGCGAAAGAGCGCATGAAGCTGCGGACCTTCTGCTCTGTTTCCGGCCACACCCGGCGACCGTCGCGGACTTGGCGGACGAAGTGCCGATCTCCCAGTGCGTCCTTCCCAAAGCGGGTTGGGGCGATTTGGTGATCGCGCAAAAACATCTCGATATCTGCGAGGAGCGTGCTCATGCCCTCATCTCTAAGTGTGATGCTTCACACCGTCAAGGTGTGATCTGTCGCACCTATCCGCCCCGCCGTGTTCCGTGTGAAACAACCCACATGCAGGACCGTGAGATGGAGCGCGTCCGTGAAGCGCTGCGGCGCCTCATGGAGAAGAAGGGCATCAAGGCAAAGCCCCTGGCTCAGCAGGCTGGGCTCGGGGAAACGGCCGTCCGCGACATCCTTGAGGCGAGGAGCAGCGACGTTCGCGTCGGCACCCTGCGGAAGCTTGCTACTACCCTCGATACGTCGATCGAGGAGTTGATGGGGACGAGTGATGTCCCGCTCTCTGGCCGCGTAGGCGCCGGAGGGTCAGTGATCTTCGAGGAGAACGGGCACAGCGATCGGGCGCCCCGGCCGGCCGGGATCGGCGGCGAGCTGGAGGCGCTTGAGGTCATCGGCGACTCGATGCTACCTCGATACTCATCCGGGGACATCGTCTACATCTCGCGGACCCATGATGGCGTGAAAGAGGAATATCTCGGGGAGTATTGCGCAGCCCGCCTTGCCAGCGGAGAGACGTACATCAAGCTCTTGGCCCGCGGGTCTCGGCCCGGATATTTCACGCTACGCTCGCTGAACGCGGCAGACATGGAAGACGTCGAACTAGATTGGGCCAGCCCCATCATTTCGGTGCTTCCGCGCTATGCTCGGAAGATGCTGGGTTACTGATCCAGTACCTGAACCCGCCGGGGGGCGGATCAGGTGGGAGGCTTCCCGGGAAGTAAGAAGCGGTCCGAACGTCATCATCGGACAAGGTGACGCTTAGCAGGGCGCCTAGCAGGCAGGCGCGCCCCATGCCGACACTGGCGATGATCCCGCACACGCCTCGGCCGTCCTGGTGAATTGCGCGCCTCAACCAGCTTCCGCGCGGCACATAGCCGATCGTTTCCCCGGACGCGGTTTCAACCCGCAGGGCCAACTCGTCGTGGGGATTATCGGGCTCATGTATGAAACGAACGGCCTCGCCCGCTGAGCAGGCAGCAAGGCTCTCTTGGTGAAATGATACACCGGCAACCCGAACGTACAGCACGCCATCATCCACGCTGAGCGACTCCGACTCGATGGCCCTATGATCCCTAACACAGGTGAACATTTCAAGAACGGTGTGAAACTTCCCACATAGCTGTTGACGTGGTGTGATCTGTCCCACTACTTAGCTCCATGGCCCGACGCGGGCGATGGAGACCTTTCGTGATCCACCAGAAAATCGAACCGCCGTTCGACGAGCGCGATCCGGACACCGCCCAGGTGCTCGATCAGGCGCTGCCGATGGTGAAAGCCCTCGCCGGACTGCGCGGGCAGAAGGCGCCGCCGAAGCCGCGCGACGCGGAGGGGCTGGCCGTCGAGATCCGCAAGGTTGAGGAGCTGCTGGCCCTCAAGGCCGATCGCATCGGGTGCTCGGTCGAAGAGCTCGAGGCGAGGGGGCGCGAGCTGATCGAGGCGCGCACCAAGCGCAAGCTGCCGCCGGTCCGCTTCCAGGTCGCCGAGCCGGCGCGCCAGCCGAGCGAGGTCGAGCGCAAGGCTGATCTGGAGATCGGCTGCATCGAGGACGAGATCCGCGAGCAGGAGGCCCGCAGGGTCGAGGAGGAAGTCAAGCTGGAGCGGCGGCGCGGGCGGATCGCCCAGCTGCGCACCCGGCTCGCTCAGCTGAAGCTGGAGCGCGCTGGCCTCGCCGGAGGTGCCGCGTGATGCGCCTCGTCTTCATCACCGCGCCGATTGGCGCCCTGATTGGCTGGGCCGCTGTAGCCGCTGCCCTGGCGGGCGACGCCTGGCTCGCCTGGAGCCTGATCGCCGCCTCGCTCTTCTGCATGGCCGCCCCCTGGCTCTTCGACGATGCCGAGCAGGACGAGCCCGCCGCAGACGAGCAGGTGCTGGGCGACATGGTGTTGCAGGCTGGCCCGCAGGGTCCGGAGCTCGCCTGATGCTGACCCGGCTTCCCGCCCGCCGCCAGCGCAACAGCGGCGCCGCGCAGAAGGTGCGCAGCGTGCCGGGGCATCTCGCCTGGGTCCGCGGGCATGGCTGCTCTGTGCCCGGCTGCCAGCCGGATGCGGACCGGCCGGGCTCCGATCGGATTGAGGCCGCCCACGTTCGGCGCGGCACCGACGGGGGCGCCAGCCTGAAGCCGCACGATCGCTGGGCGATCAGCCTGTGCGCTCACCATCACCGCCGGCAGCATGAGGTCGGCGAGGCGTCGTTCGAGCGCGAGACGGGCATCGACATGGCCGCGCTCGCCCGCGCCTTCGCCGCGCGATCGCCGCATCGCGCCAAGCTCGACGAGGCACCGCTTTGAACCGTTCGACCTATAGCCTCTTCAGTGGCGGAGTTCGCATGCTCAGTGAGGAGGCCATTGAGCTGACGCTCGCATCGCTTCGTGCCTATTGGTCCGAGCATGACCATATCGCCGTCGCCTGGTCGGGCGGGAAGGACAGCACCGCTCTGGTGACGATCCTTGTCCACCTGATCGAGGCCGGCGAGCTGCCCCGTCCGGCGCGGCTCTTCGTCTTCTATGCCGACACGCGCATGGAGCTGCTGCCGATCCAGGCCTCGGCCGAGCTGATCATGGCGAAGCTACGGGAGCGGGACTGGATCACGCTCGAGGTGGTTATGGCGCCGCTCGACAAGCGCTTCATGGTTTACATGCTCGGCCGCGGGGTGCCGCCGCCGAACAACAACACGCTCCGCTGGTGCACGCGCCAGATCAAGGTCGATCCCATGACAGCGGCGCTGGAGACGGCGCTCAACGGCCTCAGCGGCTCAGCGCTGATGATAACAGGCGTGCGCCAGGGCGAGAGTGCCGTTCGCGACGGTCGCATCGCCATGTCCTGCGGCAAGGATGGGGCCGAGTGTGGACAAGGCTGGTACCAAAAGGCGCTACCGGAAGCGAAGAGCCTGCGCGGCCGCCTCAACACGTTGGCGCCGTTGCTGCACTGGCGCGTCTGCATCGTCTGGGATTGGCTCAAGGTCTACGCGCCGCAGCCGGAGTTCGGTGGCTGGCCGACACAGATGCTCGCTGACGCCTATGGCGGTGACGACGCGGTCGAGAAAAACGCGCGTACCGGCTGCACTGAGTGCCCGCTCGCCGAGGATGACACGGCGGTGCAGAATATCATCGCCATGTCCGACTGGGCATATCTGGCTCCGGTACGGCGCCTGAAGCCGCTCTATCGCTGGCTGCGCGAACCAGCGCAGCGCCTCCGCAAGGCCGGGGCGGAGAAGCTGAAGTCGGGTGCGATCGCGGCCAACCCGCAGCGAATGGGGCCGCTGACCCTGGAAGCCCGACGGCAGGCGCTCGATACGGTTCTATCGATCCAAGCCGAGGTGAATGCCGAAGCTGACCGGCTCGGCCGCCCCCGGCTCGACCTGATCAACCCGGAGGAGGAGGCTCGAATTCGTGAGCTCATCGCGCTTGGCACGTGGCCGGACAAGTGGACGGGTCAGGAGCCCCTCGCGACCGCGTGGTTGGATCGCGTCAACCAAGACGGATCCGTCGAGCCGATCCTCTTCCGCGAGCTGGTTGGATCATGATTGGGCATCTCCCCCGGATCACGCCGACGGAGATCGCCGAGGCGGCCTATGAGGCGAAGCCGGCCCGCCGAAAGCTCGTAAACGGGTGGCCCTTGCCCGCCAGCCGCTTCCGGAAGAGCAGCGACGTGGAGCTGCTCGCCCGCGCGGCGAAGGCGGCGTTCGAGGCCGATCTGGCCGCCTCGGTCCCGCCGGACTGGATCGAGATCGCGCGCACGGCGCTGCTCGCCGAGGTGGAGCGCCGCGCGCCCGCCGCCGACATGTCGGTGCTCGAGCGCTACGGGCTCGCCGCACCGATTCGGCTGCTCTCGATGGGGAGCACCTACTCTTATGACCGGCTGGGCGGGGGAGGCGGAGCCCTGTTCCCGCGCGCCCGGCTCAATCCGTCCGGCGAGCTGGTGTTCAGCGCCGACTGTTCGGAGCCGATGCCCGCCGCCGCACTCGAAATCCTACAGGCCCGTGAAGTCGTCCGCGCGCAGAAGGTCAGAGGCTATGAGGCCGCCGCCTCCTGGGCCGCGCGCGAGCTGCGCCGGACGGGCCAGGCGCCGACCTGGGCGGAGATCGAGGAACAGTTCCCGCGCGTCGGCGCGTGGCTCGCCTCTCAACGCAGGATACGCCGATGCTAGCTTCCATTCTCTCCCACGGCGGCCTGCCGCCGGCGAAGGCTCAGATGTCGTCGACGTCGATCCTAACCGGCTCGGTGAATCCTTCGCCCTGTTGGTCGATCTTCCGATGAGCTGCTCGCTCAACATCTTGCCGGACTTCAGCGAACACCTGCTCCGGCGTCATCGCGCCCGGGATCGGCCCGTAGAGCTCTGCCAGTGCATCGAGCGTGACCTCGCAGCGCACCGGCTTTTCGCGAAACTTCCACGGCGGGATGTCCTTCGCGTCGTGGCCCAACGTCTCCAACGAAAAGGTCAGGATTCCCATGTCTGATCGCCCCATCATCTTCAGCGCGCCGATGGTGCGCGCCCTGATCGAAGGCCGCAAGACGCAGACGCGGCGGCTCCTGTCCCTCCGAGGGCGTCGAGGCTTCAGCGAGTTCGGACCATCGGACACTCCTGGCTATGACTGGCACTTCCGCGATGCTGGCATGCGCTGGCACGACGTGCAGGCCGATCGGCTGCTCGAGCTTCTGCCTTATGCGGCCGGCGATCGGCTCTATGTGCGGGAGGCGTGGTCGCATACCGGACATGGCGTCTGGTCGATCGAGCAGGCCCGTATGGCCGCGCACGTCAATGGCCGTCCGATCTATCGCGCCACGGACGAGACGGACGCTGGCACGAAGTTCTGGCCATCGATCCACATGCCGCGCGAGTTCTCGCGCCTGACGCTGATGGTCGAGGCTTTGAAGGTCGAGCGGTTGCAGGACATCAGCGAGGAGGATGCGCTCAAGGAAGGTGTGGAGCCGATGAAATACCCGGAAATTGGCGAGTGGGGGTGGCCGCAGAGGAAGTTTGCCGACCTATGGCGCTCCTTGCACGGCCCGGATAGCTGGGAAGCGAACCCTTGGGTGGTCGCGCCCACCTTCAGCGTGATCCGCGCCAATATCGACAGCTTGCCCAATCGGGTGGCGGCATGACCTGCGGTCATGTCCAGCTGCCCGGCGGAGCCCGGGCGATCGTCTGCTCATCGAACCGACGGCAGCGCTGCCGCTGCGGCCGGCCGGCGACGTTGCTCTGCGATTGGAAGGTGCCCGAGCGGCGGAGCGGGACGTGCGACGCGCCGCTGTGCCGGCGCTGCTCCGTCCAGCCGGCCAGGGACAAGGATCTGTGCCCACAGCACGCCGCCGCCTGGGCGGCGCGCCAGGGCCGGCTTAATCTCGATGGAGGTGCGGCCTGATGGCCTATGGAAAAGATACTGAGGTGCCGTTCGAGCGCTCGGTCGCCGAGATCGTCGCGCTCCTGCGTGGCGCTGGCGCCGATCAGATCGGCCAGATGGAGGATCGCGCCAGCTTCACGATCCAATTCGCTTTGGGCGGCCGCATCGTCAAATTTGTGGTGCGGTTGCTGGCCCCCGACGACGTCGAGAAGATCCGCGGGCGACGACAGGATCCCGCTCGCGTCGAAGAGCAGTGGCGCCGCCAGCGCGGCCGCGCGCTGCTGCTGGTGATCAAGGCGAAGCTCGAGAGCGTCGAAAGCGACGTGGAGACCTTCGAGCAGGCGTTCCTCGCCAACATCGTGATGGCCGATGGCACGACGCTCTATGATCGCGTGCGCCAGCCGCTCGCGCTCGAATATCGAGACCGGAAGCCGGTGCTGCTGCTGGGAGGCCCGGCATGACGTGGTCTCGTCAGGCGCTATGGGCGAAAGAGCGCGCGGTTCTGCTCAAGTGTGAGGGGCTGCTCGCCTATCGCGCCGGTGTGCCCGCCAGCGGCAACCCGCACCCGCTCGGCTCAGCCAATGCTGCAAGTTGGGCGCGCGGGTGGATCGCTGGACCGGGGCCGCGGGAGCCTGTCCGCATTGAAGCGAAAACGGAGAAAGGATCGCATGGCAAGCCTGGCTGATCTGGCGCGGCACTGGTCGCGTCAAACGGAGAAGGGGAAGGGCATCAGGATCGAGGCCGACGCGCTCGACGTCCTGAACGCCAACGGAGTCGGCGAGCTGATCCAGCGCCTCGCCGCTGAGGAACAGAGGAACGCATGCAAGCAGCGGATCACGGGCTCTACACCCGGGGAAAATACCGGCTCGAGTGGGATCGCCGCCGAGACGGAAGCCTTCGGAGCCCCTTCCTCCAGATTGTCTGGTATGATCCCGCAGCGCGACGTCTCCGCAGCCGCTCGACGGGCACAGAGGACGTCCAACAGGCGGAAAATGAGCTAGACGCCTTCTACCTGAAACGGGAGCGCGGGCAGGCCGTGTGCGGCACCTGCGGCCAGCCGCTGCGCGCCGGCGCGCGGCACCTCGTGACGGACGCGATCGCCGATTATCTCGTGGCGAGGGAAGGGCGCTCGAGCATCGGCTCGATCAAGCCTCGCCTCGCGCACGTCACCGCTTACCTAACCGACACGGATCGGCTTGCGACCGCGTGCGAGGACCTTGACGAAGACTGGATAGACGCCTTTCGCGAGTGGGCGATGGAGGTGCCGATCGTCTCTCCCACGGGCATTGAGCGAGAGCGGACACCCGGCACGGTCGAGGCGAGCGTTCGGCAGCTCGCCGCCGCCATCAACTTCGCGCATGGGCGCAAGGACACGCTGTTCCCTGCCGCCTTCGCCGCGAAGCCGCCGGCGGAGGTGAGCCGCACGCCCAGCTACCGGGCGGACATCCCGACGCTCGCGCGCATGTTCCGCTATTGCGTGGATCCGGAGATGGCCGAAGGCGAGGGGCCGAAGGTGCTCGAGCGCCGCAAGCGCGAGCGCGCGCAGCTGCACCGGTTCCTCCAAATCAGCGTGGCAACCTGGGCCAGGCCGGACGCCGCCCACGACGTCAACACTGACCGCGAAGCGGACCAGTGGAACACGAACGCGCGAGCGCTGAACCTCAACCCGCGCGGCCGCGCGCAGACCAAGAAGTACAGGCCTATCGTCCCGATCCCTCGGCAGCTGGCACCGCTGCTTGACGCGAACAAGGGGTTTTACGTTTCGGTCGACTCGGTGCGGAAGGCGTTCGAGGCGATGCAGGATGCTGTCGGCCTTCCGAGGAGCGGGGAGGGTGGGCTTAAGCTAATCCGCCGCAGCATGGCCCATCTGGCGCGCCAGCGCCTTGGTGAACGGGATTGGATTGAAGGCCAAGTCATGCTCGGACATCGGCGGCCGTCAACCTCAGACACCTACGCGCCCTTTGACGTGGGCTACCTAGCAGCGGCGCTGCGAACAATTGAGGGGATCATCGACCAGATTGTTGAGTGCGTGCCGATGGCATATCAGATGCCCTTCGTATGAGGCCGTTTAAGGAGATATTAGGCCTCCCAATAGCCAGACTTGACAGGTATCCCCT
Source organism: Sphingomonas morindae (assembly GCF_023822065.1). Lineage (NCBI taxonomy): Bacteria > Pseudomonadati > Pseudomonadota > Alphaproteobacteria > Sphingomonadales > Sphingomonadaceae > Sphingomonas > Sphingomonas morindae. The sequence continues at coordinate 2,006,815 of NZ_CP084930.1, forward strand.
TTTGAACGATACCTAGGGACGTGAAGCTAGGGGTCCGACTATGAGCGCTGAGGAAGAGGCAATCACGCAGGCGCGTTTAGCGGTTGGTCAGGTTTTTACCCCCGGATCGCCCGTTAACGAGCGAGATCTATTTTCTGGTCGGATCGAGCAGTTCAACTTCGTGTTGGATGCAGTGACGCAGCGTGGATACCACGCGGTGATGTATGGCGAACGCGGGGTTGGGAAAACATCCCTTGCCAACGTGATAACAAGTGCGCTTGATCGCAGCGGCAAGTGGATAATCTCTCGCGTGACTTGCGACGTGTCAGACGATTACGCCTCTCTATGGCGTAAAGCTTTGCAAGATGTGGTCCTAACTAGGAGTAGGCCGGGTGTTGGCTTTAACGCTGAAGATACGACCGAGAATGGAAGATTAGTCGATCAGCTCCCTTTGGAGCTGTCTCCTGACAACATTCGACGTACGCTCATAGAGATGTCTTCCGCCAGCCCTATTCTCATCGTTTTCGACGAATTTGATAGAATAAGTTCAGATCGGACAACGACACTTATGGCAGACACCATAAAGTCTCTGTCCGACGTTGGTGTGGCGGCGACCGTTCTTCTTATTGGGGTTGCTGATTCCGTTGCGGAGTTGATCGAAGGGCATGCCTCAATAGAAAGAGTGCTTGTTCAAATTCCGATGCCTCGGATGTCAAAAGATGAGATTCTCGACATCATTTTAAAAGGCATAAGTCGATTGGGCATGAAGATTGATCAATCTGCCTGCGATGAGGTAGCCTCATTGTCCCAGGGGTTGCCATATATTGCGCATCTTCTCAGCCTGAATAGCGTGCGAGCAGCATTGCACCTTGATTCCCTGTTAGTTAAATCTGATCATGTAGCAAGTGGTATGCAGAGAGCGCTGGATCAATGGCAGCAATCAATCAAGGTATCCTACTACGAGGCTAGCAAGAGCCAGCAACCCGGCCATATATTTAAGGAAGTCCTTCTTGCCTGCGCCCTCGCTGAAGTTGATGAGCTTGGCTTTTTTACGGCGGCAGCTGTGCGGGCTCCTCTCAGGGCTATAACTAAGAAGAACTACGACATACCAAACTTTGCTCGGCACCTGAAAGAGCTGAGCGAGGCTGGCCGAGGGGAGCTATTGCAGCGGGTGGGCGAAACGAGAAGGATTCGCTACCGTTTTACTAGCCCGATCATGCGTCCGTATGTCGTTATCAGGGCTGTCGCTGAAAACTTGATTGGCAAAGCTGCTCTGAAGCAGATTCAGAAAACGACAACCGCGTAAACAGAAAAACCCCGGCAGATCGCTGCCGGGGTTTTCCGTCAACCCTGAGAGCAGGGCGACATCGGTGAAAGGGCATCTAGGGTGAGCGAGCAAGTTTGTCAAGTGCCACCGCGCCCTCGTGCCGCGGTCTATGTCGACGGCTTCAACCTCTATCATCCGATTCACGACCTCGGGCCGGCTGAAAATCACCTCAAATGGTCAAGCCTCTGGACGTTGGGCAAAATGCTTGCCGAGCAAGTTAAGGCGGACCTAGTCAAAGTCGTGTTTTGCACTGCGGTTCCAAAGCATCTACCAGACAGTCGTGATCGTCATAATACCTTTAACAGGGCCCAGCGTTCTCAGGGCGTTGTCATATTAAAGGGTCACCATGTTCCTGATGATGGTGGCTATTCCGAGAAGCAGTCCGACATCAACGTCGCTCTGTCATTGATATTGGATGGTCTGGACAACGTCTATGATATAGCGATTGTCCTTTCTGCTGACTCGGATCAGGTGGCAACGGGCCACGCCTTCAGGAGGCGCCTCGCTCCCAGCGGAAAGCAGATGTTCTGCGCGGTGCCCTTGGGGCGATCGATGCCGATCGGCTTTTCGGAGCTTGGTGTGAAAAAGCTTGTCGTTACCAAGGCCATGCTTGAGACGTGCGTTATGCCGGAGCAAGTCGTTGGCGCAGACGGTTCCATCCGGCGACCGGCAGCCTACGATCCTCCGGTTGGTTGGGTTCATCCGAATGATAGGCCGAAGCAGAAGCCGCCGAAGCCACCCAAGGCCTGGGGTAAGGCAGTGCGCACTTCAACCTGATGTTCGCACCGGAGCAACACCGGACCACTTCCGGATACCTGACGCGACCACCCGCCGAAAAGTTGGCGCACCGGAAGGGATTCGAACCCCTGGCCTCTGCCTTCGGAGGGCAGCGCTCTATCCAGCTGAGCTACCGGTGCGTGGGCGGAGGCGTTAGCAGAGCCGCGCTTGGGCCGCCAGCCCCTTTGCGCCGCGCGGGCGGTGGTGGCTTTTTTCTGTCCGGGCGCCGGAACTGCGGGAGGCCTGCCGAACGTTGATCGACTCATGGGGAGAGTGTCGTGACACGTGAGGATGACAGGATTGTCGCGGTGGCGCTGCTGACCGAGGCGGAGGCCAAGGGACTGGGCGGCATGTTCCGCACCGTGTTCCGGGTGGATCGCGAGCCGGCGCTGTTCCACGATCTGCTCGCGGCGATCGACGCCGCCGAGGCGCGCGCCGCCGATCCGCGCCGCCGCTGACAGGCGGCCGCCGCACCGGCCCCGCGCCGGGGCTGGCCCCGATCGCGCCGCCGGTCCATCATGGCGGCGAAGGAGAGGGGATGATGGCAGTTGCGGTGGAGCGGCCCGCGCCGGGCGTGTTGGAATTGCGCCTGGCCCGGCCCGAGAAGAAGAATGCGCTGACCGGCGCCATGTATCGCCATTTGTGCGACGGGCTGCGCGAGGCGGCCGCGGATCCGCAGGTGGCGGTGGTGCTGATCCGCGCCGAGGGCGAGGATTTCTGCGCCGGCAACGATATCGGCGATTTCCTCCAGGCGGATGGCGCGCAGGCGGCGCTCGGCTTCGTGCGCGCGCTGGCGCTGTTCGACAAGCCGCTGGTGGCGGCGGTGCAGGGCCGGGCGGTGGGCATCGGCACGACCATGCTGCTCCATTGCGACCTGATCTATGCCGCGCCCGACGCGCGCTTCTCGACGCCCTTCGTGACGCTCGGCCTGGTCCCCGAGGCCGCTGCCAGCCTGTTGCTGCCGGCGCGGATCGGCGCGACGCGGGCGAGCGCGATGCTGCTGCTGGGCGAGCCGCTCGCGGCCGAGGCCGCCGCCGGCGCCGGGCTGGTCTCGGCGCTGGTCCCGGGCGATGCGCTCGCCGAGACGGCACGCGCCAAGGCGGCCGCGCTGGCGGCGCTGCCGCGCGCGGCGGTGGTGGAGAGCCGGCGGCTGATGCGGGGCGATCGCGCAGCGATCGAGGCGCGGATCGAGGAGGAGGCGCGCTGCTTCCGGGCGGCGCTGTCCGGCCCCGACGCGCGCGAGGCCTTCGCCGCCTTTATCGAGAAGCGGCCGCCGCGCTTTGGCGGCGCCGCGTAAGTTTGTGTCGCGGGGCCGCTAGAAACCGCCTGTTCATTGCGGCGGCGCGGCGCTAAGGCGGCGCCTCTTCGGAGATTTGCCATGCCCGTCTATCGTTCCCGTACCACCACCCATGGCCGCAACATGGCGGGCGCGCGCGGCCTGTGGCGCGCCACGGGCATGACCGACGCGGATTTCGGCAAGCCGATCATCGCCGTGGCGAACAGCTTCACGCAATTCGTGCCGGGCCATGTCCATCTCAAGGATCTTGGCCAGCTGGTTGCGGGCGAGATCGCCGCGGCGGGTGGGGTGGCCAAGGAATTCAACACCATCGCCGTGGATGACGGGATCGCCATGGGGCATGGCGGCATGCTCTATTCGCTGCCCAGCCGCGAGCTGATCGCCGACTCGGTGGAATTCATGGTCAATGCGCATTGCGCCGACGCGCTGGTGTGCATCTCCAATTGCGACAAGATCACCCCCGGCATGCTGATGGCGGCGCTGCGCCTCAACATTCCCGCCATCTTCGTGTCGGGCGGCCCGATGGAGGCGGGCAAGGTGGTGGTGAAGGGCAAGACCCGCGCGCTCGACCTGGTGGACGCGATGGTCGTCGCCGCCGACGAGCGGTACAGCGACGAGGAAGTGGCCGCCGTCGAGCGCTCGGCCTGCCCGACCTGCGGCTCCTGCTCGGGCATGTTCACGGCCAATTCCATGAACTGCCTCACCGAGGCGCTGGGCCTGTCGCTGCCGGGCAATGGCTCGACGCTCGCCACCCATAGCGATCGCGAGCGGCTGTTCCGCGAGGCCGGGCGGCTGATCGTCGATCTCGCCAAGCGCTGGTACGAGGAGGACGATGTCACCGCCACGCCGCGCGGCATCGCGACGCGCGCCGCGTTCGAGAATGCGATGAGCCTCGACATCGCGATGGGCGGCTCGACCAACACCGTGCTGCACCTGCTGGCCGCCGCGCACGAAGGCGGCGTCGATTTCACCATGGCCGATATCGACCGGCTGTCGCGGCGCGTGCCCTGCCTGTGCAAGGTCGCGCCGGCCAAGGCCGATGTCCATATGGAGGACGTCCATCGGGCCGGCGGCATCATGGCCATTCTGGGCGAACTCGAGCGCGCCGGGCTGATCGACGCGCGCCAGCCGACGGTGCATGCGCCGACGCTGGCCGACGCGCTCGCGCGCTGGGACATCGGCCGCACCAATTCGGAGGAGGTGCGGCGCTTCTACCGCGCCGCGCCCGGCGGCGTGCCGACCCAGACCGCGTTCAGCCAGTCCGCGCGCTGGGAGACCTTGGACACGGACCGCCGCGCCGGCGTGATCCGCGCCGCCGATCATCCCTTCTCGGCGGATGGCGGGCTGGCGGTGCTGTTCGGCAATCTCGCGCCCGAGGGCTGTATCGTGAAGACGGCGGGGGTGGACGAAAACATCCTGCGCTTCACCGGCACGGCGCGCGTCTATGAGAGCCAGGATGCCGCGGTGGCGGGCATTTTGGGCAATCAGGTGCAGGCGGGCGAGGTGGTGGTGATCCGCTACGAAGGCCCCAAGGGCGGCCCCGGCATGCAGGAAATGCTCTATCCCACCAGCTATCTCAAATCCAAGGGGCTGGGCGCGGCCTGCGCGCTCATCACCGATGGCCGCTTCTCGGGCGGCACGTCGGGCCTGTCGATCGGCCATGTCTCGCCCGAGGCGGCGGAGGGCGGGCTGATCGCGCTGGTGGAAACGGGCGATCCGATCGTGATCGACATCCCCGCGCGCGTGCTGCGGCTCGATCTCGACGAGGCGGTGCTGGCGGCGCGGCGTGCGGCGATGGCGGAGCGCGGCGCCCAGGCCTGGCGGCCGCTGGGCCGCAAGCGCGCGGTGTCGCCCGCGCTGCGCGCCTATGCCGCGCTCACCACCAACGCCGCGCGCGGCGCGGTGCGCGACGTGGGCCAGGTGGAGCGCTGAGCGCGGCGGTCAGGGCGGGGCGGCGCCTGCCGCAGGCGCGCGCGCCGCGCTGGGTCAGAGAAAATAGGTGAGCGCCGCCATCGCGCCCGCGCCGAGCAGGCCGCTGAGGAGATAGCGCCAGCCGCCGCCGAAGCGGATCACCTCGACCGCGCGCAGCGGCGGCGGCGGGGGGGCGGCGCCGGGGGCGGGATAGGCGTGCTCGATCCGCTCGATCAGATCGGGCAGGCGGGTCAGGAGGCCGGCGGCGCGGCGGATCCCGTCGGCGATCGCGGCTTCGGGGCCAAGCTCGTCGCGCAGCCAGCCGCGCACCAGCGGCGTCGCCACCTCCCACATATTGATGTCGGGCCAAAGGCCGATCGCCACGCCTTCGACCATCACCATCGTCTTTTGCAGCAGCAGCAGATGCGGCTGGGTGGGCATGTCGAAATCGCGCGTGATGGTGAAGAGGCCGTCCAGCATCTGGCCGACCGAGATATCCTTCACCGCCTTGCCGCGGATGGGTTCGCCCACGGCGCGCAGCGCGGTGGTGAATTCCGCGATATTGTGATGCGGCGGCACATAGCCCGCCTCGAAATGGATCTCGGCGACGCGCGCGTAATTGCCCGTGATGAGGCCGTGCAGGATCTCCGCGAGCCACAGCCGCGCCTGGCGGTTGATGCGGCCCATGATGCCGAAATCGATCGCCGCGATGCGCCCGTCGGCACGCGCGAAGAGATTGCCCTGGTGGAGATCGCCATGGAAGAAGCCGTCGACGATCGCCTGGCGCAGAAAGGTGCGCACCAGCGTTTCGGCGAGCGTGCGCGGATCGTGGCCCGCCGCGATCAGCGCCTCGCGGTTGGAGAGCTTGATGCCGTCGATCCATTCCAGCGTGAGCACCCGGCGCGCGGTGCGATCCCAATCGATTTCGGGTACCTGGAAGCCCGGCTCCGCCGCCATGTTGCGCGCCAGCTCGCTCGCCGAGGCGGCTTCGCGCCGCAGGTCCAGCTCGCGTGCGGTCCATTGCTTGAAGGTTGCGACGACGAGCCGCGGCCGCAGCCGCGCGATCTCGCCGCCCATGCCCTCGGCCTGCGCGGCCGCCCATTCATAGGTATCGATCGCGCGGGCGAATTCCTCCTCCACCCCGGGCCGCAGCACCTTCACCGCGACGATCCGGCCATCGCTGGTGGTGGCGCGGTGGACCTGGGCGATGGAGGCGGCGCCGACCGGCTGTTCCTCGATCGCGGCGAACAGGCTGTCCAGCGGACGGCCGAGCGCCTGCTCGATCGCGGCGCGGATCTGCGCGAAGGGCACGGGCGGCAGCGCATCCTGCAGCCGGTAGAGATCGATCGCGGCCTGCTCGCCGACCAGATCGGGGCGGGTGGCGAGCGCCTGGCCGAACTTGATCGCCGCCGGACCGATCGCCTCGAGCGCATCGGCATAGCGCGGCGCCGCCGGCACGCGCGCGCCGAGCCGGGCGAGCCGGGCGAGCCGCTTGAGCCGGGGCGGGGCGAGCGGATCCTGCTCGAGCCCGCGCAGCGCGCCATAGCGGCCGAGCGTGCGGCCCCAGCGCAACAGCCGCGCGACATGGGTGAGCGTGGTCGCCATGCTCAGCCGCGCGCCGCGCGGTCCGGAAAAGCGGCGCTGCGCAAGTTCAGATCTTCCAGCCGCTGTGGATCGCCACCAGCCCGCCCAGGATCGGCTCGACCGAGGCGCGGACGAAGCCGGCCTCCTCGATCATCGCCTTGAAGCGCGGCATGTCCGGAAAGCGGCGGATCGACTCGATCAGATAGCGGTAGCTTTCCTCGTCCTGCGCGATCGCCTTGCCGAGGCGCGGCACCAGATGGTGCGAGTAGCTGTCATAGACCTGCTTGAAGCCCGGCCAGGTGGTGGTGGAGAATTCGAGGCAGAAGAAGCGGCCGCCGCGCCGGAGCACGCGATGCGCCTCGCCGAGCGCGGCCGGGATATCGGTGACGTTGCGGATGCCGAAGGCGATCGTATAGGCGTCGAAGCGGCGATCCCCGAACGACAGGCGCTCGGCATTCTCCTCGGCCCAGAGCAGCCCTTCCAGCCCCTTGCGCCGGGCCCGCTCCATGCCCACGCCGAGCATGGCGGGGTTGATATCCGCCACCGTCACGTCCGCGCCGGCGCGCGCGAGGCGGAAGGCGATGTCGCCGGTGCCGCCGGCCATGTCGAGGATGGCCTCGCCCGCGCGCGGCTTGACCCGACGCACGAACTGATCCTTCCACAGCCGGTGCAGCCCGCCCGACATGGCGTCGTTCATGATGTCGTAGCGCTTGGCGACGCGCTCGAACACGTCGCCCACCATGCGGGTTTTGTCCTCGCGGGCGACCTCGGCATAGCCGAAGGAGACGGTATCGGTCATGGCGCTAGCGCTTAGCCAGCCCTTGCCGCCACGGCAATCGGAACCTAGCTCAGCGCCACCATGCCCGAACTTCCCGAGGTGGAAACCACCGTCCAGGGCCTTGCCGCCGTGCTGCAGGGCCGCCGCCTCACCCTGGTGACGCCGCGCCGCGCCGATCTGCGCCGGCCGATGCCGGCGGGGCTGGGCCAGCGGCTGACGGGCATGCGGGTGACGGGGCTGGGCCGCCGCGCCAAATATGGGCTCATCCATGGCGATCGCGGCGAGACCCTGATCTTCCACCTCGGCATGTCGGGGCGCTGGCGGATCGATCCCGAGGCGCTCGGGCCGCACGATCATCTGGTGATCGAGACCGAGACGGGGCGGCGGCTGGCGCTCAACGATCCGCGCCGCTTCGGCTCGCTCGATCTGGTGGAGACGGCGGCGCTTCACGCCTGGCCGGCCTTCGCCGCGCTCGGCCCTGAGCCGCTGGGCGAGGGCTTTACCGCCGCCACGCTGCGCGCCGCGCTGGCCGGGCGGCTCGCGCCGATCAAGGCGCTGCTGCTGGACCAGCGGATCGTGGCCGGGCTCGGCAACATCTATGTCTGCGAGGCGCTCAACATCGCCGGGATCGCGCCGACCCGCGCGGGCGGCCGAATCGGGGCGGCGCGGCTGGAGCGGCTGGTGGCGGCGGTGCGCGAAACGCTCGTCGCGGCGATCGCGGCGGGTGGCTCGACGCTGCGCGACTATGCCCGGCCGGATGGCGAACTCGGCTATTTCTCCAAGCAATTCCGCGTCTATGGGCGGGAGGGCGAAGCCTGTCCGTGCGGCGGCCTGGTGGTGCGGCGCGTGGATGGCGGCCGCTCCACCTTCCATTGCCGCAGCTGCCAGCGCTGATCCTTGACGCGACTCGCTTAATCCCATAGGGGAGCCGCCTTTCCGGTTCGGGTGTGCCCGCGCCGCACACCCCTTTGACGTAGAGATCCGAGGAACCACATGGCGAACACGCCGCAGGCCAAAAAGCGCATCCGGCGCAACGAGCGTCGCAACGAGATCAACGGGGCGCGCGTCAGCCGCATCCGCACCTTCGTGAAGAAGGTGGAGGCCGCCATCCTGGCCGGCGACAAGGCCGCCGCCGTCGAGGCGCTCAAGGTGGCCCAGCCCGAGATGCAGCGCGGCATCACCAAGGGTGTGCTTCACCGCAACACCGTGGCGCGCAAAGTGTCGCGGCTGACCAAGCGGGTCGCCGCGCTCGGCTGAGCGCAGCCAGACTTCCATTCGTCACAAAGCCCGTCGGTCCCCACGGACCGGCGGGCTTTTGCATGTGTGACGTCCATGTGACGCGGGCCTTCGGGCGACTACGGAGTCGTTCCCGATTCGGCTCGGACTAGTGTTCGACGAACGTATAAAACCTAGTAAAAACAGGCACTTATCCCTGTATTCCGGGCAAAGTACCGGCTTTCCGATGTCAAGCCGCATTATTTCGGCGCGATGACATTCCTCGGCTTGATCCGCTTCCGTCCGCCTCCCTAAGACAGAGCTCCCCAGTCGCGACGAATCGTTACCTGCGGCTGGGGACTGTAATCATGTGGATGATCCTGGGCCGGCGAGGGGCTTGTCGCCGGCTGTCGGTGATCCGTGTCTGTCGTGCCACACGCGGTGTCGTGGCGCCTGGGGGAGATGTTTGTGCCTGGATCGGATGACGCCATGCTGGGGATGATCGAGGGCCCGACCGGCGCGGCCGGCCAGGCCTGGGACTCGATCCGCGCCGGCCTGCGTCGCGATCTCGGCGCGCGCACCTTCGACACCTGGCTCAAGGCCGCGGCGCTGACCGGCTTCGACGCGGAGGAGGGCGGCGTCACGCTCGCCCTGCCGACGCCCTTCATGGCGAGCTGGGTGGAGACCCATTATCGCGAGCGGCTGCTCCATGCCTGGCGGGCGCACCTGCCGCTGGTGCGCCATGTCCGGATCGAGGCCGGGCTCGCCGACGGGACGCGCCCGGCGCTCTTCATCCCCGCCGCCGAGCCCGCACCCGAGCCGGCCGAGCCCGAGCCGGCCGAGCCCGGCACCGCCTTTCCCGAGCCCGTGCTCGAGGCGCGCTACACCTTTGAGGCCTTTGTCGTCGGCAAGGCCAATGAGGTGGCGTACAACGCCGCCCGCACCCTGGCCGAAGGCGGCCAGCTCGGCTTCAACCCGCTCTTCCTCCATGGCGCGACCGGGCTCGGCAAGACCCATCTGATGCACGCCATCGGCCATGAGTTCCGCCGCCGCTCGGCCAAGGCGCGGATCGTCTACATGTCCGCCGAGAAGTTCATGTTCGAGTTCGTGGCGGCGATGCGCGCCAAGGATACGTACAGCTTCAAGCAGCGGCTGCGCTCGGCCGATCTGCTGATGATCGACGATGTCCAGTTCATCGCCGGCAAGGATTCCACCCAGGAGGAATTCTTCCACACGATGAACGAGATCATCGCCAGCGGCAAAAGGCTGGTGATCACCGCCGATCGTTCCCCCCAGGATCTGGAAGGGATTGAGAGCCGGATCCTGTCGCGCCTCTCCTGGGGGCTGGTGGCGGACGTGAACATGGCCGATTTCGAGCTGCGGCTGAACATCATCGCCAAGAAGCTGGAAGGCCTGCCGCACGTCCATGTGCCGGACGAGGTGGTGCTGTTCCTCGCCAAGCGGATCGCCTCCAACGTGCGCGAGCTGGAGGGCGCGCTGAACCGCGTGGTGGCCTATGCCGCCCTGTCCAACCGGCCGATCGACATCGCCTTTGTCGAGGAGACGCTGACCGACGTGCTGCGCGCGCACCAGCGCCGCATCACCATCGACGAGATCCAGCGCAAGGTTTCGGACCATTATCGCATCCGTCAGGCGGAGATGATGTCGGCGCGGCGCGCGCGCGAGGTGGCGCGGCCGCGCCAGATCGCCATGTATCTCGCCAAGCAGCTGACGCCGCGCTCGCTGCCGGAGATCGGCCGGCGCTTCGGCGGCCGCGATCACACCACGGTGATCCACGCCGTCCGCCAGATCGAGAAGCTGCGCAAGGCCGATGCCGAACTCGACGCCGATGTGCGGCTGCTGCTGCGCCAGCTCGAGGCGTGAGCGCCGGCGCCGGCGCGCGCCGATTGGCGCGGCCGGCACAAGGCGCTAGGCGGGCCTGATGATCACCGCCGATCCCGCCGTTCCCGATAGCGAGGCCGCCGGCCTGCTCGGCCGCCTGCCCGCCGGCGCGCGGCCCTATGCGCTGCTCGCCCGCTTCGATCGTCCGATCGGCGCCTGGCTGCTCTTCTGGCCGGGCGCCTGGGCGGTGCTGCTCGCGGCGCCGGCCTGGCCGCGCGCGGTGGCGCTGCTCGCCTTGCTCGGCCTGGGCGCGGTGGCGATGCGCGGCGCGGGCTGCGTCTATAACGATATCGTCGATCGCGATCTCGATCGCCGCGTGGAACGCACGCGCCAGCGCCCGCTCGCCAGCGGCGCGCTGGGGCTGCGCCAGGCCTGGCTGTTCCTGCTCGGGCTGTGCCTGGTGGGGCTGGGGGTGCTGCTGTGCCTGCCGCTGCCGGCGCAGCTGATCGCGCTCGCGAGCCTGGCGCCGGTGGCCTGCTATCCCTTCATGAAGCGCATCACCTGGTGGCCGCAGGCGTGGCTCGGCCTGGTCTTTTCCTGGGCGGCGCTGGTCGGCTGGCCGGCGGCGACGGGCCGGCTCGCCGCGCCCGCCCTGTGGCTCTATGCGGGCGGCATCGCCTGGGTGATCGGCTATGACACCATCTATGCGCTGCAGGACATCGAGGACGACGCGCTGGCCGGGGTGAAATCCTCGGCGCGCGCGATGGGCGCGCATGTGCGCGGCGGCGTGGCGCTCTGCTACGGCGCGGCGCTGCTCTGCTGGGGGCTGGCGCTGTGGAGCCGCCGCCCCGGCGCGCTGGCGCCGGTGGCGCTGCTGCCGGCGGCGGCGCATCTCGGCTGGCAGCTGCGCACCCTGGTGCCCGATTCGGCGGAAAACGCGCTGCGCCGCTTCCGCGCCAACCGCGAAACCGGCCTGCTCGTGGCGTTCGCGGCGGGGCTGATCGGCGTCGCCGGCTAGACGCGGGCCGGCCGGCTTCCTAGATGCCCGGCATGCTCACCATCGCCGACGCCCAAGCCCGCACGCAGGATCTCGTCGCCGCCGCCCGCCGCGCCGGCGCGGATGCGGCCGACGCGCTCTATCTCTGCACCGAATCGACCGCCGTCTCGGTGCGGCTCGGCGCGCTGGAGGAAGTGGAACGCTCCGAGGGCGAGACGATCGGCCTGCGGCTCTTCGTCGGCCAGCGCTCGGCCAGCGTCTCCTCGTCCGATCTCGGCGGCGCGGCGCTCGCCGGGCTGGTCGAGCGCGGGCTGGCGATGGCGCGCGAGGCGCCCGAGGATCGCTTCGCCGGACTCGCTCCGGAGGATCGGCTGCTGCGCGCCACCCCGCCCGCGCTCGACGGCGACGATCAGCAAGCGCCCGCGCCCGAGCGGCTGCGCGGTCGCGCGCTGGAGGCCGAGGCGGCGGCGCGGGCGGTGGCGGGGGTCACCAAATCGGAAGGCGCCTCGGCCAGCGCCGGCCGCACCACGCTGGCGCTGGCCACCAGCACCGGCTTCAACGGCGGCTACAGCACCAGCGGCTATGGCACGCATGCCAGCGTGATCGCGGGCGAGGGCGCGCGGATGCAGCGCGACATGGCCTATCGCGCCGCGCGCCACTTCGCCGATCTGGAAGCGGCCGAGGCGATCGGCGCGCGCGCCGGCGCGCGCGCGGTGGCGCGGCTCGATCCGGTCAAGATCGCCTCGGGCACGATGCCGGTGGTCTTCGATCGCCGGGTCGGGCCGGGGCTGCTCGCCAGCCTGATCGGCGCGATCACGGGCGGCGCGGTGGCGCGGCGCACCAGCTTCCTGCTCGATCGGCTGGGCGAGCAGGTGTTCGCCCCCGGCATCGTCATCCGCGACGATCCGCTGCGTCCGCGCGGCCTTGGCTCGCGCCCCTTTGACGGGGAAGGGCTGGCGACCGCGCCGCGCGACATCGTCGCGGATGGCAAATTGACCGGCTGGCTGCTCGATTCGGCCTCGGCGCGGCAATTGGGGCTGGAGCCGACCGGCCATGCCACGCGCGGCATCGGCGGACCGCCGGGGGCGGGCACGTCCAATCTCCATATGGCGGCGGGCGCGCTGAGCCCCGAGGCGCTGATCGCCGACATCAAGCGCGGCCTGTGGGTGACCGAGCTGATCGGCCATGGCGTCAATCCCGTGACGGGGGATTATAGCCGCGGCGCGGTGGGCTTTCTGATCGAGGATGGGGCGCTGGCCGGGCCCGTGGCGGAGGTGACGATCGCGGGGAATCTGCGCGACATGTTCCGCGCGCTCACCCCCGCCAACGATCTCGAGTTCGAACGCGCCACCGAGGCGCCGACGATCCGCATCGAGGGGATGACCGTCGCCGGCGCCTGACGCCTTGCTGGATGCGGTCGCCGCCGCCGCCGCCGAGGCCGGCGCCTATGCGCTCGCCCGCGCCGAGGGCGGCTTCCGGCGCTGGGAAAAGGCGGGCGGCGAGCCGGTGTGCGAGATCGATCTCGCCGTCGACCGGATGCTGCGCGCGCGGCTCGGCGCGATCGACGCCGGCGCTGGCTGGCTTTCCGAGGAAAGCGTCGACGATCCCGCCCGGCTCGCGGCGCCGCGCCTCTGGGTCGTCGATCCGATCGACGGCACGCGCGATTATATCCGCGGCCGGCCGGGCTGGGCGATCTCGGTGGCGCTGGTGGAGGCGGGGCGGCCGGTGATCGCGGTGCTCGATGCGCCCGCGCGCGGCGAGATCTGGCGCGCGCGGGCGGGCGCGCCGGCGACGCGCAACGGCGCGCGCCTCGCCGCCTCGACCCGCACCGCGCTGGCCGGCGCCCGCGTTCCGGCGGACCGGCTGCCGCGGCGCGAGCGCGATTTCGTGGCGGTCGCCAAGCCCAATTCGATCGCGCTCCGCATCGCCATGGTGGCGGCGGGCGAGGCCGATCTCGTCGCGACGCTGCGCTGGGGGCATGAATGGGACATCGCCGCCGCCGTGCTGATCGCCGAACAGGCGGGCGCGCGGGTGAGCGATGCGCTGGGGGCCCCGCTCGCCTTCAACACGCCGTCCGCCTCCGCCTTCGGGGTGCTGGCCTGCGCGCCCGCGCTGCACGCGCCGGCGGTGGCGCGGCTGGCGGGCTATAGCGAGGTGGCGGACCGGGTGCAGCGGCGCTGAGGCGCGGACAAGGCGCCGCAGTCAGGCGCGGGCGACGCCGCGCCGCACATCCTGCGCCCACCAGAGCAGCAGCGTGGGCAGGCCGATCGCCACGTCGCGCGCGCGCTTGATCACCGACAGCGCCAGCGCCGCCTCGGCATTGATGCCGAAGCTGTGGGCGAGCAGCAGATAGGCCGCCTCCTGCACGCCGAGCGCGCCGGGGATGAGGAAGGCGGCGGAGCGCACCGCGAAGATGAGGCTTTCCAGCGCCACCACGCGCCCCACCGGATAGCGCGCGCCGATCAGCCACAGGATCGCCCAGGCGAGCAGCGCGCTCGCCATCCAGGCGGCGAGATTGAGCAGGAAGGAGCTGAGGATCGGCGCCTTGGCGCGATAGAGGCGGTCAAGCTCGTCGCGGATCCGGCCGAGCGGCAGATCCGCCTCGGGCAGCAGGCGCGTGCCGATTCGATCGATCAGGCTCAGCAGCGGGCGCTGGAACAGCACCATGGCGAGCAAGGTCGCCACCGCGATGCCGGCCCCGCCCCAGGCCGCGCCCGACACCACGCCGCCCTGGGCGAGCAACGTGGCGAGCGCGCCAAGGCCGAACAGGGTGACGACGAGCTGGCTCGCCATCTCGGTGGTGAGATCGATGATCATCGCGGCATAGACCGGCACCACCGCCAGGCCGGCGCCGGTCAGCGTGCGGCCGCCCACCATCAGCCCGCCCAGCTGCGAGAAGGGCAGCAGATCATTGGCCGCCTCGCGCGCCGCCCGCGCCCAGGCGAACAGCCCCACGCGCCGCGCCGGCACCATCGGCATTGCCGCCGCCCAGGCGCCGCCCAGCAGGCCCAGAATGCCGACCGAGGCCATGCAGATCGCGAAAAAGCCCCAGCCGCCGAGCCGCGCGGCGGCATGGACCAGATCCGTCAAGCCGACGGTGCCGATCGCCCAGAGCGCGGCGGCGATGCCGGCGGCGAAGGCGATCGCCACCGGCCAGCGCAGGCTGGCCTTGGTCACGTCGCGGCGGACCTGCGGGCGAAGCGCAGCGCCAGCCGCATGCAGCCCGGCACGAAGCGGGGCCGGATCAGGCGCGCGTCATAGGGGGCGAGCCGGCGATCATTCTCGGCCAGGCAGATCCGCGCCAGTTCGGGAAAGCTCACCTCCACGCCCAGCTCCTTGGAGCCGTTGAGCGTGAAATTATTGTCCTGCGCCTTGGTGTTGTCGCCCATGCCCTTGGCCATGCTGATCCGCTCTCCGATGAGGAAAGCCCATACAATCAACACCTTGGCCTCAAAAATCGGGCGTTGCCACCATTTCATCGTCCGCCGCCGCCACGCCACCCAATTGACGAAAAACAGGATGTGGCGGCCTTCCTCGCGCATCACGGGCTCGAACGTATCGACCAGCGCCGCCGGGAAGAAGCCCGAATCCTTGGCGATCTTGAACAGGCCGAAGCCGAAAAAGCTGTCGATGCATTCGGAATAGCCGGTGCGCATGAAGGCGAATTCGGGATCGCGCGGACGCTTATAGTCGGGCTCGGGGCCAAGCACGATGCCATAGGCTTCCACCATGTCGGCCAGCACCACCTTGTGGCGGCTTTCCTCAAAGGCGTTCATGTCCACCGCGCGCTTGAGCAGCGGATCGGCGACGCCTTCGCCGAAGCTGCGGACATTCATCCCGGCGCGGCCCTCGGTCGCCACCGCAATGTCCCAGATCGGCAGCGAGGTGATTTTGGCCTGCGTCTCCGGATCGAGCCGGGGCCATTCGATCAGCGCGGGCTTATAGGGATCGTGCGTATCCAGCAGCGTGCGGCAGAACAGGATCTTGTGCGCCTCCGATCCGAGCGGCACGCGGGTGCCCGGCGCCGGCGCGGTGGGTTCCAGGCTGCGGTCCATGAGAGTCATGCGCCAACTCCTTCCGTCCAGTCCGAAAAGCGGATCAGCCGCACGCCGCGCGCCGCCACGGCGTCCCGCGTCGCCGGCGCGATCAGCGCCTCAAGCTCGGCGCGATAGGCATAGCCGGGGGCATGGCCCGGCCAATCGTCGCGCTCGGCGGGATGCACATAGAGTTCGCTCACGCCGGACGGAAGATGCGCGACCAGACCGGCGACGCGCGCCGGCGTCATCGCTCCGGACCAGGCGAGGCCGAACACGGCGTCGGGCACGCGCACCCCGGCGCGGCGCAGCCGCCGGGCGAGCAGCCGGGCATAGGGGGCGGCGATGCGCCCGGCCAGCGTGGCGCGCGCCGGCTCCACCGCCGCGACCGGCGCCAGCGGCTCGATCGGCGCGCGCGCGGCGCGGAGGCCGAATTGCCGGCCGATCCGCAGCACCAGCCCCGCGATCGTGGGGTGGAGGTGGAAATGCTTGTGCGCGTTGACATGGTCCAGCGTCAGCCCGGTCCTGGCGAAGGCCTCGAACTGGGCGCGGATCTCGGCCGCAAGCTGGCGCCGCGCCGCCGGCTTGAAGAAAATGGTGGCGCCGGCCCGCGCCATGTTGGTGCGGAACCGGCCGTGCGCATCCACCAGATCGGGCACGGCCGATGGCGGCAGCACCGGGCGGCCTTCCACCAGCACGAGATGCAGGCCGACGCCCAGCCCCGGCAGGCGCCGCGCGCGCGCCACCGCATCGGCGGCGGCCTCGCCCGCCACCATCAGGCTGGCGCAGGTGAGGATGCCGTCGCGATGGCCGCGCTCGATCGCCGCGTTGACCGAAATCGAGGCGCCGAAATCGTCGGCGGTGACGATCAGGCGCGGCGCCCCGGCCGCGCCTGTGATCACGCCGCCTGCTTGCGCGCGCGCAGGAAGTTGAAGAATTCCACGCCCTCGCGCAGGCGGCGCTTCATCATGTCGAAATCGCGCACCATCTCGCCCACGATCGCGCCGATCTTGCGGGGCCGGAAGTAGAAGCGCTTGTACATTTCCTCGACCTTGTCGAAGATCACCTCGGCCGGCAGATGCGGGTAGGAGAGCTGGGCGATCTGCGTGCCGCCATCGGTGAGCAGATGGTCGGTGCCGTCGAACCAGCCATTCTCGGTCGCCTGCTTGTACAGGAAGGTGCCCGGATAGGGCGCCGCCAGCGACACCTGGATGGTGTGCGGGTTGATCTCCTTGGCGTATTCGATTGTCTCCTCGATCGTCTCCAGCGTCTCGCCGGGCAGGCCGAGGATGAAGGTGCCGTGGATGACGATGCCGAGCTCGTGGCAGTCCTTGGTGAACTGCCGCGCGACATCGACGCGCAGGCCCTTCTTGATGTTGTGCAGGATCTGCTGGTTGCCGCTCTCATAGCCGACCAGCAGCAGGCGGCAGCCGCCCTTCTTCATGATCTCCAGCGTCTTCCTCGGCACATTGGCCTTGGCGTTGCACGACCAGGAGACGGGGAAGCCGGGCGTGCCGAAGCCGAGCGCGCCGAGCGCCTCGGCGATCGCCTCGACCCGCGGGAGATTGTCGGTCAGCGTGTCGTCGTCGAAGAAGATCTCCTTGATCTGGGGCATCTCCTTCAGGACATATTGCACCTCCTCGATGACATGGCCGATCGAGCGGGTGCGGTAGTTATGGCCGCCCACGGTCTGCGGCCAGAGGCAGAAGGTGCAGCGGCTCTTGCAGCCGCGGCCGGTGTAGAAGCTGACATAGGGGTGGCGCAGATAGCCGCCGAAATATTTCTCGAGCGTCAGGTCGCGCTTGTAGACGGGCGAGACGAAGGGCAGCGAATCCATGTTCTCGATCACCGCGCGGTCGCGGTTGTGGATGATCGTGCCATCGGCGTCGCGATAGCTGATGCCCTCCACCTCGGACAGCTTCATGCCCTTGGCGACATCGAGGATGGTGAAATCGAACTCGTTGCGCGCCACGAAATCGATCGCGGTCGACGCCTGGAGCGACTTTTCCGCCTCAACGGCGACCTTGGCGCCGATCATGCCGATGAGCACGCGCGGGTTGCGCTGCTTGATCAGCTCGGCGGTGTGGACGTCCTGGCGGAAGGAGGGGGTGGAGGTGTGCAGGATCACGAGATCGCGCGCATCAACCTCATGCTTGATATCGTCCCACGAAAGATCGTGCGCGGGCGCATCGATCAGCTTGGAGCCTTCCACCAGCGCGGCGGGCTGGGCGAGCCAGGTCGGGTACCAGAAGGAGCGGACCTCGCGCTTCATCTGGTAGCGCGCGCCGGCGCCGCCATCATATCCGTCGAAGGAGGGCGCCTGCAGGAACAGGGTGCGCATCATCTAAGCCGTCTCCGTCTCGGCCGAAACCCGGCCGTCTTCACTCAATCGCAGCGTTTCGCCCCGCCAATCGACCCGCCGGACGAACCAGGAGGCGACAAACAGCGCGAAGCCAAGCAGGTCCCGCAGGGGCAGCGTCCACAGGGGCGCGGTCCGGCGGCCGGCGAGCCGATCGATCCGTAGCGCCAGCACCAGCCTGGCGGCAAGCGCTGCGAGTGCGAGATAGGTCGGCGCGCCCGCCATAATCGCGATCAGCGCCAGCGGCAACGGCCAGGTGACGAGGCTGCCGGCATAGCCCCAGGGATCGAGCAGCCGCACCGTCGCCGCCCAGCGCAGCTCGTGCGCGATCAGCGCGGAGAGCGACGATTCGCTGCAGCCATGGGTGAGGATCATCGGCGGCACCGCCACCTCGAGCCCCAGCGCGCGCACCGCCGCGCCGATCGCATGATCGTCGGCGAGCAGATCCTTGACGCGCGCGAAGCCGCCGATCCGCGCCAGCGTCTCGGCCGAGAGCGCGATCGTCGATCCCATGCAGGGCTTGGCGAGGCCGGTGGCGAGGCCGATCATCACGTTCGGCAGAAATTGCCAGCTGATGCCGGCGGCGGCGAGGCGGCTCCAGCCGCCGGCGTCGCCGCGCCCGGCATAGAGGCAGGTGACGGCGCCGGTGCCGGGCGCGGCGAGCGCGGCGACGAGGCGGCGCAGATAGTCGCGCGGGGCCTCCATATCATCGTCGCTGAGCACGATCACCGCGCCCTGGGCCGCCTCGGCCATGTTGATGAGGTTGGAGACCTTGCCATTGGCGCCGTGGCGGCGGGGATCCACCACCAGCGTGGCGCCGACCGCGCGCGCCGCCGCGAGCGCCGGATCGTCCGCGCGCGCGACGCCGCAGATCATCTCCACCGGCCCGGCATAGTCCTGGTCGAGGAAGCTCGCCAGCTTGGCCTCGAGCCCCGGCTCGGGCCCGTGCAGCGGCTTGAGCAGCGTGATCGAGGGCGCCGCGCCCTCCGCCGGCGGCGGCGCCCGCCAGCGCCCGGCCAGCGCGGCGGCGGCGAGCGTGTAGAGAATCGCCACCCCCGCAAGCAGCGTCGCGGCCGCCGCCATCAGGCTCATCGCGCGGGTGCCGCGGCTTCTGGGTGCAGGTGCAAAATCGGCTCAGGCATCACATGTTCTTTTCAAACCATGTCCGCTTTGCCTAAAGGCGCGGGACGATGGAAGCCGAGACGATCCTGATCACCGGCGTATCCGGCTTTGTCGGCGCGCGCGTGGCGCGGCGTTTCGCCGCCGCCGGCTGGCGCGTGCGGGGCCTGGTGCGCGCCACGAGCCCGCGCCGCCTGCTCGCCGATTTTCCGGGCGAGCTGGTGGAAGGCGATATGCGCGACGAGGCGGCGGTGGCGCGCGCGCTCGCCGGCTGCGCGGGGCTCGCCCATGTCGCCGCCGATTACCGGCTCTGGGCGCGCGATCCGGAGGAGATCGTCCGCGCCAATCGCGAGGGTACGCGCGCGGTGATGCTGGCGGCGCTGGCCTGCCAGACGCGGCGCATCGTCTATACCAGCAGCGTGGCGACGCTCGCGCCCGATCCCGCCGGCCCCGCCGACGAGGAGCGCCCGCTCACCGAGGAGACCGCGATCGGCGCCTATAAGCGCAGCAAGGTGGCCGCCGAGCGGCTGGTGGAATCGCTGGTGGCGACGCGCGGCCTGCCGGCGGTGATCGTCAATCCCTCGACGCCGATCGGCCCCGGCGACGTCAAGCCGACGCCGACCGGACGCATCCTGCTGGACGCGGCGGCCGGACGCATGCCGGCCTATGTCGATACCGGGCTCAACCTCGTCCATGTCGACGATGTCGCCGATGGCCATTATCGCGCCTTTCAGAAGGGGCTGGTCGGCCGGCGCTATATCCTGGGGGGCGCCGACGTGCCGCTGCGGGCGCTGCTCGAGGAGGTGGCGCGGCAAAGCGGGCGGCGTCCGCCATCGGTGCGGCTGCCGCGCCGGCCGCTGATGCCGCTGGCGCTGGCGGCGGAGGGGATCGCGCGGATCACCGGCCGCGAGCCGCGCCTCACGCGCGATGCGCTGCGCATGGCGGGCTACCATATGTATTTCTCCTCGGCCCGCGCGCGCGCCGCCTTCGGCTACACGGCGCGGCCATGGCAGGAGGGCGTGCGCGATGCGCTCGCCTGGTTCCGGGCGGAGGCGATGCTGTGATCTGGGCCGCGCTCGCCTCGCTGCTGATCTGGGCCTATCTGCTGCTCGCCCGCGACGGCTTCTGGCTCGCCGACCAGACCGACCGCGCCGTGCCCCCGCCGCCGCGGGTCTGGCCGGCGGTGACGGCGGTGGTGCCCGCGCGCGACGAGGCGGACGTGATCGCCGCCTCGATCGGCGCGCTGCTGGCGCAGGACTATCCCGGGCCCTATCAGGTGGTGCTGGTGGACGATGGCAGCAGCGACGGCACCGCCGCCATCGCCGCCGCCCTGCCGGGCGCGGCGCGGCTGCGCATCGTGGCGGGTACGCCGCCGCCGCGCGGCTGGACGGGCAAGCTATGGGCGATGGCGAACGGCATCACCGCCGCCGGCGCCGCGCCGCGCTGGCTCTGGTTCACCGATGCCGATATCGCCCATGCGCCGGACATGCTCACCAGCCTGGTGGCGCGCGCCGAGGCGGACGGGCTCGCCATGCATTCGCTGATGGCGCGGCTGGAATGCCGGGCGCTCGCCGAGCGCGCGCTGATCCCCGCCTTCGTCTTCTTCTTCCAGATGCTCTACCCCTTCCGGCGGGTGAACCGGCCGGCGGCGCGGATGGCGGCGGCGGCGGGCGGCTGCATGCTGATCCGGCGCGATCTGCTCGCCCGCGCCGGCGGGGTCGGCGCGATCGCCCACGCCATCATCGACGATTGCGCGATGGGCGCGCTGATGAAGAAGGAGGGGCCGATACGGCTGGCGCTGACCGACCGCGCGGTGAGCATCCGCCCCTATGGCGGCTGGCGCGCGATCGGCGCGATGATCGCGCGCTCCGCCTATGCGCAGCTGCGCTACTCGCCGCTGCTGCTGCTGCTCACCCTGTGCGGCATGGCGCTGGTCTATTGCGTGCCGCCGCTCGCCGTGCTGGCGGGCGGCTGGACGAGCCTGGCGGGCCTTGCCGCCTGGGCGCTGATGGCGGTGAGCTTCGTGCCGATGGCGCGCTTCTATGGCCGCAGCCCCTTTTGGGGGGTGGCGCTGCCGGCGATCGGCCTCTTCTATGCGGGCGCCACCTTGATCTCGGCGCTGCGCCACTGGCAGGGGCGGGGCGGCATGTGGAAAGGCCGGGCGCAGGCCGGGCTCGAGCGGGTGGAACCATGAGCGAGGCGGCGGCGCTGGCATCGGGCAAGGGTGCCAAGGACGAGAATTTCCCGGTCGCCTCCTGGCTGGTGGCGCCGCGCCACCGGCCGGTGATCCTGGCCTTCTATGCCTTTGCCCGGCTGGCGGACGATATCGCGGATCACCCGACCGTGACCGCCGAGACCAAGCTCGCCCGGCTGGAGGCGATGCGCGCCTCGCTGACCGGCGAGGCGGAGAGCGAGCCGGTGGCGACGCGGCTGCGCGCGATGCTGGCCGAGGCCGGGCTCGGCGATCGGCATGCGCTCGATCTGCTCGAGGCGTTCCGCCGCGACGTGACGCGGCTGCGCTATGCCGATTGGGACGGGCTCTATGACTATTGCACCGTCTCGGCGATGCCGGTCGGCCGATTCGTGCTCGATGTCCATGGCGAGGACCGGCGCCTCTGGCCCGCCTCGGACGCGCTCTGCGCGGCGCTGCAGGTGATCAACCATCTCCAGGATTGCGGGAAGGATTATCGCGCGCTGGATCGGGTCTATGTGCCGCTCGATCTGCTCGCGGCGGCGGGGGCGGAGGTCGCCGATCTCGGCCGGCCCGAGGCGAGCCCGGGCCTGCGCCGGGTGATCGTGGAGCTGGCCGCGCGCTGCGACGCGCTGCTCGATCGCTCCGCCGGCTTCTCCGCCGGGATCCGCGATCGCCGGCTCGGCACCGAGGTGGCGGTGATCCAGCGGCTGGCGCGCAGCCTCACGGCGCGGCTGATGCGGCGCGATCCGCTGTCGGAGCGCGTGCATCACGGCAAGGCGGAGGCGGCTTTGCTCGCGCTCTCGGCCGCGCTGCCGCGGCTGGTGCGGCGATGAGCGCGCCCGCCGCCGCCGGCAGCTCCTTCTATGCCGGCATGCGCGTGCTGCCCCGGCGCGAGCGCCACGCCATGTACGCGATCTACGCCTTTTGCCGCGAGGTGGACGATATCGCCGACGACCAGCGCGGCGCGCGGCCCGAGCGGGCGCGCGCGCTGGAGGGCTGGCGGCGCGATCTCGACGATCTCTATGCCGGCGGCCCGGGCGGCCGCGCCGCCTTTCTCGCCGAGGCGGTGCGCGACTTCGCGCTGGAGCGCGCCGATTTCGAGGCGGTGATCGACGGCATGGCGATGGATGTCGCCGAGGATATGCGCTGGCCGCCGATGGCGACGCTCGATCTCTACTGCGATCGCGTGGCCTCGGCGGTGGGGCGGCTTTCGGTCAATGTCTTCGGCATGGAGCGAGCGACCGGGGTGAAGCTCTCGCACCATCTCGGCCGCGCGCTGCAATTGACCAACATCCTGCGCGACATCGACGAGGACGCCGCGATCGGTCGCCTCTACCTGCCGCGCGAGGCGCTCGAGGCGGCGGGGATCGGGCTCGGCGATATCGACCAGGTGATCGCCGATCCCCGGCTGGACGCCGCCTGCCGGACGCTGCTGGCCGAGGCCGAGCGCCATTACGCGGCCGCCGACGCGATTCTGCGCGACAGGCCGGCGGGGCATCTGATCGCGCCGCGGCTCATGTCGAGCGCCTATGGCGCGCTGCTCCGGCGGATGAAGGCGGTCGGGTGGCGGGCGCCGCGCCGGCGGGTGCGGCACAACCGGCTCGCGCTCGCCTGGACGCTGCTGGCGCTGAGGCTGGGGCGGTGAGCGCCGCCGAGGCGCCGCGCGCGCATATCGTCGGGGCCGGGCTCGCCGGGCTCAGCGCCGCCGTGGCGCTCGCCAAGGCCGGCCATGCCGTGCAGCTCTCCGATGCCGCCGCCCAGGCGGGCGGGCGCTGCCGCTCCTATCACGATCCCCAGCTCGGCGTGGAGATCGACAATGGCAATCATCTCGTCCTGTCGGGCAACCGCGCGGTCATGGCCTATCTCGCCACGATCGGCGCCGAGGACCGGCTCGACGGCCCGGACGATGCGCGGCTCGATTTCCAGGACGTGCGGAGCGGCGAAAGCTGGTCGATCACGCCCAGCGCGGGGCCGATCCCCTGGTGGCTGCTCGCGCGCAAGACGCGCGTGCCGGGCACGCGGCTGGGCGAGTATCTCGCGCTGGCGCGGCTGCTGCGCGCCGGGCCCGACGCCACCATCGGCGACACGATCCGGTGCAGCGGGCCTTTGTGGGACCGGTTGCTCGAGCCCTTTCTCGTCGCCGCGCTCAACACCCCCCCGCGTGAGGGATCGGCCGCGCTGGCGGGCGCGGTGGTGCGCGAAACGCTCGCCAAGGGCGGCCGCCACTGCCGTCCGCGCGTCGCCACGCCGACCCTCGCCGCCGCCTTTGTCGATCCCGCGCTCGCCTGGCTCGCGGGCCGGGGCGCCACGGTGCGGCTGGGCCGGCGCCTGAAGGCGCTCGAGACCGACGCGGGGCACGTGACGGCGCTGATCTTCGCCGATGGCCGCGAGCCGGTCGCCCCGGGCGAACCGGTGGTGCTGGCGGTGCCCGCCTGGATCGCCGCCGCGCTGGTGCCGGGCCTCGCCGTCCCCGATCGCCACCACGCCATCGTCAACGCCCATTTCCTGATGCCGCCGCCGCCGGGGGCACGGCGGATCGTGGGCGTGATCGGCGGGCTGGCCGAATGGATCTTCGCCTTTCCCGATCGCCTGTCGGTGACGATCAGCGCCGCCGACCGGCTGCTGGAGACGGACCGCGAAAGCCTGGCGCGCGCCATCTGGGCCGATGTCGCGGCGGTGCACGCGCTTCCGCCCGACCTGCCGACATGGCAGATCGTGCGGGAAAAGCGCGCCACCTTCTCGGCCACGCCGGCGCAGGAGAAGCGGCGTGGCGCGGCGGCCACGTCTTTCGCCAACCTGTTCCTCGCGGGCGATTGGACGAACACGGGGCTTCCCGCCACGATCGAGGGTGCTATCCGTTCGGGCGAAACGGCCGCCCGCCTCGCGGGCGCAGCGGAGAGCGGGATTGCTTAGGGACGAGATGGTGGACGAAGGCGGGGCGGGTGCGCCCGATGCGCTGGCGGGGGTGGACGAGGCGGTGACGCGCGCCACCGACGCGCTGCTCGCGGCGCGTCAGGCGGACGGCCACTGGGTGTTCGAGCTGGAGGCCGACGCCACCATTCCCTCGGAATATATCCTGCTGCGCCACTATCTGGGCGAGCCGGAGGATCATGCGCTCGAGGCCGCGATCGGACGCTATCTGCGGCGCATCCAGGCGAGCCATGGCGGCTGGAGCCTGTACCATGACGGCGGCTTCGATCTCTCGGCCACGGTCAAGGCCTATTTCGCGCTCAAGATGATCGGCGATCCCGTGGATGCGCCGCACATGGCGCGGGCGCGCGCGGAAATTCTGCGGCGCGGCGGCGCGGCGGCGACCAACGTCTTCACGCGCATCCAGCTCGCGCTCTACGGCGCGGGGCCGTGGTCGAGCGTGCCGGAAATGCCCGTGGAGCTGATCCTGCTGCCCCGGCGCTTCCCCATCCACCTGTCCAAAATGTCCTATTGGGCGCGCACGGTGATCGTGCCGCTGCTGGTGCTGCAGGCGCTCAAGCCCCGGGCGCGCAACCCGCGCGGCGTGGGCGTGGACGAACTCTACGCTCCCGGCCGCGCCAGGCCCGGCCGCGCCGCCAAGGGCAAGCTCGTCTGGGAGCTGGGCTTCGGCGCGCTCGATGTCGTGCTCAAGCGCGTGCACCGGCTGTGGCCGAAGAAGACGCGCGCGCGCGCCATCCAGGCCTGTGTCGATTTCGTGGTGGAGCGGCTCAACGGCGAGGATGGGCTCGGCGCCATCTATCCCGCCATGGCCAACAGCGTGATGATGTTCGACGCGCTCGGCTATGCGCCCGATCATCCGCACCGCGCCATCGCCCGCGCCTCGGTGGAAAAGCTGCTGGTGCGCCGCGAGGATGGCGAAATCTACTGCCAGCCCTGCGTGTCGCCGGTCTGGGATACGGCGCTGGCAGCCCATGCCATGCTCGAAGTGGGCGAGCCGGCGGCCGATGCGGCGGCGCTGGCCGCGCTCGATTGGCTGAAGCCGCGCCAGGTGCTGGACGTGAAGGGCGATTGGGCGGATGCCCGGCCCGATGTCCGGCCCGGCGGCTGGGCCTTCCAGTATAACAACGCCCATTATCCCGATCTCGACGACACCGCCGTGGTGGTGATGGCGATGGATCGCGCGCGCCCGCTGGCCGGCGCCGACTATGACGCGGCGATCGCGCGCGGAACCGAGTGGACGGTGGGTCTGCAATGCCGCGATGGCGGCTGGGGCGCCTTCGACGCGGACAATGCCTATCACTATCTGAACGACATTCCCTTCGCCGATCATGGCGCGCTGCTGGATCCGCCGACCGCCGATGTCTCGGCGCGCTGCGTGTCGATGCTGGCGCAGCTCGGCACGGGCCTCGACGATCCGCGCATGAAGGCCGCGCTCGATTGGCTGGCGCGCGCGCAGGAGCCCGAAGGCAGCTGGTATGGCCGCTGGGGGGTGAATTATATCTACGGCACCTGGTCGGTGCTGTGCGCGCTCAACGCCGCCGGGCTCGATCGCTCCAACCCCATGCTGCGCCGTGCCGCCAAATGGCTGATCGCCATCCAGAACGCCGATGGCGGCTGGGGCGAGAGCTGCGACAGCTACGCGCTGGACCGCAAGGGCCATGTCCAGGCCCCCTCGGTCGCCTCGCAGACCGGCTGGGCACTGCTGGGGCTGATGGCGGCGGGCGAGGTGGATCATCCGGCGGTGGCGCGCGGCATCGCCTGGCTGCAGCGCCACCAGCAGGCCGATGGCCTCTGGCCGCAGGACCATTATACCGGCGGCGGTTTTCCGCGCGTCTTCTATCTGCGCTACCATGGCTATCCGAAATATTTCCCGCTCTGGGCGCTCGCCCGCTACCGCAGCCTCAAGCGCGGCAACTCCAAGCGTGTCGGCTACGGCATGTGATCCGGCGCCGATGATTCTCATCGCCTGCGGGCTCAAGCGCGAGGCCGGGCTGTTCCGCGGCGAGGGCGTCGTCACCGTGGCGGGCGGCGGCGATCCGGCGCGGCTGGAGGCCGAGCTGGAGGCCCATGCCGGCTCGGCGCGGGCGATCGTCAGCCTCGGCCTGGCGGGCGGCCTCGCGCCGCTGCTCGCCGCCGGGGATTGGGTGGTGGGCACGGTCGCCCCCTCGGGTGCCGAGCGGCGCGAATGGAGCGTCGGCGCCGGCGCCGGACGGCAGGGGCCGGTGCGGATCGCGGGCGAGGCCTCGTCCAACGCCCAGCAGAGCGAGTTCAACCGCGCCTGGATCAACCGGCTGGCGCGCACGCTGCCGGGCGCGATGGTGGGCCGCATCCATGCCGATGGCGCGATGATCGCCTATGCCGCCGAGAAGCGCGAGCGCCACGCCGCGACGCGCGCGATCGCCTGCGACATGGAAAGCCATATCGCGGCGCGCGTGGCGGCGCGGCACGATCTTCCCTTCGCCGTGGCGCGGGTGGTGTGCGATCCCGCGCATCGTTCGCTGCCGCACGCGGCGCGGGTGGGGATGGGCCGCGATGGCGGGCTGGCGGCGGCCGCCATCGCGCTGTCGGTGCTGACCCGGCCCTGGCAGATCCCCAAGCTGATCGCGCTGGCCCGCGACGCCGCCAAGGCGCGCCGCGCGCTCAAGGCGGGCTTCCGCCTGCTCGCCCAGCAGAATTTCTGCCTCTGATCGGCCAAGGGGCGACCCCGCCGGGGCCGCCCCGCGTAGCGCCTATTCCGCCGCGACGACGTGGCGCTTGGCGTTGGGCTTTTCGGCGCGGATACGCGCCAGCTCGCGCTCGACATGGCTGGTATAGGTTTCCACCGCCGGGCGCGCGCCGGCGAGCGCGAAGTCCGGCGCGAACGCACCCTCGGTGCGCACCCCGCGCATCGCCAGCTTGGCGAGCTTGAGCGGATGCTTGATGGCATCGGCGGCGGCCGTGCCCTCGAAGCCGCAATGCACCATGCAATCGGCGCATTTCTCGTACTTGCCGACGCCATAGGCGTCCCAGTCGGTCTCTTCCATCAGCTCGGCGAAGGTCTTGGCATAGCCTTCGTTGAGCAGATAGCAGGGCCGCTGCCAGCCAAAGATGTTGCGCAGCGGCATCGACCAGGGCGTGCACTGATATTGCTGGTTGCCCGCGAGGAAATCGAGGAACAGCGGCGAATTGGTGAAGTGCCAGCGCTTGGCGCCCGCGCCCTTGGCGAACACGTCGCGGAAGAATTGCTTGGTCCGCTCGCGGTTGAGGAAATGCTCCTGATCGGGCGCGCGCTCATAGGCATAGCCGGGCGAGATGGTGATCTCGACGTCGCGGCGCTCCATTTCGTCGAAAAAGGCGGCCAGCCGATCCGAATCGGCGCCGTCGAACACGGTGCAATTGACCTGGACGCGGAAGCCCTTGGACTTGGCCAGCTCGATCGCCTCGATGGCGACCTCATAGACCCCGTCCTGGCTCACCGCCTTGTCGTGCATCGCCTTGTCGCCATCGAGATGGATCGACCAGGTGAAGAAGGGGTGGGGCCGGTAGTCGTCGATCTTCTTCTTCAGCAACAGGGCGTTGGTGCAGAGGATCACGAATTTCTTCTTGGCCAGATAGCCCTGCACGATCTCCGGCATCTCGCGATGCAGCAGCGGCTCGCCGCCGGCGATCGACACCGCCGGGGCGCCGCATTCGTCGATCGCGTCCATGCATTGCTGGACCGACAGGCGCTGGTTCAGGATCTCGCCCGGATAATCGATCTTGCCGCAGCCCTTGCACGCGAGATTGCAGCGGAACAGCGGCTCCAGCATCAGCACCAGCGGATATTTCTTGCCGGAGAGCTGGCGCTTGACGGTGTAGCCGCCGATGCGGGCGGTGACGGCGAGGGGCAGACCCATGAACTTCTCCTTGTGCTTACGCCGCGGCCGGACGCGGCGTGAGCCGGTCGAGCGCCGGCGGGAGCCGGAATTGCAGCGTCTCCTCGATCCCGTCGAGCGGGGAGACGGTGACGGGGGAAATGGCGGCGATCGCCTGAATGACGGATTGCACCAGCTCCTCGGGCGCCGAGGCGCCGGCGGTGAGGCCGACGGTGGTGACGCCGGCGAGCCAGGCCGGATCGAGTCCGGCCCCGTCCTCGATCAGATAGCTCGGCCGCCCCATCTCCTCGCCGATCTCGCGCAGCCGGCGCGAGTTGGACGAATTGGGGCTGCCGACCACGAGCAGCAGGTCCGCGCGCTCGCACAGCGCGCGGGCGGCCATCTGGCGGTTCTGCGTCGCATAGCAGATGTCGGACGTGTCGGGCCCGGTGAGATGGACGAAGCGCGCCTTGAGCGCGGCGATGATGGCGCGGGTATCGTCCACCGCCAGCGTCGTCTGGGTGACATAGGCGACCCGCGCATCGTCGGCGATCGGCAGGGCGGCGACCTCCTCGGGCGTGCCGACGAGATGCACCTCGCCGTCGATCTGGCCCAGCGTGCCCTCCACTTCGGGGTGGCCGGCATGGCCGATCAGCACCAGCACATGCCCGTTCTTCACATATTTGCGGCCCTGAACATGGACCTTGGTGACGAGCGGGCAGGTGGCGTCGATCACCGGCAGGTGCCGTTCGCGCGCGACGCGCTCGACCTCGCGCGAGACGCCGTGCGCCGAGAAGACGGTGACGGCGCCGGCCGGCACCTCGTCCAGCTCCTCGACGAACACCGCGCCCTTGGCCTTGAGCGTGTCCACGACATGGCGGTTATGAACGATTTCGTGTCGCACGAACACCGGCGCGCCCACCTTGTCGAGCGCGCGGTCAACGATATCGATAGCCCGGATCACGCCCGCGCAAAAACCGCGGGGCTGGGCGAGAAGCACCTGGATCATCGGGTCTCCCTGCATTGCAACACGCGCCTATAGAGCGATGACGGAGCTTACGGAAGTGACAGCCGTGTCATGCCCGGAGCCGTTTCAAGCCGCTATGTCGCGCCGGAGCCGCCGGTGCGCCAGCCTCGGTTAAGCCAATGCTGCTATTCTGGGGACGATGCGTTAACCGTGCAACAGTTCAGTCATCGAGGAAATCCCTTGGCTCGTTCGTTTCTTCCGTGCGGCGCTGCGCTGGCGCTGCTTGCCGTGCCGACGCTCGTCGCGGCCCAGTCCGGGCCGGTCGCCGCTGTCACCAGCTATAATGCGGGCATCAACGCGATCGAGACGGGCGGCGGCGGCCTCGCCCAGCGCGCCGACAAGTTCGAGGCGCTGGTCCGCCGCACCTATGATATGCCGGCGATCGCGGCGCTGGTGGTCGGCCCGGGCTGGGCGCAGGCCTCGGCGGCGGACAAGAGCCGCGCCATCGCCGCGCTCACGCGCCATTCGGCCGTGTCGCTCGCCAAGAATTTCAAGGGGCCGACGGCGACCGCCTTCACCGTCTCCCCGCAGCCGATCCAGCGCGGCGGCAGCGCGATCGTCCGCGTCACCGTCGACAAGACCGTGCTCTTCTACCGCATGCGCGGCGACAAGATCATCGATGTGATCGCCGATGGCGTGAGCCAGCTCGCGCTCCAGCGCGCCGATCTCGCCGGCACGGTCGCCTCGGGCGGCATCGCGGCGATGGTGAAGAAGCTCGGCCAGCTCGACACCGTCTCCTGAGCCGGAGCGGCGCTCAGGGCAGGCTGCGCACCCGGAAGGCGAGGCGCTGGGGCGTGGTGCCATGGTCGAAGGCCGCATCGGCGAAATGTGGCGGCCCGAAATGCACCGGCGCATCGTTGGAGAAGCCGACCCGCTCGGTGGGAATGCCCAGGAAGTTGCGGTCGGTGCGGCCATTGCCGTTCTTGTCGTGATAGGCCTGGGCGGCGTAGCGACCGGGCGGCACCGCCGGCACGGTGACATAGGTGGTGCCCGCCACCGCCGGGGCTTCGGCCATATAGGGGCAGTCGTCGGTCACGAACTTGGCTTCGGGGCAGATATCGACATGGACCCGGCCCTGCGCGCTCGGCACGTTGGAGACCGCTACGATAATCGGCGCGGCCGGACCCGGCGGCGCGAAGGCGGCGAGCGGGCCGGCGAGGCCGGCAAGAGCGAGCAGGCGCGCGGGGCGGGACAGGATCATCGACGAAACTCCGTGAGGAAGAGCAGCCCGGTCGCCACCGCCAGCGCGGTGCCGGCGGCCATGGCGCCCCACCAGCCGCCCGCCTGATAGGTGGTGGTGGCGATCGCCGATCCGGTGGCGCCGAGCAGGAACATCACCGTCATATAGGCGGCGTTGATCCGGCCGCGCGCCTCGCCCGGCAGGCTGTAGATCACGCGCTGGCCGAGCACCTGGTTGAGCTGGGTGGCGCCGTCCAGCGTCAGCGCGAACAGGATCACGCCGGCCAGGCTGTGCCACGCCGCCGCCGCGCCGGAGAGCAGGCAGGAGAGGATCAGGATCAGAATGGCCGCGCCCGTGCCGGCGCGGACATGGCCGCGATCGCCCAGGCGGCCGGCATAGGGCGCCACCAGCGCGCCCGCCGCGCCCGCCAGGCCGAACAGCGCGATGCCCTTCTGGCCCATGCCGAAGCGCGCCGCGAGCATCAGCGGCGCCGAGGTCCAGAACAGGTTGAAGATCGCGAAGATCAGCCCCTGATAGGCGGCCCGGCGGCGCAGCGCCGGCTCGCGGCGCACGATCGTGACGAGCGAGCGCAGCATCGCGCCATAGGGCGGACCGGGCGGCGGCGCGCGGCGCGGCAGGGTGCGCGCCATCCAGGCGGCGAGCAGCAGCATCGCCGCCGCCGACAGCCAGAAGATCGCGCGCCACCCCGCCAGGCTGGCGACGAAGCTCGCCGCCGGGCGCGCCAGCATTATGCCGGTGAGCAGGCCGGCCATGACATTGCCCACCGTCTGCCCGCGCCGCTCGGGCGCGGCGAGCGAGGCGGCATAGGGCACCACGATCTGCGCGCCGGACGAGAGCAGCCCCGCCGCCACGGTCGCGACGAGGAAGCTCCACGGCCCCTGGCTGGCGGCGACTCCGGCAAGCGCCAGCGCCGAGGCGGCGCAGCCGGTGACGATGAGGCGCCTGTTCTCCACCAGATCGGCCAGCGGCACCAGCAGCACCAGCCCGGCGGCATAGCCGAGCTGGGTGAGCGTGACGATCAGCCCCGCCATGCCGGCGCGCAGCCCGAGCGCCGGCGCGATGAGCGCGATCAGCGGCTGGGCGTAATAGATGTTCGCCACCATCGCCCCGCAGGCGAGCGCGCAGGCGAAGCTTGCCGCCGGGGCGAGCCCGGCGGGACGGCTTTCGGAACGGACCATGGTCATCGCCGCGCCTCATGGCGGCGCGGGGCGGGATGCGCAATCGCCATCGCGTGCGCGGTCACGCCCCGGCCAGCAGCGCGTGGATGCGCTGCGCCAGCTCCGCGAAGCCGAACGGCTTGGCGAGCAGCGCCACCCCGGCATCGAGCCGGCCATGATGGACGATGGCATCGCGGGCATAGCCCGTGGTGAAGAGCGTGCGGATGGCGGGACGATGGCGCTGCGCCTCGGCGGCGACGTCCGCGCCCGTCATCCCGCCGGGCAGCACCACATCGGTGAAGAGCAGGTCGATCCGCTCGGCGGGGTCGGCGAGCAGCCGGCAGGCGGCGGCGCCGTCCTCCGCCTCGAGCACGCGATAGCCCAGCTCGGCAAGCGCCAGGGCCGAGGTGGCGCGGACCTCGGCATCGTCCTCGCACACCAGGATCGTCTCGCCCGCGCCGCGCGGCATCGCCGGCGGATCGGCGCGCGCGGCAGGAACCGCGGCGGCGCCCTGGTGGCGCGGGAAGAAGAGCCGCACCACCGTGCCCCGGCCCGGTTCCGAATCGACCAGCACCGCGCCGCCCGATTGCTTGACGAAGCCATAGACCATCGACAGGCCCAGCCCGGTACCGTGGCCGACATCCTTGGTGGTGAAGAAGGGCTCGAAGATGCGGGCGAGCACCGTCGCGTCCATGCCGGTGCCGCTATCCTCGATCGCCAGCACCACATGGCAACCGGGCCGCACGCCCGGCAGATCGGCCGCCTCCGCCGCGTCGATCGTGCGGTTCTCGCTCCGGACGCCGAGCCGTCCGCCCCCCGCCATGGCATCGCGCGCGTTGACCGCGAGGTTGAGCATCGCGGTTTCGAGCTGGTTGGGATCGGCCTCGATCGTCCACAGCTCGCGCGCGAGCGCGAGATCGAGCGTGATCGTCTCGCCCAGCGTGCGGCGGAGCAGGTCGGCCATGCCGAGGATCAGCTGGTTGGCGTCGATCGCCTTGGGCGCCAGCGGCTGGCGCCGGGCGAAGGCGAGCAGCCGCTGGGTCAGCGTCGCGGCGCGCTGCGCGCCGGTGGTGGCGCTCTCCACCGCGCGCGCCAGCCGGGGGCCGGCCTCGGCCGGCAGGTGACGGCGCAGCATATCCAGATTGCCCAGCACGATCTGGAGCAGATTGTTGAAATCGTGCGCGACGCCGCCCGTGAGCTGGCCCAGCGTCTCCATCTTCTGCGCCTGGCGCAGCGCCGCCTCGGTCTCCGCGAGCGCCGCCTCCTGCGCCTTCTCCTCGGTCACGTCGCGGGCGACGGCATAGAGTTCGCCCCCCGCCGCGACCGCGCTCCACGAGAGATGGCGATAGGCGCCGTCGCGGTGCCGGAAGCGGTTCTCGAAGCCATGTGACTCGCCGCCATCGACCAGCTTCTCGATTTCGGCGCGGGTGGCGGCGAGATCGTCGGGATGAACGAAGCGGCTGGTCGGCTGGCCGACAATATCGGCCTCGCACCAGCCGAGCACCCGAGTCCAGGCGGGGTTCACCGCCAGCCACACGCCCTCGAACGACGCCACGCCCAGAAGATCGCGGCTCACCTGCCAGATGCGGTCGCGCTCGACCGTGCGCCGCGCCACTTCCGCCTCCAGTTCGCGGTTGGTGCGCTGCGTGGCCGCGACCAGCCTAGCATTGTCGATACCGATTGCGCCCTGCGCCGCGAGCGCCGCCACCAGCCGCTCGGCGCGCGCGTCGAAGCGCCCCGGCGCCGGATCGCCGAACAGCAGCACGCCGAGCCGATCGCCCGATCGCGCCACCACCGGCACCCATAACAGGCTCCGCGCGCCGAGTTCCGGCGGCGCCAGCGCGCGCAGCGCGGCGGCCTGGGCGTCGGCGGGGGGCTGGTGGAGATCGTCGCAGCGCGCCGGCACGCCGCCGCGCCGGGTGATCGGCGCCAGCGCGGCGGCGGCGCGGAGCAGCGCGAAGCGCTCGTCGCTCAGGCCGCGCCGCGCCAGCCCGTGCGTCTCGCTGGCGAGATGCGGCAGGAAGGCGCCGAACGGCGCGCCGGTGATCGCGCACCCGGCCTCGACGATGCATGTGGCGAGGCGATCCAGATCGCGCTCGGCGGCGATCTGCCCGGCGGTGCGGTTGAGGATTTCGAGCGCGCGGGTTTCCTCGCGCAGCCGCGCCTCGCTCGCGGCAAGATCGGCGCGCGCCCGCACGCGCTGCGTCGTCTCGCCGACGACGCAGAGCACGCCGCCGATGCTGCCATCAGCGAGCGGCACCGGCGAATAGGAGATGTCGAAATAGACGGTCTCGCCGGCGCCGCCATGCCGTTCGATGTAGAAGGGGCGGTCCTTGGCGGCGATCGTCTCGCCGGTATCGCGCACCCGGCGCAGCAGCGGGGCGAGGTCGTCCCACAATTCGCGCCAATTCTCCTCGGCGGGGCGGCCAAGCGCGCGGGGATGCTTGTCGCCGATCGTGGGGCTGTAGGCATCATTGTAGAAGGCGATGAAGGCCTCGCCCCAGAACAGCACGATCTCCGCCCGCGAGGGCAGGATCAGCGCCATGGTGTCCACGAGCGGCTGCGGCCAGGCGGCGGGCGGCCCGAGCGGACACGCCTTGCCCCAGTCCGGCGCCGCGATCATCGCGCCGATCGCGCCCGCGCCGGGGAGGCGGGCCAGGCCTTCAGCGGAGAGGCGGCGGGACATGGCGGGCTCGCGACGCGGCCATGTCAGCCGGGCGTGCCGGCCAGCCGCCGGTACAGCGCGGCATAGGCCGCCGCCGAGCGCGTCCACGACACGTCCGCGCGCATCGCATTGGCCTGGATGCGATCCCAGGCGGGCCGGTCGGCGAACAGGGCGAAGGCGCGGGCCAGCGCGGCGGCGAAGGCGGGCCGCTCGACCGGGGCGAATTGCAGCCCCGTCGCCACCTCCGCCGCGAGCGCGGCCGGATTGGCGTCGATCACCGTGTCGGCGAGGCCGCCGGTGCGCGCCACCAGCGGCACCGCGCCATAGCGCAGCGCGCACATCTGGGTGAGGCCGCAGGGTTCGAAGCGCGAGGGCACCAGCAGCACGTCCGCCCCGGCCTGGAGCAGATGGGCGCGCGCCTCGTCATAGCCGATCCGGACCGACACGCGATCGGGGCGTGCCTCGGCGGCGGCGCGGAATCCTTGTTCGAGCCCCGGCTCGCCGCTGCCGAGCAGCACCAGCCGGCCGCCCCGCGCGAGCAGATCGGGCAGCAGCTCGAGCAGCAGGTCGAGCCCCTTCTGCCAGGTGAGCCGGCTCACCACGCCGAACACGGGCCCCGCATCCGCCGGGTCGAACCCGGCATCGGCGAGCAGCGCGCGCCGCGCCGCGGCGCGCCCCTCGCGCTGGTGCGCGCTGAACGGGCGCGGCAGCAGCGGATCCTGCGCCGGATCCCAGATCGCGGTGTCGATGCCGTTCAATATGCCGGTCAACTCGCCCGCCGCCGCGCGTCCGGCGAGCAGCCCGCCCAGCCCCATGCCGCCCGCCTCGCTGGCGATCTCTTCGGCATAGCTGGGCGACACGGTGGTGATGTGGCTGGCGAAGCGGAGCCCGGCCTTGAGGAAGCCGAGATCGCCGTAATATTCCACCCCGTGGATCGTCATCGCCGCCTCGGGCAGCTCCAGCCCGTGGCGCTGGTCCGCCGGAAAGCGGCCTTGGAAGGCGAGATTGTGCACGGTCAGCAGGCTCGGCACGGCGATGCCGCGATAATGGAGATAGGCCGGTGCCAGCGCCGCCTGCCAATCATGCGCATGGATCAGCCGGGGTCGGAATTGCGGGATCACCCCTTCGGCGATCCGCGCCGCCGCCAGCGCCAGCGCGGCGAAGCGGCGCGCATTGTCCGGCCAGTCGCGGCCCTCGCCATCGGCATAGGGGCTGCCGGGCCGGTCGTAGAGATGCGGCGCGTCCAGCACGAGCAGATCGAGGCCATGGGCATGGCCGGCGATCAGCGTGGCGGGATCGCCCAGCAGATCGAGCGTGGCGAGCGCGCGGCTCTCGGCCAGCGCGCCCAGCACCGCCGGATAGCCGGGCACCAGCGACACCATCTCCACGCCATGCCCCGCCATCGCCGCCGGCAGCGCGCCGGCGACATCGGCGAGGCCGCCGGTCTTGATGAGCGGATAGAGTTCCGACGCGACCGAGAGGACGGGCAGGTGCGCCGTCTCGCCGCTCACAGCCTGGCGATCATGTCGGC
Source organism: Sphingomonas morindae (assembly GCF_023822065.1). Lineage (NCBI taxonomy): Bacteria > Pseudomonadati > Pseudomonadota > Alphaproteobacteria > Sphingomonadales > Sphingomonadaceae > Sphingomonas > Sphingomonas morindae. Next base: position 2,042,573 of record NZ_CP084930.1, read on the forward strand.
GGTGATGAGGCATACGCCATTGTCGGTGCGGCGGAAGCGGGCGGCATCGGCGGCGGGATCCTCGCCCACCACGAGCCCGTCGGGGATCTGCACCCCGCGATCGATGATGACGTTGCGCAAGCGGCTGTTCCGTCCGATGTCCACGCGCGGCATGATAACCGCGTTCGCGATGTCGCAATAGCTGTTGACGCGCACACCGGTGAACAACAGGCTGCCCTTGATCTGCGAGCCCGAGACGATGCAATCGCCCGACACAAGGCTGGAAATGGCCTGGCCGCGGCGTCCGGCCTCGTCGTGTACGAATTTGGCCGGCGCGGTCATTTCGCTGTAGGTCCAGATCGGCCAGTCGCGATCGTAGAGATCGAGATCGGGGACCACCGTGGTCAGATCCAGATTGGCCGAAAAATAGGCGTCGAGCGTGCCGACATCGCGCCAATAGGGCTCGGATTCGGGCCCGGAGCGCAGCGCCGAGCGATGGAAGGGGTGCGCGAAGGCGCGGCCGCCCTTGACCAGGCTGGGGATGATGTCGTGCCCGAAATCATGGCTGCTGTTCGGATCGTTCGCATCCTCGGCGAGGCGCTCGAACAGGAAATCCGTGTTGAACACGTAGATGCCCATGCTCGCCAGGGCAAAGCCCGGCTTGCCCGGTATTTCGGGCGGATTTTTGGGCTTCTCGAGAAAGTCGACGATGCGGTCCTGGCCGTCGACATGCATGACGCCGAAGCTCGATGCCTCGCCGATCGGCACCTCGACGCAACCCACCGTCACGTCGGCGCCGTTCTCGCAATGCTCCTCGAGCATCACGCCGTAATCCTGCTTGTACACATGGTCGCCCGCAAGGATGACGATGTATTTGGGCGCGTAGCTCGAAATGATGTCGATGTTCTGGTACACGGCATCGGCCGTGCCCTGATACCAATTGTCTTCCGAGATGCGCTGGCTCGCCGGCAGGATGTCGAAGCTTTCGTTGCGCTCCGGCCGGAAAAAGGCCCAGCCATATTGCAGGTGCTTGATAAGGCTGTGCGCCTTATATTGGGTGGCGACACCGATGCGGCGAATGCCCGAATTCAGCGCGTTCGACAGAGCGAAGTCGATGATGCGCGTCTTGCCGCCGAAGAACACCGCCGGCTTGGCGCGTCGGTCGGTCAGTTCCATCAGCCGGCTGCCTCGCCCCCCGGCGAGGACGAAGGCCATGGCCTGCCGTGTGATAAGACCGCTCAACGTCGCGCTTGGTGCCATAAACCTGCCTCCCCTGTTCGTCCGTGCGTAAGTCCGCGTACCGGACAAGGTTCCGTGGCGCGCGAAAGATTGGTGCGGCACCGAAGCGATGCTGCGACGTTGGCACCGGCGAGATCTGGGGAGACCATCGTTGCCGCAACTTATGTTTGAAGAGTGGCGGGCCGATCCGTTCGCCTTTCTGGGCCCGCACGAGGGGCTGGTGCGCAGCTTCCAGCCGGGTGCAGACGGGGTCGATGCGATCCGGCCCGACGGCGCGGTGCTGTCGCCGCTGCGCGAGGTTTCGCCCGGGCTGTTCGAGGGGCCGGTCGCGGGCGACTATCGGCTGCGCATCCGCTGGCCGGGCGCGGTGCAGGACACCGACGATCCCTACCGCTTCGGCCCGCTGCTGGGCGATACCGACATCTATCTCTTCAACGAGGGCCGCCACTGGCAGCTCGCCGACAAGATGGGCGCGTCGCCGGACGTGATCGAGGGCGTGGCGGGCGTGCGCTTCGCCGTCTGGGCGCCCAATGCGCGCGCGGTGTCGGTGATCGGCGGCTTCAACGGCTGGGACGGCCGCCGCCACCCGATGCGGCTGCGCCACGGCTCGGGCATCTGGGAGCTGTTCATCCCCGGGCTCGGCGCCGGCGAGGTCTATAAATATGAGGTGATTGGCGCGGATGGCGTGCGGCGCGAAAAGGCCGATCCGCTCGCCCGCGCCACCGAGATGCCGCCCGCCACCGGATCGATCGTGGCGCCGCCGCTGACGCATGGCTGGGGCGACGCCGATTGGATGGCCGGCCGCGCCGAGCGTCATCATGCCGGGGCGCCGATCAGCGTCTATGAGGTCCACGCCGCCTCGTGGAAACGCCCCTGGGATGGCGCGGGCGCGCATGACTGGGACGAGCTTGCCACCATGCTCATCCCCTATGTGCAGGAGATGGGCTTCACCCATGTCGAGCTGATGCCGATCATGGAGCATCCCTTCGGCGGCTCCTGGGGCTATCAGCCGCTCGGCCAGTTCGCGCCGTCCGCGCGCTTCGGCACCGCCGAGGGCTTCGCGCGCTTGGTCGATCGGCTGCACCAGGCCGAAATCGGCGTGCTGCTGGACTGGGTGCCCGCGCACTTCCCGACCGACGCCCATGGCCTGGCGCTGTTCGACGGCACCCATCTCTACGAACATGCCGATCCGCGTGAAGGCTTCCACCAGGATTGGAACACGCTGATCTACAATCTCGGCCGCACCGAGGTGGCGGGTTTCCTGATCGCCAGCGGCCTGTGGTGGCTGGAGCGCTTCCATGTCGACGGGCTCCGCGTCGATGCCGTCGCGTCGATGCTGTATCGCGATTACAGCCGCCGCGAGGGCGAGTGGATTCCCAACATCCATGGCGGCCGGGAAAATCTGGAGAGCATCGCCTTTCTGCAGCGGCTCAACGAGGTGGTGCGCGAGCGCGCGCCCGGCGCCATCACCGTGGCGGAGGAATCCACCTCCTTTCCCGGGGTCACCCGCCCCGTCGCCGAAGGCGGGCTGGGCTTCGATTATAAATGGAACATGGGCTGGATGAACGACACGCTCCGCTTCATGGAGCGCGATCCGCTGTACCGGCCCTGGCATGGCGCCGATATCGGCTTCGGCCTCGTCTATGCCTTTTCGGAGCGCTTCATCCTGCCGCTCAGCCATGACGAGGTGGTGCATGGCAAGGGCGCGCTGATCGAGAAGATGCCGGGCGATCCCTGGCAGCGCCATGCCAACCTCCGCGCGCTCTACAGCCTGATGTGGATGCATCCCGGCAAGAAGCTGCTGTTCATGGGCGGCGAGATCGCGCAGCGCCGCGAATGGAGCCATGATCGCCAGCTCGATTGGGAGCTTCTGCAGGAAGAAGGGCCGGCGGGCGTGCAGCGGCTGCTGGCCGATCTCAACCGGCTCTACCGGAGCGAAGGCGCGCTGCATCACAGCGATGCGGACTCGCGCGGCTTCCGCTGGCTGATCGAGGGCGGCGACCATGGTTCGATCTTCGCCTTTGTGCGCCAGTCCGCCTATGGCGCCGCGCCGCTGATCGTGGCCGTCAACATGCTGCCAACGGTGATCGAGCGGGTGGTGCTGGGCGCCCCGGCGGCCGGCCGCTGGGCCGAAATCTTCAACAGCGACGCCGCGCTCTACGGCGGCGGGAACATCGGCAATGCGGGAACGGTTGTGACGACCGGCGATGCCGCTCAGGGCTTTGACCAGTCGCTCGCCGTCACCCTGCCACCACTCGGCGCCATCCTCCTGCGCTATGAAGGAACCGACGCTTGACCGACACGGACACGCCGCTGAAGGGCGGCAAGCCTTATCCGCTGGGCGCCACTTTCGATGGCAAGGGCGTCAATTTCGCGGTCTTTTCCGCGCATGCCGACGCGATCGACGTCTGCGTGTTCGACGAGACCGGCGCCCGCGAGATCGCGCGGCACCGTCTGCCCGAATGCACCGACGAGGTGTTCCACGGCTATCTGCCCGATGCCCGGCCGGGGCTGGTCTATGGCCTGCGCGCCCATGGCCGCTACGCGCCGGAGGAGGGGCACCGCTTCAATCCGAACAAGCTGCTGCTCGATCCCTATGCGCGGCGCATCCTGGGCGAGATCAAGTGGGACGACACGCTCTACGGCTATGACGTCCAGAGCGGCGACGATCTGAGCTTCGACGAGCGCGACAGCGCGCCCGCCATGCCCAAGGCGGTGGTGACCGAGGAGACGTTCGACTGGTCCGACGATGTGCGGCCGGCGACGCCGTGGAACCGCACCATCATCTACGAGGCGCACGTCAAGGGGCTGACCAAGCTCCTCAAGGACGTGCCCGAGGCGGAGCGCGGCAGCTACAAGGCGCTCGCCCATCCCAAGGTGATCGCGCATCTCCAGCGGATCGGCGTCACCGCGCTGGAGCTGCTGCCGATCCACGCCTTCGTGCAGGATCGCCGGCTGGTCGAGATGGGGCTCGCCAATTATTGGGGCTATAACACGCTCGGCTTCTTCGCGCCCGAAGCGCGCTACATGGCAACCGGCGAGGCCGATGAGCTGCGCGCCGCGATCAAGGCGCTGCACGCCGCCGGCATCGAGGTGATCCTCGACGTGGTCTACAACCACACCGCCGAGGGCTCGGAACTGGGCACCACGCTGAGCTTCCGCGGGCTCGACAATAAATCCTATTACCGCGCGATGCCGGACGATCCGCGCTACTGCGTGAACGATACCGGCACCGGCAACACGGTGGATGCCAGCCATCCGCGCGTGCTGCAGATGATCGCCGACTCGCTCCGCTACTGGGCGGAGAGCTTCCATGTCGATGGCTTCCGCTTCGATCTCGGCTGCACGCTCGGCCGCAACGGCCATAACGGCTTCGATCCGCGCGCCGGCTTCTTCGACGTGCTGCGCCAGGATCCGGTGCTGAGCCAGGTGAAGCTGATTTCCGAACCCTGGGATATCGGTCCCGGCGGCTATCAGCTGGGCAATCATCCGCCCGGCTTCGCCGAGTGGAATGACAAGTTCCGCAACACCACGCGCCTGTTCTGGAAGGGCGCGGGCGAGCGGGCGGAATTCGCCTCGCGCATCTCGGGCTCGGCCGATCTGTTCGACGAGCGCGCGCGCCGGCCCTGGGCCTCGATCAACTTCGTCACCGCCCATGACGGGCAGACGCTGGCCGATGTCGCCTCCTATGAGGAGAAGCACAATGAGGCCAATGGCGAGGACAATAAGGACGGCTCGGACGACAATAACAGCTGCAACTGGGGCGTGGAGGGACCGACCGACGATCCCGCCATCATCGCGCTGCGCGGGCGGGTGATCCGCTCGATGCTGACGACGCTGCTCACCTCGCTCGGCACGCCGATGCTGCTCGGCGGCGACGAGTTCGGGCGCACGCAGAACGGCAACAACAACGCCTATTGCCAGGACAGCGAGTTGAGCTGGTTCCACTGGGACCATCTCGAGAGCCCGCAGGGCCATGAGCTTTCGGATTTCGTGCGGCGGCTGACGGCGGTGCGGCGCCATTATCCGCTCGTCCGCTCCAGCAGCTTCCTGCACGGCCGCAACGAGATCGCCGAGGGCGTGCTCGATATCGACTGGTTCGACGAGAATGGCCAGCATCTCAGCGACGAGGATTGGCAGAACCCCGAGGCCAAGGCGCTGGTCATGCGGCGCGTGCGGCGCCGCCCGGACGGCATGGTCGAGGCGGTGACGATGCTCATGAACGGCGGCCCCGAGCCGATCGAGTTCACCTTCCCGCAGCCCGAACTGGAGCGCTATCTGGTGATCGACAGCGCCGATCCGCGCTGCCCGGAGCGCGAGGTCGGGCCGAGCATCACCGTGCAGGATCGCGCGGTGGTGGTGGTCGTCGGTACGGGCGGCCTGTAATGGCCGCCTGGGGGGCGACGCCGCGCGACGACGGCACCACCCGCTTCCGGCTCTGGGCGCCCGCGCTCGACGCGCTGACGCTGGAGCTGGACGGCGGCGCCGCGGTGGCGATGACGCCGGCGGGCGAGGGCTGGTTCGAGGCGATCGCGCCGGCCCCGCCCGGCACGCGCTACCGCTTCCGGATCAAGGACGATCTCGCCGTGCCCGATCCCGCCGCGCGCGCGCAGGCGGAGGATGTGCATGGCTGGAGCCTGGTGGTGGATCCGGCGCATGACTGGCAGAATGGCGACTGGCGCGGCCGGCCCTGGGCCGAAACCGTGCTGTACGAGCTGCATCCCGGGCTGATGGGCGGCTTTGACGGGATCGCCGAGGCGCTGCCCCGTCTCGCCGAACTGGGCGTGACGGCGATCGAGCTGATGCCCGTGGCGGCGGTGTCCGGCCGCCGCAACTGGGGCTATGACGGGGTGCTGCCCTATGCCCCGGCCAATCAGTACGGCACGCCGGCGGCGTTCAAGACGATGGTGGATCGCGCCCATGGCCTGGGGCTGATGGTCTTCCTCGACGTGGTCTACAATCATTTCGGCCCCGACGGGAATTATCTCTCGGCCTATGCGCCCGCCTTCTTCCACGAGGAGAAGCACACGCCCTGGGGCGGCGCGATCGCCTTCGACCGCGCCCCCGTGGCGGACTTCTTCATCGACAATGCGCGCATGTGGATCGAGGAGTACCGGCTGGACGGGCTGCGCTTCGATGCGGTTCATGCGATCGGCGATCCCGCCTTTCTCGATCGCATGGCGCAGGCGATCCGCGCCGGCGCCGGGGATCGGCACGTCCATCTCGTGCTCGAGAACGAGGAGAATGACGCCGACCGGCTCGCGCCCGAGCGGTTCGACGCGCAGTGGAACGATGATTTCCACAATGTGCTGCACGTGCTGCTGACCGACGAGCGCGACGCCTATTATCAGGATTTCGCGGATCGTCCGGCCGAGCGGCTGGCGCGCTGCCTGGCGGAAGGCTTCATCTATCAGGGCGATCCCTCGCCCAATCATGACGGCGCGCCGCGTGGCCGGCCCAGCGCGCATCTGCCGCCCACGCGCTTCGTGAGCTTTCTCCAGAACCACGACCAGATCGGCAACCGGGCGATGGGCGAGCGGCTGACCCGGCTGGCCGGCGCCGAGCGGCTGCGCGCGGCCACCGGCCTGTTGCTGCTGGCGCCGCAGATCCCGCTGCTGTTCATGGGCGACGAGCTTGGCAGCGAAAGCCCCTTCCTGTTCTTTACCGATTTCCACGATGCGCTGGCCGATGCCGTGCGCGAGGGCCGGCGCAAGGAATTCGCCAAGTTCGCCGCCTTCCAGAGCGAGGATGCCCGCGCCCGCATCCCCGATCCCAACGCGGCCGCCACGTTCGAGGCGTCGCGCGTCGCGCCGGGGCCGGAGAGCGAGAGCTGGCGCGGTCTCTATATGCGTCTGCTCGCGCTGCGGCGGACGCGGATCGTGCCGCATCTCGAGGGCGCGACCAGCCTCGGCGCCGAGGCGATCGGCGACAAGGCGGTGGTCGCGCGCTGGCGGCTCGGCAATGGCGAGACGCTCGGCATCGCGCTCAATTTCGGCGTGGGGGACGTGGCGTTCGCGGCGCCGGACGGCGCCCCGTTCGAGCGGATCGGCGAGGGCATTGTCGATGGCCGGCTGCGCCCCGCCTCCCTGCTCGCGTGGCTGCGATGAGCGACGCGGCGCTGATCCGGCTCGCCGCAAGGGCCGGCCTGCTGGCCGAGTGGCGCGACTTCGAGAACCGTCCGCAGACGGTGGCGCCCGACACGCTGCGCGCGGTGCTGGGCGCCATGGGCCTGCCCGCCGGCAGCGAGGGCGAGATCGCGGACAGCAGCGCGCGCCTCGATGCGCGCGCCGCCGTCCCGCACTTCGTCACGGGCGATATCCACCATCCCAGCCCGGTGGCGCTGGACGGGCTCGCCACGCTGACGCTGGAGGATGGGCGCGCCTTCGAATGCGATCCGCGCCAGCTCACAATCCATGATTGCGGCTATCACCGGCTGCGCCTCGGCGCCCACGAGATCGGCCTCGCGATCGCCCCGGCGCGCGCGCCCTCGGTGCCCGATCTCACCGGTCGCGATCGCGCCTGGGGCGCGGCGGTGCAGCTCTACGCGCTGCGTGGCGACGCGCCGCGCGGCTTTGGCGATCTTGGCCAGCTCGGTGCCTTTGCGCGCGCGGCGGCCGCCGCCGGCGCCGATGCGCTCGCGGTCAGCCCCGCCCATGCGCTGTTTTCGGCAGATCCGGGCCGGTACAGCCCCTATTCGCCCTCCTCGCGCGATTTCCTCAACATCCTCTACGCCGATCCCGAGGCCGACGAGCCCGCGGGCGGCGACCTGATCGACTGGCCCGAAGCCGCCGCCGCGCGGCTCGCGGGGTTGCGGCGCGCCTATGCGGCGTTCGAGGGCGATGCCGGCTTCGATGCCTTTGTGGCCGAAGGCGGCGCCGCGCTGCGCGGCCATGCCCTGTTCGAGGCGCTGGACCATCATTTCCGCGCGCTCGGCCATGGCAGCGGCTGGCAGGCCTGGCCGTCCGCCTATCATGATCCGGCGAGCCCGGCAGTGGCCGAGTTCGCCCGCGCCGAGGCGGACGCGGTACGCTTCCATCTCTTCCTGCAATGGCGCGCGGATCGCGGCCTGGCGCGCGCCCAGGCGGGCGCGAAACAGGCGGGCATGGCGATCGGCCTGATCAGCGATCTCGCGGTCGGGCTTGATACCGGCGGCAGCCATGCCTGGTCGCGACGCGGCGAGCTGATCGCCGGCCTCACCATCGGCGCGCCGCCCGATGCCTTCCAGGCCGAAGGCCAGGGCTGGGGCATTACCGGCTTCTCGCCGATCGCGCTCGAGGAGCTGGGCTTCCTGCCCTATCTGCGGACGCTGCGCACCGCGCTGCGCCACGCCGGCGGCGTGCGCATCGATCACGCGCTCGGGCTCGGCCGGCTCTGGGTGATTCCCGAAGGCGCGCGGCCGCTCGACGGCTGCTATATGCGCTATCCCTTCGAGGACATGATGCGCCTGCTCGCGCTGGAGGCGGCGCGCCACCGCGCGCTGGTGATCGGCGAGGATCTCGGCGTGGTGCCCGAGGGGTTTCGCGACCGGCTCGCCGAGCGCCATCTGCTCGGCATGTCGATCCTCCTGTTCGAGCGCGACAATGCCGGTCGCTTCACCGATCCCCGCCAATGGCGCCGGGCATCGGCCGCGATGACGACGACGCACGATCTCACGCCCGTCGGCGGCTGGTGGAAGGGCGTCGATATCGAGTGGCGCACGCGGCTCGGCATCGGCGCCGAGAGCGCGGAGGCGCGCGCGCACGACCGCGACCTGTTCGCCGAGCGCGCGCGCCAGTCCGGCGCGGGCGACGTCGGTGGTTCCGAGACGGCGGTGGATGCCGGCATCGCGCTGGTCGCGCGATCGGCGTGCGAGCTGGCGATCGTGCCGGCGGAGGATCTGTTCGGCCTCAGCGAGGCGCCCAACATGCCCGGCACCATCGACGAGCATCCCAATTGGCGGCGCCGCTATCCGGCGCCCGCCGAGACGCTTTTCGCCGATCCCGCGGCCGAGCGCCGCACCACCCTTCTTCGCGAGCAGCGCTCATGACCCCGCGTGCCACCTATCGCGTGCAGTTCCACAAGGATTTCCCCTTCGAGGCGGCGCTGCCGCTGGTCGATTACTGGGCCGATCTCGGCATCAGCCATGTCTATTCCTCGCCCATCGCCACCGCGCGCGCGGGCTCGAACCATGGCTATGACGTGGTCGATCCCGGGGTCATCAACCCCGAGCTGGGCGGCGAGGCGGGGTTCCGGGCGCTGGCGGCGGCGCTCAAGGCGCGCGGCATCGGCATCATTCTCGATATCGTGCCCAATCACGTCGCGGTCGGCGCCGGCGACAATGACTGGTGGCTCGACGTGCTCGAAAAGGGCGAGGCGAGCGAATTCGCCGGCTTTTTCGATATCGACTGGCACCCCGGCGATCCCGCGCTCGACGGCAAGCTGCTCGCCCCCTTTCTCGGCGCGCCCTATGCCGAGGCGCTGGCCTCGGGCGATGTCGTCGTACGCAAGCTGGGCGAGCGCATCGCGGTCGTCGCCTATGACACGCATGTCTTCCCGCTCCGCCTTGAGGACCAGGCCGCGCTCGCCGACGCCGATCTGGGCGCGATCACCGGCGCGGCGCTGCACGCGCTGTGCGAGCGCCAGCATTGGCGGCTCGCCTGGTGGCGCACCGCCGGCGATGTCATCAACTGGCGGCGCTTCTTCGACGTCAGCGAACTGGCCGGGATCCGCGTGGAGGAGGAGCGCGTGTTCGATGCGGTGCATCGGCTGCCGCTCAAACTCTATGCGCAGGGCCTGATCGACGGCGTGCGCGTGGATCATGTCGATGGCCTTGCCGATCCCGCCGGCTATTGCGTCAAGCTGCGCGCCAAGCTGGAGGCGGCAGGCGAGTGGCGCCCGGCCGACGCCGCGCCGGGGCCGGCCTATTTGGTCGTCGAGAAGATCCTCGGCGAGGGCGAGCAGCTCGATCCGGCGTGGCGTACCGATGGCACCAGTGGCTATGACTTCATGAACGCCGTGGCGGCGCTGCTCCATGATCCGCGCAGCGCCGATGCCTTTGGCGCGCTGTGGCACGAGCTGAGCGGCCGGCCCGCCGATTTCGCCAGCGAGGAACTGGCCGCGCGGCGCGAGATTTTGGAGCGCAACTTTGCCGGCCAGCTGGATTCGGTGGCGCGCGCGCTGCGGCGCGTGGCGCTGTCCGATCCGTCGCTGATCGATCTCACCTATGCGGCGCTGCGCCGCGCGAGCGCCGATCTGATCTGCGGCTTTCCCGTCTATCGCACCTATGGCACCGGCGATGCCGCGCCGGAGAGCGACGCGCCGCTGCGCGCCCGCGCGGTCGCGCGGGGGCAGGAGATTGCGGGCGTCGCCGACGAGGATCTCGTCCAGCGCATCGCCGACTGGCTGGCGGGCGAGGGGCCGGGCGATCTCGATCGGCGGCGCGAGGCGGTGCGCCGCTTCCAGCAGCTGTCCGCGCCGATCGCCGCCAAGGCGGTCGAGGATACCGCCTTCTACCGCTATGGGCGGCTGCTCTCGCGCAACAATGTCGGCTTCGATCCCGATCGCTTCGGCACCGGCGCGGGCGCCTTTTGCCGGGTCATCGCCGAGCGCGCGGCGGCGCATCCCCATGCCATGCTCGCCACCGCCACGCACGATCACAAGCGCGGCGAGGATGTCTATGCCCGGCTCGCCGTGCTGTCCGAGCGGCCCGAGCGCTGGGCCGGCTTCGCGCGCCGCTGGGCGGGGCTCGCGCCCACCGAGATCAGCCGGGGCGATGCCGATATCCTCCACCAGCTGCTGATCGGCGCCTGGCCGCTGGCGCTCGCCGCCGACGACGCGGACGGGCTCGCCGCCTTTGCCGAGCGGATGAGCGCCTGGCAGCTCAAGGCGCTGCGCGAGGCCAAGCTGCGCACCTCCTGGACCGTGCCCGACACGGACTATGAGGCGGCGTGCGACGCCTATCTGCAGGGGCTGCTCAAGCCCGACGGCGTGTTCGTGCGCGAGGCGATCGAGCTGGTCGGCGAGCTGGCCGCGCCGGGCGCCGCCAAGGGGCTGGTGCAGGCGGCGCTGCGCTGCACCGTGCCGGGCGTGCCCGATCTCTACCAGGGATGCGAATTCTGGGATCTGAGCCTTGTCGATCCCGACAATCGCCGCCCGGTGGATTATGAGGCGCGGCGCGCGGCGCTCGCCGCCGGCCGGCAGGATTGGCGTTCGGGCGCGGCGAAGCAGGCGCTGATCGCCGCCCTGCTCACGTTGCGGCGCGAGCGGCCGGCGCTGTTCCTCGACGGCACGTTCGAGCGGCTGACGCTGGAAGGCGCGCGCGCCTATGACGCGATCGCCTTCACCCGCAGCCATGAGGGGCAGACGCTCACCCTGCTCGCGGCGGTGCACAGCGCCGAGGTGGTGGATGCGGGCGAGACGCTGCGCCTGCCCGATGGCTGGTGGGGCGATACCCGCCTGCCGGACGGCCGCGCCGCCGAGCAGGTCTCGAACGGCGCGGTGGTGCGCTGGCTGCTGGACTGATCGCCCGACCGGCGCCGGCCCGCCATGTGCGGCGGGCCGGGGCTTAGGGGTAGCGGACCGGCGGCGGCGCGTCGGGCAGCGGTATGAAGTCCGTTTCGTGGGGGACATGGGCGAAGCGATCGCGCCGCCAATCCTCCTTCGCCTGTTCGATGCGCGCGGGATCGCTGTGCACGAAGTTCCAGAAGATGTGCCGCGGCTCGGCGAGCGGCTCGCCGCCCGCGAGCATGATCCGCGCCGGGCCGCCCCGCGCCTCGATCACGATCTCGGCGCCCGGCTTGAACACGACCAGCGCGTTCGCCTCGAACCCGCCCGTCTGTCCGGCGATGCCGATCGCGCCGGTGATGACATAGGCGGCGCGCTCGATATGCTCGGCCGAGAGGCGGTAGCGCGCGCCGGCGTCCAGCTGGACATCGGCGTAGAGCAGGTCGGACAGCACCGGCGCCGGCGCGCGCAGCCCGTCGAGCGTGCCCGCCACCACCGTCAGCCGAACGCCCTCCGCCTCGGCGACGGGGATCGTCTCGGCGGCGTGGTGGGAGAAGGCGGGATCCGTCTCCTCATGCGCCTTGGGCAGCGCCACCCAGGTTTGCAGGCCATACAGGCCGCCGCCGCTGGCGCGCATCTCGGGCGCGCTCCGTTCGGAATGGACGATGCCCGATCCCGCCGTCATCCAGTTCACCGCGCCCGGCCGGATCGGCTGCACCACGCCGAGGCTGTCGCGATGCAGGATCTCGCCGTCGAGCAGATAGGTGACGGTGGACAGGCCGATATGCGGATGGGGGCGGACATCCAGCCCCTCGCCCGGCCCGAAGCGCACCGGCCCCATCTGATCGAAGAAGATGAAGGGGCCGACCATGCGGCGATGCGCGGAGGGCAGGGCGCGGCGCACGGTGAAGCCATCGCCGAGATCCCGCACGGGCGGCAGGATGATCGTCTCCACGGAAGGGTTGCTGCTCGATTGCACGGTCATTCCACTCTCCTCGGCGCTCGCGCCATCAACGGGGCCGGCGGCGCCTGGTGCCGCCGGCCGCAGCCGCGTCAGGCCGCATCCACCAGCACCACCTCGCTATCCTCCAGCGCGGTGATGCGGATCGTCTCGACATCGGCGATCGCGACGCCATCGCGCGCCCGGGCGGTGGCGCCGTCGATCTCGATCGCGCCCGTCGCCGGCACCAGATAGGCGCGGCGCCCCGCGCCCAGCGCATAATCGAGCGTCTCGCCCGCCTTGATCGTGGCGCCGACGACGCGCGCCTGGGTGCGGATCGGCAGCGCGTCCGCATCGCCGTCCAGCCCCGAGGCGAGGGTGACGAACTGGCCCGCGCGATCATCCTTGGGGAAGGGCTTGCTGCCCCAGCTCGGCGCCTCGCCCGCGCGATCCGGCAGGATCCAGATCTGGAAGATGGTGGTGGGCTCGTCCTCCAGATTATATTCGGCATGGGCGATGCCCGTGCCCGCCGACATCACCTGCACGTCGCCCGCCACCGTGCGCCCGCTATTGCCGAGATTGTCCTGATGGGTGATGGCGCCGCTGCGGACATAGGTGATGATCTCCATGTCGCGATGCGGATGCGGCGGAAAGCCGCTCTTGGGGGCGATCACATCATCGTTCCACACGCGCAGCGATCCCCAGCTCATCCGCGCCGGATCATGATAGCCGGCGAAGGAGAAATGATGGTGCGCATCGAGCCAGCCGTGATTGGCACCGCCAAGGCTCGCAAAGGGTCTCACGTCGATCATGGCTTGTCTCCCGTGGCGGCGCCGATCGGGCCGCCCTGTGCTGGCATCCGATCTAGGCGCGGCTCTGCGTTCGGCAAACTGGCATAATCTAGCGATCAACATTTCCAATTTGTAAGAGGTGCGGCGCGGGACCACGGGCTAGCGTTGATCCCGCCTTGCAGGAGATGCCTTGCGTGCTCAGCCTATTCCCGAAGACGGCCACGCTCGACGCGGCCTGCTGGATCGATCTGCGCGAGCCTTCGGCCGATGAGGTGGCGCGGGTCTCGGCCCGGCTCGGCATGGCGCTGCCGACGCGCGAGAGCCTCGCCGAGATCGAGGCCTCGAGCCGGCTGCGCGCCGACGCGGCGGGGCTGACGATGAGCGCGCCGCTGATCGGCCGGCTGGGCGAGGCGGTGGTGCTGGTGCCGGCGGGCTTCGTGCTGCGCGAGGATGTGCTGGTGACGATCCGCTTCGCCGAGATCCGCGCCTTCGATTCGGTGCACGAGGCGCTGGAGCGGGATCATCTCTCCGGCCCGCAGGAGGTGATGATCCGGCTGCTGGAGGAGATTGTCGACCGCGCCGCCGACCGGCTCGAGCGCGTCGCCGAGACGCTGGCCGAGGCGAGCGGCGAGATTTTCTCCGAGCCGGCGCGCGGCCACCGCCTGGGCCATGAGACGCGCCGGCTGCGGCGGCTGATGGTGAAGATCGGCCGCTCGAACGAGGAACTGGTGCGCGTTCGCCATTCCTTCCTCGCCATCGCGCGGATGGCGAGCTTCCTGCTCGATCGCTGCGAGCCACGGCTCGCCGCGGGGCTGCGCGACCGGCTGAAGACGGTGGCGCACGATGTCAGCTCGCTCGACGAATTCGAATCCAGCCTGGTCGGCCGCACCTCGATGCTGCTGGACGCGGCGGTGGGCTTTATCAGCATCGAGCAGAATGATGTGGTGAAGCTGCTGACGGTGGTCTCCACCGCCGGCGTGCCGCCGGTGCTGATCGCGGGCATTTACGGGATGAACTTCAAGGTCATGCCGGAGCTGAACTGGACGATGGGCTATCCCTTCGCGCTGGCGCTGATGGTGGCCTCCACGGTGCTGCCGGTGCTCTGGTTCAAATGGCGCGACTGGCTCTAGACGGAGGGATTGTCACAGGCTGACAATTCCTCCTTGTCGTGGCGTGACAGCGCGTCACCCCTCGCCCTATCGCGCGGCGGCGCCGTGCCGCATCAGCCGGCCCTCTTCGGCTGGAGGTCCGCCCATGTCCTATGTCTCGCATCTAAACGCCGCCCAGCGCCTGCGCGACGCCCGTCCCGATTGGGACGGCATCTCTCCCGATGCGGTGGCGCGGATGCGCGTGCAGAACCGCTTCCCCACCGGGCTCGACATCGCCCGCCACACCGCCCGGCTGCTGCGCGAGGACATCGCCGCCTATGATGCCGATCCCGCCTGCTACACCCAGTCGCTGGGGGCGTGGCACGGCTTCATCGCCCAGCAGATGGTGATCGCCATCAAGAAGCATTTCGGCACCACGCGGCGGCGCTATCTCTATCTCTCGGGCTGGATGGTGGCGGCGCTGCGCTCGCGCTTCGGGCCGCTGCCCGATCAGTCGATGCACGAGAAGACGAGCGTGCCGGCGCTGATCGAGGAGATCTACACCTTTCTCCGTCAGGCCGATGCGCGCGAGCTCGGCCAGATGTTCCGCGATCTCGATGCCGCGCGCGCGTCGGGCGATGCCCTCGGCGCGCAGCGGCTGATCCGCGCGATCGACGCGCACGAAACGCATATCGTGCCGATCATCGCCGATATCGACGCCGGCTTCGGCAATGCCGAGGCCACCTATCTGCTCGCCAAGACGATGATCCAGGCGGGCGCCTGCGCGCTGCAGATCGAGAACCAGGTGTCGGACGAGAAGCAGTGCGGCCATCAGGACGGCAAGGTGACGGTGCCGCACGAGGAATTCCTCGCCAAGATCCGCGCCTGCCGCCACGCCTTTCTGGAGCTTGGCGTGGAGCAGGGGGTGATCGTCGCCCGCACCGATTCGCTGGGAGCGGGGCTCACCAAGCAGATCGCGCTCAGCCACCGGCCGGGCGATCTCGGTGATCGCTACAACAGCTATCTCGCCTGCGATCCGGTGACGGACCTGGCCGAGCAGGAGGGCGCGGTGCTGCTAGTGCGCGACGGCGCGCTGGTGAAGCCGCGCCGCATCGCCTCCAACCTGTTCGAGTTCCGCCCGGGCAGCGGCGCCGACCGGTGCGTCCTGGACGGCATCGCCGCGCTCGACCATGGCGCCGATCTGCTGTGGATCGAGACGGAAAAGCCCGATGTCGCGCAGATCGCGGGCATGATGGACCGGATCCGCGCGGTGCGGCCGGACGCGCGGCTCGTCTACAATAATTCGCCCTCCTTCAACTGGACTCTGGCCTTCCGCCAGGCCGTGTTCGACGAGTGGCAGGCGGCCGGGCGCGATCTGTCCGGCTATGCGCGCGCGCAGCTGATGGCGCCCGACTATGACGGCACCGCGCTCGCCGAGGAGGCCGATGCGCGCATCCGCGCCTTTCAGCGCGAGGGCGCGGCGCGCGCGGGCATTTTCCACCACCTCATCACCTTGCCCACCTATCACACCGCCGCGCTTTCCACCGACCGGCTGGTGCGCGACTATTTCGGCGCGGCGGCGATGCTCGGCTATGTCGCCGCCGTGCAGCGGCCGGAGATCCGCGAGGGCGTGGCCTGCGTCCGCCACCAGGCCATGGCGGGCTCCGATATCGGCGACGACCACAAGACCTATTTCGCCGGCGAGGCCGCGCTCAAGGCGGGCGGCGCGCTCAACACGATGAACCAGTTCGCCTGAGGGCGGGGCGGGGCGACGCGGGGCGCGGCCGTCCGCCCGGACCGGGCGCCGCGCCACCTCCGCCCGTCGAGCGGCCGCGCCCGCCGGCGGAACGCTTGCCGCCGGCGGCCGGTTGAGCGGCGTGACAAGCGAGAGGAAGATGCCATGTCCGTCCGGAAGATGATTGCGCTGCACCCCAATGCGGCGGGCCATGCCAACGAGCCGATGGCGACGGCCGCCAAGCACGCCATGTATTGCGCGCTGTTCTGCACCTCCTGCGCCGATGCCTGTTCCGCCGAGCCGATGGACATGAGCCAGTGCATCCGGACCTGTCTGGATTGCGCCGATGTCTGCACCGCCGCCGCCAAGCTCGCCGCGCGCCAGACCGGCGACGACGCCGCCATGCTGCGCACCATGCTCACCGCCTGCATCGAGGCGTGCGAGATCTGCGCGGCCGAGTGCGACACGCACGATCACGAACATTGCCGCCTGTGCGCCACCATGTGCCGCGAATGCGCCGAGGATTGCCGCCGCGCGCGCAGCACGCTGAACTGAGACCGCAGGGAGGGGCGCCCCCGGCATTGACCGCAAGGCCCCGCCTGTGGCACTCGGCATGCCGATCGGTGGCGCCGGCCCGGCGCCCCGATTGCCGTGGCGTCGCTCTCAAGGCGCACGCCACACAAGGGCGCGGGTGTAGCTCAATGGTAGAGCAGAAGCCTTCCAAGCTTACGACGAGGGTTCGATTCCCTTCACCCGCTCCACCTCCCGCCGCCGGCGGCGGGGCGGACTGAGGCCGCCGCAGCGCGCCTTTGAGCGCGATATTCTTAATTCCTGCCAGCGCCTTAACCATCGAGTAAGGGCTCGGAGATAGAGCCGATCCGCACAACAGCGGCGGATCCCAGAGTGACGTTCAACAAGGTCGGCATCGTGGCCCTCGCGGCGAGTGCAGTGGGGGCGCCATGCGCCGCCGCCTCGTTCAACCTACCCGTCGCGGCGCGGGTCATCGGCTTTGTTCAGCCGCCGCCGAGCGGCGTCGTGCTCGCGGGGATCGTCTACGAACCCGGCAACGCGGCGTCCGAGGAGGAGGCCGCGCTGATCGAGCAGCAGCTCGCCGCCATGCCGGCCATCGGCCATGCCACGATCAAGGGGCGCCGGGTCTCGGCCGCCAACCTTGGCGGCCTCGCCGGCACGCGCGTCGCCTTCGTCACCGCGGGCGTGCGCAACCAGCAGCAGCTGGGCGAGTGGGCCGCGCACAATGGCCTGCTCACCATCACCTCCGATCTCGCCTGCGTCGAGGCGGCGCGCTGCGCGGTGGCGGTCTCGTCCGCCGCCCGTACCCAGATCACCGTCAGCCGTGCCGCCGTGAAGGCCGCCGGCCTGCGCTTCGGCTCCGCCTTCCTCATGCTCGTCAAGGAACTCTGAGATGCCCCGCGTCTCCTGCTGTCTCGGTGTCGCGGCGGCGCTGTTGCTCCCCTCGGGCGCCGGCATGGCCCAGATCGTCGATCACGCCGCGCTCGAGGCCACGCTCGGCGAAACGGTGACGACCAGTGTCACGGGCTCGCCCGAACGCGCCTCCGACGCGCCGGCCTCGCTGACGATCATCTCGCACGAGGAGATCGCCCGCTCGCCGGCGCGCAGCGTTCCCGATCTGCTCAAGGCCTATGCCGGGGTCGAGGTGACGCGCTGGACGGCCGGCCAGAGCGATGTCGCCGTCCGCGGCGGCGTGCAGACCTACAACGCCCGGCTTCTGGTGCTGGTGGACGGCCGCCAGGTCTATCTCGATCACTATGGCATGACCGACTGGAACCTGTTGGGCATCCAGCTGGAAGACATTCAGCAGATCGAGCTGGTGCGCGGCCCGGCCAGCGCGCTGTTCGGCTTCAACGCCGCCGATGGCGTGGTCAACATCATCACGCGCAACGCGCTGGGCGATCGCTCGGCGGCGATCACCGCCGAAGGCGGCACGCATGGCTATGGCCGCGTCGCCGGGTCGCTGATCCTGCCGCTCGCCGACCGGTTGGGGCTGCGCCTGTCCGGCGGCCATCAGCGCGAGGATGAGCGGGCGATCCCCGACCGCTTCTATGCGCCGCCCACCATCCCCGCCACCACCGCCGACCAGGCGGCCGCCACGCTCGCCTTCGCCCCGGACGGGGCGACGCGGATCGAGCTGAATGGCGGCTGGGCGGCCAATCGCCAGCTCGAATTCCTGCCCAGCCAGATCCTGACGGTGCAGCGCTTCCAGAGCGAGACGGCGGGCGTGCTGGTGGATCACGATACGCCGTTGGGCAGCCTGACCGGCCATGGCTATGTCAATTGGCTGAACGCCGACTATGGCGTGACGACCCCGCCCGACAGCCCGTTCGGCGCGGTCGCGGCGTTGCGCGCGCGCAATCGCACGGCGGTGCTCGACGGCGCCGCGCTGATCCGGCTGACCGACGTGAACACGCTGCGGATCGAGGGCGAATATCGCAACAACCAGCTCCATTCCGGCCGGCTCTTCTCGCCGCGCATCGGCTATCAGATCGCGGCGGCGAGCGGGATGCTCGATCTCCACCCGACCGACCATATCGGGCTGACGCTGGCGGCGCGCGTCGATCATAGCTGGCTCGACCAGGGCGGCGCTGCGGTGCTTCCGCAGATCGACATGGCGTCCGCCTATCATCGCGCCTTCACCCAGGCGAGCTTCAACCTCGCCGTCACCGCGCGGATCGGCAGCGCCGGTCAGCTGCGCGTCAATGGCGGCAAGGGCGTGCAATCGCCCTCGCTGATCAGCTACGGCCTGCGGGTGATGGTGCCGGCCGACGATACGCCGGTGCCCGTCTTCCTCTCCGGCGATCCGCGGCTGCGGCCCGTCGCGGTGTGGAGCGGCGAGATCGGCTATAATCAGCGGATCGGCGGCCTCACCGTCGATGCCGGCGTCTTCTACAACCACACCGCCCATGCGATCGCGTCGCCGGGCGATCCGATCGAGCTTAGCTTCGTCCTCTCGCCCACGCCGGCGGCCTTTGCGCGCTTCGCCAATGTCGGATCGTTCGATACCTATGGCCTCGCTTTGTCCGCCTCGGGCCGGCTGCTGCAGCGGCTCGGCTGGAAGGTCAATTACAGCTGGCTGGGCGTGGACCAGGATCTGCCGGCGGATCGCACCCCCTATACCTATGCGCTGTCGCCGCGGCTCACCACGCCGCGTCATGTCGCCAATCTGTCGCTCGATTATCAGCGCGGCCGTTGGTCGCTGAGCGCGCTCGGCCATTATGCCTCGGCCACGCGGCAATTCGCGTTCGATCCCGCCACCAGCCTGCTGGTGGTCGGCGTGCCGGGCGCGGTCACGCTGGACGCCAAGTCCGGCTTCGTCGTGTCGCCGCATCTCACCGCCTATGTCGCGGGCGAGAATCTGGGCGCGGCGCGCGGCGCCTATGGCTCGCCGATCCCCGCCGACCGGCGCGTGCGGGGCGGCGTGAGCATAAGGTTGTGACCCGGCGCGCGCGGCTTGTCGCGCGGCTGGAGCGCCGGCTCCAGCTCGAGGATTGGCCGCTGCTGATCAAGTTCGGCGCGGCGCCCTCGGTGATGCTGCTGCTGTTCGTGCTCGCCTCCGCGATCAGCATCGCGGCCTTGCTCTATGCGCAACACGCGGCCAGCACGGTGGCCGAACGCGACATGACGATCGTGGCGGGGCTGAGCGCGACCTCGGCCCAGTTCGAACATGCGGACGGCGATCTCTACAGGCTGCTCGTGGAGAAGGCCGCGGGCAGCGCGCCCGATGTGGCGCGGCGGAGTGCCGCCATCCAGAAGCGGATCGCCCATGTGCGCGGCAATCTGAAGGCGGTCGAGCCGCTGCTCCTGCCTGCGGACCAGCGCCGCCTGCGCGGCGCGATCGAGCAGATCGACCGCTATGGCGAGGCCGTGACGGTGGTCTCCTCCATGCTCGATGTCGATTTCGCCGCCAGCGCGGCGATGCTGGCGCCGTTCCGCGCCAATGCCGATCATGTGCTGCACGACGTGTCCGATCTCGCGCGGAACGGCGTGACGGCGGCGCGGGACCGGGCCGCCGCGGCGGCGGCGCGGACGCGCTGGCTGGTGGGCCTTGTGCTCGGCTCGGTGGTGCTGTTGATCCTGTTCGGCCTCACCGCCCCCTGGCTGATCGCCCAGGCGACGACACGCTCGATCCTGCGTATCGCGGAAGCGACCGAAATGGTGGCGGCTGGTCACCTCGATCTCGATCTGGTGCCCCTGGCGCGCCGCGACGAACTTCAGGCGATCGTGCGTGCGCTCGGCACCTTCCGCGACCAGGCGCTCGCCAAGGAGGCGCTGGAGCGCGCCGCCCGCGAGGAGGAGCGCCGGCACCAGCAGCAGGTCGCCGATGCCGCGGCCAGCAACACGCGCGAGCGTTCCGCCATGCTGGCCTCGCTCAGCCACGCCTTCGAAACCAAGGTGCGGACGATGATCGCCGAGGCTTCGACGACGATGGCGCGGGTCGAGGCCCATGCCGGCGATCTCGGCCGTGTCCTTGCCACCGCCAACCGTCTGGCGGCGTTGCTGGAAGAGATGGCGGCCGCCTTTGTCGAGGAGATGCATCTGGCGGATAGCGCGACCGGGGCGTTGACCGGCGCCATTCGCAGCATCGACCAGGAGGTGGAACATCTCAGCGGGGCGGCGACCGCGCTGCTGGCCCGGGCCGAAACGGCGCGGGCCGAAGTGGGCGGTTCGGAACAGCGCGCCGCCGAGGTCCAGCGCGTCGTCGGCGTGATCGATTCCATAGCCCGGCAGACCAATTTGCTGGCGCTCAACGCCACGATCGAGGCCGCGCGCTATGGCTCGGAGGGGCGGGGCTTCGCGGTCGTGGCGGGCGAGATCAAGGCGCTCGCGCAGCGAACCGGCCAGTCGACCGGGCAGGTCCGCGCGCAGGTGCGCGAAGTGCAGGAGGGCGTGTCGCGCGTGGTGAGCGAGACCGACCAGCTCGCCGCTCTGATCGAGGCGATGGAGCGTGCGGCCGCGCGCGTGTCGGCGGTCTCGCGCGATCAGGCGCGCAGCACCAACCTGATCGACGATCGCATCGCGGCGGTTCGCAGCCGGGTCGGCGGGCTTTCGAGCATGAGCGCCGATATTCGCACGGCGGCCGATGGCAATGCCGAGAGTCTGCTCGCGCTGCGCGCCGCCAGTGCGGCGCTTCAGGACACGCTGCTTGGCCTCGATGGCGATGCCCGCGCCTTTGTCGGCTTGCTCCGCGCGGCCGCCTAGCCGATCGCCCAGCGGCCTCGGCTCGGGCGCACGCCAGCGCCCGGCGGAACGGGCTTCGCGGAAATGGCGTTCTCCCCGGGCGTCGCTGGAGCGAAACCGATGGTGCATGGCCTGCCTCTCGCCGCGCTTCTGGCGCTCTTCGCCGCCGGCGCCGTGGCCATCTGGGTGGCGGGCATCGCGCTCTCGAACAGCACCGATGTGCTCGCCCGGCGCTTTGGCCTGGGCCAGGCGCTGGGCGGGGTGATCCTGCTCGCCATCGCCACCAACCTGCCCGAGATCGCGATCACCGCCAGCGCCGCGGCGGCGGGCACGATCGGCGTGGCGGTCGGCAACATTCTGGGCGGGATCGCGATCCAGACAGTGGTGCTGGTCGCGCTCGATGCCTTTGGCATGCCGGAGAAGGTGCCGCTCACCTATAAGGCGGCCAGCCTCACGCTGGTCATCGAGGGCCTGCTGGTGGTCGCCGTGCTGATCGTCTCGATCATGGGCACGCAGATGCCGGCCTCGCTGATCGCCTTGCGGATCACCCCGATCGCGGTGCTGATCCTGCTGTTCTGGCTGCTGGGCGTGTGGCTGATCGGCCGCGCCAATCGCGGCCTGCCCTGGCACGATCGCGCCGGCGATGCGCCCGGTACGCAGGAAAAGCCCAAGGGCCATTCGCAGGCGGCCAGGGCCGATGACGCGCACAAGAAGGGCGTCGGCACCACGCGCACCGTGATCGTCTTCGTCGCCGCCGCCGTGGTGACGCTGGTCGCCGGCGTGGTGCTGGAGCGCGCGGGCGATGCCATAGCGGACCATATCGGCATGACCGGCGTGCTGTTCGGGGCGACCGTGCTGGCCGCCGCGACCTCGCTGCCCGAACTGTCCACCGGCCTCGCCTCGACCAAGGCGGGGGATTATCAGCTCGCGGTGAGCGACATCTTCGGCGGCAATGCCTTTCTGCCGGTGCTCTTCCTGCTCGCCACGCTCGTCTCGGGCCAGGCGGTGCTCCCGCAGGCGCAGAAGACCGATATCTACCTCGCCGGTTTGGCCGTTCTGCTGACCAGCGTGTATCTGGCCGGCCTCATCTTCCGTCCCCGCCGGCGGGTGCTCGGCATGGGCGTGGATTCGCTCGCCGTGCTGGCCCTCTACCTGATCGGAACGGCGGGGCTGTTCGCGATCGCCTGGGCGGGCGGGCAGGGGGGCTGAGCGCGCCGGCATCGCCGGCGGGGGCGGCCTCTAGAAGCGGTGCGAGATGCCGGCATAGACTTCGGCATCGGGTGCGGCCCGGTTGAGGCCGACATTGGTGCCCAGATCGAGCTGCGTATTGTGGCTCGGCTGCCAGGAGAGCGCGACGCTCGCCAGCGCCGGGGTGCCGCGCACGCTGGGATCGGGATCGTCGTCGCGCAGGATCTGCGCGCTGACATCGGTCTTGACCGCGTCGCTCAGCGCATATTCGATCTCGACCGCGCTGCCATAGCGCGCGTGCCGGCCGCGGCCGTCATCGTCGACCGCCGCCGCCGCCATCGGCGTCGCCTGGATCGAGACCGTCTTCGAGGTGCGGTAGGTGATCGGCAGCAGGAAGGAGAAGCCCCAGTCGCCCGCGCCGATCGGCTGCCGCCCGACGGGCAGCGACGCGGTGGCGATCATCGAGACCGCGAGGCCATTGTCGCTCTTGCGCTCGACCAGCGAGGTCTTCACGCCGACCGTGGCGTCGCCGACCCGATGGGCATGCTCCACGCTGCCGTCCGCCGCGCGATCGCGATCGATCCCGAAGGGCGTCCAGCCAAAGCGGATCTCGGTCTTGCCGCCGACGCCGTAGCGGACCAGCGTATCGCCGATCAGAACGCTGTCGTCGCGCTCGCCCTGGCTGCGGTCCAGCGTCCAGTCGGCGAGCGCGGTCTCGGTCTGCAGCCGGCCCGGCGCCGTGATGCAGGCGCTCGTCGTCAGCCCCGGACGCTCGCTACACAGCCGGTCGGCATTGCTGTCCTCGGCGGCGGCCGCGGTGGCGAGAAACGCCACGCCACAGCCGAAGAGCGTTCCCCATCTTCCCATCATCCCCCCTTAAGGCCTTGCGGGGCCAGATCAATCCGCCTCGCTCTGCACCACCGTGCCGGCCGCCGGCGCGTCGATGGTGAAGCAGAGCCCGTCGCGATCGTAAGCGATGGCGGTATCGCCCTGGAGATAGGCGCGGAGCGAGCGCTCGATCATCACCGAGCCGAAGCCGCGCCGGGCCGGCGGCTGCACCGGCGGACCGCCCTCTTCCTTCCAGCGCAGGTGGAACCGCGCCGAATCCGGCGCATCGGGGCTCGAAATCAGCCCCCATTCGAGCGAAACCAGCCCGGACTCGGTCGAAAGCGCGCCATATTTGGTCGCATTGGTGACGAGTTCGTGCAGCGTCAGCGTCAAGGCCAGCGCGACCTCGGCGGTGACGGTGAGCGGCGGCCCCTGCATCCGCACGCGCCCGGCCAGCGCCTCGTGATGGCCGAGCGCGGCCTGCGCGACGGCGTGCAGCGCGGCGGCGCTCCATTCGCCCGCGATCAGCACATCGGTGGCGCGCCCCAGCGCGGCGAGCCGGACCATCAGCGCCTCGCCGGCGCCGCGCAGATCCTCGGCCTGGCGCAGCGTCTGGCTGGCGATCGCCTGGGCGAGCGTGAGCTGGTTCTTGAGCCGGTGGCTTAGCTCGCGGTTGAGCAGCTCGAGCTGGCCCTCGCGCGCGGTGAGCAGCGCCACCATCTCGCCGCGCGCGACGCTGTCCGCCCGGCTGCGGCGATAGGCCTCGCGCAACGCGGCGGCGAGCCGGGCGACGCCGAGGCCGATGGCGATGAACAACAGGCTCGCCGCCCATTGCGGCCGGCTGAGCCAGGGAAAAGAGGCCGGACCGGCGATGCTGATCGCCGCGAGCAGCGCCGCGAGCAGCACGGCATAGGCCCCCACCGCCCAGCCGGTGGCGAGCGCGATGCCCAGCACCGGCGGGATGAAGACCAGCCAGGGCAGGAGATTGGTGATGAACCACAGCCGGATCAGCGCCGCCAGCGTGATCACCAGCGTCGCCGCCGCGATGGCGAGCGGCGCCGGCAGCGGATGATCGAGCGACCAGGCGAGGAAGCGCTCGAGCAGCGCATTGGCGCGTCCGCCACTCATGGCCACACACTCGCGTGCCTGTTACCGAACCCCCTCAGCACGCGCGTCCTTGCTTTAAATCAACCGGAAGTTCCTTAGCCTATCTTAAGCACTCCGGACTTCGGAACGCAAACTTACCAAATTTCAATGAGTGTCACCTAGCGATAGACTCCAATGATCCGGGCCGGCGACACGCCGATCGGATGGGGGTTTCAGGAGGCGTTCTTGGGTAATCTCGCAATCGGCAAGAAGCTGCTGGTCTGCTTTGGCGCCCTGCTCCTCGCCTTTATCGGCGTGGGCGGCCTTGCCATCTTCAACCTTGGCACGCTGGCGGAAAGCACGCGCGATGTCGGGGTGGAGCGGCGCGCCAAGCTGGAGGCGGCCGCGATCATGAACACGGCCGCGTCCGATCTGCGCGTCGCCGAGGCCTATGCGATCCTCGCCACCGATCCCGCGCACAATGCCGAGGCCGAGGCGCTGATGAACCGGCAATGGTCGGTGCTCAACGCCAAGATCGCCTGGTTCCAGCCGCGCACCAAATTGCCCGAGACGCGCGCGCTTCTCGATCGCATCACCGCCGCCGCCGATGCCTATCGCGACGCCTCCAACCGCATGCTCGCCTTCGCGCGGGTCGACAAGAATAACGAGGCGCTCGCCCTGTTCCGCGGCGACCGCGCCCGCTTCGATGCGATGAGCGACACCATCGACGTGTTCCAGACGCAGCAGTCCAAGGTGATGGACAAGCGCGTCGCCGCGGCCGAGGACAGCTATCGCCTCGCCCGCGCGGTCATCATCGTCGCCATCGTCGCGGTGGTCGGGCTGTGCATCGCCATGCTCTGGGTGCTGGCGCGCGGCATCGCGACGCCGGTGGCGCAGGTGACGGTGGCGCTCGGCGCGCTCGCCCGGGGCGATCGCTCCGCGCGGGTCGAAACCGGCGGCCGTCGCGACGAGATCGGCCAGCTCGGCGGCGCGCTGGAGGGGCTGCGCGCCCAGCTTTCGGCGGCCGACGAGGCCAAGGAAGCGCAGGCGCGGCTGATCGTCTCCAGCATCGGCGACGGGCTCGACGCGCTGGCGCGCGGCGACCTCACCTATCGCGTCGAGGCGGAGCTGTCCGGCCCCTTCGCCAAGCTCAAGACCGATTTCAACGCCGCGCTCGATTCGCTCGGCCAGGCCATGGGCGCCTTCTCGGAAGCGGCCAACGCCATCAACAGCGGCTCGGCCGAGATCCGCCAGGCCTCGGAAGATCTTTCCAACCGCACCGAGCAGCAGGCCGCGAGCCTGGAGGAAACCTCCGCCGCGCTGGCGCAGGTCACCGCCACGGTGCGCCGTGCCGCCGAGGATGCGCTGCGCGCCAACCAGGCGGTGCAGGGCGCGCGCAGCGAGGCCGAGCATTCGGGCGACATCGTCCGCCGCGCGGTCGAGGCGATGAGCGGCATCGAACGCTCCTCCAAGGAGATTTCGGACATCATTTCGGTGATCGACGGCATCGCCTTCCAGACCAACCTGCTCGCGCTCAACGCCGGCGTGGAAGCGGCGCGCGCGGGCGATGCGGGCAAGGGCTTCGCCGTGGTCGCCTCCGAGGTGCGGGCGCTCGCCCAGCGCTCGGCCGAGGCCGCCAAGGACATCAAAGGCCGGATCGAGGCCTCGACCGAGCAGGTCGGCGCGGGCGTCGAGCTGGTCACCGAAACCGGCCGCGCGTTGGATCGGATCGTCAGCTCGGTCGGCGAGATCAGCGGACTGATGCAGGAGATTGCCGACTCCTCGGAAAAACAGTCGGCCGGCCTCACCCAGGTCAACGCCGCCGTGTCCGAGATGGACTCGATGACCCAGCAGAACGCCGCCATGGCCGAGGAGGCGACCGCCGCCGCGCGCAGCCTGGCTGGCCAGTCCGGCCAGCTCGCCGCCGAGGTGGGCAATTTCACGCTGGGCGACGGCGCGACCGGCACTATCGTGCCGCTGCCCACGCGCCGCAGGGCCGCGCCGGCGCGCGCGGCGCGGCCGCCCCAGCCGCGCCCGGCGGTGGCGCGCGCCGCGCCGGCCGCCGCCGCGGCGGCGACGGCCATGCTCGAGGATGACTGGACCGAATTCTAAGCCCGGTCCCGATCAGGCGGGCCGCCCCGACGGCGGCCCGCATCCCGGCTAGAGCGCCCGCAGCGCGGCGGCCAGCGGCGCGACATCCTCGGGCCGATGGTGCCAGGCGGTGACGAGCCGGATCTCGCCCTCGGCCCAATCATAGAAGCCGAAGCCCTGCGCGCGCAGCCGGGCCGCCTCCTCCGCCGTGACGCGCACAAAAAGCTCGTTCGCCTCCACCGGCAGCAGCAGGCGCGCTCCCGCCGCGGCGCCGAGGTGATCGGCGGCGGCATTGGCGGCGCGGGCGTTTTCGAGCCAGCGCTCCTCCTCGAGCAGCGCCAGGATCTGCGCCGCCTGGAACCGCCCCTTGGACGCGAGATGGCCGGCGCGCTTGATCCGCACGCGCGTCGCCCCGGCGCGCTCGGGATCGAAGAAGATCAGCGCCTCGGCCGAAAGCCCGCCATTCTTGACGAAGCCGAAGCTCAGCACGTCCACGCCGGCGCGCCAGCTGCACTCGGCCGGATGGCAGCCCAGCCGCGCCACCGCATTGGCGAAGCGCGCACCATCCATGTGCAAGGCCAGCCCTTCCGCGCGCGCCGTCTCGGCCAGGGCGGCGATCTCGTCGGGCGTATAGACCTGGCCATATTCGGTGGCGTTGGTGATCGAGAGCGCGTGGGGCTGGACGCGATGCACATCCCGCGCGATCGCCGCGCGCGCGGCGCGGACCGTCTCCGGCACCAGCTTGGCGCCGGGGCCGTCGAGCGGGATGAGCTTGGCGCCATGCGTGTAGAATTCGGGCGCGCCGGCTTCGTCGCAATTGATATGCGCATCGCGGTGGCAGAAGACGCCGCCATGCGGCGGGGTGAGCGCGGCGAGCGCGAGCGCGTTGGCGGCGGTGCCCGTGGTCACCCAGAAGGCCGCCACCTCGCGCCCGAACAGCGCCGAGAAGGCGCCGCTCAGCGACCGGCTGAGCGCATCGCCGTCATAGCCGGCATCGGCCGGGTTGGCGCGGGTCAGGGCTTCGAGCACGGCGCCATGGGCCGGCGCGGCATTATCGGAGAAGAAGTGCATGGCGCAGGGCTTGGCGGGCGCGGCGGCGCGCGTCAATGAGGCGTTGAAGCCGGCCGGCGGCGCCGCTAGGCCGGCGCCGGGCGCGAGGCCGCGCGGCGTGCGCCCGGACTATGAGGAGGAAGTTGGCATGGCCAAGGTTCCGCAGGGGGTCGGCCCCCGTCATCCGCAGCTCGTGGTGCTGTTCGGCGCGACCGGCGATCTCGCCCGGCGCAAGCTGCTGCCGGGCCTGTTCCACCTCGCCAGCGCCGGCTTCATCCCCGGCTTCCGCATCATCGGCGTCTCACTGGATCCGCTCGACGCGGACGGTTTCCGCACGCTGGCGCGCGGCGCGCTGGACGAATTCTCCACCCGCCCGGTCGACGAGGCGGCCTGGCAGGACTTCTCCTCCGCGCTCGATTATGTGCCGCTGGCGGGCGGCGCCGATGCGCTGCGCGCGGCGGCGGAGCAGGCGGCGGCGGCGCTCGGCCCCGATCATCGCCGGCTCCATTATCTCAGCGTGCCGCCCAACGCCGCGCTCTCGGCCGTGCACCAGCTGGCCGAGGCGGATCTGATCGCCGGCGCGCGGGTGGTGATGGAAAAGCCCTTCGGCACCGATCTCGCCAGCGCGGTGGCGCTCAACGCCCGGCTGCACGAGGTGTTCGCCGAGGAGCAGATTTTCCGGATCGACCATTTCCTGGGCAAGGAGGCGGCGCAGAACATTCTCGCCTTCCGCTTCGCCAACGGTCTGTTCGAGCCGATCTGGAACCGCAACTTCATCGATCATGTCCAGATCGACGTGCCCGAGACGCTCGGCCTCGGCACGCGCTCGGCCTTTTACGAAAGCGTCGGCGCCTATCGCGACATGGTGGTGACTCATCTTTTCCAAATTCTCGCCTTCATGGCGATGGAGCCGCCGACCGCGCTCGAGCCGCAGCCGATCAGCGAGGAGAAGAACAAGGTCTTCCGCTCGATGCTGCCGATCGATCCGGCCAATGTGGTGCGCGGCCAATATACCGGCTATCGCGCCGAGCCCGGCGTCGATCCGGAAAGCGATGTCGAGACCTTCATCGCGCTCAAATGCGCGATCGACAATTGGCGCTGGGCGGGCGTGCCCTTCTATCTGCGCACCGGCAAGCGGCTGGCCCAGGGGCAGCGGGTGATCTCGATCGCCTTTCGCGAGCCGCCCAAAAGCATGTTCCCCGCCCATTCGGGCGTGGGCGCGCAGGGGCCGGACCATCTCACCTTCGATCTCTCGGACGCCTCGAAAGTCTCGCTGTCCTTCTACGGCAAGCGGCCGGGGCCGGGGATGCGGCTGGACAAGCTGAGCCTCCAGTTCGCCATGGGCGAGACCGAGCTGGTCGGCGATGTGCTGGAAGCCTATGAGCGGCTGATCCTCGATGCGATGCGCGGCGACCGCACGCTCTTCACCACGTCGGAAGGCATTGAGCGGCTGTGGCAGGTGTCGATGCCGCTGCTCGAGATGGCGCCGCCGGTGCGGCTCTACGAGGTCGGCTCCTGGGGGCCGAAATCGATCCATCAGCTGATCGCCCCCCATGCCTGGCGGCTGCCCTTCGAGCGCGCCTGGCGCACGCCGAAGGGCTGAGCCGGACGGTCAGACGGGCAGCGTCTTGCCGGTGGTGCGATCGAGCCCGCGCGCCGTCACCAGGTCCAGCGCGGTGGCGCCGAGCACGAAGGCGAGCGCGCCCCAGGCGAAGCGGTTGCGCGGCGCGCGGCGCAGCGCGCCGCCGAGCGCGGCCAGATCCAGCCCATCGCCCGCCACGCGGTTCCACACGCGCGGCGCGTGCGCGGGCGCGCCGAGCAGGCCGATGCCGGCGACGATCTCGCGCAGGCCGAACGCCTTGACCAGGCCGCTCCGCTCGGGCGCCTCCAGCGCCGTGGCGATCCGCCGGGCGGCGATCAGCTCGGTGGCGCCGAGCGCCAGGGAAAATAGCCCCAAGCCCTTGCTAAGACTAACATATTTCATGTCGGATCCTTTCCAGCCTGTGGCCGGCGGCAACGGCTGCGCGGGGGCGGGCGTTCCCTGCGCCGCGACGGGCGATAGCGCCCGCCGGCTCAGCCGCGCGCGTGGATGCCGCGCAGCCGCTCGCGCACCGTGGCCGCGAGCGTCATCGGATCGAAGGGTTTGGCGATCATCGCGGACTGGCCGATGGCGGTGTATTCGCTGATATCGCCGGCGCGGGCGCGCGCGGTCATGAAGATGATCGGCAGCCGCCCCAGCCCGGGGCGGGTCCGCAGATGGCGCGCCAGCTCGACCCCGCCCATCTCCGGCATCATCACGTCGAGCAGCGCGACATCGGGGCGCCAGCCCGCGCCGCCATCGAGCAGCGCCAGCGCCGCCGCGCCGCCCGGGGCGGTGCGCACGTCCAGCGTCGGATCGAGGCCGAGCGCCAGCTCGGCGATGGCGCGGATATCGTCGTCGTCGTCGACATAGAGAAGCGCGACGCGGCTCATGCCTCCTCCTCGCGCGGGCGGGCGCGCTGACGATCGAGGATGGCGCCGATCGTCTCGGACAAAGCGGTCAGCGACCGCCGCGACTTGACCAGCACGGCATCGAACACCTGGTTCATCTCGGGCACCAGATCCGTCGCCGAATAGACGATGGTGGGGATGGGGCTGCCATCGGCGGCGAAGAGATCGGGCAGCAGGTCGAGCCCCGAGCCGTCGGGCAGGTTGATGTCGAGGATCACGATGTCGGGGGTGCGGCTGGCGAGCAGCGCACGCGCGGCGGCGAGGCTGGTGGCGCGCAGCATGCGCCCGCGATCCGCCAGCCCCAGCGCGGTCACCTCGAGCATGTCCGGATCATCGTCGACATGGAGCAAGGTGGGCCGGTCCTCGCGCGCGCGGCGCATCGCGGTGGCGAGCGCGCGCAGCAGGCGCGGGCGATCCACCGGCTTGTCGAGCCAATCCACCACATCGAGCGCGCGTGCCACCGGCGTTCCCCCCTCGCTGTTCGCAAAAGCCGATACGACGATGATCGGCAGATCGCGCGTGGTCGGCTCGGCGCGGAGCGCGCGCACCGCCGCCAGGCCATTGGCGTCGGGCAGGCGCAGATCCAGCACCAGGCCATCGAACCGGCCGCTGCGCGCCAGCGCCTGCGCCTCGCGCGCGCTGCCGCATTGCTCCACCTCATAGCCCTCGCCGGCGATGATATCGCCGATGATCGTCGCCATGTCCGGATCATCCTCGCAGATCAGCATGCGCGGGCGGGCGGTATCGGCATCGATCGGGCGGGCATGGAGCGGCAGCGCGATGCGGAAGCAGGCGCCCCGCGCCCGATCCTTGTCGATCTCGATCTCGCCGCCCAGCGCGTGCACGATCTCGCGCGAGATGGCGAGGCCGAGCCCGGTGCCGCCGGGGATCGCGGCGCCCGCCTCGGACTGGGCGAAGCGGCCGAAGATGCGATCGCGGAAGGCGTCGGGCACGCCCGGCCCGTGATCGGCGACTTCCAGGACCGCGCGATCGCCATCCTCGCGCAGCGCCAGCGTCACCGTCTCGCCCTCGGGGGAGAAGCGGATCGCGTTCGACAGGAGATTGCCGAGCACCTGGAGCAGCCGGTCGCCATCGCCGAGCGCCGGCCGCGAGACGGGGTGCGCATCGAGCCGCAGCCCCACCCCGCGCGGCGCCGCGAGCCCGGCGGCATCGTCGACCGCGCGCCGCGCCAGCGCCGGCAGATCGATGGGTTCGGAACGCAGCTGGATCCGGCCCGAGCCGATCCGATCGATGTCGAGAATGTCGTTGATCAGCCGGATCAGCCGCTGCGCGTTGTTCTCGGCGATCGTCAGCAGGCGCAGCGCGGGCTCGGGGAGCGGACCGGCGGCGCCGCCGCTCAGCAGGCCGAGCGCGCCGATCACCGAGGTGAGCGGCGTGCGCAGCTCGTGGCTGACGGTGGAGATGAACTCGTCCTTGAGCCGCTCGGCCGCCTTGCGCTCGGAGATGTCGCGCAGCGTCGCGATCAGGTGGAAGCCCTCGGCCAGCGGCAGCCGCGCCAGCGACACATCCACCGGCACGATGTGGCCGCGCTTGTGGCGCGCGGACCGATCGACGCCCTGGCCGCGCGCGGGCGTGCCTTCGGTGGAAAGCCCCAGCCGGCGCGCG
Source organism: Sphingomonas morindae (assembly GCF_023822065.1). Classification (NCBI taxonomy): domain Bacteria; kingdom Pseudomonadati; phylum Pseudomonadota; class Alphaproteobacteria; order Sphingomonadales; family Sphingomonadaceae; genus Sphingomonas; species Sphingomonas morindae. The sequence continues at coordinate 2,074,400 of NZ_CP084930.1, forward strand.
AGCGGCGCATCGCCGGGCGCGGCATCCAGCAGCATGCCGATGTCGCGGCCGATCAGCTCGTCGCGCGCATAGCCGAACAGCCGGTCGGTGGCGGCGTTGACGCTTTCGATCAGCCCCGTGGAATCGAGGATGATGAGCGCGTCGGTGGTGCTGGCGAAGATGGTGCGCAGCCGCGTCAGGCTTTCCCAGGCCTGCTGCTCGGTCTTGTGCCGCTCCACCCCGACCCGCCAGCCGACCAGCAGCGCGGCGGCGACGAGCAGGATCAGCAGCAGCAGCACCACGCCGAGGATGATGTCGATATGGCGGCGGGTCGCGCCCGCGCGATCGACCCCGGCGGCGAGCGTCGCCCCCTCGTCGGCGACGATCGCGGCGACCAGCGTCCGCGCGCGCTCCATCAGCGTGCGGCCCTGCTGATCCTCCACCCGCGTCCGTGCGCGCGCCAGGCCACCCTGGCGATAGCGGGCGAGGACATCGTCCATCTCGGTCAGCTTGGCGCCGACCACGTAGCGCAGCTCGACGAGATGGGCCTGTTGCGCCGGCATCGTCCGGTAATCCGCGCCGAGCCGGTCCAGCGCCTCGGCGATGCTGCGGCGCGCCGGCGCATAGGGGGTGAGAAAGGCGGGCGCGCCCGTCAGGATGAAGCCGCGCTGGGCGCTTTCCGCCTCGACCAGCCCGGTCAGCACATCGTTCACCGCCACCCGTCGCGCGAAGGAGCGGATCACCTCGCCGCGCGCCGCGAGCGCGGCGTGACGCTCCACCTGGATGCGGACCGCCAGGATGGACAGCGCGACGATCGACAGCAAACCGACCAGCAGGAAGACGCTACGCGACGGCCTTTGGGGCAGTTCGAGAGCCTGACCGCTCTGGAACCCGAGGGGCATGATCTAGAGCTGCTCCCCCTCCGCCTCGCCGACGCTGGCGCCGAGCAGGGGCTGCATCGCCAGCAGGGCCTGGGTGCGGTTGTTGACGCCGAGCTTGCGGAAGATGGCGGTGAGATGCGCCTTCACCGTCGCCTCGGTGATGCCGAGATCCCCGGCGATCTGCTTGTTCAGCCGGCCATCGGCGAGCGCGAGCAGCACCCGCATCTGGGCATCGGACAGGTCCGCGATGCGCGCCTTGGCGGCGGCCGCGCCGGTATCGCGCCGCGCCGAGAGCGTGGGGAAGACGGCGGTGCCCGAATGGATGGTGCGGATCGCCGCGCTCATCTGGTCCAGCGGCTGGGCCTTGTTGAGGAAGCCGGCGGCGCCGAGCGACTTGGCCGTCTCCACCAGATCGGGCGCGGCATGGGCCGTGACGATCACGATGGGCACCTGCGGCAGCGCCTGCTTCAACCGCAGAAAGCCCGAAAAGCCGCGCGCGTCGGGCAGCATGAGATCCAGCAGCACCAGCCGGTAGCCGCGCCGCTCGCGGCCCAGCCGTTCCGCCTCGGCGATGCTGCCGGCGGAATCGACCACCACGCCGGGGATGCAGGCCCGCACCGCCATGGCGAGCGCTTCCACGACCAGCGGATGATCGTCGGCGATGAGCAGGCGTGGGCTCGACACTCAGCTCTCCCTCATGTCTTTAAACGATCCATTCTCAGTGGACCTGCTTTGCCAGGAGTGCAATGTTGTCCCAGAGGCTTGGCGCAGGCAACTCTATTCAAACCGGAATGGATTAGATGGCGTTGGCGGGTAAAGTCTTTGTCGTGGATCATGATGAGTTCCGACGCCGCGCCATTGTCTGTGCGGTGCAGCAGGCAAGTTGGGAGGGGTGGGGCGCCGACGCCATGGACGGGGCGGGGGCGGCCGATCTGCTCCTGCTGGCCGATGCGCCCGGCGCCTTCGATGCGATCGCGGCGCTGCGGGCCGATCCCGCGACGCGGGCGCTGCCCATTCTCGGCTATGGCGGTGCGGCCCCGCCCGAGGCGGCCGATCTTGACGGCTGGATCGCCGATCCGCGCGACGGCGCCGCGCTGGCGGCGACGCTCGCCCTCTGGGCGCCCGATCCGCCGCCCGCCGCGCGCGCCGGGCTGGCGGCGCTGTTCGGCGCGGCGGAGGTGGCGCGCCTCTATGCGGGGCTGCGGGACCAGCTGGCCGAAGGGCTGGCGCTGATCGCGGCGCCCGATGCCGCGCCGCGCGCGCACCGCATCGCGGGCCTGGCCGGCACGCTCGGCTATGGCGCGGTGTACGAGGCCTGGTACCGGCTGTCCGAAGGCGAGGCGGCGGCGCGCCCCGAGGCGCGGCGACTCGCCCGCAAGGCGCTGCACGCGCTGGATCGCGCGGCGGCGGCGGCCGGCTGAGCGGCCGTCGCCCGCGCGGGTTCAGCCGACGAAGGCGCGCTCGATCACATAGGCGCCCGGCTTGGCGTTCGAGCCTTCCTCGAAGCCCAGCGCATCGAAGCGCGCCGCGAAATCGCGGATCATGTCCATGCTGCCGCACATCATGATGCGGTCGGTGGCGGCATCGAAGCCGGGGCCGCCGGCGAACAGCGTGCCATCGTCGATCAGCGCGCCGATCCGCCCCTGGGTGTGGAAGGGCTCGCGCGTGACGGTGGGCAGATAGCGCAGCTTCTCCGCCGCCACCTCGCCGACGAGCGGATCCTCGGCCAGCCGCGCCTCCAGCTCGTCGCGGAAGGCGAGATCGCTGACGCGGCGCACCGAATGGACGAGCACGATCTCGTCGAACATGTCGTAGATGTCGGGATCGCGCGCCACCGAGAGGAAGGGCGCGAGGCCGGTGCCGGTGGAGAGCAGGAAGAGCCGCTTGCCCGGCAGCAGCGCATCGGCGACGAGCGTGCCGGTGGGCTTGCGGCCGAGGAAGAGCGGATCGCCCGGCTGGATCTTCTGCAGGCGCGAGGTGAGCGGACCGTCCGGCACCTTGATCGAGAGAAAGTCCAGCTCCTCGGCATAGGCCGGGCTGGCGATGGAATAGGCGCGCAGCAGCGGGCGCTGGCCATCGGGCAGGCCGATCATCACGAACTCGCCCGAGCGGAAGCGGAAGCTGGCGGGGCGGGTGATGGCGAAGCTGAACAGATGCTCGTTCCAGTGATGCACCCGAACCACCGTCTCGACGCTCAGCGCCGCCGAAGGCGCCAGCGTCTGCGCCTCGCCCGTCCTGTCGCTCATGCCTTAATCTCCGTCGCCGCGCGCATTGCGGTCGCGCGCGCTATCATCTTAACGGCCGGTTTGCCAGAGCCCGGCCCCAGAACCCGCGCCCATGACTCACCCGGCCGGCCGAGGCAAGGCCAAGCGCGTCAAGGATAAGTGTGCCGCGCGCAACTCAGCCTTGGGCGGCCCCGCCGCCGAGCGCGCGCAGAGCGGGGAGCAGCGCGTCCCAATGGTCGATCAGCCGGTCGGCGCCGAGCTGCTCGGGCGGCCTGTCCGAAAAGCCGAAGCTCAGCGCCACGCAGGGCACGCCGGCGGCGCGCGCGGTCTCGGTGTCGGTGATCGAATCGCCGACAAAGGCGGCCGGGCCGCCCCCGGCGGCGGCGATGGCGGCGTGGAGCGGCGCCGGATCGGGCTTGCGCACCGCCAGCGTGTCGCCGCCGATCACCGCCGCGAACCGGCCCTCCCAGCCGAGCGCGGCGATCAGCTGACGCGCCAGCCCCTCGAGCTTGTTGGTGCAGATGGCGAGCGCCACGCCTTCGGCCTCGAGCGCGGCGAGTGCCGCCTCCACGCCCGGGAAGGCCTGCGAATGATCGGCGATATGCGCCTGGTAAAAGGCCATGAAGATCGGGAAGCCGCGATCCACCTCGGCCTCCGATCCATCGCCCGTCGCGGCCAGCCCGCGGGCGAGCAGCGCACGGGCGCCATGGCCCACCATGTGGCGCACCGCCTCGCCCGCGATCGGCGCGCGGCCGAGCGCCACCAGGCTGTGGTTGAGCGCGGCGGTGAGATCGGGCGCCGTATCGGCAAGCGTGCCGTCCAGATCAAAGACGACGCTGCGGAAGGGAAAGCCGTTCATGGTGGCGGCGCTGCCCGGAGGCGCTGGAATATGCAAGCGCCGCGTGGCAGGGACGGAGCATGAGTGACACGCCCTTCGCCGCCATCATCCTCGCCGCGGGCAAAGGCACCCGCATGGCCTCCGATCTCCACAAGGTGCTGCACCCGCTCGCCGGCCAGCCGATGCTCCACCATCTGCTCGGCACCATCGACGCGCTCGGCGCGGCGCGGGCCGTGGTGGTGGTCGGCGCCGGGCGCGACCAGGTGGAGGCGGCGCTGGCCGGCCGCGAGGTGGCGGTGGCGGTGCAGGAGCCGCAGCGCGGCACCGCCCATGCGGTGCGCCAGGCGGAGGCGGCGCTGGCCGAGTTTTCCGGCGATATCCTGATCCTCTACGGCGATGTGCCGCTGGTCACGGCGGAGACCTGCGCGCGCCTGCTCGACCGGCTGAACGCGCCCGACGCGCCCGGCGCGGTGGTGCTGGGCTTCCGCCCCGCCGATCCCGGCGCCTATGGCCGCATCCTCGCCGAGGGCGAGACGATCACCGGGATCGTCGAATATAAGGATGCCGATGCCGCGCAGCGGGCGGTGACGCTCTGCAATTCGGGCATGATGGCGGTGCGCGCCGCCGATCTCTGGCCGCTGCTGGGCCAGATCGGCAACGCCAATGCCGCCGGGGAATATTATCTCACCGACCTGCCGATGCTGGTCCACGCCGCCGGCCGTCCGGCGGTGGTGGTCGAGGCCGAGCCCTGGGAGGTGGCGGGCGTGAACAGCCGCGCCGAGCTGGCGGCGGTGGAGGCCTTGTGGCAGGGCCGCCGCCGCGCCCGCGCCATGGCCGAGGGCGCCACGCTGATCGCGCCCGAAACCGTGTGGTTCGCCTGGGACACGCAGATCGGGCGGGACGTGGTGATCGAGCCCCATGTCGTGTTCGGCCCTGGCGTGACGGTGGCCGACGGCGCCGTGATCCGCGCCTTCAGCGCGCTGGAAGGCGCCGAGGTGGGGCCGGCGGCGCTGATCGGCCCCTATGCCCGGCTGCGGCCGGGCGCGCGCATCGGCCGCGCGGCGCATATCGGCAATTTCGTCGAGGTGAAGAACGCCAGCATCGGCGAGGGCGCCAAGGCCAATCACCTCGCCTATCTGGGGGATGGCAGCGTCGGCGCCCGCGCCAATATCGGCGCCGGCACCATCTTCTGCAACTATGACGGCTATTTCAAGAACCGCACCGAGATCGGCGCGGGCGCCTTTGTCGGGTCCAACAGCGCGCTGGTGGCGCCGGTGACGATCGGCGCGGGGGCGATCGTGGCGGCGGGCTCGGTCATCACCCGCGATGTCGCGCCCGATGCGCTCGCGCTGGCGCGGCCCGATCAGGGGCAGAAGCCGGGCTGGGCGGCGCGCTTCCGCACGCGCATGGCGGCGAAGAAGGCGGAAGGCTGAAGCCGCGGCCGCCGCCCGCCGGGGCGGCGGCGACGGGGATCAGCGCGTGGCGTTCTTGATCGAATCCCCCGCGCGGTCGGCGGCGCGGCCGGTCGCGTCGGCGGCGTTGGAGAGCGCGTTGCCGGCATCCTCGAGCGCGGGCTTGGCGCTATCGGCCGCATTGTCGGCGGCGCCGAGCGCGGCATCGGTATTGGCCTTGGTATCGTTGGCGGCGGAGCTGGCGGTGGCGTCGGCGGCATTTTCGGTCTTGGCGCTGCACGCGGGCAGCAGCAGCACGGCCGCGAGCAGCGGCGCCATCATCTTCACCATAACGTCTCTCCCAAAGTGACCATCGGCCAACGAGCGGGCGCAGACGGGGTTGCGCCCGGGCCGAAGCCCGGGCGCAGGTCGGTCGCTCAGAAGCGGACGCCGAAGCCGCCGAGCACCTGGTTGCGATCGAAGCGCAGCGAGGCATCGGGGGCGAGGTTGAAGCGGTTGAAGCGGGTATAGTCATACTCCGCCTTGATGTAGGTGTGGGCGTTGAGGGCATATTCCACGCCCGCGCCGGCCCGCCAGCCATCGCGGTTCGACGCCGCGTCGAGCGCGCTGTCGATGATGCGGCCGTTCACATAGGCGCCCTTCACATAGACCAGCGCCTTGTCGTCCATCAGCTTGGCGCCGATGCGGGCGCCGCCCTCGATCTCGCGACCGGCCTTGAGGCAGCCGCCGCCCTCGGCGCAGCTGCGCGCGGTGGACAGGGAATAGCTACCGAAGATGCCGGCGACGAGGCGATCGCCGATCGGCAGATCATAGCCGAGCAGGCCGCCGCCGGTGAAGCCGTTGCGGTGGTTGCGCTGCGTATCGGTGCCATCGACGGTGGCGGTGCGCAGGCGGGTGCCGACGCGATCATAGCCGAAGAAGATCTCGGCGCGCGGCCCGGTGAAGGACGAGCTGGCGGCGGGCGCCTGATAGCCGCTGGTGGTGCTGGGCGCGGTGCCGGCATCGGCGGGCGCGGGCGCCGGGGCGGCGGCGGGATCGGCCATCGGCGCCGTGGCCGCGGCGGGATCGGCCGGCGCGGTGCTGTCCTGCGCGAAGGCGGGGGCGGCGGCGGCCAGGAGGAGGGCGCCACCGGCGAGCAGGAAAGTCTTCATAAACAACCTCGCAAAGCTACTGGTACATCCGGCGCGCAACCACGCGCCAGTGGGGTGCTCTATGCCGGGGCCGGTCGGATCGTTCCCTGAACGAACGGTAACCTTGCCCCGCCAATCGCCCCCTGTGGCCGGAGGGTCACGGTTTCTGTCGGTCGCATGAACCAAATCGGGCGGTGATGCGGCGGGAACCGGCACAAGCCGCCACAATCGCGCGTTACGCCTCCGTTCCAGATCCGCCGGAGACCCGCCATGGCCAGCCCTGCCCCGCTTCCGCCCGAGTCCTTTCAGCGCCCTGCCATCCTGCTTGCGGGCGCGGTGGATTATGCGCTGTACGAGCGCTTCCGCAGCCAGCTCGATCAGGCCCCCGCCGAAGGGCTGGTGGTGGTGGAGCTGACGACGCTGGGTGGCGATCCGGAAGTGGCGCGGATGATGGGCGAGGATATCCGCTTCCATTCCGCGCTCGCGCCCGCGCGCCGGCTGGTGTTCCTCGGCAAGGCCGCGATCTATTCCGCCGGCACCACCTTCATGAGCTTCTTCGCGCGGGAGAACCGCTATCTGACGCGGGGCACGCGGCTGATGGTGCATGAGCGCCAGCTGACGCGCACCCTCTCCATCTCCGGTCCGCTCACCACCTGCGGCGCCAGCGTGCGCGCGGTGCTGCACGAGATCGAGGCCTCGATCGCGATCCAGGAAGAGGGGTTCGCCAATCTCGTCGCCGGCTCGTCCGTCTCGCTCGAGGAGGCGATCGAGCGGGCGGCGAGCAACTGGTATATCGAAGCCGCCGAGGCCCAGGCGCTGGGGCTGATCGCGGCCGTGGTGTAGGCCGCCGAAAGGGACGTCGGGCCGATCGCGACCGGCGCATCGCTCGTCCCCCCGGGCGAACGATGCGCCGGCGGCCGGGCGCAGCGGCGGCGCGCCATCAGGCCATGTCCGCCGGAGCGGAGACGCGCTCGCCTGCCGCGGCCGGCGGCGAACGTAATGCCGGCCTAGCCTCCCGCCTAACCCGTCGCCACTTGGGTATTTTACGAGAATGCGGGGAGGTTCGGCTCGATCAGACCGGCGGCGAGCGCGATGCGGGTGGCGTCGGTCAGGCTCTTGACGCCGAGCTTGGCCATGGCGTGGGCGCGATACACCTCGACCGTGCGGATGCTGAGGCCGAGATTATAGGCGACGATCTTGTTCGGCGCCCCCTCGACCAGCCCGACCAGCACGTCATGCTCGCGCGGGGAGAGGCGGGAGATGAGCGCGGCGGCCCGGTCGGAGGCGGCGCGCGCCTTGCCGTTGGCGGCGATCCGCGCCAGCGAGGCCTCGATCGCGGCCATCAGCGCGCGCCCGGAAAAGGGCTTCTCCAGAAAATCGCTGGCGCCCGCGCGCATCGCCGCGACGGCGGCGCCGACATTGCCGGCGCCGGTGAGCATGATCACCTCGTGCGGGGCGCCGCAAGCGACGAGCGCGCGCTGCACCGCCAGGCCATCGAGCCCGGGCATGGCGAGATCGAGCAGGATGCAGCCCGGCTCGAGCCCGCCAAGCTCGGCGAGCAGAGACTGGCCGTCGGCAAAGCTGCGAACGACGCGATCGGCATCGCTGAGCGCCTCGCTCAGCTCCTCGCGGATCGTGGAATCGTCATCGACAATATACACATAGTCGGTCATGCGGCCACTTCCTTACGATACGCACCAAAAGCAGAAGCCCGCCGGGCGCCGGGGAAGCGCAGCGTCAGGCAGCATCCACGCGCGGGGAAATCCCGTGTTTCCAGGCTGATCGCGCCGCCAAGCTCGCGCATGATCTGGCGGCAGATGAACAGGCCGAGCCCGGTGCCCTGACCCGCCGGCTTGGTGGTGTGGAAGGCATCGAAGAGATCGGGGGCGATGGCGGGCTCGATCCCGGTGCCGTCGTCGACGATGCGCAGCAGCGCATCCTCACCGTCCGCCGCGAGCGCGAGCGTGATGACGCCTTCGGTGGCGGGATCGCGCTCGCGCTGGGTGGCGATGGCGTCGATCGCGTTCTGGATGGCGTTGACGAGGATCTGTTCGATGCCGACCTGGGGCAGGAAGAACAGCGCCGTGCCCGGCACCGCCTCGACCACCAGCCGCACATCGCGCGCGACGAGCAGCGGCCGCATGAACTGCGCGGCACGGGTGATGATCTCGGCCAGATCGATCACCGCCTCGCTGCTTTCCTCGACCCGGGCATAGCGCGACATGCGCTCGATGATCATGCGCGCGCGCTCGACCTGCTCGACGATGCGCGCGAACTTGGCGGCGACGCGCGCCGTGGCGGGATCGTCGATCGCATCGAGCTGGGCGACGCCATTCTCGGCGGCGAGCGCGATGGTGAAGAGCGGCTGGCGCAGCTCGTGGCTGAGCGCCGAGGCCATGGCGCTCAGCTCGATCAGCCGCGCCTGGTGCAGCATGACCGTCTCGGCGACGCGCGGCGTGCGCAGCCGCA